>PSMA01000031.1:0-28633 GCA_040289905.1 Blastocatellia bacterium
CGCGAGTATGAGTTTGACGCTCTTGGAAGATTGACGAAGGCGAAAGGCGGGCCGTCGGGAAATCTATGGACGCAGGAGTATTCGTGTGATGGTTATGAAAATCGGACGAATCTCTTTGCATCAGGTGTCGCCGCCGATGGCTCGCCTCAAACCGCATAAAGCAAGGCGTTGCCAAAGTTTTCTTGAACGATGCTTTTTTGGAAAAACTGGATCGGTTGGGAGCGTTAAAGGGCAAAATTTCAGGCATCGCGGTTTTTAGATGATTTTCTGCTGACGTTATTGGGCGGAAACCACGATTAACGTCAGCAGTTTTGAATTAAAGTCGATCGCACTCAAAGGACCGCGATTCGCGCTATTGCGCGCCGCCCTCGAAAAGGGCAGAGAATTAGTCTTCGTCTTCGTGCGCGCGGACGCGGCCGGACGCAACTGCTTCTTCTATGACTTTCTGAGCCAGGTTATGGGGCAAAATGTCGTAGTGCGAAAACTGCATATGGTACGACCCGCGTGCTTGGGTTAAGCTATTCAGCTTGGATTGATAATCGAGCATTTCCGAGAGCGGGACTTTAGCCTTGATAACTTGCTGTTTCCCGCGCATATCCATTCCGGAAACACGTCCGCGGCGGCTGTTCAGATCTCCCATAATATCGCCCGAAAACTCCTGTGGCGTAAAGACCTCGACATCCATTATCGGTTCGAGCAAGACGGGTTTTGCCTTTTCCATTGCAGCGCGAAAAGCCTTCCGACCGGCGGCGCGGAATGAATGTTCGTCGGAGTCAACGGTGTGATAGCTTCCGTCGATCAAAGTGACGCGAAAATCTACCATCGGATAGCCGGCGACATAACCGGATTGTGCGGCTTCAAGGATTCCTTTTTCAACTGCTGGCCGAAAGTTCTGTGGGATTGCGCCTCCGAAAATTTTATCGATCCATTCAAAGCCTTTTCCACGTTCGAGCGGTTCAAAGATGCATTTACAGTCGCCGAATTGGCCGCGGCCGCCGGACTGCTTTTTATGGCGTCCTTGCACTTCGACCTTTTGGGTTATCGTCTCTTTGTAAGGTACTTTCGGCGGATGGAGGGCGACCTCGACGTGGTAACGGTTTTTGAGTTTATCGACGACCGTTTCGATATGAAGCTGTCCGGAGCCAGAGAGAATAAATTCCTTGGTCTGTGAATCACGGTCGAAATGCAGCGAGGGATCTTCCTCCAGAATCTTATGAATTGCTGCAGAAATCTTTTCTTCATCGGACCGAGATTTGGGCTCGATTGCGAAAGCGATCGCAGCTTCGGGGTATTCTACCCGCGGATAGACGATCGGATTGGTCTTTTCGCAAAGAGTGTCGCCGGTTTGAGTCTCCCGTAGTTTTACGACGGCGACGATGTCGCCCGTATGAGCTTCGGTTACTTTCTCTAGATTCTTGCCGGAAATGTAATGCAGCGAGCCAAGCCGTTCGGCCGTGTCGCGGGTTGAATTATAAACGGTCGCATCAGCTGCAACCTTGCCGCTGATAATCTTAAGGACGTTTATTCGGCCGGCAAATGGGTCTGCGATCGTACGGAAAACATAAGACGAAAAAGGCTCATCGTCGGAGTAGCGGCGCGAAACTCGATTGCCATTCGCTTCGGCGTTAGCAAATCCGTACTCTGCTTCGTGAGCAGCGGGGTTCGGGGCAAATTCAACGATGTGGTCGAGAAGAGTCTGCAACCCGACAAGTGTAATTGCCGAAACCGCGTAGACCGGGCAGAGCTTACTGTTTGCAATTGCCTTTGCGAGATTAGGATAAATATCCTCTTCGCGAAGCGTTCCCTCAGAAAAGTATTTTTCCATTAGTGCGTCGTCCGATTCGGCAACGAGCTCGATTAGTCGCTCGCGCGTTCTTTCGAAGATGTCCCGACCGGCTTCCGGTATTGGAATTTCACGTGCTTTCCCGCGTTCGTCAAATTCGAAAGCCTTTTGATGCACGACGTCGACAACGCCCCGAAAGTCGCCCTCTTTCCCGATCGGAAGCGTAAAAGGGACGATCGATCTCGCAAAACTCGAGGTCGCGGTTGCAAGTGCCTGCCCAAAATCCGCGTGCTCTTTGTCGACCTTGTTGATTACCATAAAGCGCGGTAAAAGAAATTCGTTGGCATATTGCCAGGTTTTCTCGGTTTGCACTTCGATGCCGTGAACGCCGTCGACGACGACAAGTGCGCAATCGGCAACCCGAAGCGCAGGCCGCGCATGGGCGGCAAATGCGGCGTAGCCCGGCGTGTCTATTAGGTTGATTTTTGTCTCTTTGTAGTCAAGATAGGCAAGATTGTTGTTTAAGGTTATTTTCCGCGCAATAGCGTCTTCATCGTAGTCCGTAACGGTAGTACCTTCATCTACCTTACCCCAGCGAGTTGTTGCTCCGGCGACGTGGAGAAGGGAACTGACGAGCTGGGTTTTACCCGCGTCGCCGTGTCCGATGACAGCCAGATTTCTTATGTTCTCCGTTGTGTAAGCTTTCATCTTCGGCAAGATCTCCTTTTAATGACGGATTTTCACCGGCGGCTTAATGCAATGGCTCTCAATGCGTTCCCCTAAGATATTGGCAGGCTCGAGGAAAGCCGGTGACCCACAATTAATTGTTGGTAAGCATTTAATTTACGGGTAAATTTGCGATTTTGCAAGACGCGATTTCTCGCCGTGTATCAGTTAATCGGCCGAAGGTGCTAAGATAGTTTGGCTAGGTCAAGCTGTGCTCCAGGCCGGCTCAGTCTCTCAATGGGGCGCAAATTCGACGTCCAGACTGCGTCTGAGAAGAGCAATCGGAGGCATTCATGCCTACTGGAGATTAAAGTTTATGGTGATTTCAGTATTGTTTAAATTTGGCTTTAGCCCACGGCGTTTTTTTGCCTCTACTGGTTTGCTTGCATTGATTGCCGGGCAGAGTAGTATATTCGGACAAATAATACCTGTTAGCGACGTAACCGGCAGCTCGAGCGTCTTTATTTTACGCAGTAACTTTGCCCCTGGCCAGCGGCGATTTGTGTCCTCGGCGCGTCCGAGCCGTCCAAAGAGCGAAAGGCTCGCTTCAGCGCGGCGAGTGAACGACCAGTATACAAACTTTATAAAAACGAATCCGCGTCGAATACGGACTACATCGGTTGATCCGAAGAATTTGCCGCCCGATACCAGACTGAAACAGATGCCGCGCGAGGAAGCCTCAAAACTCTTTTCCGGCGTTGGCGAATACTATATGGATCGAAACGATTATGATAACGCCATCGATTTCTTTCGGGAGGCGTTGTCGATGAAGGCGGACAACAAAATTGCGGCAAATGGGCTGAGCGAAGCTCTTGCGCTAAAAGGCAACGATTTACTCGTTAAAGACAATTTTCCGATCGCGAAGACTTTCTTTGAAGAAGCGCTGAAATTCAATGAGAAGAATGCACCGGCATATTTTGGACTTGCTGAAGTTCTTACGGAGCTTGGCAACAACGACGAGGCGATCGCATATTACGAGAAAGCTTTGAAGACGGACAAAGACCTTTCAGAAATCTACACGCCGCTTGGAGCGCTCTATTACCAAAAAGGCGAGATCGCCAAGGCCGACGACTATCTAACCCGCGCTGCATCAATTTCTCCAAACGATTCGCAGGCTCAGCATTTTCTTGGACTCGTTCGACTAATGCAGAACCGTAATACGGAAGCTCTGGCTACACTAGCGAAAGCTGCGGAACTCAATCCATCTAACGCTGAGACGCAGTATTTCCTCGGCGAGGCACTCGTTCGGGCGAACCGTCCTGCCGAGGCAACTGCCGCTTATGAGCGGGCGACCAGGTTGAAGCCAAATTACTTCGAAGCTTTTCTCGCACTCGGCAGCGCAAAATTTACCCAAGGCGATTATAAGGGTGCGATCGAAGCATTTACGCAGGCGACTCGCTTACAGAATACGAATCCTGTTGCGTTCAATAATTTGGCGGACGCTTATATGCAGTTGCCAGATTATAATCAGGCGGAGGCAAATTACAGCCTTGCGGCAATGTTTACACAGCGAAAGGAGGGTTTCAGCCGCGAAGATGCAGCCGATATGTACAGCAAGGCGGCGTTCGCGGTTGCAAAACAATGCGAGGTCAATATTGCTCAGCGATTACCTTGCCGTTGGGATGCGGCCGTAAGTTATCTCGAACAGGCTGCCAAACTTGGCAATCTCGGTATCGATACGGCTAACCTTGGCTGGGCGTATTATAACGCCGCCCGGGCTGATCTCGCGGCTGGACGCCCGGCGGAAGCCAGACCGAAACTCGAAAAAGCGAAGGTGTACCTTCAGCAAGCTGTTGAGGCAAACTCCGCCGGCTACGTAACGGGGGCCCTGTTGAACTATGGGATGGCGTTGAGCGATCTCGGTGAATATTCTAAGGCGGTCGATGCTCTCACAAAGGTCGTCAAGGCCGAACCAAAATGGGCATTTGCCATAAACGAACTCGGAATCGCCTATCGTAAGCAGGATAAATTCAAAGAAGCGATAGAGCAGTTCAAAAAGGCTATTTCCGTTGACAAGAATTTTGCCGCGGCCTATTTCAACCTGGCCGAATCGCAATTTCGGTCCGGCAACATCGCAGATGCGAGAAAATCCTGGGAAGCGTTACGGAAGATGGGCCGAAACGACCTGGCTGCGCAGCTTGATCTAATGACGAAAGGCGCGCTGCGTAAATGATTGCGGACGCCTGAAACACCTCGTTTCGAGAGTCGTTTTGCAAGGACGGCTCTCGAAATTTTGCGCTGCTGAGTTTGGAATGATTTCCATTCCGCGTCCGATCCGGAGAATCTACTAGCAAAGCCAAGTGTCACAGCAGAAAGAGCCAGTGATAAAGGAGAATGTTCCGCTTGCGCCGTTTACAACTCTCGGCGTTGGCGGCCCGGCTCGTTTTTTTGTCGAAGCCGGGAAGCCCAATGAGGTAGGCGCGGCGATTCAATTCGCTGAGGAAAAAAATCTTCCAATCATGGTTTTTTCCGGCGGCAGCAATATACTTGTTGCGGACAATGGCTTCGCCGGGCTTGCGCTTAGGATTGCGATCACCGGCCTTGAGTTTAGCTTTGGTTCGGGCAACGAGGTTATTGCGACTGCTGGCGCCGGCGAAGAGTGGGATAAATTTGTTGCAGAAGCGGTGTCTCGCAATTTAGCCGGCATCGAATGTATGAGCGGGATCCCCGGCTCGGTCGGTGGCACGCCAATACAAAACGTAGGTGCTTACGGCCAAGAGGTGTCAGAGACAATAGTTTCCGTAAATTGCTTCGATAGAAAACTCAACAGAATAGTGGAACTGGAAAATAATCGGTGCGGATTTGGCTATCGGGTCAGCATTTTTAATACGTCCGAGCGGGATCGATACGTCGTGCTTAATGTAACATTCAAGCTCAATGCGGACGGAAAGCCTAAAATTGCCTACAAAGATCTGGTCGACGTTTTTGCTGGTTGCGACGCGACACTGCAGGACGTGCGCGAGACGGTGCTGAAAATTCGGCGTTCTAAATCGATGGTTGTCGATGCTCGTGATCCAAATTCACGCAGTGTCGGCTCTTTTTTCAAAAATCCTATCGTAAGTTGGGGAAAAGCCTCGGAACTTAGGGCAATTTATCCCGAAATACCACTTTTCCCATTCGGCAAAGGCTTCAAAATACCGGCTGCCTTCTTAATTGAAAAAGCCGGGTTCAGGAGAGGATTCGCTTACGGCGACGCGGGGATCTCCGAAAATCATACCTTGGCGATAATAAATCGAGGCAAAGCAACCGCGGCGGAGATTTTAGCCCTCGCACGGCAAATACAGAATGAAGTCCAAAAGCGGTTTTCGATTGACCTAGTTCCGGAACCAGTGCTAATCGGTTTCGATCAGAACTGAATGGAGTGCTCCCGGATAATCCGATAACTGCAAGGTAATTAGACCTTCTTACGCTCTGCGTTTTATAATTTCGGACAGTGCATGTTGATGCGAGGATTCGCAAAAATCTAGCGGGGCGAGCGTCCGTTTGACGCTGAGCTCTTTTAGTCGCGTAAATTTTAGCGGGCGTAAATCTATCTCAGGAGGCTGTTTCACCAATGAAGAAAATCCCGATTGCCGTTTATCGATTACGTGAAGCTTTTGCGGTGACGCTCATTTGGTCGCTAGTTTCGGGAGTCTTAGTTGTAAAGGCTTCGGGCGATTTGGTGCCGACGGACGATCTATCCGGCGGTGCGAGCGTTTTTGTCTTTCGCGGCTCACGGAAACGGCCGCAGGAACGCCGAGCACTGGAAGGTTTGAAATCGGCAGGCGGTGTGGCGGCGAGGCGCGAAGCATTGAAAGCTCAAATCGAGGCGGCCCGCCGCCGAAAGGCTACTCAAGCAAAGGCGAAAGCGGCAGCGATCGCGCGCGCTCGGGCACGCGAGCGCAATGCACGGCTAAAACTTTCAAATTCGCTTGCTGAGCGGGCGGAAGGACAACTCTCGCGAGGTGAAATTGCCGGTGCGATTGTAAACTTTCGTGAATCCCTGAAACTTAATTCGCAAAACAAGGAGGCTGCCGAGGGGCTGAGCGAGGCACTTACCGCGCACGCAATCGAGGTTGCCGGTGCCGGCAACAATTCCGCGGCGATTCCTTTTTTGGAAGAAGCGGTAAAGCTCGACCCGCAAAATGCCGCTGCGTTTGCGAAGCTTGGCGATCTTTATGACACGGCCGGTAACGACGAAAAGGCTCTAGTTGCTTATCGGACTGCAATCCGAATCGATCCCGAATTTGCCGCCGTTTACTTACCGCTTGGCTTGGCTCTTGCCGCGGCTGGCAAAATGGACGAGGCTGAAGCATACATAGCCAAGGCAAAGGCGGCGGGTTTTGATTCGAGCGAATCGATCTTGGCTTATGCGACAATTCTTGCCGACAAGGGCCGTTTTTCTGAAGCGATTGCCGCCTGTGACGATTTAATTCGCCGCGAGCCAGAAAATTCCGTTGCTCTATATCAAAGAGCGAGTGTTCTTGCCAAAATGGGTGATTCGGAAAAGGCGATTGCCGGCTATCGCGAGGCGGTCAGGGTCAATCCGTCATTTGCTGCCGCATGGTTTGACCTCGGCGTAATTCTCTACAACGCGGGAAATTATGCCGGTGCACTTGATGCCTATCAGCGGGTCGTTGCCCTCGAGCCGGAAAATTACCGAGCGCAGTTTTATTTAGCTAGCACGTATCGCCAGCTCGAGCGCTACGCCGAAGCTAACGCACACTACATACTGGCGGAGCCCGGATTTAAGGAAAATCCGGATTTTTATAGCGAATGGGGTTTCTGTCTCGGAAAAACAAATGAATGGGACAAATCGGTTGCCCGTCTGAACACCGCGCGTGAGCTTAGCCCCGGGCCTGTCGACAACAATAACGTTGGCTGGGGTTACTACAACGCGGCGAGGGCGGACAAAGCGGCAAACCGTGAAAAGGACGCAACGATAAAACTCCAGCTCGCCAATGAGTATCTGGAAAAAGCGGTTACTGAGGATCCAAACATGGAGGCTGCCCTCCTCAATCTTGGATCGACGAATAATTCGCTTGGCGATTTTGCCGCGGCGGCAAAATATCTTCAAAAAGCACTTGAGATCAACCGCGAATGGATAATTGCAATGAATCAACTCGGGCTTGCATACCGCGGATTGAACGACTTGAACCGTGCCCTTGCGCTTTTTCAGCGTGTAGCTGCTCTTGATGGCAGTAATGTGTTCGGGCTATACAATTTAGGCGAGATTTACTATTTGACAGGAAATAAGAAAGAGGCCCGTAAGATTCAGGACAGGCTGCAGCGACTAAATCCTTCAATGGCCGGTCGCCTCGGCGATGTAATCAGTGGAAAAATCGTGATTGACGCTGTAAAGCAGAAAATCGAAAGCAAGATTCCCCGAGTACCGAAAATACCATTCTGACGCCCGCCTGATGGCTTTTGTGGTATTTTCTTTTTGATTAGATTATGTAAACTTATCTCCGTAACACGCTACTCCGACAACGTGAAACGGCAATACGAAATTGACCAAGCTGGCTTTGATGCACTTCTCTCGCTGCTATCCGATGACAGGGAAGAAGCGGGGCGGCTCTACGAACGTTTACGTCTTGGGTTGATCCGTTTTTTTCAAGCTCGCGGCTGCATCGATTCCTCGGGGCTTGCGGATGAAACTCTTAACCGCGTGGCTGTAAAGATTGGAGACTTCGACCCGAACCTAAACAAAAAGCCTACATCTTTCATATTCGGTTTTGCCGCAAAGGTATTTCTTGAGCATAACCGAAGCGTTGATAGGAATCTCCGGCGTCTGGAATCGGGTGCACATCCGATTGTAGGACCGGCCAACGGCGATTGCGACGATGATGGCAAACTAGATCACCTGAAAGAATGCCTTGAGCGGTTACCGGAAGCGGACAGGAACCTGATTTTACGGTATTACAGTAAGGAAAAGCGGGATCGTATAAAGCTTCGGAAAGCAATGGCACGAGAGCTCGGGATTTCTACCACGGCGCTTCATACTCGTATTTTCCGTATCCGAAGTATGCTAAAAAAATGTCTTGAAAATTCCTCCCAGAACTGAAAACGCTGTCGAATACTTCCTCCCGAATTTCTACAGCAAATTTACGTGAGGCACAGTTTGCTAATGACTCTAGACCGCAAATCGGCGAAGGCGTATCTTCTAGGACTTAGTACTAAAACAGAGGCAGAAAGAATCGAACAATTATTACTTGAAGACGAAAAGGCTCCCGAGGTGCTTTTCGCTATCGAAGGAGAGCTGATCGAGGATTATTTGGAAGGAGCCCTTCCCGAGGCAGAACGGCTTGCGTTTGAAAGCCATTTCCTCGATTCGGATGAGCGGCGGGAGCAGGTTGCCGAGATTTCGATGCTCAAGCGCGTAGCCTCCGGCGAACACCAAACAGCCATCGATATTCAATCAGGCCCTGATAAAGGGCGGAGTGTTCGCTTATGGCTTTATGTAGCGGTGGTAGCGATCGCTCTGGCGTTAGTGTTGCTCGCCGGCTGGAGGTTTTTCGGCCTCTCAGCGTCGCGTGGCGGGATCGATGGACACCAGCTCGCCAACGGCAGCCCGCCCGGTTTTTGCAACGCGCGCGATTTGGTTATACTGACAGGTTGATCTACAAATCGCGTAATGCCCAAACGAACGGATATAAAAAAGATTTTGGTCATCGGATCCGGCCCGATTGTGATCGGCCAGGCCTGTGAGTTCGATTATTCCGGTACTCAGGCTTGCCGCGCACTACGGCAAGAGGGATTCGAGGTTGTACTTGTAAATTCTAACCCGGCTACAATCATGACCGATCCGGAAATTGCCGATCGGACTTACGTTGAACCGCTTACAAGGGAATCTGCGGAAGCGATAATCGCTAAAGAGCGGCCGGACGCATTGCTTCCAACCGTAGGCGGCCAGACGGGACTGAACCTTGCAGTGGACCTTTTCGAATCCGGGATTCTTGATACGTACGATATTGGGTTGATTGGCGCGAATATTGAAGCAATCAGAATCGGCGAAGATCGCGAACTTTTCAAGAGGGCGATGGATGAAATCGGAATTCCTTCCCCGCGCGGCGGTTTTGCACATTCGATTGAGCAGGCGCGGGCAATTGTTTCGCAAACTGGCTATCCCGCAATCATTCGCCCTGCTTTTACTCTCGGCGGGACGGGCGGCGGAACTGCATACAACCCTGAGGAGTTTGAGGAAATTGCCCGCCGTGGATTGGCTGCCTCACCTGTCGGCCAGATATTGGTCGAAGAATCGATTCTCGGCTGGAAAGAGTTCGAGCTTGAGGTTATGCGGGACCTCAATGACAATGTCGTAATTATCTGCTCGATCGAAAATTTTGACCCGATGGGCGTTCATACCGGGGATTCGATTACGGTAGCGCCGGCGCAAACGCTGACCGACGTCGAGTATCAGATGCTGCGGGATATGGCAAAAGCCTGTATCCGTAAGGTGGGTGTCGAAACTGGCGGCTCGAATATCCAATTTGCGGTTAATCCGGCAAACGGCGACATCCGCATTATAGAGATGAACCCGCGTGTTTCGCGGTCTTCCGCTTTGGCTTCCAAGGCTACGGGCTTCCCGATTGCAAAAATCGCCGCCAAACTCGCCGTCGGCTACACACTCGATGAAATCCCAAACGATATAACAAAGAAAACACCAGCTTCGTTTGAGCCGACAATAGATTACGTGGTGACCAAAATCCCGAAATGGGCATTTGAAAAATTTCCGGGTGCGGAGGACGTCCTCGGTACCCAGATGAAATCCGTCGGCGAGGTAATGGCGATCGGTCGAACATTTAAAGAATCACTTTTCAAAGGCCTCCGGTCGCTGGAATCAGTAAAGCCGCTGCGGCTCGTTAACGTGCCGGATGAAGAACTCCAGCGGAAGCTGGCGCGGCCAAATTCCCAACGCTTTTCTTACATAACTTACGCACTCCAAAACGACTACTCTATCGATGAGATTCATCGCCTTACGCGAATAGATCCTTGGTTTTTGGATCAACTGAAACAGGTAATGGAGTTGCAGGCTCTTTTGGGCACCCGGCCGCTTTCAGCGTATTCGCCCGATGATCTTCGTTCTGCAAAGGAATTTGGACTCTCGGACCGGCGCCTCGCATTTCTAACCGGAGCGTCCGAGAGCCAGGTTCGGGCCCGCCGCAAGCAACTTGGCATCTCACCCGTATATAAACGCGTGGATACCTGCGCGGCTGAATTTGAGTCCTTCACGCCGTACATGTATTCGACCTATGAGGAAGAATGCGAGGCCGACCCACGAACGCGGCGGAAAATAATGATTCTCGGTAGTGGCCCAAACCGAATCGGCCAGGGAATCGAATTCGATTATTGTTGCTGCCACGCAAGTTTCGCGCTTCGCGATGCCGGCTTTGAGACGATAATGGTCAACTGTAACCCCGAGACGGTTTCAACCGACTACGATACATCCGATCGGCTTTATTTTGAGCCGCTAACGTTTGAAGATGTAATGAACGTTGTCGAAACCGAGCGGCCGGACGGCGTAATCGTGCAATTTGGGGGACAAACGCCGCTCAATCTTTCTGGACGATTATACGAGGCAGGCGTCCCTATAATTGGGACTTCTCCGGATTCTATCGATCTTGCCGAAGATAGGAAGCGTTTTTCCGCCTTGCTCAATGAACTAAATATTCCGCAGCCGCCAAACGGAACTGCGGTTTCTGCGGACGAAGCCCGCGCGATTGCTGTGGAGATAGGTTATCCGGTGGTCGTCCGGCCTAGTTTTGTGCTCGGCGGGCGGGCAATGGCGATCGTCTATGATGAGGCTTCGCTAACGGAATATATGCGGACCGCTGTCGATGCCTCGCCGGAGCGGCCGATTCTGATCGACAAGTTTCTAGAGCGAGCGGGAGAAATTGACGTTGACGCGATTGCGGACGAGTCGGCCATAGTGATTGCTGGGATTCAAGAGCATATCGAGGAAGCCGGAATCCACTCGGGCGATTCATCTAGCGTTTTGCCGGCGCAAAAGATCGCCGCCGAACACCTTGAAACGATCCAGCATTACACAAAAATCCTAGCGCGTGCGCTTGCCGTCTGCGGCCTGATGAACATCCAGTTCGCAATTAAGAACGATCGCGTCTATGTACTTGAAGTAAACCCGCGAGCGTCGAGAACAGTTCCTTTTGTCGCCAAGGCAACCGGTATCCCGATTGCAAAGGTCGCATCGCTCGTGATGGCCGGCGTAAAACCGCTTGCCGAGTTTCGGCTACCGGAAGTGCTGCCAGTAAAGAAAGTCTTCGTTAAATCGCCGGTCTTTCCGTTCAAGAAATTTGCCGGAGTCGATCCGATACTGGGGCCTGAAATGCATTCGACGGGTGAGGTTATGGGTGTCGGCGAAACATTCGGCGAGGCCTACGGCAAGGCAATGGAGGGAACCGGGCTCCGGCTGCCGCTCATGGGCAAAGCTTTCATATCGGTAACCGAGGCGGACAAAGGTCAAGCAGCGATACTTGCCCGGCGGCTAAGCAAGTTAGGGTTCGAACTGGTGGCTACTTTTGGGACTGCAAAGCGACTACGCGAAATCGGCCTCGAATGCAAAGACGTTTTCAAAGTAAACGAAGGCCGGCCAAATATCGCTGATCTTATTCGACAGGGCGAAATCGCACTGATTATCAATACGCCGCTCGGGAAAGCGTCTCATTACGACGAAAAGGCAATCCGCAAAGCTGCGCTGGAATTCAATGTGCCGTGCGTTACGACGATTACAGGCGCCGAAGCTCTCGTTGAGGCGATTGGAAGCAAGATTCTTGCTGGGCGGATCACGGTTCGGGCCATTCAGGAAATTCATTCGGAAGCGGCTTCGCCCGCCGCTAAGCTCGCTACAGGATCTCGGAACGCAGTTTCCGGTGAGTGAGCGGTTGAGGCTTCTTGACCTTATCGCCGGTTTACAATAACTTAACCGAAGCAAACTTAAGCGATTCGGGAAGTTATTCAATGACGGATGAAACTCAGGACCGAGAGGTAATCGGCGGCCATTTGCTGGTGATCGGCGGCGGCGAAGATAAATTCAACGAACGGCGGATTCTAAAAAAATTCCTAGAACTTGCGGGCGGCGAGCTCGCCGAAGTATTGATTATCCCAGTCGCTTCTGATTTTCCGGAGTTTGCAGCAGATATTTACACGCAGGCATTTCGAAATCTTGGAATCGCGGCTCCTAGGATACTGCGTGCAACCTCGCGGCAAGACGTATTTCAGGCTGACCCCGACGAGCTCCTCGATGGTATAACGGGCGTTTTCATAACTGGCGGCGACCAAATGCGTTTGGTTTCCACACTGGGCGGAACCGAATTTGCCGCTCGGCTGCGAAAGATGGTGCGCGAAACGGATCTCGTGCTTGCGGGGACAAGCGCGGGCGCTGCCGGAATGAGCACGTCAATGATTGTCCGCGGCGAAACTACGTCGCGGCCATACAAAAGCGCTGTCCGACTATCGCCCGGGCTCGGTTTCTTGAAGAACATAATCATCGATCAGCATTTCTCTGAGCGCGGTCGCATCAGCCGGCTGGTAACGGCCGTCTCGTATAACCCTTACAATCTCGGGATCGGAATCGACGAAAATACGGCAATAATTCTGGATGGGAACGGAGTCTTACGTGTTCTCGGCGAAGGCACAGTCACCATCGTCGATGGCTCGGCAATTTCGTTCAACGAGATTGCGGAGGTTGCCGAAACCGAGGCCTTCGGCGTTTGCGGCATTCGGATGCATATTCTCCGCGATGGCCTCGTTTACCAATACCTGGAGCGGCATCCACTACAACCGAGGACGGAGTTTCTCTTACCGGACTTGGACTAAGCGGGCCGTGTCGTCACCGTCGGCTGATGGATTGCCCCGAAAACCTACGCTTGCCTTTCAAGATATGCAAATACTCGAAATTCGTACTCTTCGTGGCCCGAACTACTGGAGCGGCTACTGGAAAAAGTTAATTATAATGCGCCTCGACATAGGCGAATACGAAGACAAGCCCTCGGATAAAATAGAGGGCTTTTACGGCCGTATGAACGAGGTAATGCCGAGCCTGCTGAGCCATGGCTGTAGCTATGGTGAAGAAGGCGGTTTTCTTCGGCGCGTTCAAGAGGGAACCTGGGCCGGACACATTATCGAGCATTTCGCGTTGGAATTGCAGACGCTTGCCGGAATGGACACCGGATATGGCCGGACACGCGAAACAGGCGAGCGCGGTATCTACAACGTCGTTTTCAGCTACCAGGAAGAGGAAGTAGGCCGCTATGCGGCGCGGGCGGCTGTAAGGCTTTTTTTAGCTCTAGCAGAGGGCGTTTCGATCGAAGAAATTAAGCGGGCTTTGGCCGATGACATTCAAAAGATGCGTGAAATCCGCGAAGAAGTCCGATTCGGCCCTTCTACAGCATCAATCGTGGAAGAGGCGGAGAGCCGCGGCATCCCCTACATCAGGCTAAACGACCAATCGCTTGTCCAATTAGGTTACGGCGTATACCAAAAGCGAATTCAAGCCACAACTACTGCCCAAACGAGTATGATCGCTGTCGATATCGCTGGTAACAAGCATGCAACAAAAACATTGCTCGGCGATATGGGCGTTCCGGTTCCGCGCGGCTACAAACTTCGAGATATTGACGATCTGGAGGGCGTTCTCGAACGCGTCGGCTATCCCGCGGTAATCAAACCTCTGGACGGCAACCATGGGAGGGGAGCGACTGTTGGAATCAAATCGCTCGAAGAGGCACGAGCCGCGTGGGAACGGGCCAAAGAATACTCACGATGGATAATCGTCGAGCAGCAACTACAGGGGTCAGATTTCCGTGCGCTGGTTGTCAATAACCGCCTAATTGCCGTTGCCCAGCGAATACCGGCAAACGTTGTCGGCGATGGCAGACACACAATCCGCGAACTTATCGACATCGTAAATGCGGATCCGAGACGTGGTTACGGGCATGAAAACGTACTAACGCAAATAGAGATCGACGGCCAGACGGTGCGTTTAATAAAAAATGCAGGCTACGATCTGGATTCAGTTTTGCCCGAGGGTGAACGCCTTTATCTGAAAACGACCGCAAACATCTCAACTGGAGGAACCGCGATAGACGTAACCGACGAAGTGCATCCGAAAAACGTTTTCCTTTTTGAGCGAATCGCACGGATCATTGGACTTGACGTTGCCGGAATCGACATCATCGCCCCGAACGTCAGCGAACCTCTGAAAGAGAACGGCGGTGGAGTTATCGAGGTCAATGCCGCACCGGGATTTAGGATGCACCTTGCACCAAGCGATGGAATTGGACGTAACGTTGCCGAACATGTCGTGAATATGCTCTTTCCACCCGGTACGCCTTCACGTATTCCCATTTTTGCGATAACTGGCACTAACGGAAAAACGACGACAACGCGTCTGATTGCGCATATTCTCAAAAATTCGGGCCGAGCCGTAGGGTTTACGACGACCGACGGAACTTATATCGGTAATGAGCAAATTCTGACAGGCGACAATACGGGACCGGTTTCTGCACAGCTAGTATTAAAAGACCCGACGGTTGAAGTGGCGGTGCTCGAAACCGCCCGCGGTGGGATTATTCGGTCGGGACTGGGTTTTGATTACTGCGATATCGGCATCGTACTCAACGTCGCAGCCGATCATCTTGGACTCAAGGACATAAATACACTGGAGGATTTGGCCCGAGTAAAATCGGTCGTTCCGCGTGCAGTCGGAAAACGCGGGTTTGCTGTGCTCAACGCCGAGGATGAGCTCGTTTACCAAATGAAGGAACTGGTCAGCGGCACAGTCGTCTGTTTCTCGCTCGACGAGAATCATCCAAATATCGTCCGACGTGCCGAGCGGGGCCGAATTTCGTGTGTTTATGAAAATGGCTACGTTACAGTTTTAAAGGGTAAATGGAGAGTCCGGATTGAGAAGGTTGTAAATATACCCCTAACTTACGGCGGCAAAGCGGAGTTTATGATTCAGAATGTCCTCGCGGCAACGCTAGCATGCTTTGTTCACGGCGTATCGATCGAAGATATTCGTGTCGGCTTAACTACATTCAATGCCGGACCCGCGCAAACGCCTGGACGTTTGAATTTCATTGACGTAGGCCACGCGACGGTCTTGATGGATTACGCCCATAACCCGGCAGGTTTCCGAAGTCTTGTGAAATTCGTTTCAAAATTGCCGAACAAGTATCGGACTGTGATTCTGACAGTGCCGGGAGATCGTCGAGATGACGATATTCGAGAAATGGGTGAAATCGCGGGGGGCGCGTTCGATCGCGTGGTTATCCGAGCGGGGCATTACCTCCGTGGCCGTTCCGCAACGGAAGTTGCCAAATTGCTCGAAGAAGGCGTTAACCGAAACAGCGCAAAGCCCCAGATCCGCATAATCCCGGACGGTCGAGAAGCTTTCCGTCATTCGATAAAATACGCCCGAAAAGGTGAATTGATCGTAACGCTTGCGGATATTGTCCCGAACGATATTTCTTATGTTCAGGAAATACGAGATTCTTTGGCAGCCGAAGCGGAAGCCAAGGGCAATATTTGATTTATCGAATCAGCAGTAGATCAGGGCAACCGGCGCCTCGGCCGATGTCACATAGCCGCGATACATTCCTTCGCTGTTAAAAGGCATTGCGATATTGCCTTTGGAATCTACGGCAATCAGTCCGCCTTCGCCGCCGATATGACCGATGCGTCCGATGGTCTTGGCCGTAGCCGCTGCCAGCGTTTCGTTCTTGTACCGCATTTGGGCCGATACGTCGTAGGCAGCAACGCCGAGAATGAAGAATTCACCGTGGCCGGTACAGGATACGGCGGAAAGGTCGTCGGCGTATGTACCCGCCCCGATAATCGGCGTATCGCCAACTCGACCGAATTTCTTGTTTGTCATTCCGCCGGTTGACGTTGCGGCAGCGAGACATCCAGAACTATCCAGAGCCACAGCGCCAACGGTCCCAAGCGGTTTACTTCCAACACGCGGATCGAGAGGTGAATGGTCGAGCTTTACTTTGCCTGCCGCAATTGCGTTTTCCAGCTCGTTCCAACGCCTTTCAGTGAAAAAATAAGTGCTATCGCATAGATCTACCCCGACTTCTTCGGCAAACCGGTCGGCGCCGTCGCCGAGTAGAAATATATGAGGACTCTCTTCCATAACCTTGCGGGCGAGCCGGATTGGGTTTTTTACGTTGCGGACGGCGGCGATCGCTCCCGCTTTTAGCCGTTTTCCGTCCATAATAGCCGCATCCATTTCGATTTTTCCTTCATGAGTAAAGACCGAGCCGCGCCCGGCATTAAAGAGCGGATCATCCTCGAGGACGACGACGCAAGCCTCCACAGCGTCCAAAGCTGTACCGCCACCGGCCAGGATCTTCCGCCCGGTTTCGAGTGCGGCGAGGATCGAGCGACGGTATTCTTCTTCCTGATCTAAAGTGGTTTCGGTTTTCCGAATCGTTCCCGCGCCACCGTGAACAGCCAATGCAAAGTTTGCCATAATGGCCAAATTCTAATAAATTGGATGCGGCCTAGCCAACGGCCGCCTGTGGGTTAGAGGCTGAGTCGAAAAGATTTTTAGGAATTGCCGACGTTTTTGCAGTTTTTATCAATTGGCGGGGCAGTTTCCCCACAGTCGCTTTCGCCGGCTGCTTTTTCAAAATTTGACCTTATCCGAAAAGGTAACCATTGCAAGAAAGCATTGGACGCAAAGCCGTGGGAAGACTTGTTCTATCGCCCGGCCGCCGAAGTGAGGTTACAGCACTTGAAACCGATAAATTTAGTTTTCGCGCTAATTAGCCTTTCAGCCGTTGCCTACGCTCAGAGCTCCAGCGGCATTCGGCCAATTCTAGTTGGAATCGTTGCCAGCAAAACGAAGACTGCGGCTAATGAATATCCGGATCGAGCTAAGTCAAAATTCGGCAGCGCAAATGAAGTCGAGGTCCGGGTCTTCGAGATGATGAACGCCCGTCGATTGCTCGCGGGCCTGTGTCCGTTAGTTTGGAGCGATGAAGTTGCAGTGATTGCCCGACTGCATTCGCAAAATATGGCAACCGGCAAATTTTTCAGCCACAGAGACTTGGATGGCGGTTTTGTGGACGACCGGGCGGCACGATTTGGAATTTTGGACTGGATCGCAATCGGCGAAAATATTGCGTTTGTAAAAGGCTTTGCCGATCCTGCTGTAACCGCGGTCGAGCATTGGATGAATTCGCCTTCGCATAAGCAGAATGTTCTCAGTCAGCGCTGGCGGCAGACCGCAGTTGGGGTAGCAGTTGCCGAGGACGGTGCGATCTATTTTACGCAGGTTTTCATCGAGCGATAGTTGATATTCAAAGGGCGATTTTGCCTTTTTCCGTTGCGGTAATATCCTAACAAATAGGATGGAATCCGCGGCCCTTGAATTACCCGCATTTGCAAAAATAAACCTTTCGCTTCGTATTCTTGGCCGACGGTCGGATGGTTATCACGAACTCGTTACGGTGATGCAGACGATTTCGCTCGCCGATAGGCTGAGGTTCGAGCCCGCGAACGAAATCTTTCTCGAATGCTGCGGTCCGATCAAAGTATCCGCGGGCGCCGACAACCTCATCTTGCGCGCTGCGCGGACCCTTCAACACAGGTTCGAAGTTTCCGCTGGCGCTCGAATCTGGCTGGAAAAGCACATACCGGTCGGCGCCGGTCTTGGTGGCGGCTCGTCCGATGCCGCAAGTACGCTTTACGGCCTCAGCAGAATCTGGAAGTTGAATCCGACCGAGGGCGATCTGCTGGCGATCGCGGCAGAATTGGGTTCGGACGTTCCATTTTTTCTTTACGGCGGGACCGCCATCGCATCCGGCATCGGTGCGGACATTTTGAAGTTCGCAGACGTATCGATTCCGCCGGTACTGGTCGTAACGCCCGAGGTAGCCGTCCCGACTGCAAAGGCGTATTCGCTCATCAGGGCGGAAAGCTTGACAATTGGTACTTCGAATCGTATTCTTCCAGTTTGCCGTGAGATCGTGAAATCCGGTACGTTCCCGACTGCGGCAATGCAAAATGATTTCGAAGCCGTAGTATTTTCCGCATATCCGGAGGTTTTCCGGGTCCGCAAAGCTTTGATCGAATGCGGAGCAATGCACGCAATGTTAAGCGGTAGCGGCTCGAGCGTAATTGGTTTTTTTGACAACGAAGAAAAACGGCACGCTGCTCTAAAAGCCCTTGACAAAGAGGTCACCTGGCGAAAGTTTGCCGTAGCGGCAGTCGGGCGCGATCGTTTCCGTGCTCAGATGAATTCAGCCTGAATACGCAAATCTGAAGCGTTTTCCGGCAGGGCTTTTTCAGAGTCCGACTAGCCGTTTCCGATTATTTTCTGCAGTTTTGTTTTGGGGCGTAGCCAAGTGGTAAGGCACCGGTCTTTGGATCCGGCATTCGTAGGTTCGAATCCTTCCGCCCCAGCCAAATTGTTGCAATTTCGGGGCGGCGATCGGGTTTACGGATCGCCGCTTTTCTTTGTTTACGATTGTCCTTTGGTGGCGAATCGATTTTAATTGGCAAATTGGGAATGACGGGCAACTTAAAGATTTTCGCGGGTAACGCGCACCGGGCATTGGCCGAGGAGATCTGTTCGCACCTTGGGCTCGACCTAGGAAAGGTGATAACCGACAGGTTTTCTGACGGCGAATTTAATTTTTCGGTCGGCGAGAATGTCCGCGGTTCCGACGTTTTCATAATTCAACCGACCTGTCCCCCTACGGATCAAAACCTGATGGAGCTTTTGATCATGATCGATGCTTTTATCAGGGCCTCGGCAAAACGAGTAACCGCCGTTATTCCGTATTTTGGCTACGCAAGGTCCGATAAAAAAGACCGGCCCCGCGTACCGATTTCGGCAAAGCTCGTTTCAAACTTAATCGTGAAAGCCGGAGCGCACCGCGTTTTGACAATTGACTTGCACGCGGCACAGATTCAAGGGTTTTTCGATATTCCGGTTGACCATTTATACGCGCGGCCGATTATCGTCGAATACTTTAAGGCCAATCCGATCAGCGATTTGGTCGTAGTGGCGCCGGATACCGGCGGAGCCGAGCGGGCAAGGGCCTACGCCAAGCGACTCGACGCCGGCCTAGCGCTTTGCGACAAACGCCGCGAACGTGCAAATGAAGCCGATGTGATGAACATCGTTGGCGACGTTGCTGGAAAGAACTGTTTGATAGTTGACGATATGTGCGATACGGGCGGCACGATTTGCAAGGTCGCGGCGGCTCTTCACAAAGCGGGCGCAAATGAGATAGTAGCCTGCTTTTCCCACGCGGTGCTTTCCGGCAATGCGGTGGAGAACATCGGGGCTTCGCACTTAAAAAAGGTGATTGTGACAAATACTGTCCCGCTTAATGATCGTGCCCGAAGCCTACAGGATTCGGGGCGTATCGAGGTTCTCAGCGTCGGTCGTCTTTTGGCGTCGGCGATTAATTCGATTCACGATGAAACGAGCGTTTCGTCACTTTTTCTTTGAGTTTTCCGAAATTGTGGCATCCGATCGGATGTTATGGACAGTCCGCAAATAGCAAACGGAGAGTACTTTATGGCTGAAAAAATAGTTGTAAAAGCTGCAAAAAAGCAAACATTCGGCAAGAATTTCAATCGCCGGTTGCGGAAAGAGGGTAAGATTCCGGTAGTTATATACGGCGGTGGCAGCGAGAGTATCGGTGCGGTCGCGGAGCTGAAAGACCTAGCGGCGATAATCCGTTCGGATTCTGGCGTAAATACAGTATTTTCGCTCGAGATTGAGGGCGATGGGATCCATGACGTTATTTTTCAGGACCGTCAGGTTGATCCTGTCACTGGCCGGCTTATCCACGCGGACCTTCGGCGATTTGCTCGCGGCGAGAAGATTGAAATGACCGTCCCGATTCATCTCGTCGGTCATCCGGTCGGATTGGACGAAGAAGGAGCAGTTCTTACGCAGACGATGAGGGAGATTAAAGTCCTCTGCGAACCTGCAAAGACACCGGAATCCATCGACGTCGATATATCGGGCCTCGGGGCAGGCCACGCAATCCATGTTTCTGATTTGACGGTTGGTCAAGGCATCGAAATCCATGAATCCCCGGAGGCTGTCGTTGCAAATATCCTAATTGTCCGTGAAGCGCCGCTCGAGCCGCAGATTGCAGATGGAGCTCAGCCCGAAGTAACCGGAGAAAAAGCCAGCGAGGAAGGCCAGGAATAGTCAGGTTTGCGGGCTACACCGGAAAAGAAATGGCTCATCGTCGGGCTTGGTAATCCTGGGCCGGAATACGAAATGACCCGGCATAACGCGGGATTTATGGTCATCGACGCTCTTGCCGATCGTTTCCGGGTTAATTTAAAGCGGGAGGAATGTCACTCGCTGATCGGGCGAGCCGAAATCGCAGCTTCGGATACGGAGCTAGTCAAGCCGCAGACTTTTATGAATTTGAGCGGCGAAGCGGTCGGGTGCCTTCTCGGCAAGCCAGATCGAACGAAGGCGGAGTTGATCGTCATCGTCGATGATTTTGCTCTTCCGTTCGGGTCATTGCGAATTAGGCCAAAAGGAAGCCACGGTGGCCACAATGGCCTGCGGTCGATAATCGGCCATTTGAAAACACAAGAGTTTACACGAGTAAGAATCGGCATCGGCGTGAATTACCCGATCGCAGACCCGACGCATTTCGTACTTGGACGGTTTTCGTTGGAGGAAAGGAGCCAGCTTGCCGAAGTTATCGACAAAGCAGCCTCTGCGGTGATAGAGATTGTCGAAAATGGCATCGACCGAGCGATGGCCAGATGGAACTAAATGTAGCTCCGGCAGAGGCCGAGGCTGATCGAGGGAAGATTTTCGAAGTTGTTTAGCAATCCGTCCGGTTGCGGTAAACCGTAGGATCGAGGCGGAAGGGAGGACAATAAATTGGCAAACAGAGTATACGAAGTGATGTACATCGTCGATCCGGATACGCCGGCCGAACGAGTCAATAAACTCAACGCGGCTGTCGCAAAAGTGGTCGAAAAGGAGGGCGGAAAGGTCGTCAAAATGGAAGATATGGGACGGCGACCGCTGGCTTATCCCATCGAAAAGAAAACGGAAGGACACTACGTTTTGTTCGAAATCGAAGGGACGGGCAGCGAAATTGCGGAACTCGAACGGCGGATGAGGGTAAACGATATGATTATCCGCTATATCACCATTCGAGTGGACGAGGATCGCAAACGCGCTGAAAAACTTCGGAGCAAACGCGAAAAGCGGCAGGCAATCCGGGGACGATTCCGTCAGACGAACGAAGAAGCGGCCATTGATTCGGCGGCGGATGCGGCAGTTTAGGGAGGCTAGACAGGAGTTTTTTTATGGCAGAAGATACGAAAGAGCTTTTGGATTCGGACGAGGGCCTTGACCTCGGCGACGAGCAATTTATCGACAAGATGCCGAGACGCTATCAACGGCGTCGTCCGCGGCAGTCTGTTCCGGATTATATCGACTGGAAGGATGTCGACTTCTTGAAACAGTTCATTCCGGAACGCGGCAAGATTATGCCGCGCCGAATTTCCGGCATAAGCGCAAAAGATCAACGGCGGATCGCGACGGCTATCAAGCGAGCGCGGATAATGGCGCTGCTGCCGTTCGTTCAGGATTAGTTTCCGGAGGTATTTACAATGGCGACAACGACAATTTTACTAAAAGAGGACGTAGAGTCCCTCGGCGGCCGTGGCGAAATCGTCAAGGTCCGCGCCGGATATGCACGTAACTATCTGATTCCGCGCGGGATCGCAACGCTAGCCACAAAGGGCAATATCAAGCAGATCGAGCAAGAACGGGCTGCGCTTTTGAAAAAAGCGGCGGTTGAAAAGACAACTGCCGAAGCGCAAAAAGAGCAAATGGCGGGCATCGAACTGGTGTTCGAGCGAAAGGCCGGTGAAGATGGGACGCTTTTTGGCTCGGTCACGTCGATGGATATTGCTGCCGCGCTCGAGGAAAAAGGCTATGAAATCGACCGAAAGAAGGTTGCTCTTCGAGAGGCGATCAAAGTTACCGGCGATTATACTGTAACGGTCAAACTTCATCGCGAGGTGTCGCTCGATTTACCGGTACGAGTTATTGCCGAAGGCTCCGCCGACGCTGTCCCGGCCGGCGATTAAGCTGCGAGCTGCCCGCTTGAAGTCGTGCGGTTGGCTTGCAGGCAAACGGTTCGGCTTTTGCCTGCGAGAAGCCGGTTCGCTCCCGTAACGGGAAACACATGTTGCCGGTCATTTTCCATTTCGCAAAAACTGCAGCCGTTCGATATGATAAACGGGGGACCAAAAAAATCGTGCCGCGCCGCGCGATTGCTAAATGCTTCCGCAAATGACGCCTTCAGTCGGAAAAGATCAGTTTCTCGAGCGGCCCTTGCCCGCAAGCGAAGATGCTGAGCGCACCATTCTCGGGGCGATTCTGCTGGATAATTCACTTATTACGCAGGCGATCGAGCATTTAAGACCTTCGGATTTCTACTCGCCGCGAAACGCAAGAATCTTCAAGGCGATGATGGCTCTTTTTAATGCATCGCAGACAATAGATCCGATCCTTATTGGCGAAGAGCTGCGGAAAGAATCTCCGCTCGAGGCAATCGGCGGTATTGCGGCAATTACGAATTTGACGCTTGGCCTCCCGCATTTTTCTGACCTAACGGACTACATTCGCGTCGTCAAGGAAAAATCACTGCTCCGGAGCTTAATCCGGACCTGCAACAAGGTAATCAGCGACGCTCTTAGCGACGAAACCGACGCATACACGATTCTCGATGAAGCGGAGCACGCCATTTTTATGCTCTCCGAAGACCGTCATCGAGATGGCTTTACGCATTTCCGACCGGTTGCCGAGCGCGTCTTTGAAAAAATCCGCGAGTTTTCGCACCGTGATACGAATGCTCTTACTGGACTCGCGACAGGCTATCGCGAACTCGATCTGCTGACGTCCGGCCTTCAGGCGGGCGACCTGATAATTCTCGCTGCACGGCCATCGATGGGTAAAACTGCCCTTTGCCTTAATATCGCACAACGAGCGGCAGTTCGCGAAAACGCTGTCGTTGCAGTATTTTCCCTGGAAATGTCGAAAGAGCAGCTTGCCATGCGTCTGCTCAGTTCCGAAGGGCGAATCGATGCTCGATTGCTTCGGATCGGAGCATTAACGGCGAAAGACTGGGAGCGCTTAGCCGAGGCAATTGCAGTGCTTTCGGAAACGAGGCTGTATATCGACGATACCCCGGGCATCTCGGTCATCGAAATGCGCGCAAAGCTTCGTCGATTGGCGGCCGAGCAATCGCGGCTGGACCTGGTAGTCGTCGACTATCTGCAGCTTATGAGCGCGTCTGCCGGCCGGCGCAACGAGAATCGTCAACAGGAAGTCTCCCAGATTTCGCGCGATTTAAAAGCTCTGGCAAAGGAATTTAACGTGCCGATTATCGCGCTCTCACAGCTCTCGCGCGCTCCTGAATCGCGTACGCCGCCACGTCCCGTGATGTCCGATCTCAGAGAATCCGGATCAATCGAGCAGGACGCCGATGTGGTTGCCTTCATCTATCGCCCAGAGTATTACGAAGGGGAAAACACACCGGAGGAGGAGCGCAACATCGCCGAACTATTAATCGCAAAACAGCGCAACGGGCCGGTTGGCAACGTGAAGCTTGTTTTTATCAAACAATTTACGCGTTTTGAAGATTTATACACCGAATAACACGTCCTTGGACCTTTTGCTCGTTTTGGCTGCCGTCGGTCATCGTGAGCCAATATTTGGCCGGTCTCGCTGAGCCGGTGTAACCGTTTGGTAGCCTAAAATCTAAGTTTTCTTGAATGGAAACTACTCTTCAAACAAAACCTGACCGCCTTTTATCCTTGGATGTCTTTCGCGGATTGACGATCGCGGGAATGGTTTTAGTCAACAATCCTGGCACTTGGTCTGCAATTTATTCACCGCTCAAACACGCCGAATGGAACGGCATAACGCCTACGGATTACATCTTCCCTTTTTTTCTATTTATTGTCGGCGTGGCAATACCGCTGTCTCTCTCGGCAAAATCGCAGACCGAGGATCGCCGCACGCTTTATAGCCGAATTCTTACTCGCTCGGTAGCAATTTTTCTGAGCGGAATTGCAATTTCCGTTATTCCGCTTTTTGTTATTGGCGAGACGTCAATACACTGGATGCCAAAGTGGATCGCAGCGCTATCGATGGTTGCAGCGCTGTTTTTCCTCTATCTGCGTAGTTATCGGATCGCCGCTGCACTTGTTGCCGTGTGGGGCATTATCATTATCGTCTCCTACGCCGCCGGTGCAGTTATTACCTGGTACAATCCGGCAACAGTCAGAATCCCTGGCGTTCTTCAAAGGATCGCTGTTTGCTATTTGTTTGCTTCGGTCATATTCGTCAATTTCGACTTCAGGTCTAAGGCTGCGATCATCGGAGCGATTCTTATTGGTTACTGGATTTTGATGACGGTAGTACCAGTTCCTGGCTGCGAGACGTGGTCAATTGACGATAAGGCGTGCAATCTGGCAGCTTGGCTCGATAGAGCGGTGTTGACCGAAGCCCATATTTGGCGCTCGTCGCGAGTGTTCGATCCGGAGGGGATCCTCTCGACGCTTCCAGCGTTAGCGACGACGCTTTTTGGAGTGATGACCGGCGAATGGTTGCTCTCAAACCGTGGATCTTCGGATTCAGCCGAATCGGTGAGCAGTCGCGAGGCAAAATTGAACCACCTTTGCGGGCTGTTTTTTGCTGGCACCGTCTTGCTCGCCGTCGGCTGGGGATGGAGTCTTTGGTTTCCGCTGAATAAGTCGTTATGGACCAGTTCTTACAGTGTCTATACCGCCGGATTGGCACTGCTAACGCTTGCCGTTTGCCATTATATTGTGGATTTCAAGGGTTTTAAGACCTGGGCGAAACCACTGGTAATTTTTGGCGTCAATGCTTTGGCGCTTTTTGTTTTTTCGGGGATAATGGCTCGCCTGTTGGGCATCATCAAGGTCGCTGGCGCGGAAGGCAAGGAAGTATCGCTTCAGCAGTGGATTTTTACCAACATCTTCCTTCCGTTTGCTTCGCCTGTAAACGCCTCTTTGGCTTATGCAATCTCCTTTCTCGGAGTTTGGCTAGGTTTGATGTGGCTACTGTATCGGCAACGAATTTTTCTGAAAGTATAAAAAAGCGGGCCGATCCTATCGATCCGGCCCGGCAAACTGAAATAGTTACATTTTAACTTCCGGCTTTAGCCCGTGCTCTAAGTCGCCATCCGACGGGCGGCCTCGACGACCCTCTCGGCAGCATCCTTCATTCCTTCGGCGGGAATAATCCCGATACCGGAATCGGAAAGCACTTTACGGCCTTCTTCGACGTTCGTACCCTCGAGGCGAGCAACTATCGGTATCGAAACATTCAAATTTTTCGCTGCGGCGACGACGCCCTTTGCTACCATATCGCAACGGACAATCCCACCGAATATGTTAATCAAAACTGCCTTGACGTTCGGATCGGCGAGTAGAATACGAAACGCGTTTTCGACGCGTTCCTGCGAAGCTCCGCCACCTACGTCCAGAAAATTGGCAGGCTCTCCGCCGGCGAGCTTGATGATGTCCATCGTAGCCATTGCAAGGCCAGCACCGTTGACCATACAGCCGATGTTACCATCAAGTTTTATGTAATTAAGGTCGTATTTCGAGGCTTCGATTTCGAGAGGCTCTTCCTCGTTGAGATCTCGGAGCGATTCGTATTCCTTGTGGCGATAGAGAGCATTGTCATCGAAATTGATTTTTGCGTCGAGCGCGATGAAACGGCCGTCTTTGGTTAGCAAGAATGGGTTTATCTCAACGAGAGAAGCATCCATTTTTTCGTAGGCTTCAAATAGCGAGAGTATAAACTTGGACGCCTGGTTGACCAGTTCCGCTGGAATGCCGAGCCCAAATGCAGTTTTCCTGGTTTGAAAAAGCCGCAATCCGACCGCCGGGTCGACAGTTTCTTTAAGTATCAAATCTGGAGTTTCCTCTGCAACCCTTTCGATGTCCATTCCGCCGGCGGATGACGCCATCAGCACGTTCCGGCCACTGCTCCGGTCCAGCGTAATCCCGAGGTAGAATTCGCGCTCAATCGGAAGACCTTCCTCAATAAGCAGCGTCTTGACCTCGCGACCTTCGGGCCCCGTTTGGTAGGTTACGAGCCGCGTCCCCAGCATCTGAACCGCAATTTCGCGGGCCTCGGCAGGCGATTTTGCGAGCTTCACTCCACCTCCTTTACCTCGCCCTCCAGCGTGAATCTGTGCTTTTACGACGACGATCGGTGTTCCGAGCTCCCTTGCTGCTGCTTCAGCTTCGTTCGGCGTTCGGGCAACGATCCCGCGGGGAACCGGTACTCCGAATTCTTTCAACAACGCCTTCGCCTGGTATTCGTGAATTTTCATAATAGTGTGGTTATGTATGTCATCGATGCCGCAAACAATCGGTACCGCGATACTCGAATCGGTTTGAATTATAAAAGGGAATTTTACAGTTCGCGTGCGTTTAATGCAAAAATGCCTCGCCGCTTATGGCGAGGCATTTAGTAGCCACTCCGATTCGGGAAAATTTCTATTTCGTGAGTTGTACAACCAATTTGAGCATTTTCCATTCGCCGTCGCGCTTTACGTATTCGTACTCGAAGCGAACCGGCAAAGGTTTGGTGTCATATTTCCCATTCGCGACGAGAATATCCAACCCCTTTTCCTTTCGAATACTCGGCCGTGGATCAAATTGCGCCTCGAAAGAGTTAGTTTTCTCGAGAATCGGTACGACAAGGGATTTTTTAGCGATAAACTCATGGAAAACCTCTTTTGTTTGGTCTTCAGTGTACGTGGACTGAAAATCCGTTGACGCTTTTTCATACAACATCGAGAAATTACCTGTTCTGATGGCATCGGTAAAATCGGACATTGTCTCCCGCACAAGAGCGGAAACCTCGTCGTCATTGGGCACTGCGTCGCCGCCGGTCGATTTTTCAAATGGATTCTCGCTGGATTTTCAATTAGCTGCGGGTTTACCCTGATTTGGAAATCCTAGATCGTTTCCACAGGTACAGCCAAGAGCAATTGCGAAGACGATTGCAGCAGCCAGAATTCCATTAATCTGGTTTGTGCTTAAATGTGTCGCTATGTTTCTTGGTTGATTCATTCGTAGTTTCTCCTGTTTTTAATTTCCGTGTTTCCTGTTTTGAGGCTGCTGCAAAAAGCCTAAAACGCTTCGCTTCGGCTGCGGCATAAAAACGTTCAATTTTTACGCCACGGGGCAAGAAGGGTCTTCCAACTTTCGACCGTCCGCTGATATTCCGCAGGACATCGCGCCGCGCGCTCCTGCGGCAGATACCCATCAGTAACAATGCGGCTATATTTATCCGGATCCGAGCCGTAAATCATACACAGTGAATTGTAAAAACGCTGTTCGCTTAGCAAGTGTTCATCGGCCATATTCCGGTTCGAGCCTTGCAAACGCTTGGATTCGATTGCGAAGGCGTCGGCCGCCGCGAGAACCGCCCGGACGCCCTGTTCGCCGAGCTCTTCGATATTAATGTAGGCCGAGCAGCGATCGGCCGCGTCTTCTTCATTTCCGGTAATCGGGAGCTTATATTTGTCGATCAGAGCGTGGGCGATTTCGTGTAAAAAGGCAAACCTGACCGCATCGAACATTTGCGAATAGGCCTCACTTTCGCTTCGGCCCGCGCTGCGAAACGTTTTGTAAAAGTGTTCCATCAGCTCGTAACACATCGTTACGCTGCTCTCATTTGGAACGTAGAAAGCATTTATTTCCCGACAATCTTTCGTCCGAAGTGTAATATTTTCGGGCAGAATCAAAGCGCGGTTGAGCTGGTTCGCCGCCTTTTCGAGGAGCTTTTCATCTCGAACCTGCTTGTCAATCTCGATGTACCTCGGCGTGGTCACGTCGAGGTGCTCGACTAGGAAATCTCCCTTGTCTACAGATTTTTTTGTTTTTTCGGATGTGCGATTTACTGCCGGAGATGAAACCGGTATATTTTCCTGATCGTTTGGCGAATCACCTTTTCGGCGGTCCGACCGGCAAAAGCATCCTGCTACAAGGCAAAGCGCAGCTGACGCAAGAAGTAAATTCTGTAGATTTTTACTCATAAATCTGCATCGGACCGAGCCAGAT
>PSMA01000004.1:0-66232 GCA_040289905.1 Blastocatellia bacterium
GAGCAGCGGACTCATAATCCGTTGGTTGTAGGTTCGAATCCTACCGAGGGCACCATTTCTAGACAACAAAATCGAGTCCCGATCTGCTCACTTTTAAACAACACACGCGGGCCACCCATCTTAACCTTTCCCCATTTTCTCCATCGAATTGGCGAGGGCACGGGCAATTGCTACATTTTCTGCCTCGGGCAGTTGGGAGACCACAAGCATAAGGCTCCATTCGCCATGCCGAAACGCGCAAGTGCCATTCCGGAGTCTATTTAGCTCACTAACGCATCCGAGTCTGTTTTTTTAGCGCGAGGTTTGCCCCGTCAAAGAAAACCGAAACGATCTCGCCGTTGTGACCAAGTATTACATGCGTAAATTGCGTTCCATTAGATGTACATTTGTGCGTGTGCAGCATTTCAGCATCGCTTGGGATGCTAGCCCGAATCTGTCTTAAAACGTTCGCCTCGAATATTTTCTTCTCCGGGTAATCGGCACTGGATAACTTTTAACTGTAGCTTTTCTCAGGCCCAACTGTGATGGTCGCCAATGGCTTTAAGCGTGATCTCCGCCACTTTGGCTGCCAACGAGCTGCTGTCCAGTAGCTTATGCGCAATGGACTCGCCGATGCCTCCTGATTTGAAGGCGACGAGTCCAAACCCAAGGATGACGAAATGGAGGGTCGCAGCCAAAACGGGCATTGAAATACTATTGGCTCGGAAAAATTTGATCCTCTACGGCCGCTCCAAATCTGCCTCCTCCAAGGCAGATTGAAGCCGATTCTCAAAATGCGAGTCTAAGGGGTAGTGCGGATCATTAAGCACGACTTGCCGAAGCCGCAAACGTAGCCGCCTTCGCAGGTTGGACTCACGACGACAATCTGCGCATTGATTCACCGGCGCATTACTTCCCCCCTGTTGGCATCTGAGACGGGCGTCGCCAGGTGTTTTTCTTCAATCAGCGCCAGAAACTCGCGTTGATTGTGGGGGTTGAACTGGCCAGCCCGACCTACCCTATTATCTCGACATTATTTCGATCTCCCCAACTGTGCAGTTTAATGATACTTCTAAGCCTACGCCCACCGTATCTATACACACGACTTTTGTCTCACCGGAGGATGTTCCAAGATCGTATGCGTTGTAGAGATAATGTAGTGCGAGACGCACGTTTTCTAACTGACTTGGCCTAAAGCCCGCTAGTCGAGGCCCGATACGGAGAACCGTGGCGATAAACTTCATATTCTTTAACGCTTTCGCGACCGCGTCCCATTTCCCATACCACGCGAAATTGAAGCCCCAATCTGTAATCAGAGTTTTATCGATAAACCAGATATTCCAGCAATTGAAAACGCAAATCAAAGTTAATCCGACGCTAGCGCCAAGTCCGATTCCGAGCCGGAGGCTAAAAAGGCTGAACCACTCTCTCACGTTGGGATTTCCGAGATTAATGAGTCCTCCTTCAGTCAACTCCGTTCCGACAAGCACACTTCCGCCGCCCTTTGCCCCGATGCCAAGCCACGTCCTTTCCAAAATAAAATCTGACATTTACAGTCACCTCCTAAACCTATTCTTTTAAGCTTGATCCGATCTTCCAAATTCAACCAGACAAACAGCCTAGCTCCCATTTGGAAACAATCGTGGAAATGACGAAAAGAATCTAATTCTTTTGCCGGATTTTCCTGTGACGCGGTTTATTCAACATCTTCGCAATTTTTTATCGATTCAGGATGCCCATCTAATTAGAGGCGCAGACGACAATTAATCTTAGGATCCAGATTGAGCGAAAACGGGAAACAAAACGCACTCGGCCGTGCGGGCCGAAAGCAAAAGCAACAGCCGCTGGCTCGGTTCAGGCCTTTTACGCCTTTGAACAAGTTCAACTGGGCTCCAGGTTAACTGCCCCGCTACTGTGCTCCATCTTCCTCACTGAGGGGCGTGAAGGTCCGATGAAGCAAAGACCCACGTCATCTGTTATTTAGTATCGCTGGAGGAGCATTGTTTTACTAGAGGCGTGTAGGGGAAAGATTTGGTAGCGCGTACGGGAATCGAACCCGTCTTTCGAGATTGAGAATCTCGCGTCCTAACCGATAGACGAACGCGCCGACGAGCAATTACGTTGAAATTAACTAATGATACCAGATTGCCACATTCATTCAAATCAGCCGGAGCTCTCTAGCTATCCCTGCAATTTTCCGGGTTTTGTATTCTTTAGCCGCGTCGCGCTGCTGGTTCCGCCAAGAATCGGCTGCGATTTAGGATTGACAGGAAGCGCCCAGCTTTCGGTCTCGCCGGTGTTCCAGCTAATCCGGACCACGTCATCTATAGTCCATTTGCCGGAACGAGGTGTATTTTCCTCACGAATAGTTCCCGCCGGGTTAACATTCAAATCCGATAGTGAAGCGTATCGTCCGTCTGGTTTATTCCATTCGAATACATACCTTCGCTTGCCGGAAACTATCCAAGTTCCCAGTAACCGGATTGCATTCAGCTCGCGGATAATGAACTCGTCCCACATTATCGGAAATCGGAGCCACATATCAGTATAACTCAGGGCTACCTGCCACGCACCCATTAAATCCGAGCCTGCGAACAATTTACGAAACCTGGGGCTGCGCACTTGTTGCACTTCGCTAACGTCCGGGTTGGTATATGCATGACCGACGGTCGTATGTCCATAGACCCAAATATTCGGTCCGAGATCCGCCTGTAGCTGAGTGCTAAAACCGTCTTCCACACCAGCCAGACACGCATAAAGTACAACTTTTGCATTCTCCTTGAGTTTGACCTTCAGTACGTTAGCAAGATCCTGCCGATCAGACTTGGTATAGATTTTTGCGCTACCCAATTGTGTGTTCCAACCGTGGCCGAAATAGGCAAACAGATCGAGCGAGCCTGGCCCATCTGCAATAGTCCTGAGAAAATTCCGTTTTACCTCCACGTTCGAGCCGGTGTTTTGAAACGTTCGAAACGACCCGTAGTATGCGTCAGCTATTCGCTTTGCACCGGGAACAAACGCTCCAGTAGCGTCGCATTTGTTGTCACTGTTTGTTGCCGGTGTGACTGCAAAAACCTGAAATGCCATAAACCACCTACAAAGTAAAAGTCGAGAGACCGCTGTCCGCAAGACAAACGAGACAGGGCCGCTGCGCTTATGAAAGCCCAGCAAATCAAATGACGGAGTCAAGATTATTTTTTGCGAGCCGTTTCAAACGTTAAAGCGAAAATTGACAACGTCGCCTTCCCGCATAATGTAATCCTTGCCTTCAAGCCGTACGAGACCTTTTTCGCGCGCGGCAGCAAGTGACCCGCAAGCCACAAGGTCCTCATACGACACAGTTTCTGCACGAATAAAACCGCGTTCTATATCGCTATGGATCACGCCGGCGGCTTGCGGGGCCTTCGTACCGACGGGAATCGTCCAGGCCCTGACTTCTTTTTCGCCGGCCGTCAAAAACGACATTAGGCCAAGCATACGATATGCGGCACGAATCAGATTATCTACGCCGCTCGATTTGAGCCCCAAATCTTTGATGTACTCGGCGCGCTCATCGGGTGAAAGTGTAACCAATTCGGCCTCGAGTTTCGCACAAATCGCGACAACGTCCGACCTCTCCCCTTTTGCCAAATCGTACACCCTCGCGACGAAGCCGTTCGCCTCCGGCTCTGCAAGCGTCGCCTCGTCAACATTTGCCGCATAGATCGTCGGTTTCGAGGTTAAAAGAAACCATTTCCGGACAATTTCGAGCTCCTCATCCTGGAGATCGGCGGCGCGAACCGGGCGGCCATCTTCCAATACCGGAAGTATTTTTTCGATTATTTCAAGTTCTCGGCGCGCGTCCTTATCGCCAGATTTCGCGGCTCGCAATGCTTTTTCTTTTCTTTTTTCTACCGAGGCAAGATCCGCGAGCGCCAGCTCTATCCGAATCGTTTCAATGTCCCGGACCGGATCGACCGACCCTTCTACATGGACAATATTTTCATCCTCAAAGCATCGGACGACCTGAATTACGGCATCGGTTTCCCGAATATTTGCGAGAAATTGATTGCCGAGCCCTTCGCCTTTTGACGCACCTCGAACCAAGCCGGCAATGTCCACGAATTCGACCGTCGCGGGCACGACTTTATCCGTGCGAACAATCCTTGCTAGGGCCGCAAGGCGCTCATCAGGCACCGGCACAACGCCGATGTTCGGCTCGATCGTCGCAAATGGATAATTTGCCGCGAGCGCTGCATTTTGTGCGGTAAGCGCGTTAAATAGTGTGGATTTTCCTACATTTGGCAGGCCTACGATTCCGGCTCTTAACATATTTATCGGTCTTCGGCGTCTGGGATCGAATTATGCCTTACTTCGCGAAAACCGATATTGTAACGCGCTGCCCCGATTAAAGCGAACTGCGAATCCGCCAAACCAACACCTATTGCGGAAAATAGGCATTCGGAACGGACCGGTCGGTCTCAACTCCAAATTGAATCGCCCCGAACCCGTCGACGTCGCGCATTAAATACCAAATGCCGCTCGACGGCCGATAGACTGCAAGATCCGCTTTTGGGCTCGCGTCATAGTAACCAGGAGATGGGATATCGCCGCTCAATCCAAAGAAATACACTGCCGGTCCGTCCGTACTCCCATTTATCCACCATTGACCATTCCGGAAAATTGCAACATCACACTTTCCGTCGCCGTCGTAGTCAGCCTGGACGGGTTGATCCGTGGTAATTCCCCATTGATAAATAGCGGCGACGCCATCAGAGCTGCGCCAGATATACCAGACGCCGTTCGACGGACGGAAGACAGCCAGATCGGTCTTCCCGTCACCATCGTAATCGCAGGGAACCGGCTTATCGCCAGAAATTCCCCATTGATAAATTGAAACGGTTGAGCGGCTGTCGCTATTGGCGATGTACCAAACACCCGTTGAGGGCCGAAACACCGCCCGATCGGCACGGCCGTCTCCATTATAATCGGCTGGCACGGGAACGTCCCCAACGGTTCCCCAGGGAACTGCCGCAAACGTCCCGGCCTTTCCAAGCGAATACCAAAATCCATTCTCAGGGCGGAAAACCGCGAAGTCCGTCTTCCCATCGCCATCAAAGTCTGCTGGCGCGAGAACGTCCGCCGAGGTTCCAAATCCCGCAACCGCCAGACCGCCATCAGAGCTTTTTGCGACCCACCAAGTACCGTTTCCAGGCCGAAAGACGCTCAAATCCGTCTTGCCGTCACCGTCAAAATCCGCATTTCGGTTTCTTGCAAATGGAATTGCGGCAACAGGCCCATCGGCAATGTTGCCATCAATGTTAAAAGTAATGCCGCCCCAAGTTTCGTTATGAGGCGCCTGCCATTGCTTTATCCTCTGATGATTTTCCCAAGCTCCAGCCGGAAAAGCTGGCGATGGCGAACTGTAAACCCAGACGGACATAACATTGTCCCAGCGAGCCATCCAGATGGCGTCCATACGGCTTGACGGTGACATCGGCCACCAGTCGTTAACGGCATTTGTCGGCGATCCGTAAACGCCCGAAACATATCCGAGCTCATGCAATCGTTCGGTCCAGCCCTTTAAGAACGCAACTGTAGCCGTCCGACAACCCGGCGTGCTCACGGTCTCGTCGTAGCGCTCCATATCGTAATAAAGAACGCTTCCCGGGGCGAGGCCGATATTCGCAGCGTCCGCGACCGCGATATTAGCTTCCCCGCGGCCTTGTTGTTCGGCGGTAACCGCGTCAAGGCTGAATTTAGCACTTGTCGTCGAAGCTGTGCACGGCGATTGGTAGCCAACGACCGTCGGAATTAGTCCCCAGCCCATCGCTGAGACCTGATTAACCCACGAAGCCGAGATCGTCTGCGAACAGGCCCGGTTGCGGCCGCTAAAGTAAATGTTTGCATCGAAATACGGTGAGTTATCCCACCAAATCTGCATTGCGGCAACGCTCGCATTTTGGCATTTATCGAATCCGCGACCGAGACTGATTCGCGTGGAGCCGCCCGGAGCAGTAAAACCATTAGCGATCGCAGACTGTTGTGCGGATTCAGCCTCTGCCGCGGCTAAATCCCGAAGCTCAGGCGGCGTTGCCTCCCGCCCCGATATGAAAAGGCGCGTCTGTTGCAAGCATCCCGACTTAAATCCGAAGCACTTACCTTCGGTTTCCAGTCGCCAATTTTGCTCAGATTTAACCGACGAAGAATCACTTTCCGTGTTCGCCACGATCGAGAGGGAAACGAAATTCCAACTTACCCCGCCGTCAAACGAACGAAATATAGAACGACCAACAAAGTTAGAACTCGTCGGCACCGGAAACCGCAACTCGACTACTCCGTCTTCCAAAACGGCTAATTCCCCGTTTTCCAAATACGCCTCAGTCCCGATTACTGACGTTAAATCAGCCTCTCTGCGCGTCCAACCGTTTCCGCCGTCTGCGGAATATAGGATTGAGCCGGCGCCTTTTTCGCCATTTGCAACGAAAACTATCCATTTTTGCCGTGACAGAAAAAGTATGTCAGCAATCTTTTCGCCGTCCGTCTGCGGTAGCTCTAATTCCTGCCAATGTTTTCCACCGTCAAATGTTCGGAAAACGCTGCGATCCGTATAAACTACGCCAGCTCTCTGACCGAACGGCTTAAAGCCTTTGATCAACGCCTGTTGTCCGCTCGCCGTATTTGCCGCAAATGAGACAAAAATTGCCGTTGAAAATTGGAAGATAAGCAGAAGTGAAAGTCTTGGCATAGATGACTGGCTCCAGTATTTCAAGAAGTGATGGAAATGTCAGAAAGTATATACATTTCCTATCACGATTCAAGTGCCAACCGGCCGCATTTGGAATCGAGCGCCTGCAAAGTGTTATAACTAATCCGAAGTAAAAAGAATCCGGAATGCTTGTAATGTTTTTCCTAATCATCGCGACGACTGCCGGTGGCTTTGCACTCACGTATCTTTTTGCCGACCACAAGAGGTTTTTATGGCGTTTCGCGGCCGGAAACGTAATCGGCGCCGCCATTTTCGGAACCGCCCTTTTCGTTGCCGCGATGCTGCTCGGGTTCGATACTTTAGCGATCCTGATCGCACTTGCCGTTTCGCTATCTCCAATTGCAATTTTCACATCGCGTCGAAAAAAAGCTGAATTCAAGCAAGATTTGAACGCTTCAAAAGGACGCCTTTGTGCCCCGGGCTCGTGGAGCCTGCTGAATTTTTGTTATTACGGCCTCGCGACAATCATTCTCGCCTTATTTTTTGGCCGAGCGATGTACGAAACCACGGACGGGATTTTAACTGGCGCATCACAGAATCTTGGGGATTTGCCGTTTCACCTAGGCATTATTTTTAGCTTCACAGAGGGCGCAAATTTCCCTCCGATGAACCCAAATTTTGCCGGCGCTAAATTGTCCTATCCGTTCATTACCGATTTAGTAACCGCCGCCGCGGTAAAAATAGGGGCGAGCGTTCGAGATTCTATGCTGGCCGAGTCCGTGCTGAGAGCTTTTGCTCTTTTTGTACTGATAGAATCATTTGCTTTTCAACTGCTCAACAGCCGCCTTGCCGCGCGACTTGCCCCATTGATATTTTTCCTTGGCGGAGGACTCGGTTTTTGGGTTTTTCTGACACAGGCGGCGGCTACCGAGGGCAGTATTTACACGTTTCTTACCAACTTGCCTCGTGATTTCACTATCGGCTCCGACTATCGCTGGGGCAATCCGCTGACGACGCTTTTTATAACGCAGCGAAGCCTTTTGCTTGGAATGCCGCTTGCACTGATCGTGATTGACTATCTAATGCAATGGTTGTTGTCGCATCGCCGAAAACGTTTATTCGCGGATTTTGTCGTCGGAGCCCTCTGCGGGACGCTCGCGCTCATTCATCTCCACAGCCTGTTCGTACTTTTCGTCGTCGGCGTCGTTTGGACGCTCCTCCGCCCTCGGCAAATACGAAGCGCCTTGATCTTTGCGATCGCAACTGGATCGATTGCCGTACTGGAGCTCGTTTGGGCCTCAATCGGCACCGCAACCAAAACCTCGGAGTTTTTTTCGGTTCACCTTTGGTGGGAATCCGGCAGCGAAAACCCCTTGATTTTCTGGATTCGCAATACTGGTCTATTAATTCCTTTGGCGATTGCCGGTCTATTTCTAGCGTATCGCGGACGTGATTCTCGGCTAGAAAAACAAAAACACTCGCCGGAGGGACTGACTGACTGCAATCTGAAATCATTGCGCCCGAGAAAAGTGATGGTCGAATTTTATTTACCGTTTTTTCTTCTTTTCATTCTCGGAAATCTATTCCAATTCGCTCCGTGGGAATGGGACAACATCAAAATACTAATTTATTGGTTTTTAGGTTCAGTTCCGTTCATTTCCTATGCGTTATCGGCACTTTTTCGGATGGCTTTCGCAGCAAAGATCGTAGCCTCGGCTTTATTTGTGACACTCGTCCTCTCTGGAAGTCTCGATGTTTGGAGGACGGTATCCGGACAGGTGAATTTAAAGGTTTTTTCGCGCGATGCAGTCGAAGCGGCACTCCGTATTCGTGCGGTAACGCCGAAGAAAGCCCTGATCGTAAATGCTCCAACGTATAATTCGGTTATCGTACTAACGGGCCGCCAGTCGCTTATGCGCTACCCCGGACATCTTTCATCCCATGGAATCGATTGGGTTGGACGCGAAGCTGACCTGAAGGCAATCTATGCCGGCGGACCGCTAGCCCGTCATCTACTCCGGAAATATAATGTTGATTTCGTCTTGATATCACCCGAGGAACGATCGATGCTTCAAGTAAACGACCGGTTTTTTGCAGAATTTCCGGTTTCGGCCTCTCTCGGTGACTACACGCTTTACAAAGTGCGCTAGCAGACGACGCCTAAAAAGTATGGATCTTGGCTCACTTAAAAAATTGACCGAAATGCGCCGTGGCGACATCGCCTTTTATTCGATTGCGGCAGCGATCGTAATTCTCGGAGCTGCGTTACGCTTCGTTCATCTTACCGAACGGCCGCTTCATCACGACGAAGGTGTTAATGGCTGGTTTCTCACAAATCTCTTCCGCGAAGGCATCTATAAGTACGACCCGGCAAATTATCACGGTCCGACACTCTATTACATCGCCCTGCTATTCGTAGATGTATTTGGGCTAAATACGGAAGCAATACGTGCCAGCGTCGCGATCTGGGGCGTGTTCATCGTAATTTCGGCTTTTTGGCTCCGGCCATATCTTGGCACAACGAGCACACTGCTCGCCGCCTTGTTTCTCGCCGTTTCGCCCGGTTTGCTTTTTATTTCCCGGTATTTCATACATGAGACGTTTTTTGTCTTTTTGAGTTTTGCAGCTCTAATTTGCCTGTTGCAATATGCGCGTCGCGCGTCGGCTGGGCTCGTTGTAACAATTTCGCTCTCTGGAATCGTTTTCATTTTGGTTTTGGTTCCACTTTCGAAACTCTCGGAATTCATATCAAATGACTATCTCGCAGCCGTTGTTTTACAGATTGCTGCTTCGCTGTTCGCGGCCGGCGTTACGTATTGTTTTATTCGTTGCTTGCTTTCGATTGACAATGGCCGTCCAATTTACCTTTTTCTACTCGCTGCTTTGATTGCGTTGATGTTCGCGACAAAGGAGACGGCGCCGATTACCGTCGCGACAATGATTATGGCCGCAGCGTGCGTTGCAATCCGGGAAGAAATTGCGGCCTGTGCCCGAGCAAAGAAGAACGTTTCAGCGCTGGCCGCGCTTGCCACAGCCGCCGGAGCTATCCTCGCTGCGGGCATAAGATTCAAAATACCGGAAACCGCGACTGACTTTGCAAAAAGTACCGGCGAATTTCTCGGTTTTGACGCCCCCTCAACGCTCGAGATAAGTTTTTATGTTTTCTTGATCGTTCTCGCGCCGCTTTTGGTAATTTTGCTTTATCGATATGACGAGCGCTCTGTTGCAACAGATTCGAAGCATTTTTTGACTGAGGTATACAAGCTCTTGCCGCGCGGAGTCAAGGCATTTTTCATCGCCGTCGGGACATTCGTTCTTGCAGGCTTCATAATTGTCTTTTTCTTCTCTTCGCTTTTTACTTATTGGGACGGCGTCGGTGGCTTTATCGAAGCTTATAAAATCTGGGCCGAAACCGGCAGCAAAGATCACACCCAAAACGGATTTTGGGCTTATGCGATTTGGGGAATGCAGTCTGACGGGCCGATTATGATTGCAGCTTTGTTCGGCTCGGTTCGAGCTGTCCTCAAGAGATTGAACCGGCTTGCCGTTTTTGTAGCATTTTGGTCGCTTGGCCTTTTTGCGGCGTACACGCTTATTCCATACAAGACTCCTTGGCTGGCGCTTTCTTTCCTTCTGCCGATGTGTATTTCGGCCGGTTTCGGCCTTGGCGAAATGCTCGAATCACCGAGCCGAGTAATTCGGATTCTGGGCTCATTCATTTCAGGGCTCGCAATTGTCGTAACACTCTACCAAACCCGAGATTTAAATTTCGTTCGTTACGACGATGAGGATGCTCCAATGGTCTACGCTCATACCCAACGCGACTTTATCGATATGGTTGCCCAAATTGAAAGATTTGCAAAAGCCAGCGGCAAAGGAGGCGATGCAAAGATAGAGGTAATTTCACCGGATTACTGGCCGCTAGTCTGGTATTTGCGGGACTATCCAAAAGCCGTCTTCTACGGACGGATGAACGAGGCAACAGGCGCGGAGATAATCGTTGCGAAAAAAGACGATCAAGACGATGCAGTAATACGTCGCTTTTCAGCGAGTTACCGCTTTTATGGGCCATATAAACTTCGCTCCGGAGTAAAGCTTGTCTTGCTGGTTAGAAAAGATATTCCCGGAAATGAAGGACGCGAGCTCTATGAATTACGGCTTTTTGATTCAGAGACCTCGCGTTAAATCTATGCAAGTTCGAGTAGCCGACCATCTATTTCAATCAGCTCTTTGTGAAGCTGCTCGGCAATTGCAATATTTACGTCAGTCGTTTCCACCTGAATCGCCTGCTCATCGGGATCGCGATCGAGCTCATAACGCATTTCCTGCCGTAAGCGAGCAAGCTGTTCGAGAATTTCGTTTTTTCTTTGAAGAAGACGTTGTTTCTCCTGTTCTTTACTTTCCATACGGTTGATAATTGGCGGTCGCAAGTCTAGCTTAGGTTGTCGGGAATCGCGAAAGAAAGCATAGGATTCGTGAAATTAATTTTTTTGTTTTAAACTTACGTCACGAAAAACGAGGTGACTCTTCAATGAAATCAACGCTTTTCTCTTTACTCGGGTTAATTGGGCTATTCGTCGCACAGCTAGCGCCAACCGCTATTGCACAAACGCCGTCGACAATGGCTATCGATGCCGCTACCAATCGCATTTTACCAAAAATAATCGAGTGGCGGAGATATTTTCATCAGAATCCAGAGCTATCCAATCGGGAGTTTAAAACCTCCGCTTTTGTTGCAGAAAAGCTGCGCAGCTTTGGGCTCGAAGTGCGTACTGGCATAGCTAAAACAGGTGTCGTCGCAATCCTCAAGGGCGCCGAGCCCGGGCCCGTCATCGGCCTGCGCGCCGATATGGACGCGCTGCCGGTAACCGAACGTAATCAACTCCCGTTTGCCTCAACCGTGAAAGCGGATTATAACGGGCAAACCGTCGGTGTAATGCACGCTTGCGGTCACGATGCCCATATCGCGATGCTTCTCGGCGCCGCCGAAATTCTTTCTCAAATGAGGGATAGAATCCATGGGACGGTAGTTTTTATCTTTCAGCCAGCGGAAGAAGGCCCACCCGCCGGCGAGGAAGGCGGAGCACCGCTGATGGTAAAAGAAGGCGTTATGGATAGCCCGAAAATCGATGCCATTTTCGGAATTCACATAAACTCGCAAACCGAAATCGGTAAGATAAAGTACAAAGTCGGGGCGACAATGGCATCCAGCGATTGGTTTACCATCAAAGTCCGCGGCCGGCAAACGCATGGATCACAACCGTGGTCGGGGATTGACCCCATCGCCGTCGCAACCCAAATTTACACAGGCTTGCAAATGATTGTCGCCCGTCAATCGGAACTTACAAAAGCGCCCGTAGTTATTACCGTAGGAAAGATCTCGGCCGGTGTTCGCGAAAACATTATACCCGAGGAACTTACGATGGCGGGAACAATTCGGACGCTCGATTCGGAAATGCAAAAAGATGTCCACGCGAAGATTCGCCGGACGACGGAAAAAATAGCGGAAAGTATGGGCGCGACCGCAACCGTTGAAATTCTGTCAATGGCGCCGGTTACCTATAACACGCCCGATCTTGTGAAGAAAATGTTGCCATCACTCGAAAAGGCAGCCGGAAAGGAAAATGTTGTCGAGACAGAGTGGACGACTGGAGCAGAGGATTTTGCTTTTTACGGACAAAGGGCGCCGGCGTTTTTCTTTTTTGTCGGCGGTATGCCTAGGGGAGCCGATCCGAAAACTGCACCAGCCCATCATACGCCTGATTTTTACATTGATGACAGTCGTCTGGATGTTGGAGTCAAAGCATTTTGCAATATAGTATTCGATTATCCAACAGCAGCGAACAAATAAAATTCGGCCTGCGATTGACCGTTGGGAAATCGCAGGCCAAGAAAAATTCGACAAAATTCAACTTACGATTGGTTGTGCGCTTCTACTAACCAGAGGATTTTATCCACTTCACGGGAAATCTCTGTATAAAGATCTGCAGTAACTTTATCCCCAATTTCGTCAGATGCATCTATATTTTTGCGGACCTTCTTGCCGAAATCCGCCAAAACGGTCGAAAGCGCATCGATATGAGCAGCGCCGTCGCTGATTTCGTGCGGGTACTCGTTAAGGCTCGAGTTCTTTGCCGCAAGGCGAACCGTTCCCATCGCTACGCCGCCGAGTGCTGTTATCCGTTCGGCTATGTCGTCAACGTAACCGTCAATTTCGCTGGCGACCCGATCGAAAAGCTCGTGCAAAGCTATGAAATCTGGCCCCTTGACGTTCCAATGAGCCTGCTTAGCCTGTGATTTGAGATCTGCCGCATCTGCAAGACTTTGATTTAGCATCTCTATGAGTTTTTCTCGTTTGGATTTCGAAATATCGATCTTTGTGTTATGAAGTTCCATAATTGTCTCCTCGAATTTAGAATTATTCTAAATTTAATTCTCCCCGTTGTCAAGGACTCGGTTTTGCAACGCGGGCCAAGACGGAAATATAGTAGACAGTAACAATGAATACCGTATCGAATCAAACCGCGATGATGAGTTATTGGTTTGCAACTCAATACGAACTGATTTCGGCAGCGATCGAACGCTCACTTCGTGAACTTTCCGAGCGTATGGCCGGGCGGCTTCCTTATCTGATTGCTGCTCTTCTTGTCCTGCTTTTCTTTTGGCTACTAACAAAGATATTAAGAGCCGTGTTCGATGCAGCGACTAGCCGTTCGAAACTTGATCGCCAGCTTCGTTTGCTTTTCAGTCGTTTAATATCAATTGCGATGACCATCACGGGTATTCTGACGGCGCTTTCCGTCGTTGTGGATTCATTTAGTTTTGGGCAGGTGATTGCTGGGCTCGGCTTCTCCTCTTTTTTTGTCGGTTTTGCAACAAAGGATATTCTGAACAACTTTCTTTCTGGTGTCCTCATTCTTTGGCAGCGGCCGTTTCGACTTGGCGACCATTTGTTTGTTGGGGTAAATCAAGGAAAGGTTGAGGATATTGGGCTGCGGGCCACATCGCTCCGGAAGGACGACGGCGAAATTATCCTGATCCCAAACGGCGAAATGTATTCTTCTGCTCTGACTATTCGTAGCGCGGGAAAACAGCGTCGAATGAGCCTAAAAATCACAGTTGGGTACGACAAAAATATAGAAACAGTAAAGTCCCTCATAGCTGCCGCAGCCACCGAAACACCTGGGGTTCTCGCGAACCCACCCGCAAATGTTTACCTTACCGAATTTACAGAAAATGGTGCGGTAGTTACATTACAATACTGGATCGACACGAATCAAAATTCTCCACTCGATGTTTACGATCGCGTAGCGATTGACTGCCTGGCTAGGATAAAAGGGGCCGGTATTTCGCTGTATTGTAGCTCGAAGTGAATCTCGCGGGTTGATTCTACTGATCCGGCTTTGGCGTTGCCTGCGGGAATGGCCCGGCCCCTGAAAAACCAAACGCGCCGCCGCCACGAAAAAGCGGCGTAAAAATCCAGCCGGAGTGTTTTTCAATGCCGTAATAGGTGAGGACGGATTTGCTTCGGCTTTGGCTTGCGACACCGATAAACGGCTGATTGTCTTTGACTACGTCAAAGTCTTCATCATTCGCTTGGGCCGCATCTTCTGTCTCCGCAGAATTGACGATAATTACGGCGTACCGGTCAAGAACTGGACTTGGATTCGACGGTAGAACCCCATTGTTATAATCCTGGACACGTTTTGCAAAGCGCGCGAGCGTCAGCGGATCGGGCTTTATTAGCCGCCATTTACCGTCTTCGCTCAATGGATCGATCGCCGCTGATGGACGCAGTATCTGCCGCTTTTTGGTGCCTTCGGGTAGTCCTTCCAGAAGATCGTCCATCGATTCCGGCAGCTTTTGCCCGTTGTAAAATACAACGTACTGACGGATGGCTTCCGCAATTTCCTCGCCTCGTCTGATTGCTTCGCGTTCCTTTTCCCGTTGAACCTCGGTCTGCACTAACGGCGCTACGGCAAGCAGGGCAATCGCCGTAATGGCCAGTAAGCCCATTATGACAATCAGGGTCATTCCGCGTTCACCGTTAGTTGTTGATGTCCGAATTGTCGTTGTCATCGTTGTCATCAACGTCTTTCTGTGGCTTCTTAACGGGGACGCCTATATTGACGTTTGAATTCATCATATTGGCTCCCGGCGGTCGATACAGCGGTATTCCGTCCGGAATCCCTGGTATTCCCTGAGTCGAAGGCGATTGCGGAATTCCCGGTGCGTAATAAGGCGAGCTTGGCTGGTCAAATCCCGGTTGGGGGAAAACAGGCTTTTGTTGAGCTGGCTGGCCGGCGGGAGCAGTTCCGGGAGCAGGACGCGAGAGCTCAACTGTATGTCGGAAACCAAGATTTATATCCTCGAAAACGACCTTTTCCGGCGAGATGCTTATCAGTTTGAAACGTCCCGCGATAATATCATTGAGCCGTGCCGGCGTTGGTAAAGATTTTCCGGGCTCTTCAAGATACGCAGTATCGTTATTGCCCATTTTCCTCGCGATAAGGCCAATGTAGGTAACCTGTGGCTTCGGCGGCGGCTGAATCATCAGCATTGTCGGGAGCGAGTATTTGGTGCCGTCTGGGGTCCGAACTATAACTTGAGCATTTCCGGCCGCCGCGACAAAATTCTGCGGCACGTTCGCCGCTACTCGTTGGGCACTGATGAAGGTTGTAGGGAGTTCTACACCATTGAGATAAACCCTTGAATCCGGCGTGAATTTATCGCCCGTGACCTCCAGCCGAAAAGACTTGCTGCCGGCATATACCGTCTGCGGTGAAACGAACGCCAGCGTAAATGGCGGCGTTGGAGTTGGCACCGGCGTTGGCGGCGGCTTCTCGACGAAAGGCGTCGGTGAATACGGCGTCGGTGGCGGCGGCTCGTAAAAGGCGAAGATGTTGCGGCCTGGGTCCGGAGCGGCTAAAAACCGCGGGCTGTATTCGATTGGCGAGGTTTCGTACGTAAAATTCTGTGCTTCCTGGTTTATGAAATTGGAGTCAGAACTCGCCCGCGATGTCGAATTGCTGCGCGCCGTAGGCGTTGCACTGGCGGTTGGGCCTTTCGAGCCCGTTACGCTGCCGCCAAAGGCAAACCAAAGCGAGAGCAACGCCAGAACGCCAAGCAAAATCGCGGCAATTAGCTTGTTTCGGTCCGACTTTGAGTTTGTGGTAACTGCTACCATTGCAATTTACGCGCCTTTTCTTTGATCCGGGGCTATTCTATCAAAAGATGGCCGTTTGCCGTCTAAAATCCTTTATTTTGATTGTCCCGACGCATTATCGGACAGCAAACGGAGCGGCCGCCGGACGCCGGTAATATGCGGCTAGCTCGATCCTAAGGCTAACGACCGCGCCTTGAGTTTTCCCGCGTGGCTGAGCGGGCGGCGGATTAAGCGGCCGCGTAATCGGCTGGCCAATGCCCAAGTTTCCAGCCGTTGTTGGCTTGCCGCTTTCGCCTGATTGGACAGGCGGATTAGTTCTCCCAGCGGAGGTCGGGGATTCGGCCGGCGAAAGTTCAATCGCGCCGATTACTATGAAGTCGCGACCGGTTTCCAAATCACGTATAAAACGCCTTAGATTCGGGTACGGACCTTCGACAGTCATCGTCACGTAAGTTCCAGGGAACATACTCCGAAGCCGTGCCCGCCCGCGTGCTTCTTCGGATTCGCCATTGGCCGAGTTACCCGAAAGCTCTAGCGGTGAATAATCCGGCCCGCTAGTATTAACCAATCCATAAGCTTGAATCAGCGCATTGAGATTTTGATAAAGAGACGTCTGCCCAATAGAGGCAATCGGAAGATAACGCGTCTCAAAATCGTCGACGCTTGCCAGCAGCTTTGCGACCTGTGTTTCGGTATTTGTGATATCTCCGTAACGCGCCCGCGCGGCCGTTAACTCAGCCTCGACGCGATCGCGCGTCGCCTTGTTTCGCTCTACTTCCCGCCTTGCAGGCAGCGTCATCGCCAAGAATAGAAACAGAGCCATAAGAATCGCGAGCGAAGCAGCAGCAACAGCCGAGATTTCCGCTTTGCCCCACATTCCAAGGTACACCCTACGTGGACGGTTTGCCGGAACCCAGTCGATCCACACGGACTTTTCGACGATAATTGTCTCATTCTCGGTCAGCAGAACGGTGCGGTCCCGCTCGTCAACCGCAACTGCGCCGTCGGACGGATTGACGAGTATCTCCGGCTCCTGCTGCGGTGCGCTGTCGTTTCCCTCGGGCGATTCGTTAATCATTGTGTCGGCCCTCCCGGACGCCCGCCAGCGACTTCGTTTGCTGTGTAGCTATAGGCAGGCGTATAAATCAGCCGCAGCCTATATTCGGTATATGTGGACAAATCGGTTTTTTGCAGGTCTTGACCGCGAAGCTCGGCACGAAAGATTCCCGAATTATTCATTGCCTGAAGCATTCCCATTACAGCGTTGAAGTCGCGACTGATGACGCCGAATTCAATCTCGGCATTCACCTTGTCGCCATCGCGAAAAACGTTTTGGACAGAGATCCGATTTGCACTAACGCCGCCGGGCATTACGGATTCCAAATCCGCAAATAGACGCGACCAGCCAAACGTTTTGTTCGCGACGAGTTTATGGGCGGCGAAGAGCAATTCGCGCTGTTCTGGAGTAAGTTGCTGGCGGACCTTTTCACCCTCGGCTTTTAGGCGCTGCAGTTCCGCCTCCATTTCACCTATTTGCTTTACGGTAAGTTCGTTATCTTTCACGGCCTGACGCCACTCAGCGATCGAGACGATAATTCCCGCAAGGCCGAATACAAGAAGCCCCGCCGCGACAAGGTACGGCGTCGTCCGATTTCTGAACGGATTCGTTGCAAGGTTTAACCTGTTTATCACGATCGATCTGATCCGCAGCTCAAGCAGCTCGGCTAATTTGAGATTACTGAAAAAAGTCTAGCACGAATTTCGACCGCTGTCTCACACGCAATTTAACCGTACAAAGTTGCAAATTCAATCGCTGCGCGGGGGAAGCGGCCGCCTAAGCTCTTCGTCGGAAACGTCGCGATAGGCGCAGACGCAGTTTCGGCCCTCCCGCTTGGCCCGATAGAGCGCTGAATCCGCCATCTCGACTAATTCGATGGGATCGGTTGAATCGTGCGGAAAGGATGCCACACCAATTGAAATCGTAACGCGATGAGCGGTATCTGTGCGTCCATGGCGAACCACAGAAAATCGATGATTCTCGATCGCTGTTCGAATTCTCTCGGCCGCTACTAGACCTTGTGCTAAATCAGCGTCGAGAAGAAAAGCAGCAAACTCTTCACCACCGAATCGCGAAGCGGCATCGCCGCTCCGCATAATTCCGATAATAATATGCCCTATTTCTTCCAGTGTTTTGCTGCCAGTTAAATGTCCGTAAGTATCATTTACCCGTTTGAAATGGTCGACGTCCATAACAAGGACGCAAAACTGGCGACCGCCCGCCATCGCTTTAGCCGCCTCGCGCCGCAACTCGGAAAAAAACGAGCGACTCGAGAGCAATCCGGTCAAATCATCGTGGGTTATAAGCCGATGTATCTGCCGCTGATATTCACGGTCTATTTCATCAAGCAGTTCAAATCGCAAAATATGCTCACCGACCGTGATTTTATCCCCATTTGCAAGCTGCGCCTCGGTTACGCGAGCGCCATTGAGATAAGTACCGTTTCTCGAGCCAAGGTCCATGAGAATATAATCGGTCCGACCATTTCCAGGATCTTTTACCTGCTTGATCTTCGCATGGCGTCTCGAGACTTTCGAATCATTGACGCGGACGTCGGCCTCGAGCGCCCGCCCTAAAATCACCTCTTCCCGCTCAAGCGGGATCGGCACCGCGATCAATTCTCCGCTTAAAAATACGAGGGCAGGCCTTAAATCACGAAGCTGAGGTTCGGGCTTTTGCATAATGTGCTTGGCGGGACACGAATGAGGGCTCCTCGGCGACGAGCTGTCCGGTGAATAGAATAGCTTAATCGGTCGCTAGATTTCCAGTAAAAACTGTTCTCTGCCATTTTCTAGGGTCAAAGAGCCATTTCGCATTACCAACTCGCGGCAATATTAGTTAACATTGATGTTAAATGCGCATTTTGCTTATAAAACTGAGCGCAATCGGCGACATCGTGCACACTTTGCCGGCCTTTTCGGCAGTCCGACAGGCGTTACCGGATGCGGAAATTGACTGGGTCGCAGAATCTTCTGCCGCGGAAATATTACGTGGAAACCGGCTTATCAACCGGCTAATAGAGATTGATACAAAGCATTTCCGCAAAAACAGATCCGGGCGCGACCTAGTTGCCGGACTTCGAATGCAAACAGCAGCAATTCGAGACTCTAACTACGATGTCGCAGTTGATTTTCAGGGACTTATAAAGTCGGCAATTATTGCCCGCCTTTCGGGCGCTCCTCTGCGCTTTGGATATAGTCGGGAATCGCTCAGAGAGCCCGCCGCAGCGATCTTTTATAACCAACGGATTGCAGCGCCACAAAATCATCATATTATTTATCGACATCTTCAGCTCGCTGCTTCGAGCTTTGGAATCCCCATACCGAAAACCCTAGATTTCCCAATTTTTCCGAAGGAGGTTCATTTAGCTGAGGCCGAAAAGATAGCCCGGATGGCCGGTGGGCCTTTCGCCATGTTGAATCTTGGCGGAGGTTGGCCGACGAAACTTTGGAGCGCGGAGCGTTTCGGGCAGCTAGGAGATTTGATTGCGGAACATCTGGGTCTTCGGCCAATAATCGTTTACGGCCCGGGCGAAGAGGAGATTGCAAATTCTGCCGTCGCCTCGTCGAAATCCGGCGCGCTCATAACCTCTTCGCCGAGCCTCAAAGGTTTCTTTGCGCTTGCACGCCTGGCGAGCGTTTACGTCGGTGGAGATACGGGCCCGACACATCTTGCCGTTGCGGCAGGCGCTCCGGTCGTCGGCATATACGGCCCGACAGATTGGAGACGAAACGGGAGCCCTTGCCCCGAGGATTTGGAAACCGGCCGGAACGACATCGAATGTCGGAAAAATTGTTACCGTCGGAGCTGCGATAACTGGATTTGTATGGATATCGAGGTGAAAGCTGTTTTCGCAGCAGTCGCTAGGCGCTTGAACGCGGCGGTATTTGAGAAATTGAATGCAAATACAGAGGCAATTAAATAGGATCGACTCGAATGGCTTCCCGATTTGAACTGTTCCTCCAGCGTTACCGCGTCCTTTCCGGATTCATCATCGCTGCAATTTATATAATTTTCGCCCGGCCATCGCTGCTTGGAATGCAGATTGGCTTTTCCATCGCTGCACTTGGGCTCGCAATTAGGTTTTGGGCCGCTGGACACATCAGAAAAGGCAGCGAGCTAGACCTCGGAGGACCGTATGCCTATACGCGAAATCCGTTATATTTCGGGAGTTTCCTGCTAGCGGCTGGGTTTGGGATCGCTTCGGGCGTCTGGTGGCTTGCAGCGGTATGCATCGCGTTTTTCATTAGCATCTATTTTCCGGTAATTCGCGTCGAAACGCGTGAATTATTTGACGTCTTCGGCGCGGAATATGAAAACTATCGACGCAGTGTTCCTCTGTTTTTTCCTCGCTTGGCGGCAGTAAAAAAATCAGAAAGAAAATTCGATTTTGGGTTATACTTGAAAAACGGCGAATATAACGTAACGCTCGGCGCGGCTGCCGCCTGCGCCTTTTTGCTGGCTCGATATTACAGAATCATTTGATATTGAAAGCTTTATGAATTGGCTCTCCACACGTTCAATTCAATTCTTGCTTGCCGTTGCGGCCCTCACGTTTACTGCCGCCGCGCAGGCCACGGACTTTCCATTTGCCGCGGGTGAAACGCTCACATACGAGGGCAAATTGAGCAAGATAGTTTCCGGAATCCCGGTTGCTGATTTGACCTTTATAGTAAACAGTACAGAGAACGGTAACTTCAACATCACGGCCGAGGCTCGCTCGAAAGGCACGCTGCTAAAAATTGCCCGCTTTTCTTTTCTTCAGCGTTACGAGTCGACCGTCAACGGCGAGCATTTTCGAATTTCTCGGACGATAAAGCACGATGTACAGAAAGACCGCGTTCGTAATGGCGAAGCTTTTTTCGATTACGAAGGCCGGCGTGTAACGTACGTCGAAACCGATCCGAAAGACCCGATGCGACCGCCGCGTAATATTGCATCGGAAATTGCTAGCCCGACTCAGGACATTGTTTCCGGAATTTACTCCCTGCGGCTTTTGCCTTTGGCGGTCGGAAAAACGTTCGAGCTTCAGGTCAGCGATTCGGGGCTTGTTTACAAAATTCCGGTAGCTGTAACGGCACGCGAGCTTCTCAAAACGGATATTGGAACGGTCTGGTGCCTAAAGGTTGAGCCTGAGGTCTTCGGTCCAGGACGTCTTATTGAGAGTGAAGGAAGTATGACGATTTGGATAACCGACGACAGAAGACGTATTCCAGTTCGTGGAGTGGTAAAGGCATCGATCGGCAAGATCGACATCAGGCTCCGCTCTATCTCCAGGCAGGCGGAGAATTCAGAACAGGCTGCAAAATAGCTCCCTGCTTGTAACTTAAAAGAAAACAAAGCATAATTCGTCTTTACTGATTTCGACCATAAAAGAGGCAAGGGCCAAGGGCTTTGAAAAATCCTAAATTCTACGAAATCAATGAAGCGGCGGGGCAACCAGCGGACGTTGGCACTAGTCCGACCTCCGTCCAATCCGATAGCGAGATTGAGGAAAGGATCTCGGCTGCGCTTGCCTCGGGACAGCTCTTGGAGAATTTCGCGTCGCCAGACCCGCTCTCTGAGCCAGTACTTGGACCGCTCGAACGACAGAATCGAGCAAAATTGCTCGTTCAATCCCCGACACGACTTTATTTTTATTGGACCATTAGAAAAGATCCGTATAAAACGCTCCGAAAAATACTCGGAAAGCGGACGGGAAATTACCGACTTTACCTGCGCCTATTGAACCTCGAAACAGGCCGAACAGAAATGCATCCGGCCGAAGCGGACGGTAGCTTCTGGTTCGATACGGATCCGGGGCACCGCTATCGCGCGGAAATCGGTTTTTTTGCTCCTTTTCGCCCATTTATTCGTATCGCTTTTTCGAATACCGTCAAAACGCCTTCCCTCGGCCCGTCGCAGCGCAGTGCGGAATCGGCCCAATGGAGAATTCGCGCCGTTGAATTCGCAAGCATTCTCAACGCTGCTGGCTATCGACGCGATGCGATCAATATTGCCGCAGTCGGAGAGGATGTTGCTGCCGCCGATCGCCGGGCAGCGAAATCGCTTTCGTACATTCTTGGCTCTAACCCAATAAATTACCGGTTTAGTGCACATGAACTTGCGTACGCCCTCGTGTACCTAGCGGCTGGTCATCCATTGGACGGGCTCCGATCGAAGATAGGCGCTACATTGTTTGCATTTTTGCAGCAGCACGCCGACAAATGGAGTTCACCGGACGTAATTCGGCGAATTAAGGAAAGATTTTCGCTCAGCGAAAACGAATTTGATGAAGAGGCGTCACCGACGTTCAATCCTGGAGCAAGCCGTATAAACTTACGCGGTAAACCGCGAAAGCCGCCATTTGGCTGGTTTGCATCGCCTTTCGATGAAAATCTGGCCTCACCGGCAAGCTGGATTTCGGGTTAGAGTCGGACGGCTAACTTAAGAACCGGAGCCTTCAGCTACTCAATTGGCTCCGACGGCCCAAATCTAGGCTCGGTTACCGCGCCGCTAATAAAAATCGCGTCCCGATAAGTTTCGCTATGCCGGTTGGTTTTTTTAGCCTCATACTCCACGCTCATCTACCCTTTGTTCGCCACCCGGAATATCCTGAGTTTCTAGAAGAAGATTGGCTTTACGAAGCGATTACGGAAGTTTATCTCCCGCTGCTTTTCATCCTTCGGAATCTTCGGGATGCAAAAGCCGCGCCGCGTCTTGCTATCAATATCTCGCCACCACTGTGCGAAATGCTCGCCGACGACTTACTAGCGGAGCGATATTCGAATCATTTGGCCAATTTGTTTTCGCTCGCAGAGAAGGAGCTTCGGCGGGCGGCTACCGACGCGCCGGAATTCGCCGAAGCCGCCAAAATGTATGTCGAAATTCTCTCGGCGGCAACTGAACTTTGGGAATATCATTATCGACGCAACTTGATTGCCGCTTTTCGTGAGCTACAGGACGATGGAATTTTAGAAATAATAACCTGCGGGGCCACCCACGGATTCCTCCCGCTTATTTCGACCCGGGAGGCACGCCGCGCTCAGATCGCCATAGCGACCGAAAACTATCTGAAACATTTTGGGCGTTCGCCGCGGGGAATATGGCTGCCCGAATGCGCGTATGAGCCCGGCGTCGAAGACTTGTTAAAGGAATTCGGTATCGAATATTTCATCGCGGACAGCCATGCAATACTTTACGGGGACCCGCGACCGAAGTACGGCGTATATTCGCCGGTAGTCTGTCCGAATACCGTTGCGGTTTTTGCCCGCGACGTTGAAACAAGCCGTCAAGTATGGTCGGCCCAAATCGGTTATCCAGGCAATAGTCTATATCGAGAATTTTACCGAGATATCGGCTGGGACGCCCCGCTGGAATATCTGAAGCCGCATCTGCACAAGGATGGGACGCGTCGGCATCTTGGGCTTAAATTTCATCGAATAACAGGAAAATCTGTCCCGCAGCAGCTAAAAGAGCCTTACATACCTGCCGCTGCCCGCGATCAGGCCGCTCGAGACGCTGAGCATTTCCTCGGCGCGCGCATTCAGCAGGCGAAAAATCTCCGCGAGATATTGGGCGGCCGTCCACCATTGATCGTCTCGCCTTACGATGCTGAGCTCTTCGGCCATTGGTGGTTCGAAGGCCCGCAGTTTCTCGATTTTTTCTTCAGGAAGCTTCACTATGACCAAGTGGAAATTTCCGCTTTGTCTCCAGGTGATTTTCTTGACATCGGCTTGCCGATACAGGTCCAGCAACCGTCGGCGTCAAGCTGGGGTGAGAATGGATACTACAAGGTTTGGCTGAATGAAAGAAACGCCTGGATGTACCCTTATCAGCACGATGCGGAAAGGCGAATGACCAATGCCGCAAACGCCGTCGCACAACGCAAACGGAACAACCAAACTGTTAGAATTCTTGCACAAATGGCACGCGAATTGTTGCTTGCCGAATCAAGCGATTGGGCTTTCCAGATATATCAAGGCACAACGGTTGAGTATTCCACGCGCCGCTTTAAATCACATATACACCGCTTTAACCTTTTAAGCGGACTTCTCGAAAAGGCGAGGCTTTCCGACGAGGATGCAGCTCTGATAGAGGAAATCGAGAGCCGCGATAATATTTTCCCAGAAATCAATCCGTTTATTTATTGCGGCCGCCAATAGCAGCAGATCCGTTTTTAATCTGGCTTTCAGTTTGATTTGCCATCGTTTGCAGCGATATGATGCTTTTTCCGATTTGGAATCAAAAGCAATGAGCAACTATCCGAAAGAGATCGAGCCCGCCGAGGGCAAACTCGGCGTCCTTCTTGTTGGCCTTGGCGCCGTCAGTACCACCTTTGTAGCCGGCGTTGAAGCAATCCGCCGCGGCATCGCTGCTCCGATCGGCAGCCTAACGCAAATGGGTACGATTCGCCTTGGGAAGCGGACGGACAACCGTGTCCCCAAAATTAACGAACTTGTCCCGCTTGCAAACCTAGACAACTTAGTCTTTGGTGCATGGGATATTTTTCCTGACGACGCTTTCACGGCCGCCCTGAAAGCCGGTGTTTTGGAAAAAGATCTACTCAATCAGGTCTCCGAGCCGCTTTCCTCATTGCGACCGATGCCGGCCGTGTTCGAGCAAAACTTCGTGAAACGGCTAAACGGCAACAACGTCAAGCGGGGCCGTAACAAAATGGACCTGGCAGAGCAGCTGATCCAAGACATTGCGCGTTTTAAAGCCGAAAATAGCTGTGACCGTGTTGTAATGGTTTGGGCTGCTTCGACCGAGATCTTTCTTGAAAATGCGGACGTTCATTCCACGATCGACGCGTTTGAAAAAGGCCTCTACGACAGCGATCCAGCTATTTCGCCATCAATGATTTATGCCTATGCTGCTCTACGGTCCGGCGTTCCGTTCGCAAACGGAGCTCCAAATCTCTGTCTCGACATTCCCGCAATGACAGAACTTGCCGACCGCAACCGCGTACCGATCTGTGGAAAGGATTTCAAGACTGGCCAAACCTTGATGAAAACGATTATCGCTCCAGGCCTAAAGGCCCGAATGCTCGGGCTCGAAGGCTGGTACTCGACCAATATTCTGGGAAATCGCGACGGCGAGGTACTCGATGACCCAGAGAACTTTAAGACGAAAGAGGAATCCAAACTCTCGGTTCTTGAACATATTCTACAGCCAGATCTCTATCCCGAACTTTACGGCTACTTTTCCCATGTCGTCAGGATTAATTACTACCCTCCGCGCGGCGATAACAAGGAGGGCTGGGATAACATCGACATTTTCGGTTGGCTCGGTTACAAGATGCAGATAAAGATCGATTTTCTTTGCCGCGATTCGATCCTCGCTGCACCGCTGGTTCTCGACCTTGCGCTTTTTCTCGACCTTGCGGCTCGGGCTGGAATGAAGGGCATCCAGGAATGGCTTTCTTTTTACTTCAAATCGCCGCAAACGGGTCCGGGATTGTATCCGGAGCATGATATTTTCATCCAACTAATGAAGCTTAAGAACACACTTCGGCATATGGCAGGCGAAGATTTAATTACACACCTCGGGCTTGAATATTACGATTAACCCTTTTGCAAAAACCTCGAGCCTCCGACGTCCGTAGCTACCGCGCTTTTTGACTCCGCAAAGCTCGGAATCTTAAATTGACTGAGGTAAACGAGATGCCGGCACGTTGGGCAATAGATAGTCAAGGGCGAACGCATTATTTGCTTCATCAGGAACAGGCACAATCGTGCGGCCCGGCCTGTGTCGCGATGGCCGAACAAATTTATAAACAGGCCTGTATGATTGATCCTGAGGGCCGGGCAAGACAGATTTCGCAGCTCTATCCCGGTAGCTTTGACCCGAAAAATGGAACTCAAGCATCGAATCTTTCCTATGTTCTGAATCACATCGGCGTACCGGCATACCGCACTGAAGGTGTAGCCGGCGGGAGGATTTTCGATTATTTCTGGTATTACTGCGGCAGCCGAACACCGATAATCGCGCATATTGCCTGGGCGGGTGGCGGTGGACATTTCACTCTTTTAGTCGAGATTAATCGAACGACGCATAGGATGCTGTTCTACGATCCTTGGTACGACGTCGTCGAAGTTGATCGCGCTAATCTTCCGAATTACAATGCCGGTGGCGGCGCAAACGGAACGCTTAGCGGCTGGATGACAATCACCCATCGATAAGGTCGCGCAAGTCCCAGGAAATTAACCGAAGGGCAGTGTGCCTCGGCGCCTGCTTGCCCTTGAATAATTCGCAAAAGGCTGTAAATTATATTTCGGGGAGAGGCACCCAACGTTTCGCGTTCGGTAGGTAGTTGTCCCCGGTAGATTGTAGCAAACTGCCGATTCGCGCGGGTCATCTCTATTGGCGGTTGCATTCATAAGCGAAGGCTGCCATCCAAACGCGTACGAGGGGATATTCTTAGGGATTAAAATGAAAAACGAACCGGCAAAAAAGAAGGTTCTAAAAGATCAAGGCGTAATGCTTGATCCGGACCGCAAAAGCCCGCGGGCAGCGGAATTTGAAGAAAAACTTTCTGCACTGATCGTTGGACAAGAACGGGCCGTCCGCAGGATGAGCGGCTTGTTTCAGATTTATTTAGCTGGAATGAACAATCCTTCGCGACCGATCGGGACAATGCTGTTTCTCGGTCCGACTGGCTCGGGGAAAACGCGTGTCGTCGAGGCCGCTTCCGAAGTGCTTTTCAATGATCCGCACGCGGTAGTAAAGATCGATTGCGCTGAATTTCAGCATTCTCACGAAATCGCAAAGTTGATCGGGTCACCGCCCGGATACCTTGGCCATCGCGAAACCTCGCCGATGCTGACGCAGGAAAATCTAGACAAGGCGCATACTGAAGATACAAAGTTGACATTTGTCCTATTTGATGAAATTGAGAAGGCCTCGGACTCTCTCTGGCAGCTCTTGCTCGGGATCCTCGATAAGGCAACACTTACGCTCGGAGACAATCGGCGAGTCGATTTTTCTAAAACTATTGTCATTATGACTTCGAATCTTGGCGCCCGCGAAATGAGCGAGATGATTTCCGGCGGTATCGGGTTTGCGCCGACAAAGGCCGGGACACCCAAAGAAGATAACGAAATCGATGCGAAGATTTATCGGACTGCGCTTGAAGCTGCAAAACGGAAGTTCTCGCCGGAATTTATGAACCGGATTGACAAGGTCGTGGTATTTCGCAGCCTCAAGGAGCATCATCTACGCCGGATTCTTGAAATTGAACTTGCTGCCGTCCAGGCCCGAATCACAGATTCTGCTGGAACAAAGTTCGTTTTCGAATGCACGGATAGTGCGAAAGAGTACCTGCTCGGTGAAGGCATCGACCTCAAATACGGCGCCCGCCATCTTAAACGTGCCATTGAGAGGTTCCTTGTTTACCCGCTTTCGAATCTAGTAGCGACGCAACAGGTTGAAACAGGCGATTTTGTTCTTGTGGACTTTGACGAGAACAGCAAAAAACTCACGTTCTCAAAATTTGCCGGAAAGATGCTCGTAAGCGATTCGCCTGCAGAGGAAATCGAAGATTCGCCACGTGTGAAATCCGATGCGGTCGGAGCTCCTCTCCCGGAGGCTTCGGCAGCTCCGCAAATGAGCAAATCCAAGGGCGAGCATACAGAAACTTAGTTTGGACGATTAAAGGGATCAAATACCTGGTTGGATTTGGTTGCTAAACTGCAAGAACCTCTATTTCCGGGTCGATCTCGTCCCGGATCATATTTTCGATCGCGATTAGTGTGCCGGTAAGTGAACTGGGGCAGCTTCCACACGCGCCCTGATAGCGAATACTCAGCCGGTTGTTTTCGAACCCGGCGATTTCCAACCAACCGCCATCGCCGGCAAGGTACGGCCGGATGCGTTCATCGAGCAATGCCTCAATTTCCCGTAATCTCGGGTCATCGAGCGCCGCCGCGGCAATTGCACCGCCAATTGAACCTGCGGAGCCGTTTCCATTTTGATGTATTGGCTTAACGGCCGGGGCCTCGCGAATTGGAACGGCAATCTTGGGCAAGATTTCATCCCATTCCGCGTCATCGGTCTTCTCAACCGTCACCATCTTGTCCATATAAAAGACACTCACGACATCGCCAACATCGAAAATCGCTTTCGCAAATGCGTCACCGGCTGCAGACTCGGCATCTTTGAATGAATGCGATGTCCCGGCCGAGACCGGCTCTTTAAGAATGAATTTGACCGCGTTCGGGTTCGGTGTTTCCTGTATATCTGCTATCTTTGGCATTTGCAACAGAAGCTCTAAAAACCAGTTTATCAATCCTTACATTTTTGTCAACATTCACGGGTTTACTAAATTTATCCAGAAAGGATCCAAGGATTGATCTGACTGTTACTTAATTCATGGAAAACTCTTGCTTTTATTGAAGTTTAGGTTTACCATGATTTTGTTCGTAAGCGGAAGTGAAAGCTCTTTGAAGCGGGCATCATACGACGTCGAGGTTTGGCAGTTGGTCGTACGCGATCGGCACGCTATTTTACATTTTTCAGACGATCGGAGGTGATTATATGCTTTACGGCCTTTTGGCACTCGTTTCACTGATTTTAACGATTGCCTCTTTCTACATTTACTACGGAAATGCCCAAACACTCTACATCGTGCTGGCGATAATCTTTTTGATCGCCACCGTTGCACTAGGCGGAGTTTTTCTGTCAGGACGTATAAACAAAACAGACGATATACATATCACAGAATAGCACGGCCTTACGCCGACGCTTAGCTCAATTTAGAACATCAGAAATTAAGCTACCCTGTAGGCTTGGCATTATCCAGGCCCATTTTGTTTTGCGGCGGGCCGATGTTCACCGAGGACGTCCTATCACCTCCTGAACGCTACGGCGGTTCGCTCAACCCCACTGAGATCTTTTTCGAACACTATACTCGCCCAGCGGTGGTCCGCGGCAAATAGTTTTTTGACTCGTTCTAATTGCCCAAACCCTATTTCCATGAAAAGGCCCCCGCCCGAAATCAGATAATGTGGAGCGGCGGCGACGATATGTCGAATAAGTGAAAGGCCGTCGGCTCCGACAGTTAGAGCCTCTTTCGGTTCGTAATCCTTTACCTCGGGCTCGAGCGATATTAATTCATCGCTTGCAACATAGGGTGGATTTGTCAGAATCGCGTCAAACCTCATGTCTGCAAAAGCGCCGAATAAATCCGATTGGATTAAATGCAAACGCGGGCGGACGCGATGTCGCTCAGCGTTTCGTCGGGCATAGAAAAGTGCTCGCCGCGATATATCGACGCCAATGATCCGAGCCGTCGGCAAAATTTTTAAAAGCGTAATAGAAATGCAGCCCGAACCGACGCCAATCTCTAGAAACCGCGGTTCCTCTCTCTCACCAAATGAAACCGCCGCGAGCCGGACAAGCGTTTCCGTCTCCGGCCGCGGAATCAGGACGCCAGGGCCGACTAGAAATTCCAGGCCATAAAATTCCTGCCGGCCAAGGATATATTGCAAAGGTTCGCGCTTTAATCTTCGCGCGAGGAAATATTCAAACTTGCTGAGCTCCTCATCGGTCAAGTCGTATTCCGGGTGGGCGATTATGAACTCGCGTTTGCGGTCGATCGCGGCTGCAAGAAGCTGCCGAGCTTCGCGGACAGGTTCCGCTATTGTGCCCGCCAGCCGACATCTCGCGGTAAGTAATGCTTCGGCAATATTCATCTCGCACCATCACCACGAAAGACGGCCGGAATCGTCAGGAGGATAATTTTTAGGTCAAGCCATAGTGACCAATTTTCAATGTAAAAAAGGTCTATCCGAACCATCTCTTCGAACGGAATTCTATTTCTACCGGAAACCTGCCAAAGCCCCGTAATCCCAGGCCTCATATCCAGCCTGCGTCGATGCCACGGAGCGTAATTTTCGACCTCATACGGTATAGGCGGCCGCGGACCAACGACACTCATTTCACCACGAAGAACGTTAAAAAGCTGCGGCAATTCGTCAAGACTCGTTCGCCGCAGGATTCTGCCGGCCCTTGTAATTCGCGGATCGTTACTGACCTTGCCGAACACTGGCTCGTCATGATCATTTTCGTTTCCGCCGGCTTGCCCAGCGATATTTTTAATGTAGGCCTCGCGATGTATTTCCGGATCGGCATCCTCATACATCGTACGAAATTTATAACAGAGGAAAATCCTGCCGTCCATTCCGACGCGCTCTTGCTTGAAGATTACCCGCCCGCGCGAATCGAGTTTAATCCATATCGCAATAATTGCCATCAGAGGCAGCGTCAGACCAATTGCAACAAATGAAATGACAATATCAAAGCCGCGTTTGAGAAATCGCTCGGCGTCAGACAGCGGCTCCCAAAACAGCCGTATCATTGGCAGGACTCCAATCTGTTCAATCGACGTTTTTTGCGGCAATAGGTCAAACAAATCCGGAGCGAGGCGAAACTCAACCCGCTGTTTTCGTCCGATTTTCATCATCGTCTCGAAGAGTCTTTCGCTCGAAACATTTTCATCCGCAATGATTACTTCGCGAACCGCGAGGTTAGTCACGATGCTGGGAAGAAGATCAATTTCACCAAGATAGGGAATCCCGGACACGCTTTTCGACGGCGGACGGCTACCAAGCATTGCAACAACGCGATAGCCAAGATCCGGCTTTTCCGCGAGCGATTCGACCGTTCGTGCGGCTTCATCACCGCTACCGACAACGATCGTCGCGATCAAATTTACATCGTGCCGCCGGGCAGTTGATTGTAGATATCGAATCAGAAGGTGAAAAACGAGCAGTCCGAAGAATGCAAAAGCAAAATCGAGTACAAATATACCGCGTGAATACGAAAAATCTCGAAATGCAAATCCACCCCGGAAAAGAAACGCCCAAGCAATAATCAACAACGATGAAACCGAAACGGCCTTGAAAACTTTGATCGCCTCACGGGAATAGGAAAATGCTCCGTGAAGCCGCAAAACGCCCTGATAAACGAGCATTGCAATACGAGCGAGGATCGCAAAATAGAGAATTCCGGCATATGGAACGAAGGCTTTCGACCACGCCCAGGCTGCTGCGGATAAAATCGGCTCGCCCTCGCGAAGAAAAAAAGCAATTAGGAAACTTGCCGCCGCAATCGCCGCATCCGCCAGGACTATAAATGTCTTGACGGCCGGCATAATCCATCGCGGAACGCGATTAGGAGTTCTTAGCGGAATCTGCTCGGCGATCCCCACCTGGCTATTGGACACTTGAGAATTCACTTGCCAAAGTATTCGCGGGAAAAGAGTTCCCAGTTCAGGAGTTGAAAGATTTGCAAACTGTAGTCCTCGCGACCGGAATCATTTGCCGTAATCATCGCACGGACATAGTGCGGATTGAAAACTCCACGTCGCTTTACTTCTTCCAGACTGAGAAGGTTATCTAGCATCGGTCTCAACGGACCGCGTAGCCAAGCCCGTATCGGAGCCGAAAAACCCGCTTTTTTTCGCCAGACTATCTCCCGCGGCAAGCGTATCTCTAGAGCCTTTTTTAATGCATATTTCCGCATTAACCCGCGGATTTTGAGGCTCGACGGGAGCCGCGATGCAAAATCTAGCATCGTTTTGTTCAAATATGGCGCTCTGACCTCCAGGTTTACCGCCATTGACGTCCGGTCGATTGTGTCCAGGTTTAGAGCGGGAAGAAATGTCTTAAAATCTACGTAAAGCAAGCGGTTAAGCGGCGAAAAATTGCGTGATTTTGCGAAATATCGGCGGTGCGTTGCGTAAACGTCGAAATCCTCGACAGCTCTAAAATAGTCCGCATTGAGCAATTCTCGCTTCATATTCGCAGTAAAGTAGGTTCCGAACCCAAGATATCGTTCCTCAAATGGAGCAGCAGCGCTTGCGGCAAATTTCTTAGCATTGCGGAGCGGTGCGGTAAGCGGACCTCGAAGCCCGCCCGGTAAAACGGTCGCCAAAGTTTCCATAAACGGTCGCCGTATCGCCGAAGGTATAAAATCGATTGCGGAGGCGATTCTCATCGCTAGATGCCGCGGATAACCGCCAAAAACTTCGTCGCCGCCCATGCCCGAGAGCATTACCTTGTGTGTCTCGCGTGCCTGCTTTGACAGCAGATAGGACGGTATCGCCATATCTATAACCGGAGCGTCCTGATGGCGTATCAGCAATGGCAGGAGATCGACGAGATCGGGGCGCAATGTAGTCTCGTGATAGTCAATTTCAAAGAAATTTGCGACGGCCCGGGCCCACCGAACATCGTCCGGTATAATGTCAAACTCAAGGTCTTTTGTGGAAATCCCAGTTGTATAGGCCGTCACATGCGATTTCGAGCAGCCCGCCATCGATGCAACAATGCCGGATGAATCCACGCCACCCGAGAGAAACGCTCCGATCGGCACATCCGCCACCATCTCCATCTGAGTTACCCGATCGAGCACCTCGGCCGTTTCTGCTATCCAGTCTCGCTCGTCGCCGACCGGTTCCTCGACCGAAAAATCGAGGTCCCACCATTCGCCTGTTTGGATCCGGCCGTTTTTCCAGATAAGATAATGCCCGGGCAAGAGTTGTAAAATGCCGCGAAACAACGTTTTTGGCGGAACCGGCCAGAGAAACGTCAGAAATTGGTTAAATCCCTCAAGGTCCAGCTCCGCAGCCACGCCGGGAAACTTAAAAAGAGCCTTTATTTCAGATGCGAATACAAAGTTGTTCCCGCATTGCGTGTAATAGAGCGGCTTTAGTCCGCTTCGATCGCGTACAAGTGTCAAAGACTCTTCGAGAGCGTCCCAAACCGCAAAGGCAAACATTCCGTTCAGCTTGTTGAGACAATTTAGGCCATCGAGCGCAAACGATCGGAGGAGAACCTCCGTGTCTGACTCTGTCCGGAAGATTTCGCCGCGCGATTCTAGGTCTCGGCGAAGTTCGCGATAGTTATAGAGCTCGCCGTTGTAGGTGATCGCAAATCGCCCGTGATTGCAAAACAAGGGCTGATGGCCGCCTTGAGACGTATCGATTATCGACAGCCGACGGTGGCCGAGGGCAATTTTACTACCTTCGAGTGACGATACACCTGAAAGATAGGCCCCTTCGTCGTCGCGTCCGCGATGCTCGATTGCGCACAGCATCGCGCGTAGAGATTCCTCACCTGCATTACCAATGAACCCTGCGATTCCGCACATTTTTCTATTCTAACCCGTGGGTGCCCAAACACAGGAGCTATCGCTCTCCACCTTCGATCAAGGCTCGAATCCGATCGACAATCTGACGAAGAAGCTCTTTGTGCTGCCTCGGCTTTGCAAAAGGCTTCTTAACAGGAAGCACCAAATTCAAATCATTTGGGGCCGAGAGCCGTTTTAGCCGCCCTTCTGCTAACAGGTATTCATCAACGGCAGCTGATTTTCCGGCGAAAACAGTATAAGCGGGAACGCCAAGAGCTGCCGCTTCGCGAATCATCGTACCGCCGCCCGAGACGACCAAATCCGCCGCCGCGATCAAATTAGGTCCGTCCAAAACGCCCGGCGGATTGATTATATTCTCCTGCGGATGCCGCTCTTTAATTTCACGGCCCTGATAGTCTTTCCGCGGAAGCAAGATAATTTTCACGTTCGGATATGCGGCCAGCCGGTCAAGCAATTCGTCGAGCAAGCGATTTTCAACCTTACGATGATAAAGTGCCTCCGGCGCATGGGGACGAACTATGGCAAGAATGTCGGATCTCGATATGCCAAGTTTCTCAAGCTCGCCATAAAACGCCCGATCGGCTTGAAAATCGGCAAGATAAACGTCTTCCTTGATTCCTGGGTATTTCCAGGCTTTTCCGCCGCCGGCGCCGAAGAGTTGGAGTGCACTATCGGGAAATGCCTCCGGAACAAAGACATTTCTTGCCATCCGAAACGATAAATGATTCGCCGGATGATGCTCGTAATCCATCATATTGACGCTTTGCAAACCAAGCAGACGGGCGACGACGAGAGGCTCTTGCGAATTGTGGGATAAAACGATATCGAACCTTTGTCGACGTGCCCACGCAAGTAGCTCAATCGTTCGTGTCAAAAATTTCTTCCCCTTCGCAGCCATTGAACCGCCGCCGTGAGTGCCAACGACTTTAGGTTCAAGTCCAGCGGCTTTAGCAAGTTGTACGGTCTGTGCGTAGTCGCGCGCCGTCCAGACAATTTCACTACCCTCTTGTTTGAGTTCACGAGCAATTGCCAAAAAAAAGGGGATGTGGGGCGAATTGCCCAGGTCGATCCAGACGTGACTTTTTCCGCCGCTCATTTCGCTTTTTTGTGAATCACTTCGGCCAGACGGGAGAGCGCAAACGCCATCCAGGCCTGTCCCCAGCGAATAAATTCGATACGCACAGTTATCAAAGCATTTTTTTGGTAAAAAAACCTCCCGCCGTAATACATATTTTCGAGTGTCCAATCCGCGATCCTGCACGCAAGCCGAATCGCGTCATCGCGCGTTTCGGCCAGATCAGCAAGTGTTACAATGGCCGCCGCAGCCGAATGGATATCGATCGGATTCGTACGGTTGTGAAAATACTTCGGCGCTGCGGATGCAAGAAAAAAGTTGTCGATCCAAAAATTCGTCCCACGGTCGATCGAGCTAAAGATTTTTTCTGATTCATCACGCTCCAGTAAGGAGCTACATTTGTCGTAAAGCGCGAGTAAAGAGGAAATCATAAATGCAGTATGGAAATTGTCGACCCATTTATGCCTCAAGCGCGTTCCATAAGGCCAAGATCCTTCTGGCGATTGCAATCCAACGACAAACCTTGCAGTCTTTAAGGCAGTTTCAAGGTAATCCTTTCGGCCGACGAGTTCGCCTGTCCGGGCAAGCACCTCACCGGCGAGAAGGCTTGCATTTAAAATCCGCGAATTATCATTCGGCGTATAGCTAAAACAAATTTCGGTCGCTGTCTCGAAGGGACGTCGCAAGCGATTCAGAATAAAACGGCATATTTCGTCGGCAGCTTCCAGAAATTTTGCCGAACCGAGTAACTCGTAGCCGTCCAAGTACGCTTTAGCGGCAAAGGCAGTCGGCACGATAGTCGGCGTCAGTTTAGGTGCATAAAAAGCCCTCGATTGCCAATCGAAGTTATATCCGAAGGACCGTAATCGGGAGCCCGATCCATCTACTTCCAGAATCGCAAGTCGGTCGAGCAGCTCCAACAAATACGATAGGTTGTCGGTGCCCCGCAAATCGTCGCGAATCCTTGCGGCCTCGGCCAAGGCAAATAGCGCCACACCTTTAGGATTAATCCCTCTCGGTACGCCTAGCATCCTCCGAAGATTGATCGGCAGGCGCTTGATGCTTTGAAGCCACGCCATACGAATTAAAGCGAAATGGTTAAGAATCGGAATCGCTTTAAAAATCCTGCTTTCAAGGCCGTCAAATGGGTCGTAACCAGCGAAATTTTCGTTCCGAGCTATGTCAAAAACGCGTTTGTAAACCTCCTCGTAACGGGCGGCTCGCTCCGACGCGGTATTCGGATTTTCAGTCATAGAATTTTTCGGCCAAACCCCGAAACGCAGATACGCGGTTGATTTCACGGGCAGCAGAAATTTGCCGCGAATTGCCCTTTCCACTAAAAACCATCATAATTATGAGTTAATCGGCATTCAAAACGATGAAGTTTATCACGGACTTGAGATTATTGCTCCTTGGCGGATGGCTCGGCGCCGCAATTTTCTTTGTTGCCATCGCGCAGACGGCCTTTGCATTGCTCCCCGAACGAGAACTCGCAGGCGCCTTGGTTGGCCGAACCTTGTCACTGTTAAATTTTGCGGGTTTGGCGGTCGCTTTTCTAGTATTTGTTCTTTCTCTAGCGAACCGGGCTAGATCTGGAACGATACTTGTTTGGGCCGAACGTGCGATGGCCATTCTACTTGCCATAGCTTGCGCTCTCGGCCAGTTTGTCACTGGTATTTTGATATCGTCGATTCGGTCTCAAATGGGCGGCCGGCCGATCGATGAATTTGCCATAGATGATCCGCTGCGCGTGAGATTTAATGAATTGCACGAATACTCCACCTGGATTTTAGCGATTGCCATGATTGCCGCATTAGTTGGCTTTTTTGCTGTTTCAGTACGCAACCGCACCGATTCCGCCGTTAATACTGATTTCTCAGATTCATAACCAAACAACACGATTATTATGGAACTAATCGAAAAACAACCGGATTTTATCCGAAGATTCACTGCCTGGCGTCCGGACGAGTCGCTCGCAAACTATCCATTTGTAGAAAACCGACTTTCGCCTTTTACTCCAGTTCGTCGAGCACTGCCACTTACGAATCTAGGTTTGGTTTCCTCTGCCGGTGCATATATCGATGGCACGCAGCCATTCGATATCGATTTGAAAGATGGCGACGCAGATTTTCGGGAGATTCCACGGGACGTCGAAGTCTCGGATCTCTGCTATGCCGCAAAAGGATATGATCCATCAAGCGTAAAGTCCGATAGAAATGCACAGATTCCAATCGACCGCCTTATTGAGTACGAGCAAAACTCGGTCATCGGTTCTTTGAATGAATGCTGGTGGAGCCTCTCTAGTTATATACCTAATGCCGCGATGGTCGCAGGCACAATCGTACCTAAACTGACGGAGCGATTAAAACGCTACAATGTGCAGGCAGCTCTATTGATCCCAGCTTCACGACTTTGTCATCAAACGCTCGGAATCATCGCACGCGGGCTTGAAAACAATGGAATTCCGACGATTCTGATTTCCGTTGACCGGTCTGTAACTGATCGCGTTCGCCCGCCGCGGACTGCTTACTGGGACGGAAAATTCGGCTCGGTCGCCGGCGAGCCGAACTGGAAGCAGCACCAGTTGCGTATTTTGGACGAAACGCTAAGGTGGCTTGAGACCTTTGACCAGCCAGGTACGAGAAAATTGGTCGTTGAAATCGAAACCGAAGTCGAACTAGCGCGCGGCGAGCGATGATACGCCTCGATCTGCGGTTTAATCGTCGAAAAACCCGGGCTGCACCGCCTCCCACAATGAACAAAGGAGCTTTAAGACATACTAGTAGAGCTTCGCAACTCTTAGGCGTTTTCAGATCTTCACCGATAATTTTTAGCTGCGTCTATTCAGTTGATATCTCGCCTTCGCCATCGAGAGCCGCGCGAAGAGTATGCCAGCTTAGCGAAGCACATTTTACCCGAGCCGGAAATTCCAAAACGCCCGCAAAAACCCGTAGTTTCCCAAGACGGTTTTCATCCGCTTCCACATCCAGTTCGCCGAGTACCATTCGGTGAAATTCGTCGAATAGCTGCAGGGTTTCCCTCAACGTCTTGCCCTTGACGGCCTCTGTCATCATTGATGCTGAAGCCTTAGAAATCGCGCAACCCGAACCCTTAAACGACACGTCGGCGATCGAATCTCCCGCCAGCTTTACGTAGACCTGCAGAGCGTCGCCGCAGAGGGGATTGTTGCCCAGAGCGCGCCTATCGGCCGCGTCGATCTCGCCAAAATTGCGTGGATTTTTATTGTGTTCAAGGATTACCTCTTGATAAAGCTCGTTTAGATCCGACATTGATTTACCCAAAAACGTCGATAACTTTCTGAATACCGTCCGCAAGTTGCTCGACCTCGCTCCGCGTATTATAAAATGCAAAACTCGCCCTTGCCGTCGCCGGCACGGCAAAGAAATCCATAACCGGCTGCGCGCAATGATGTCCAGCGCGGATCGCAATTCCCTGTTGATCGAGTATTGTTCCAATATCGTGTGGATGGACGCCGTCGATTACAAACGACAATACGCTTGCCTTCTTTGAGGCGGTGCCGATAATTTTCACTTTCGAGATATCAGAAATGAGATCGGTCGCGTACTGCAGCAAGGCCGCCTCGTATTTTGCGGCAGCCGCAAAATCAATCGAATTGATATAATCAATCGCTGCTCCGAGCCCGATAGCCGGAGCAATAGCAGGCGTCCCCGCTTCAAACTTATCCGGTATCGGAGCGTACGTTGTCCGTTCGAATGTAACGCTTCGGATCATTCCGCCGCCTGTCTGATACGGAGGCATCTTTTCCAGCCACTCGCGTTTTGCGTAAACCACGCCGATGCCGGTCGGAGCGAACATTTTGTGACCGGAAAAGACTAGGAAATCCGCGTCCAGATCGCGCACGTCCACCGGAAAGTGCGGAACGCTCTGAGCCGCATCGACGCAAACGGGAACGCCGGCTGAATGCGCCGCCGCGATGATTTCTTTGATTGGATTTACTGTCCCAAGTGAATTTGAGACATGGCTAATGGCAACGATTTTCGTCCTCTCGTTCAAAAGTTTCAGATACGCCTCAAAATCGAGTTCGCCGCGGTCGTTCATCGGGACAACTCGAATACGAGCCCCGTTTTCCGATCCGATAACCTGCCACGGAACGATATTGGAATGATGCTCCATCGAGCTAAGAATAATTTCATCGCCTTTACCGATAAATGCCTTGCCATAGCTTGCAGCGACCAAATTTACGCCTTCCGTACAACCGCGGACAAAGATGCATTCTGCCGCTTCCGCAGCATTGATAAATCGTCGCACTTTTTCGCGAGCGGCCTCGTAAGCCTTTGTAGCAACCTGCGAAAGGTAATGCACGCCGCGATGCACGTTCGAGTGCTCTTCGGTAAGATATTTTACATATCGATCTAGAACGGGCTGTGGCACTTGTGATGACGCTGCGTTGTCCAGGTAAACAAGCGGTTTTCCGTTTACTAGTCTTCCCAGCAAGGGGAAATCCTTCCTGATTTTTTCAACGTTGAAAATTGTTGTCTCGCGTACTGCTTCCATAAGTCCCATTCCTTAAGAGTGGTCGCCCATCAAATTCCGGTTTTCAAATGATCGAGTAAGGCGGCGTCTATATTCCTCTTGATCTCGGCAATCTCGATCTTTTCAATTATTTCCTCGGCAAAACCGTAAATTAGAAGGTTCCGAGCAAGCACCTCGGGTAAACCGCGCGTTCGAAGGTAAAACAGCTCCTCTTCCTCGAGCTGGCCAACGGTTGCGCCGTGTGAGCATTTTACGTCGTCATTGAAGATTTCAAGTTGTGGCTTTGTATCTACGCGAGCATCGTTTGACAATAGAAGATTTTTGTTTGACTGCTGCGCATCGGTACCGGCCGCTCCTTCTCGAACATAAACAATTCCGTTGAAGACGCCGCGCGAGGCATCGCCGAGTATACCTTTGTAGTTTTGTCGTGAAGCACAGTGCCCGACGCGATGATCAATTACCGAATGTGTGTCGTGGTGCTGGCGGCCGCCAAGCAGGTAGAGACCATCGACGCGCGCTTCGCCGCCCGGTGCTGTAAAGACCGCCTCGATATCGTGTCGCGATAACCGAGCACCGATGTTTATACTGGTCGCGTCATAAAAACCACCGCGATCGATAAAGATTTCCGTCAAACCGTAATTAAAAGCTCCGGCTGAATCGTTCTGCAATCTGTAGTGAGTGAGAGCGGCGCCTTTGCCGACGAAAACGCGGAGTACAGAATTTGTAAATCCGTTATCAGCAGTAGCGAACGATTCTATCAATGTCGCCTTACTTCCCGGCTCGAGAATGACGAGCAAATGCGGCGTATAGATTGAACCGGCCTCGGCACTGCAGGAAATTTCAATTGGAGGATCCAGTTTTGTTTCCGCCGGAACGCGGATAACGGCGAATTCGCCAAAAGCAACATTCAGCGCCGTGAACCCATTCCGCGTGAATCGAAAACCTCTAAGCAAATCCGCCAGCGGCGGATCGGATTTCGGTATCGAAGATATCTTCCCCTGAATCTTCCAATCGATAGCCGCAATCGGCGCCATATTCGTATATTTCCAAGCCTCAAGTTTTACCGACGGAATTCCAAGTTCGAGAAAGGCGGCAAATGCTGCCTCGCGAAGCTCCCGAATTTCTGGGGCTTCCGTTTGCTGGATAAGTTCGCTAAATTGTTTAGCAAATGCCGCATTAGGCGCAGCTTTTGTTACGCTCATATTTTTATCGCCTGCCCGCTGCCTTGACCCAATCGTACCCTTTCTCTTCAAGCTCGATCGCGAGTTCCTTGCCACCTTCCTTTACAATGCGACCATCGGCAAGCACATGCACAAAATCTGGCTGAATGTAATTCAAAAGACGCTGATAATGTGTTACAAGGATAATTGCTTTGTCCTTAGATCGCAGTTTGTTGACGCCTTCCGCTACGATGCGAAGCGCGTCGATGTCCAACCCAGAATCCGTCTCGTCCAAAATCGCCAGCTTCGGATCGAGGACTGCCATTTGAAGAATCTCGTTGCGCTTTTTTTCCCCGCCTGAAAAACCCTCGTTAACCGATCGCTTGAAGAATTGCGGATCCATTTCGACAATCTTTGCCTTTTCCTTTAGGTAATCGTTAAATTCGAGCGGATCTAGTTCTTCCCGCCCGAGATACTTCTGCTTTTCATTGTATGCAAGCCGCAAAAATTGAGCATTCGAAACGCCCGGCACCTCAACCGGATACTGAAACGCCATAAATACGCCTTCGCGTGCGCGCTCGTCCGGTTCTAACTCAATAAGGTTGCGGCCCTCGAAAAGAACCTCGCCGGAGATTACCTGGTACGACGGATGTCCGGCCAAGACCTTAGATAATGTCGATTTTCCGGATCCATTCGGGCCCATAATGGCATGCACTTCACCTTTTTCGACCCGCAGATTCAGGCCCTTCAGTATTTCTTTGCCGTCAATTCCGGCGTGTAAATCTTTAACTTCTAGCAGCATTGGGTCACAGTTCCTCAATAAATATCTCGCCTTTTAAGTAGAGCTTCACGAGCCCGCCGACCTTTACACGCTCGCCAATCAGCTCATAGAACAATTCGCCTCCTCTGGTGGAGATCCGGCGGGCAAACGTTCTGGCTTTGCCCAGCTTCTCCGCCCAAAAAGGTTTCAGGCTGCAGTGTGACGAACCGGTAGCCGGATCCTCAAAAACACCGATCGCGGATGCAAAAACCTCGATACAAAATTATAAGCGCCGCCGTCAGCGGTAAAGATAAACCCATGTAAATCTATCGTCGTCAGCCGCGTAAAATCCGGTTTGACATCGGCTACCTCCTGTTGGGTTTCGCAAAAGATGAAATAATCCCGAGCCGTCTAGAGTTACCCGGTACAGAGGCTGAATGAGTTCCATTAGCCGACGCTTCCTTCCAATTTCAGTCCCAGCAGCTTTGTCGCCTCGACGGCATATTCCATGGGGAGTTCACGAAACACTTCTTTGCAGAAGCCATTGATTATCAAGCTGACAGCGTCCTCCTGGGAAATTCCGCGCTGCTGGAGATAAAATAACTGTTCCTCGCTTATCTTGCTCGTCGTAGCTTCGTGCTCGACCTTCGCGGTATTGTTCATTACCTCGATATACGGAAACGTATTTGCGGCGGATCTTGAGCCAATGAGCATTGAATCGCACTGAGTATAATTTCGTGCGTTCGAAGCTTTTGGCATAATTTTTACAAGTCCGCGATATGAATTGTTCGACCGACCGGCCGAAATTCCCTTGGAAACAATCGTTGATTTTGTATTCGGTCCAATGTGAATCATCTTTGTTCCAGTATCAGCGATTTGAGCATTATTCGTCAGAGCGACCGAATAAAACTCACCGATTGAGCCTTCGCCCTGCAAAATAACGCTCGGGTATTTCCAAGTAATCGCCGAGCCAGTCTCAACCTGCGTCCAGGAGATCTTGGAATTTACGCCGCGACAGGCTCCGCGTTTGGTGACGAAATTGTAGATTCCACCTTTTCCCGTCTCATCGCCGGCGTACCAATTCTGAACGGTCGAATATTTAATTTCGGCGTTGTCCAGGGCCACGAGTTCGACAACTGCCGCGTGCAACTGATTCGTATCGAACTGCGGCGCCGTACAGCCTTCGTTATAAGCAACGTAAGCATTCTCCTCGGCAATAATTAGAGTCCGCTCAAATTGTCCGGATTCTTGCGTATTGATCCTAAAATACGTCGAAAGCTCCATCGGGCATCGGACGCCTTTTGGAATAAATACAAATGAGCCGTCAGAAAATACTGCAGAATTAAGGGCCGCGAAGAAATTGTCGTTCACCGGCACGACCGTTCCGAGATATTTACGGACAAGCTCCGGATATTCATGCACCGCTTCGCTAAACGAACAAAAAATAACGCCAGCTTTTTTTAATTTTTCCTTATACGTCGTCGCAACGGACACAGAATCGAATACCGCATCTACCGCAACGTTTGCAAGCATCTTCTGCTCAGACAGGGGAATACCGAGCTTTTCAAATGTCCGTATCAATTCAGGGTCAACTTCATCGAGGCTAGTTTTTTTTTCTCTTTGTTTCGGAGCGGCGTAGTAAGTTATGTCCTGAAAATCTATATCCGGATATTGGAAATTCGGCCAATGGTGCGGCTCTTCCATCTTTAGCCAACTTCGATATGCCTTGAGCCGAAAATCAAGCATCCATTCCGGCTCATCTTTCTTTTTTGAAATAAGCCGGATTGTTTCTTCGGAAAGACCTTTCGGAATTGTCTCCGTTTCAATATCCGTAACAAATCCGTATTTGTATTCACGGTTTGCAAGTAATTCTGCTGCTGTTGCCATTTGTAATTTACCGCCAATCAGAATCCTTCAATGTTTTATACGTAGCGCTGCGCCCTAAACGCGGCCTGGCTCCAACGTCCGGTGGATTCCCTGAATCTGATGGAAAATTTCATCGACCGTCCGCTCCGAGCCGACCAGATGTGCAAGCGTGATTCGCGATAACGCGTTTTCTACTATTTCGTGAAGGCCGACAATCACCGGCCGGATTCCGCAATCGCCCGTATGAACGCATTTTCCCCTGACGCCGGTGAAGCTCTCACAATGAGAACTCAAAACATCCTCGTCCAGCACTTTTATTATTTCATTTAGATAAATCTCATTGGCAGGACGAGCCAAAAAATAGCCGCCTTTAGTCCCTCGCGTAGAATTGACGAAGCCCGCTTTATTCAACAGCCACATAAGTTTCCCTGCGTTTGCCGTTGATATTCCCTCGCGTTCAGCAATCTGCGGCAGTGTAAGGCTCTCGCCTTCTTTAAGAGCTGCAAGTTGAACAAGACATCTTAGTCCGTATTCCTCTTGTGCAGAAATTTTCATAACTTAGGCCGCGATAGGAATTTGCCTCTACCGGAAAACCAATTGTCTCAAATCATTACTTTTTGGTCAAGATTGGCAAGGCCGTTCGCTCGTAGTCATTCAGCGCATAACATTGTCCGAGATAAATGTGCCACGCATTCTTCAAAAGGAGGATAAGCGATGAAAGATTATGTATCAGGAGCTATTTATATTGTCAGATGTGGCCGGTAAAATCTTCGCAACTAGTGGATAGGTGAATCCGGTACCTCGAAAAACCCCGACTTCCTCGTTGTCACAAACGCCATACACAAACGCTTTATATGATTATTTCGCCCAATCTCGGCCTGAGGGTTCACGACGCCGGATTTTTCTCCGATTTACACATCAATCCGGAATGCCCGCTAGAGCTGAAAGCTAAGGTAAATTTATGACTGTGTGGAAATTGGCTGAATCCGGAAAAACAGTTTTGCTGGGCCCTGAGATCTCGGCAACCGGCTCAAAGCGAAAAATTGAAACTAATATATCCAAGAACCTTGACAGCCTGACCGTTTACGACCATTGGCCGAAACTTCCATCTGCGGATCGCGTCTTTTGCAGACTCCTGAAGCAGAGATGGGCCCGAGACATTGCGGATCTCGGCGACTTCACCTGTTTCGTCGATCAGGACTTCAACGCGAACGACACCGGTTGCACGGGCTGACCGTGCAGTCGGCGGATACGACGGTTGCATTTGCCGCGTTGCATAAGGCATCAACGAACCTACGGAAACTGGCCGATCAATAGCTGTTTGAGCAGCGACTTTATTGCTTTCAGACGAAGCAAGCGTCCGCGCCGGTAGAGTCGGCGGTTTATCATCATTTGTTGGCGGTGGATCCGACTTTGAATCGCTCCGCGGCCGCCCCGCGTTCGACGTGGCCGGGGAGGTTTGCCCGCTTGCGCGGCCCGGCTGATCGATAACCTGCTCTATTTTCGGCGGTTTTGCAGCGGCAGATTCTGTCGTTTTCAACTCGGCTCCAACTAATGCGGGATCGGCACGCTGAATAGTCGTCTGGGCAGGATTTCCCGAAATGGGCATTTCCGTACTACCGTCGATGGCATTCACTACTACGCTGCGCGAACTTGCCAATTGCTCCCGCCAATCGGCAACCGCCTCCCGCCAGCGTTTTGCATCGTAATCATCACGTGCAATCGCCGCACGCGAGGCCGTTGCCTCCTCCAGCAGGCCGAAAGCGGTATTCGCCTTACCGGTTTCCGGAGAAATCTGCCGAGCTTGAGCGATTACGACTTCAAGCAATTCGCGAATCTTCTCTAGATCTGCTATGACCTCAATCGGCAAATTTCTATCGCCAATCGCAACGCCGTAAGCTCTATACCTGTCGGCCTGGTTTCGCGCAAACTTTGCAATCTGGCCAGCAACGGCCGCGTAGGCGACTAAAGCATCTGGTCTGGTTGTTTTTTGATGGTTAAAGTAATTCGTCAGTAGATCCTGAGCCTTTTTGTAATCGCCTTTTTCAAGATAGCTGTTCATCAATAGGACCGATGTAACAGACTGTACCGACGGATCTGCGGTTTCGCGGCGAATATTCTCTAGCTCGAAAATTGCTGCATTATAATTGCGAACGGCAAGATATGCCTTTGCTTTATTTATACGCTCGCGCATTAAGTCTCCGGCACTTGGAGCGGACGTAACTGCCGGTTTCGGGGGCGAGTCCGCCGACCCAGATGGCACAGTCTGTGCGAATGCAGCGGCGGCCGGGACAAAAAGAAAAAAAAGAACAAACGTTGAAGATCTTCTGCGGCTCAAGCTCATTGCAAGTTCCTCCGGTTGCTTTATTGTTCAATAAAGGCCAAGCGAACTATTCAGGAAGGCTCACTTTTACTGACCTATTCAACGCATCCCTCAAAAATCAAATAAGCGGCACTTTAGCCTGGCCGCATCAATTTTGCAAACTATTTAAGATTTTTTTTCGGTATACGTTTGCTTGCTTTTTTATAGCATTTTCGTCCAGCGTGAGCAAACGCCGATTTAGCATTATCCAACGGCCATTGATCATCACCGAGTCAACGTCCGACGCCTTGGTAGCATAAACAAGGTGAGAATAGAGGTTGTACATCGGCGTCTGATGCAATGAATTAAAATCGACGACGACAATGTCCGCCGCTTTACCGACTTCAATCGAGCCAGTCAGGTCACCAATATGTAGCGCCCTCGCGCCGTTGATAGTTGCCATTGCGAAGACTTCTTCTGCAGGCACAAGCTTTGGATCGCCGCTGAAAACTTTGTGCAGCTTCGCCGCTGTATCCATCTCCTCCCAAAGATTTAAATCATTGTTTGAGGCCGCCCCATCCGTCCCGAGCCCGACATTGAGCCCAATTTTTAACATTTCCGGAACCGGCGCAACTCCGGCGGCAAGCTTCATATTAGATTGCGGGTTGTGCGCAATCCCAACGCCGCGTCGCCGTAGAATTTCGAGTTCACGGGGATTTGCCTGGATAACGTGGGCGGCAATCGTTCTGCTAGTCAAAAATCCGATACTCTCAACAAATTCGATTGGCCGAAGCCCATTATGATTTCGTTGTATAAATTCCGTTTCTGTTTTTGCTTCCGCAAGATGAATTACGAGCGGAACTTGGAAGCGGTTTGATAAGTCGCGCGCAGCAATAAGATGCTCGGCGGAAACGGTATACGGCGCATGCGGCGCGATAGCCGGAATTATTAGGCCGTCGCCTTTCCATTTGCCGATAAAGCGCTCGGTGTATTGAATAGCTTCGGCAAAAGATTTATTGTCCGGCGCTGGAAAATCGATGACCGTTTCTCCCAAAACTCCGCGGACACCCGCTTTTTTTGTTTCCTCGGCGATCGCGTCCTCGAAATAATACATATCGCAGTAGGTAGTCGTCCCGCCGCGAATCATTTCAGCAAGGCCAAGGCGGGTTCCGGCGCGGACAAACTGCTCGTTAACATTTTTCGCTTCGGCCGGGAAAATAAATTTTGTTAGCCATTCCTGTAAATCCATATCATCCGCGATGCCGCGAAATAGCGTCATTGGAATGTGCGTATGGGTATTGATTAGACCCGGGATCATTATCTTTCCCGCAGCATTGATTACTGAACGAGCTCGTAAGCCTTCCAAGGTTTTGACGCGATTGCCGACGGCGACAATCTTCCCGTTTTTTATCGCAATAACGCCATCGGGAATAATTCGGCGCTCTGAATCCATTGTTACGACCGTACCACCGATTATCAAGTAATCGACATTTTTTGCCGATTGGCTCACTGCCAAAACCGAGACCGGTAATGCAAAGTGGGAAAATAAGAAGCACGTGATTAGAAATACGCGGAATAACATATGCAGCATCGAATAAAACCTCTGATCTTTGTTTCAGGCCGATCGAAGAAAACTTTTTTCCTACCTTGCTTACTCTATTTTGTCGCCGAGCAGCGAGTCATCGAAGGCATACGGCAGCAACTCTCCGATCCGCAATTTTTGACTACTGCCTCGCAGATTTGCCAGCTCGACAACAATATCGCCGCCGAATTCCCAAATGATCTGTCGGCAGGCGCCACAGGGTGCCGTAAGCGTTTCGGTATCAGCAACAATCGCGATGCGTTTAATGCGCCGGCGGCCAGCGGCGACCGCGGAAAAAATTGCAACTCTCTCGGCGCACAGAGTAAGGCCAAAACTTGCTGATTCGACATTGCAACCGACAAAAATCTCACCTTGAGCGGTTTCAACAGCCGCACCGACTTGAAAATTAGAATACGGTGCAAAAGCTTTCTCTCGTGCGGCCTTCGCAGCCCGTATTAATCGTGATTGACGCGATTTCATAAGCTTTCAGGATTCAAATCCGCTCGGCTCCGAGCTTTTCGCGGACCAAGCTACAAAGAAAGTCCATAGTAACGCCGGCCTGCGAGCCCTCGGGGATGATTATATGTGCGTGGCGTTTCGAAGGCTCGACAAATTCAAAGTGCATCGGCCTAACCGTCCGGCAATATTGCTCAATGACCGATTCAACCGTTCGACCACGTTCATTTATATCTCGCCGGAGCCGGCGAATAAATCGGATGTCGTCCGGCGTATCGACAAAAACACGCATATCGAGCAGATCGAGCACGCGCGGCTCGGCGAAGATCAAAATTCCTTCAACAATCACAACGGGTTTTGGCTCGATGACTATGATTTTGTCGCTTCGAGTATGCGTAACAAAGTCGTACAGCGGCATTTCGATCGAGAGGCCCTGTTTCAGACGCATTAGGTGATTGACCAGCATATCGCTGTCGATCGAATCCGGATGATCGAAATTTGCTTGGTGGCGCTCATCGAGGGGCATATCGGCAAGATTGCGGTAATAAGAATCCTGCTCGACAAGTACGACATTTTCCCCGCCGACAGCCTCGACAATCGATCTGGCAATCGTCGTTTTTCCGGAGCCGGTTCCACCGCAAATTCCAATAATCATAGATATTCGACCCAATCTAAGAACGCATGCGGACAATAACCCGCCGGAGTAACTCCTTGAAGATTGCGGATATACGCTCACCAATCTCCATAACTTCACTGTGATCGATCGGCTCGCCCGTCATTCCCGCCGCAAAGTTTGAGATACAGGAAATCCCAACAACCTTCATTCCTTGATGATGGGCCACAATGGCTTCGGGTACCGTCGACATTCCGACCGCATTTGCACCCAGCAGCCGGTACATTCTAACTTCCGCCGGCGTTTCATACGTCGGCCCGGACAGCGCACAGTAAATACCGCGATGCAGAAAATCCGTCTTCGTTTTATCGAGGCCGCTTTGAAAGCGATCCAAAGAGATTTCGTTTGCGACGTCGTTTACTAGCCCCGCTAATTGCTTATCATAAACGGCGGTCATATCCGGAAAACGCGGGCCAAAGCGGTTGTCATTCGGGCCGCGCAATGGATTTACCCCCATACAATTTAGGTGATCCGCAATCAACATTAGGCTTCCGGGACGCATTTCTGGGTCAAGGCTGCCGGCGGCGTTCGTAAGAATCAGGTTTCGAACGCCCAATCGGCCAAAAACCCGCATCGGAAATGTTACCTGCTCCATTGAATAGCCTTCGTAGTAATGGAAACGGCCCTGCTGAACCGCAATCGGCGTTCCTGCAATGTATCCAAGGACAAGGCGGCCCGCGTGCCCTTCTACCGTCGATATCGAGAAGTGCGGAATTTCGGAATAGGACAACGCAACGGGTTTTTCTATTTCATCAGCAAACGAGCCGAGTCCGCTTCCGAGGACTACAGCCGTGGCAATTGGATCCGAAAATTTCGCGCGAATAAAGTCTGAAGCTTGAGTTGCCTTTTCGAATATCATTTTACGTCTTCAAAAAGTGGTCTATACTCGATGGTTTTCCTAAGCCTCCTTCTTGTAGGGAAGCCCCAGCGCCTTTGGCGCGCGCGATTTTCCAATAAAGCCGGCCAAGACTATTATCGTCAAAAAATAAGGGATGATCTGAATAAACTGCACAGGTATATCGTCACCCGAGGGAAGCTTTAAGACGCCTTGCAGCTGGATTGCTAAGGACTCCGTAAACCCAAAAAACAAACATGCAAGCAGGACCGGAAAAGGACGCCAGTTTGACAAAATCAATGCTGCGAGGGCAATATACCCGCGGCCGGCGCTCATACCCTTCGTGAAAAATGAACCTTGCCCAATCGATAGATACGCACCGCCTGCAGCAGCAAGTATGCCCGAAAGGATAACGGCTATGTATCGAAGACGATTAACGGAAATACCGGCGGCGTCCGCAGCCTCAGGATTTTCACCGACGGCTCGTAAACGCAATCCAAAGGGCGTTTTGAACATTACGTACCAAATCACCGGCACAAGCGCAAACGCAATCAATGAAATCAACGGCAAGCCATTGATGACCTCTGGGAGCAAATAAGCCTTGTCGATTTGATTCGTTGCACCCGAAGCATCGTAAAGCCGACTGCTTATTACCGCCGGCAAGCCGATCATCATTAGACTAATCGCAAAACCCGTAACTACCTGATCGGCCTCAAATTCAATTACAGCCGCCGCAAAGATAGCGGCGATTATCCCGCCTGCAAGCATGCCAGCCGCAAGCCCAAGCCACGGGCTCGAGGCCTCATAAGTTACTACCGCGGCCGTAAAGGCACCGGCGAGCATCAGCCCTTCGAGCGCAATATTGATAACACCGGATCTTTCTGAAAACAATCCGCCAAGCGCCGCAAGAATCAGCGGCGTCGCGAGCCGGATCGTAGAAAAAAGGACGATTAGAATAAATGTTGGCGTTAGCAGCTCGTTCATCTTACTTTCGGGTATATTTCTGAAGCGCGGCAACAAAAATTATTATTATGGCCTGCAAAACCTCGACAAGATCTTTTGAGACATATTTTGATTCTATATCTACGAAAATCTCGCCTCGTTTTAAGACCGCAAAAAACATCGCTGCGATTATCACTCCAAATGGGTGATTGCGTCCAAGCAGAGCTACAGCAATTCCAAGAAAACCCCAGCCATCCGAAAAGCCGTCGTAGTAACGATATCGATAGCCGAGCACTTCACCGATTGCAACCATTCCGGCCAACCCACCGGAAATAGTCATCGCTAAAATCGTTTGACGGGACGGCGAGATTCCGCCATATTCAGCTGCCGAAGCATTTTCTCCAACTGCCCGGAGTTCATAGCCCCACTTTGTCCTCCAGAGAAAAACATAAACCAATAGACACATAAGTAGAGCCAGTGGAAACGCGAGGCTTAATGGGACAAAATCCGGCATTCCCGGAATATATTGGCTGATCCTCGGAATATGCGCCGCACCACCGACGGGAGCTGTTTGCATAATTGGGTCACCCGGAATCTTGTAATAGTACTGCGTAAGATAGCTTACAAGGGCGATCGCGATAAAATTGAGCATAATCGTGTTGATTACCTCGTGTGATCCAAACCGCGCCTTCAAATATCCAGGGATAAATCCCCAAAAGGCACCGGCCGCAATCGCCGACGAAACACATAGCGGCACAAGGAGAACCGGCGGAAGTGAGACCCAAGACCAGTTCTCTTCTTGCCCCAACACATTGACAATACTTCCGCCAAATTTAATTCCAACCCATGCGGTAACAAACGCGGCAACATAAAGCTGGCCTTCGGCCCCGATATTCAACAGCCCACAACGAAATGCAACCGCTACCGCAAGGCCAGTAAATATCAATGGCGTGGCTATAAACAGCGTGTACCCGACGTCGCGCCACGAACCAAATGAATTTCCAAACATCTGGTAATAGGCCGCAAAAGGATCCCCGCCGATTACAAGAACAATCAAACCTCCAACCAGAAAAGCAGCAAAGACAGCCAAGATCGGCCAAATAATCTCTTTGAGAATTTTCATCGCCGTCAAAATTGCGAGCTCGAATCATTAAAACTGATTAGAAACCCTCGCTTCACCAGAAAAGAGAGCAAATACAGCGTTGTTACTATACCCGACGAAACAATGGAATGTCATCCTCCGCGAAAGCGCGGAGGAAAAAATTTAGAATTCAAAAAAAATCACAAAAAAATACTTGACAATCTATTACTCAGGTTATATTATTCTTTCAGACTAAGTCTTTAGTCGATAAACACACTAAATCTTCAGTAGTTTAGGAGGTGTGAAAACTATGAACCTGGTAACTTACGATCCGTTTCGTGAGCTTCGCACTTTGCAGGATGAAGTAAACCGTTTATTTTCAACCACTTTCGGCCGCTCGGGAGAGACTGAGCTGATGCGTGGAGCCTGGAGCCCAAGCGTTGATATATTCGAAAACAAGGATCAAATAGTTCTTGAGGCTGAGCTTCCAGGAATGAAACCAGAGGACGTTGATATTTCGATTGAAAATAACGTTCTGACTTTACATGGCGAGCGAAAATTTGAAAAAAAGGACGAAGGAGACAATTATCACCGCATTGAGCGGAGCTATGGCTCCTTTACTCGCTCCTTCACGCTTCCGCCGACGGTTTCTACCGATAATATTGACGCCACGTTTGAAAACGGTGTCCTCCGTCTGACGCTCGCAAAGCGTGAAGAAGCTAAACCGAAGAAGATCGAAATTAAAGCGACTAAACAGCTTGACGCATCTGCTAAAAGCCAGTCGGCAAGTTAAGGCACTGGTAGACAAGGCTTTCGGGTCGGCCTTTCGCCGCTGGGTAGGTGGTTGAATCGGCCGCCCGATTTTTTATCCGCCAAGCGCAATAAAAGTGGAGTGCTATAGCTAACCGGGCCCGCTTATAGAGAGGAGGAATTATGAGGTTTGATAAATTTACAATTCGCGGTCAGGAAGCCGTTCAGGAGGCGATCGGCTTGGCTGAGAAAGCGCAGAATCAGCAAGTAGAGCCAGAACACATTTTGGCAGCAATGCTGGATCAGAAAGAAGGCGTCGTGCGGCCTATATTAAGCAAAATCGGCGCGAATGTCTCAGCAATTATCGATGAACTAAATGAGTCTATTGATCGCTATCCAAAAGTATCCGGCGGTCAACAGTATTTTAGCTCGCGGACGAATACTATTTTCCAGGCTGCTCAAAAAGCGGCCGAAACAATGGGCGATGAATACGTTTCAACCGAGCATCTTTTACTGGCGATCGCGGCGGAAAAGACCGGTGATGCCGGCCGTATCCTACGCTCGAACGGCGTTTCAAGCGAAGATCTTGACAAGGTAATCAACGAAATGCGCGGCGGGAGCCGGATCACGGATCCAAACGCCGAAGAAAATTTTCAGGCGCTTGAAAAATATGCTACCGATTTGACCGAATTGGCCCGAAAAGGAAAGCTCGATCCGGTCATCGGTCGTGATGACGAAATTCGTCGAACCGTACAGATTTTGTCGCGGCGAACCAAGAACAATCCAGTCTTGATTGGTGAACCGGGCGTCGGTAAAACTGCAATCGTCGAAGGCTTAGCGCAGAGAATAGTATCCGGCGATGTTCCAGAGACGCTCAGAAACAAGCGGCTCGTTGCACTTGATCTGGGCGCAATGTTGGCTGGGGCAAAATATCGCGGCGAATTCGAAGACCGTCTCAAGGCAGTATTAAAGGAAATCGAAAAGTCCGATGGGCAGATAATTCTTTTTATTGACGAATTACATACCCTGGTCGGCGCCGGAGCTTCCGAAGGTGCAATAGATGCCTCGAATATGCTGAAACCGGCTCTAGCCCGCGGTCTTCTTCGGGCGATCGGTGCAACAACTCTTGCCGAATACCAAAAATACATTGAAAAGGACAGAGCTCTCGAAAGGCGCTTCCAACCGGTTTTTGTCGGCGAGCCGAGCGTCGAAGACACGATTGCAATTCTGCGCGGGCTCAAGGAGCGATACGAGGTACATCACGGCGTACGGATTAAGGATGCCGCCATCGTCGCAGCCGCTACACTTTCGCATCGATACATTACAGACCGATTTTTACCCGATAAGGCGATCGATCTGATCGATGAAGCTGCGTCGCGGATTCGGATTGAAATCGACTCGCTCCCGCAGGAAATCGACGAACTCGAACGCGAAATTCTGCAGCTTGAAATCGAGCGTCAGGCGCTCTCGCGCGAAACCGACGAAAAATCCAAAGAGCGGCTTGGCGATATTGAAAAGCGAATTGCCGATTTAAAAGAAAAGTCTTCGGCGATGAAGGCAAAGTGGCAATCGGAAAAAGAAGAAATCGAGAAAATGCGACAGGTCAAGGAGCAGCTCGAAGAAGCCAAAATTGAACTCGAGCGTGCCCGGCAAGCTGGCGACCTCAATCGAGCGGCCGAACTACAATATGGACGTATTCCCGAGCTCGAAAAGACGCTCGAGGCGGATCAGCAAAGGCTCGCGGAACTGCAAAAAGAGGGCGTTTATCTAAAAGAAGAGGTAGACGAGGAAGACGTGGCGGAGGTTGTCGCCCGTTGGACTGGAATTCCTGTTTCGAAGATGCTGCAGGGCGAAATGCAGAAACTGCTTTCGATGGAGGAAAATCTTCGCAGACGCGTCATCGGGCAAGATGAAGCTCTCGTAGCCGTCGCAAATGCTGTCCGGCGCGCTCGCGCCGGGCTGCAAGACCCGAATCGTCCGATCGGCTCGTTTATCTTCCTTGGGCCGACAGGAGTCGGCAAGACTGAAACTGCAAGGGCCTTAGCCGAGTTTCTTTTTGACGACGAGCGAGCGATGATACGACTCGATATGTCCGAGTATATGGAAAAACACGCCGTTGCCCGGATGATCGGAGCTCCGCCGGGATACGTCGGCTACGAAGAAGGCGGCCAACTTTCGGAAGCTGTTCGACGCAGGCCCTATTCGGTCGTTCTTTTCGATGAAATCGAGAAGGCTCATCCAGATGTATTTAACATCCTGCTGCAAATCCTTGATGATGGGAGATTGACCGATAGTAAGGGCCGTGTCGTGGATTTCAAGAACACGGTTTTGATAATGACTTCAAATTTAGGCTCACGAGAGATTTTATCTGTGCAGGATGACGACAAGCAGGTGCGCGAGGCCGCGCTTGCGGTCCTTCGTGAGCACTTCAAGCCGGAATTTCTGAACAGGATTGATGATATCGTGGTTTTCAAAAAGCTTGGCAAGGAGCAGATTGCCAAGATTATCGATGTCCAGCTCGAGCGGCTGCGAAATATGCTGGCAGATCGCGATATTTCAATCGAACTTGACGAATCGGCAAAAGAGCTCCTCGTTAAGGAAGGCTACGATCCGGTTTACGGAGCAAGACCACTGAAGCGGGCCATCCAGACGCTGGTTCAAAACCCATTGGCTGTCAAATTGCTGAAGGGCGAGATTCAAAGTGGCCAAACCGTACGAATTTCTGCCGATGAAGGCGCGATGAAATTTAAGCCCGTAGCGAGCGAGAAAAAGGCAGCTGGAAACCAGTGAAGTTTCATCTCGCCGTCTTAAACGGTAAGATTGATGTTATGGGATTATGGTGAGATTTAACGAACGTGAAAACGAAAATACCGAAGAGGTGAAAATACCTGTGAACGACAAGCGGCGATTTAATGAAAAAGGCGAGCGGATTAAGGACGATCCGCCCTCACCGGCAAGCGAAGCAGCGGCAAAGCCGGCAAGGTCGCCGCGGGAAATCGAGCTGGAGGAGCAGCTCAAAGCGGAGACGGCTCGGCGTGAAGCGGCCGAGGCAAAACTCGTAGGCGTACAGGCCAAATTTGAAGAGGCAAAAGCGACTCTTGAGCGCGAAACAGCGGAAATGCGGGCGAGGCTGACGAAATCGCTGGAAGAGCGGGCAAGGCAAGCTCAATACGAGTTTCTTTCGGCTTTGCTGCCGGTGCTCGATAATCTGCTGCTCGCCATTTCTGCAAGTGAACGCGATCCTTCGCTGGAGCATTTACGTGAGGGTGTAATCAGCACTGCGCGATCTTTCGAGCAGGCATTGATGCAGGTCGGCGTTGAGCCGGTGCCGGGCGTCGGTGCCGATTTTGACCCGCAGTTGCACGAAGCAATCGATATGGCAGAGGTCGAGCCCGAACGGGAAGGCAAAATCACTGCCGAATATTCCCGCGGTTATCGGCTCGGGGGCCGCTTAATTCGGCCGGCTCGAGTGCAGGTCGGGCGAGCACAGGCAAATTCTGCCGGCAAGTGATCAGTCGTAAGCGCAGGTTTCGCCGATCTTTCGTTACTTGTAGGTAAAAAGGCGACTGGAAAATTTTCGCGCCTCCGGCAACGCGTCCGGCAATCGGAATCTTTCTGCCGGACGCATTTTCGGTCCATCGTCGGCGAGCGTTCGTGGGCGTCTTTCCAGCAACTGCTTATTTCGCAGACGCCGACTTTTGAAACGGCGGATCGGATCTTTAAATCTTGATTCTAACCTCAGGCGAAGTGATACAATGATCGGTGAGGGCATATGCGGCCCAACGTTTCGCATCAAATCTTCGGGGCTTTCAATAGAAACATATGGCAGACATAGACGCTTACAAAGACAAATTCAGCGAGAGCGGCCAACGCATCCTGGACGCGGCACTCGAGGAATCCAGGCGGCGCGACCAGAACTACGTTTCGATCGAACACATTTTGCACGCTTTGGCCCGCGAGGAAGACGATCTTTTTACATCTACAATGCGAGACCTAGCCGTAGATCCAAGGTCGGTGAAATTGCTGATTGAAAAACGGCTGGAAAATAGCCGTCAGCACACAGGCAAAGGATTTAGAATCGCTCCCGAGACGACGGAATTGTTCAAGCGAGCAATGGACCGAGCCCGCTCGCAAGGCAGGCGGACAATCGATGCGAGCGACATATTTTATGTGCTCTCGAATGATGAGCGAAGCGTCTTGAACGATGTCTTGCAAAACCTTGGCGTCCCTGCCGAAGAGGTCGCCCAAACCGCCCGAACACGAATCCGAAAGCGCGAAAAGGAAGAAGAACGTTCAAGGCAAAAATACGAGTTGCCGGGCTTTTTGCGTCATTTTGGCGTGTCGATGAACAAACTAGCTCGGCAGGACAAGATTCCGCCGACCATCGGCCGCGAAAAGGAAATCCGACAGATGATTGAAATCCTTTCGCACCGTGAGCGATCCAATTCGCCGATGCTCGTCGGAGAGCCCGGAGTCGGAAAAACAGCTGTAGTCGAGGGACTCGCCAGGCTCATTGAACTCGAACCGGAAAAGGTCCCTGCCCGGCTGCGCGACGCGCATATCGTCCAATTACAGATGGGTGGCCTTGTTGCCGGTACGATGCTCCGCGGAATGTTCGAAGAGCGAATCAAGGGCATAATCGACGAGGTCAAAGAAAAAGAACACATAATTCTCTTTATTGACGAGGCGCATACGATCATCGGAGCCGGCGCAGCTCTCGGGACTTCATCCGACGCGGCAAATATGTTCAAATCCGCTCTCGCCCGCGGCGAACTGCGAATTATTGGTGCGACCACAATGACCGAATACAAGGAATACATAGCCGAAGACGAAGCGCTTGCGCGACGGTTTCGCCTCGTAAAGGTTGAAGAACCAACGATCGATGAAACGCGGAAGATTCTATTCGGTCTAAAGCCTCGGCTTGAAAAGAACTATTCGGTCACGATTAGCGAGGACGCTATCAACACCGCGTTAGAGATGTCCCCGAAATATATCCGGAGTCTGCATTTACCCGATAAGGCAATTGGTTGGCTCGACACCGCTTCAGTCAAGGTTGAGATTAACGAACCCGGCTCGCTCGTAGTAAAACCGGAGCACATTATCGAGGTTATATCGCAGGAATCGCGGATTCCTAAAGATATGATTTATCGCGACACGAGCGACCGCTTCGCCAAAATGGAAGAGGATCTCGGAAAAAGGGTTATCGGACAGCGGGAAGCCGTACGTGCGGTGGCCGAAAGGCTGAGGCTTAACAAAGGTCCGCTCAAAGAAAATCACTACGCTCCTGACGGCGTACTGCTCTTTCTTGGCCCGACCGGCGTCGGCAAAACCGAACTTGCGAAAGCCGTGGCCGAATTTATGTTTGGCGATGAAAATAAAATGGTCCGTATCGATATGAGCGAATACGGCGACGGTACCGTCGGAATTGAAAAACTGATCGGTATGCCGCGCGGTATTGTTGGCTCCGAGCGAGGCGGCATCCTTACCGAGCAGCTTCGAGATAATCCATACACTGTACTTTTGCTCGATGAGGTCGAAAAAGCGTCGCCATTTTTAATGAATATCTTCCTGCAAGCGTTTGACGAAGGTTGGCTGACGGACGGACGCGGGAAAAAAGTTTACCTCTCGGACGCGATTGTCATAATGACGTCGAATCTCGGCTCGGAAAACTTCCGGAAATTTGAAAAACCGCTTGGTTTCGGCAATAAATCTCTCGGCGATATTGCGCAGATAAAAAACGAAGTGCTCAAGGCCGCCGAGCAAAGGTTTTCGCCCGAATTTCGTAACCGAATAGATGAAATCGTGGTCTTTTCGCCGCTGACGATGGACGAGGTACGCGAAATTGCCAAACTCTACCTCAACAAAGTGAAAAAGACTATGGAAAAACAGCGTAAGCACATCGAGATCACCGACGCAGCCATCGATTTGCTTACTGAAAAAGGCTACAGCCCGTCTTATGGGGCACGCTTTTTGAAGCGGCACATCGACCAAAAGGTCAAGTTGCCGATCACGAATCTTTGGAAGACTGGTCACAGATTCCTCGTCGATGCTAAAGATGCTGAAATAACCGTTGCCGCAACGGATTCGTTTCTCCTGAATTAGACCGAAAACCCGCACTTTTCAGTAAATGGCTTTGATGTTAGTATGGCGTCGAAGCCATTTTTATGCGCAGGCAAATCGTTTTTCTTTTTCTATTTATCTGCTTCCTGCCGTTTGAACTCCTGTGTCAGGCGACTGCAGATCCGCGGGCTGAAGAAATTCTAGCAAAGGCCATCAGCCGTCTCGGCGGTGAGCGTTACCTAAAAATCCGAACTCAGGTCGGCGTCGGACGTTTCGCAGTTTTCAAAAATGGAGTTGTTGTCTCGTTTCAGTCATTTTACGACGTGATTGTATTTCCCGACCGAGAAAGGACCGAATTTAAGTCCGGCAAGGTGCGATATATTCAAGTTAACACCGGCGAAACTGGATGGGTGTACGATGGCGAACAGGACCGCGTCAAAGATCAAACCGCGGAGCAGATCGCAAGTTTCAAGAATTCGATGAGGGTAAGTTTGGATAATTTTCTTCGCCGTGGCTGGGCGGGAAAAGCCATTCTCGAATACCTTGGGAAGCGTCCGGCTTCGCTCGGCAGACGAAATGATGTCCTTCGTTTGAAATACGATGACGGGTTTACTGTAGAATTCGAATTCGCCGATGACGGCACACCGCAAAAGGTGCTTTACACGAGAACAGATGGCGAAAGCAAAACCAACGAGGAAGACCGATACGCTCAATGGGTAGATATACAGGGGCTCAAAGCTCCATTTATTATCGATCGTTTTTCAAATGGCATCCAAACGTCGCGCATAAACTACGAATCGATGGAGTTCGACCGTCCCGTATCTGATAAGATTTTCGCCAAGCCGGCTTCGGCTCGTGATGCTCGGAAATCGATGCAGCTTTGAACTATGCAGCTGGCGGGCGATCCAAGTACAACTCTTCCAGAACGTCAGTATCGGCCTGCACCGCCCGCACGCTCCCTAAATGAACGCAAAATCGAATTGCGCTTGATGGATTTGCTGATCCGCTGTCAAGTCGACGGGACCGAGATATGCTTCTACCTCTTCGAGCACGTGCTTTTCACTTGACCTAAGAGCCTTTGCTACTGCCGGATGTACGCGCAGCGTCGTCTGCCGAATGTCTTCCAAATGCTTGGAGAGGCGCCGTGCCTCGGAGAGTATCTCGTAGCAGACGGTCGTTGGCGACTTGACCCAGCCAGAACCTTCGCAGTATTCACAAGGAGCGCACATCGTCCGCTCGAGCGACTGCTTGACGCGTTTACGCGTCATTATGATCAGACCGAAATCATTGAATGACAGTACTTTGGTCGGAGATTTATCACCCGCCAGGGCCTCCTGAAGAGCTTGCGAAACCTTATGCCTGTTCCGCCGATCTTCCATATCGATAAGGTCGAGAACTATGATCCCGCCGAGGTCACGAAGCCGAATTTGGCGGGCAATTTCTTCTACGGCCTCAAGATTTGTTTTAACGATCGTATCCTCGAGCCGCGCATTGCCTTTACCTACAAATTTACCCGTATTAACGTCGATAGCGACGAGCGCTTCAGTTTGGTTGATAACCAGATAACCGCCCGATTTCAACCAGACACGCGGCTTTAGCGCTTTTTCAATCTCTTCCTGTACACCGTAAGCCTCGAGGATCGGCTCGTCGCGGGTATATAGTTTTACGCGATTGACCATCTTCGGCTGAATCCGGTTGATGAATTCAACAATCCGAAGATATTCTTCCTCGCTATCTACACGAATAGCCGTAAAATCCTCGGAGAGCTGATCGCGAAGCAACCTTTGGATCAGGTCGAGGTCCTGATGGACGAGGGCTGGCGATTTCGCCTTTTCCGATGCTTTTTTTATATCAAGCCAAGTCCGAACAAGGTATCGGGCATCCTGACGCAAATCTTCTTCGGAGATTCCGATACCGGCCGTCCGGACGATGAATCCACCGGAGGGAACGTCCTCCTCGGCTCGTATCCGTTGAATTAGGCCTCGAAGACGACCTCGCTCGCTTGCGGATTCGATTTTCCGCGAGACGCCAACATGCTCGATCGTCGGCATATAGACCAGAAACCGGCCGGGCAATGCGATATGCGAAGTAATTCGTGCCCCTTTTCGCGCTATCGGCTCTTTCGCTATCTGGACAAGGATTTCCTGCCCCTCACAAAGCAAATCGGAGATCGTTGGTTGCGTTGTTCGTTCGCGGGCTTCCAGTTTTCGTCCCGAATCGCGGCGGCCGTCCTTAGCGCGTCCCGACTGTCGGTTTTTCGATTTGAGAACGGTCGCGTCGGCCGCACTACCATTTCCGCTAGCCGACAAAGTTGCGTCTCCATTATCGACCGCTACGTCTTCTTCGAGAGCAGATTCATTATCCTCAAAATCGGATGTATAAGGCTCGCTGTCTTCAACCAGAATTTCGAAATCCGTTTCCGAATCCGCTTGGTCTATTTGCTGCCTCTTTTTCCCACGTCCACCACGCCTTCGTCCGCGACCTCCGCGGCGCACGGCCATTGCCGCTGTTTCCGGCGTTTCACGTAAACTTGCCTCGGCATCTTCGGGAAGAGCACTTTCCGTGCTTTCGGTAGATTGAGAGAACTGGCCCGCATTAGCTAATTCGACCTCGTTTTCCGCTCCCGTCGCAGCGGATTCAGCCTTTTTCCCGGATCGTGTAGATGTGCGCTTCGGCTTTTCGCCGTCGGAGGGTTTTCTTCGAGAACGCTTTTTCGTTTGCTCCTTAGAAGCGTTCGCGCCATCTTCAGTTTGCTTCGCCGCCTGCGACTTAGTGGCCACTCGGGTGCGTTTTTTCGGCTTCTGTTCCGCTAACCTTTCTTCGTCCTCGTCAGCAATTCTTTCAAATTGCGTTTCCGAAGCACTGATCGTCGGCAATAGCGAGCCAACCTCCGCCGTTTCCGCTTCCGCCATATCGAATTCTATTGCCCTGACCTGATCGACGATTGCTTCCTGCACGTACGCGTCCTTGAAAAGCTCGCCCGTATCCTCGTCATCGGTCACACGTTCAAAACCGGAATCGTCAAATTCGATCGCCGGCGGCTCTGCAACGTTCGTTTCGACAAAATCCATCGCAACATCGGCAGAATCAGCTTCCGAAAGATCAAGGACAACGCCGGAAGTCTCCCCTAGCTCTGGCCCTTTAATCGCCTCGCGGCGTCCACTGCGTTCTCTACGACTCTGTCGCCCGGGCTTTTCATCTTGCTGCCTGAGTGCGGGTTCGCTCGAAAATGCGGCTAATGGTTCAGCCAGCTCCTGCGCCGACTCCATTTGCTTTTCTCTTTCAAGGCGTGCCCGCTCGATTTTTTCATTTGCTTCACGCTTTGCTTCTTCGGGAGAGAGTTTTTTGGATTTGTCCATTACGATGCGTTCGATTTCTTCTTCCTCATCGAAGAAATCCGAGACGTACAAAAATGCATCGCGTTCAAGCCCGATCGAAACAAACGCTGATTGCATCCCGGGCAGAACCCTTTGAACCCTTCCTTTATATATATTTCCGGCAATTCCGGTATTTTCCTCGCCGCGCTCGATGTAGAACTCGGTAACCTTGCCGTTTTCAAGAATTGCGATTTTTTTTTCGCGCCCATTGACGCTGATGATCATTTCCTTAGACATAGAGACACTTTCGCACTTTGATAATTAATTCAAGCCGTGAGGATTTGCAAATTGGCCGTGACAGGGTGCGGACGCAAAGAGATCGAACAGATATGGAATGCTTCTAAGGCCGTAAAACGTGAAGCGGCTGATTTTCGTGCAAAAGACGTGCTATCTGAGCTTTTCTGCCGCCCGAATTAGAATAAACTGCAGGCGATAAAGACAATTCAAACTTTCTCTTACACGCGAATCTTTTCCTTCAAGAGTCTTAAGAAAACCCTTCTTCGCAGGGAGCGCCAAATCCTTGAATTCCCACGATCGCGCTCGACCTTCAAAAATCTGTTTTTTGCCGGTTTTGCCGGTAAAGATCTTTTTCGTCTTCACCGGAAACTGGCTGCCCGGCTGCAACCTTTCGCCAAAGACAAATCCAACATCAGTATAGCGAAAAATCTTTGGTGAGCAAAAGGGTATTGTCTTTTCGATGATCGGAAGGACAGAAGTTCGCTTTTTGAGGTGCCTGAGTTTACAATCGTTTTTAGGTATGACTTCGGAACGATCGCCAGCTATAAATTTCGAATACGTTGCAGATCTAGCAGGTCTCCGCCGTGCCTGCGAGGAACTAAAAAAGGAGCCATATCTGGGTTTTGACACGGAAACCACTGAACTCGACCCATATCGCGGCAACCTGCGTCTAGTCCAGCTCAGCAGCGGACGCAAGACCTACGTTTTCGATTTGCAGCGATCTAATGATATGCGAAGATCTCTGGACCTGGAGCCGCTTCGCTCATTGCTTTCGGACAAATCGATCGTCAAGATCGCCCATAATGCAAAGTTCGACCTTAAATGGATAAAGCACCACCTCGGATGTGACGTCCGCGGTATTTTCGATACGTTTCTGGCAAGTCAACTTATCGCCGCTGGTGAAAGCGAACGCAGGCATTCTCTTGCCGACGTTGCTCAGTTTTTTACCGGAGTCGAGCTCGATAAAGCTGAGCAGATAAGTGATTGGACCGCCGCCGAACTTTCACCTTCGCAGATTGAGTACGCAGCCCGCGATGCGCAGATTATGCCCGCCCTCCGGGAACAGGTAGCCGAGCGATTGAGAAACGACGCTTTGGAGGAAACGGCAGAGATTGAATTCGATTGTTTGATGCCGCTCGCTCAGCTTGAACTCAACGGTGTTTTTCTCGATCGCGACCGCTGGATCGCTCAAGCTGCCAAGGCCGAACACGAGGAAAAGGCAATCGCGGATGAATTGCAGGAAATCCTTTCCGCTGGCGTCGCGCAAACAAGCCTTTTTGGCCGAACAGAAATAAACCTTGATTCTCCGCAGCAGGTCGCCGATGCGCTGCGTAATCTTCAGATCCCAATGCCGGATTCAACTCGTGTCTGGGAATTGCAGCCGCTTGCAGAAAAATATACCGCTGTTGCGAAGCTCCTTGAATATCGAGCCGCGCGGAAGGCTCATACCGCATTCGGTGAGAATTGGCTTGAATTCATCGAGCCGACAACGGGTAGGATTCACGCCGATTTTCGGCAGATCGGGGCTCCGACCGGAAGATTCTCATGCTCAAATCCAAATTTACAGCAAATTCCGGCAGACGATTCATATCGGAGATGTTTTCGTGCCCCGATCGGCAAGAGGCTGGTTATTGCCGATTATTCACAGATCGAGCTGCGAATTCTGGCGGAATTTTCCGGTGACGAAAATTTTATCAATGCCTTTGAAATGGGCGCGGATTTTCACCGGATGACAGCTTCGCAGGTCTTCGGCGTTGCGCCGGAGACCGTTACTCCGGGCCAGCGAACCTTCGCAAAACGACTGAATTTTGGCATCGTTTATGGTGTCGGGGCGTCTCGGTTCGGTGCAATGACTGGTCTTTCGCGATCCGAGGCTGAGAATATGATGCGTCGCTATTTCGCGACTTTTCGCCAGCTCGATTCATACCTGCGGGAGGTGGGCCAACGCGTAATCTCAGAACGTTCTGCGAGGACCCGAGCAGGACGATTGTTGCGATTGCGCTTTGATGAAAACAACCGCGAATCCGTAGCTGCAGCGCGGCGCTATGGGGTTAATATGATGATTCAGGGAACCTCCGCCGATATACTCAAACGAGCGATGTGCCTTTTGCATAATTCGCTAGACGAAAATACGGCAAGGATAGTGAATATAGTACACGACGAAATAATCGTCGAGTGTGACGCTGAAGAAGCAGAGCGGGTAGCCGCAATGGTCGAAAAATCGATGCTTGATGCCGGTTCTCGCTATCTGTCCCGAACGCCAATAAAGATTGAAGCAAGAATTTCGGACGAATGGAGCAAAGGATAAACGGATTTACTCTTCGCCGATGGCCTCGCCTGCCGTCGTCAATTGATCTCTGTAATTTCCAGCAATTCTCGAAATAGCCGAAGCTGCTTAGCCGTAAACGTAAACGACTTATGACCGATCCAAGCAATGGCTGCGTCTGTGGTCGCTATTTTCTCTAGCTCGCTACGCGACAAAGTTAAATTGATGTATTCCATTTTGTCCCGCGGGCGTGCCGCGTAGCGAAAACCTTTCGCTTTAAAGCGTTCATTCCCTGCGACAAATTCTACGCTATCTGAGTCAGCAAATTGCGGCTTTTCCGAGAGAATCCAAAACGAGAAAAGAAATTCGCTTGCACTTTTGCTCAGGCCGTTTCCGGGAGCGATGACACCCGCCGCAAAATTAATCGCTCGGACGCCTGCTTGCCGCGCCTCGGATTGCGAAAAATTTTCACCGACACCCCGGATCCGCGTCGTATTGGATTCGGCCTCGTAATCAACCGCAATCGTCTGGTTGAATCCATCCATTTTCGCCTTTTCGCGGAGTTGGTCTGCCGATTTTCCCTGTGTGAACACGGGCATTCCAGCCGCAGTAAGAAAAACTAGGTGAAAAAGTAAGGTTTTCATTTCTACAGCGTTTTTCAAAACGAGGTTACAGACGGAAAACGCATGAGGGACGACAACCAGTGTGCCTAGTCCGTGGTCTATTTCTTTGTTCGCCAATCGAATCCACGCACCAGTTTTGTGTTTCTACGATGCGCTGGCTTCGGCTTCTTTTGGCTCCGTTTCAATATAAAGTATTCGCGAGCAATTTTCGCAAACGATGACCTCATCCGAACGCCGAACGTTGACGAGCATTTGCGGCCGCAGCGAAATGTTGCAGGCCGAGCACGAGCCGTTGACTACGGCGGCGACGGCTATACCATTGCGGCTTCGCTCCGCGAGCCGATCGTAGGTTGAAGCCCAATCAGGCGGAAGCGTCGCTAGAGCTGCTTGGCGCATTGCGGTAAGTACCGCAAATGTGGATTTTGCATCCGAGTACTCCTTTTCAAATGCGGCAAGAGCTTCTGCCCGTTTTGCATCGAGCGAATTGATCTCATCAGCGCGGTCAGCGAGTTCTTTATCGACTTCCTCGACTGCGGACAGAATTTCGACAATCTTCGATTCAAGTTGACTAATTTGTTTTTGCAACGCGTCGAGTTCACGCATTGCCGACTCGTATTCTTTCTGATTCTGAGCGTGCTTCAAATTTCGCTCGGCCCGAGCCAGATAAATCTTGTTTTCCGCGAGGTGTCTTTCGTTTTCAATCCGCTCAGCCTGAAGCTTTTCGCGTTTTTGTTGAATTTCACGAATAGAAAAGGCGTGCTGTTCAAACTCTTGTTCGATTCCGGCACGCCTTTCGCTCGCAGTCTCTATTATTTTTTTTAATCTTCGTAAATCATTATCGGTTTTTTGCAACTCTATCAGTTTCGCAAGTTCCTCTTTCACGTTTCAAAGCTCCTTTTACGACACGATCGATAAAGTGCCGCAACTCGCTATTTTAATTCATTGCTCATCGAATGACAACGCCCTGATACCAAAGCTTGGGCCTCGTCAACGTCTCCAGCGTTAAAAGCAAAGGAAACGTCCCGCCGTATTTTAGGCGACTAACAAAAAGATATAATCACGAGGACAAATAAACTTAATTTTGCCAAAGGATATTCGTGCAAATAAGCGTTTGTTGTATCGTCGATTCTTTATAACCTAGCTGATCTGCGGGAATAGAGTCGGTTCCGGCGCCGTGTTAACAGCTGCGAAGCGAGGAGAAAAATAATGCGAATGAAAGATTGGACTGTATTGGTCTATATGGCTGGCGATAATAATCTTGCGGTAGATATGGCGTATGCTATGGAGCAAATCAAATCTGCCGCGGGCAACTCAAAAAATAGCCCGAATCTGTTCGTCTATTATGACGGAAGCTCCGCTGATATCCCGACGCTTTATTGTGATTTCTCCGACCCGGATCGACCGCGCTACGTGCGATCATACAAAGTCATAGACAAGCCTTTCCCTGTCCCAGCGAAAGTAAATGAAAATGCCGCTGACCCGAAGTCTATACTTAATTTTGTCGATTGGTGTCTGAATAAGGTTCCAGTCGAAAATGAGGGCAGGCTAATGTTTGGCCGGCGTTCGAAGCGATACGCGCTTATCTTCTCGGGCCATTCCCTTGGTTTTCAAGATATTGGACTTTTCCGAGACGAGTCGTCAGGTAAAGCTTTGAGGATGAGCGACCTTAAATCGGTCATTGAACGGTTGACAGCAACCGCCGACGAACTTGCCAAATCACCGCGTCCCGCCGGTACGCGAGAAGCGTCGATGTTCGAAAACCGTACGGAATTGATCGGCCAGAAATTGGATCTACTCGGCTTCGATAGTTGCGTAATGGGCATGCTCGAGGTCGGCTTCCAATTTCGCGAGGTGGCAAGGGTGATGATCGCCTCCGAGGGCAGCGTTCCGAGCGCCGGCTGGACGTATACAAAAATTCTTGGGGAATTGACCGGACAGGAGGCTGGCTCCTCTATTCCAGAAATCGTCGCCCAAAGATTCGTCAGGGATTTTATAAAAAGTCAGGATGCCTATACTGTCGGCGGCGTTTCGGTCGATTTGGCTGCCTGGGACCTGACGCGGCTACGCGATTTGGCGATTGCTCTCGATGAGCTATCGGCGACTTTGCTCGATTGCCTTTCTGAACCAGAGTCGAAATTGTACAAATCTATCGCTCGAGGCTTACTTCAGGCTCATTGGCAATGCCAATCATATATGTATGACCAAAACGTGGACCTAGGCGATTTCTGCGAGCTTTTGGATCGAGAATGCTCGTTTTATGCAGTAGATTTAAGAGGCGCCGATGCAGTCCGCATTGCCCAAGTTAGCGAAAAATGTAAGAACGTAATCGGCCAACTAAAACGCGTTGTATTGCTCTCGGGATTTAGCGGTGGCAACTATCAGTATTCGAATGGCGTCTCGGTATTTTTCCCGTGGTCGCTCGAAGCATACGACGCTTCCCAAAAAAACTACGAAAGTTTATGGATTGTAAAAGATTCACTGCAGCGAAAATCGAACTGGAACGCGTTTCTTCGAAAATATTTATCCGAAACGGCAAGAAGGAAATTCGTTCCGCCGTCGGTCGTTTCTGGGCCAAATGGAAAATTCCGATATTTTGCAGGAATTCAATTTGACGATGAGATTCAATTGGCAAGTGTAACCCAGGAAGG
>PSMA01000004.1:66332-81958 GCA_040289905.1 Blastocatellia bacterium
TTGCAGGAATTCAATTTGACGATGAGATTCAATTGGCAAGTGTAACCCAGGAAGGTTCAAAGATCGCGGGCCAGGAAGGCTCGAAGATCGCGGGCCAGGAAGGCTCAAAGATCGCGGGCCAGGAAGGCTCGAAGATCGCGGGCCAGGAAGGCTCGAAGATCGCGGGCGGCGGTACGCCGACGGTTTTTAATAGCCTGCGGCTTTTCAAAAACATCGAATCTCGTTGGAATATTTCGGGTTTCTCGCGGCCGCCTGATGAAGAAAAGGCTAAAGCGGCAAAACGCGATGACTAGATAACTGTGGCTGCCGCCAAAACGAGGCTATCTTTTGCAGTACGGGATGCAAAAACTAAATTTTTACGCAATCTCCACGGCGGATGAATTTGCCATCGCCGGGTTTTCCCAAATATTCGCCATTTTCGATGATCATCTGCCCACGTGAGAGCACTGTTTCAACCTTGCCCGTGACCTTCCAGCCTTCGTAGGTTGAATAGTCCACGTTCATATGTTCGAATTCAACGCCGAAAGTATGCTCTTTCATGGGATCGAAGATTACGATATCAGCATCGGAGCCGACCGCGATAGTCCCTTTTTTGGGAAACATCCCAAACATTTTCGCGGCCGCAGTGGAAGTTAATTCAACAAATCGGTTAAGAGAAATCCGGTTTTCGACGACGCCGCCGTTAAAGATCAAAGACATACGATTTTCGACGCCCGGCGCTCCATTCGGAATTTTCGAAAAATCGTCTCTCCCGAGCTCTTTTTGCTCTTTCATACAAAAAGGGCAATGGTCTGTCGAAATGACTTGGAGGTCATCCATTTTGAGGCCTTTCCAGAGTTCCGCACAATTATGTTTTTCCCGCAAAGGAGGCGTAAAAACAAATTTCGCACCTTCCCATCCTTCGCCGTAATCATCGATCGAACGAAAAAGATACTGCGGGCAGGTTTCTGCAAATGCGGGAATACCGCGATCGCGGGCCTCGCGAACCTGATTCAATGCCTCGGCCGAGGAAAGATGCACAATATACACCGGAGATTCGGCCATTTCGGCAATCGCGATGGCACGATGGACGCCTTCGGCTTCGGCAATCGTCGGGCGTGAAAGCGCGTGATATTTCGGCGCCCTACGACCTTCGGATAGAAAGCGTTTTATTATTTCGTTAATGACAATGCCGTTTTCCGCATGCATACAAATCAGCCCGCCTCGGCGGCCAGCCGCAGACATCGCTCGAAAAATCGTCGCATCATCGACTAAAAAAACGCCCGGATAAGCCATGAACAGTTTGAACGAAGTGATGCCTTCGTCCATAACCGTGTACATTTCTTCGATGTTTTTGTCCTCGAATTCGGTCGTAATTAGATGAAAACCGTAATCGACGGCGCATTTACCAGCGGCTTTCTGATGCCAATTGTCTATCGCCTTTATCATCGATTCGCCTTTGTATTGAACTGCAAAATCGATGATCGTCGTTGTCCCGCCAAAGGCCGCCGCGCGTGTCCCGGTGAAAAAATCGTCCGACGATTGCGTTCCGCCAAACGGCAATTCCATGTGCGTGTGTGGATCAATGCCCCCCGGGATGACGAGTTTTCCGCTCGCATCAATCGTTTGATCGGCTTCGATGTCGAGCGATTTTCCAATAACAGCCACGACCTCGCCATCGACTAAAATATCTGCAACGTAGTCATCAACTGCCGTCACAACGCGTCCATTCTTAATTAGTGTTTTCATAGACATCTGTCGAAATTTTATTTTCTAGGCTAGCCGTCGGGTGAAAAAGAGTCCCGTTTGGCGCTCAAATGCTCGCCCCGATTTAATCGATTTCACGGATTTGTTGGGAGCAAGCTATCGACACCTACTTCGCCACCTGTTGAGTCCTCTTTTAGCGATCCATCGATAACGGCAAGGTATTTGCTCGCCGTCACTGCCGAATAAACTTGCGGTGGGAGTCTCGTCTATCAGAATTGCCAAAAGCTGACATGCTCGAAAATCCATCTCGTTGATTCGCGGTTCGACACGCTTGGAATGCTCGCGCCGAAGCTTGAGCTGCGACTTTCACGAACTCCGCAGCGCTAAGCCGCGAGTTCTCTGTTAATCCGTCGGTACGCGTCAACGAATCTCTACGCTGGAACTTGTATAGGCTGGCCAACACGATTTTGCATCTCAAGATTGCTAACACAAGGCCAAACCGGCATCCAAGGCGGCGACGCATTGGTCAACTGTGTTCGTTGTCGAATTGAGCATCAGACCGGTGCGGATAACGTTACCGTACAGCCCGCCTTTACCGATCAGAACGCCTCGTCGTTTTGTCTCTTCAAATACACGCAAGACCGCCTCCGGATTCGGCTCTTTCGTCTTACGGTCTTTGACGAGCTCGATTGCTTGCATCAACCCTTTGCCGCGAACGTCGCCGATACAAGCGTACTTCTCCTTAAGTCTCAGCAATTCACTATGAAAATAATCGCCTACTATGCGGGCGTTCTTCAGCAGATCGTCTTCCTCGATTACTTCGATAACCGCAAGCCCGACAGCGCACGAAACCGGATTGCCGCCAAAAGTCGAAAATGTAAGACCAGGAAATGCGGCAGCGACCTCAGGAGTTGCAATCGTCCACCCGATCGGCGCTCCATTGCCCATACCCTTTGCCGAGGTCAGAATGTCCGGCTCGACGCCCCAATGCTCGATGCCGAACCATCTCTCGCCGGTCCGGCCCCAGGCAGCCTGGACCTCGTCTGCAATAAATAGGCCTCCATACTGCCGGGCAATTTCGGCTACCCGTGGGAAATACTCTTTCGGAGGAACGATGAAACCACCGACGCCGAGGATTGTTTCCGCCATAAATGCCGCGATCTTTCCGGTCGTGGTTGTATTGATGATGTCCTCGATGTCATCTGCACATGCGACGCCACAGGAAGGATATTCAAGTTTGAAAGGGCAACGATAACAATATGGGGCTGCGGCGTGCACGATGCCTGGCACCTGCGATGCAATCGGTCGCCAAGTTCTGTGCCCGACCGTGGATAGCGCCGTCGCTGAGCGTCCGGCGTATGAATGCCGAAGCACGATTATTTCATTATTCCCCGTCGCTAGTTTGGCAGCAAGAATCGCGGTATCGTCCGCCTCGGTACCGCTGTTGGTAAAAAAAGATTTCTCCAATCTCCCGGGGGAAATTTCCGCAAGCTTCGCCGCTAGATCGCTTTGCGGCTGGTTCGCATAAAGCGTCGAGGTATGAGCGATAGTGTCAACCTGCTGTTTCCATACTGCGTTTATGCGTGGATTTGCGTGGCCGAGGCTGACCGTCAAGACGCCGCCGAAACAATCCAAATATCGATTACCTCGATCGTCCCAAACGTATTCGCCCTCTCCACGTAATAATGCAATCGGCTCTTCATAATAATTAGCCACCGCAGGAAAGAGAAAAGCCTTGTGCTTTTTTACTGCATCCGAGGCAACAACCTTTTTTTCTTCTGGCGTGCTCATCTTAGTACAAATTCCCCTCGCGCTTGCGGCCGGTGTAGTCTATGTAAACGACTTTAAGTTCGGTGTAGAAATCCAGCGAGGTCGAGCCCTGTTCTCTCGGGCCGAGACCACTCGTTTTTACTCCACCAAACGGAATATGTGCCTCGCCGCCCGTTGTCGGCGAATTTATGTGCGCCATTCCGGTTTCGATTTCATCTATGAAGCGAAAAATCGTGTTCGCGTCCGAGGAAAAGATAGACGAGGAAAGGCCGTAATCACTATCGTTCGCGACGGCAATCGCTTCATCAAAATCCTGCACACGTAAAACCGCAAGCACCGGACCAAAAATCTCTTCCCGGGCGATTCTCATCTCGGGCGTAACCCTATCGAAGACGGTTGGCTCTATGAAATACCCGTTTTCTAGTCCATTGCCCGTTGCTCGGCGGCCACCGCAAATTAGGCTCGCTCCATCTTCGCGGCCGGTATTGATGTATCCGAGCGCGGTGTTCAACTGCGCTTCGTCTACTGACGGCCCGATGTCAGTTTCCGGCTTCATTCCATCGCCGAGCCTGAACTTGCGGGCCCGTTCGGCGATCCTTTGAACAAATTCGTCAGCAATCGAATCGAGAACGATCGCGCGTGAGGTAGCCGTGCAGCGTTGGCCGGTCGAACCAAACGCACCTTGTGCAGTGCATTCGACGGCAAGATTGAGATCACAATCCGGCATAACGACAACGGGATTTTTGCCACCCATTTCCGCCTGCACTTTAACTCCGCGTCTCGCGACCTGCTCGTAAATACCGCTTCCGGTATCTGTTGAACCCGTAAATGAAACTGCGCGAACCGCCGGGTGCGACAGTAGTTCAGCTCCGACGTCCGAGCCGCTTCCAAGCACTAGATTCAACACACCTGCTGGCAATCCCGCATCATAGAAAATCTCGGTCAATAAAACTGCGGTCATCGGCGTCAGCGTCGCAGGCTTGAAGACGACCGTATTGCCCGCGACCAAAGCCGGAGCGATTTTCCAAGCGGGAATAGCGACTGGAAAGTTCCAGGGTGTTATCACGGCAACCACGCCGTGCGGTTCACGGATTGTATATGCAAAGTTCGCGGGCAGCTCCGATGGAATAGTCTCTCCGGTTAGCCGCCTGGACTCGCCTGCACAAAATTCGACAACGTTGATAGCCCGCGTCACTTCTCCGCGGGATTCGGCAAGGGTTTTGCCTTCTTCGCGCGTGATCGCTGCGGCGAGTTCTTCCCTGCGGTCTTCCATGAGTCGGGCGGCCTTCGCAATAATTTTGCCGCGGACCGGAGGCGGTGTTTTTTTCCAATTTCGAAACGCGTCGAAAGCCGATTCAACGGCGCTGCGAGCATCTTCCCGCGTGGCAAGGTGCGCAAAACCAATCACATCGCTAAAATTCGCAGGGTTCGTATTTGCAATTGTCTTTGCAGGTCGGGAAGACACCCAGTTACCGTCGATAAAGCTTTTGAAGTGAGTCATTTTGATTTTGGACAAGTAACCTTAGTGCGCAAATATATTCAATCGGGACGCAAAACGCAATCCCGAAAAAGACCAGCGACACCCCAAATAGCCGAAGCGAGCATTGAAATGCCAGATTCGATACCTCAACTTTTGGACGCCCGCGTTAGCAAGTTCCGTGAAAAGGCGTTCCTCTTCTCCGCTGCCGATGGCCGACAATGGACTTATAAACAGTTCGGCGCCGCAATAGAAGCGCTTGCCGGTTATTTTCATTCGATCGGGATAAAAAAAGGAGACGTCGTTAGCCTTTTGCTGCCGAATTCACCCGAATACGTAATAGCTTATTTCGCATGCTGGCGAATCGGCGCAGTTGCCGGGCCGATAAATTCGCGTTTGAAATCTCGGGAGATTGAGTGGGCGGTGAATAATTCCGAATCTCGCCTTCTCGTCTGCACTTTAGACTTCAAAGAAAAGCTCGCCGGTCGATCCATACCGGAAATTCTCGTTCTGGATGCTGAGAATTTCCCTGCCCCATGCTCTACAGCTCCGAGAGTCGAAATAGATTCCGCCGATGAGGCGATTATCATTTACACGTCCGGCACGACAGGAACGCCGAAGGGTTGCCTCCTGACGCACGGTAATCTAATTGCGAACGCAAGGCAGATTACCGATTGGCTCGGGTTTGGTCCGGCCGACAGGCTTCTGACCGTGATGCCATTGTTCCATATGAACGCTGTCACGGTTACGACGATGACGGCTCTCTACTGCGGAGGATCGACGGTTGTGGCTCCGAGATTTTCGGCCTCGCGATTCTGGAAAGACATTTCCGACTTCGGAATAACTTCCTTCGGATCGGTCGCAACAATGCTCCAGATGCTAATATCGCGCTCGGAAAGCGGAGAATTCAGTCAGCCGCGGACCGATTCGGTTCGCTTTGCAATGTGCGGCTCGGCCCCGGTTCCAAAGGAGATTCTCCGTCGCTTTGAAGAGACTTTTGGCATCCTTGTAATCGAGGGCTACGGCCTTAGTGAGTCAACCTGCCGAGCGACCTTCAATCCGCCGGATCATCGCCGACGGCCAGGATCGTGTGGACTGCCAATCGGCAATGAAATCAGGATCGTTGATGACAATGACGGTGAGCTTCCAAACGGCGTCCGAGGAGAAATTGTCCTCCGCGGACCTAACATTTTCAAAGGATATTTCAAAAATGCTGAAGCTACAGCAAAGGCATTTCGCGGCGGATGGTTTCATACGGGCGACATTGGATATCGCGATTCGGATGGTTTTCTCTACATCGTCGATCGCAAATCCGATATGATAATCCGCGGCGGCGAAAACATCTATCCGCGCGAAATCGAGGAGCTGCTTTATCGTCACCCGGCAATCGAATCCGCGGCGGTTATTGGAGTTCCGGACAATCTCTACGGTGAAGAGGTCGCCGCGTTTGTTGTCTTACGCGAACCTGACTCGGTTGCAGAATCGGAGCTAATCGAATATTGCCGTGCACATGTGGCGGATTATAAATGCCCGAAAACCGTTCGATTTGTCCCCGATATTCCAAAAGGTCCTACCGGAAAACTGCTAAAACGGGAACTTGCGGCGCTTTGGAAGCAGAACGAAATTGATAAAGAGTGAAACGATTCGTCTCTTTGAAGACGTCTTTCGGCAGTCGACTATGTTTGCCGCGTTTGAGAGCTGGTTTTTAAAGTTGTAAACTTAGCGTTTCTTTATGGAAAAGCGAAAACTTGGTATCGCGGTGATTGGTATCGGTGGTGCAGTCGGAACGACAATGGTTGCGGGCGTCGAATTGCTCAGACGCGGATTGACGGACACCACCGGGTTGCCGCTCGCTGGCGAGCCAGCACTTATCCCGTACGAGGAAATTCAAATATTTGGCTGGGATGTGGTTGCAAACAATCTGGCACAAGCGGCTGCCTTACACAAAGTTCTCAGTCGAGCACATTTTTCGGCCGTCGCCGAGCATCTTCGTCAAATCACTCCCTGGCCAGCGGTTGGAAACTTAAGGTTCGTCGAAGCGATTGATGGCAAAAACAAGATTGCCGCTGAAAGTCTTCGTGCGATCATCGAGCGGCTCCGCTCGGACATTCGCCAATTGGGCAAGCAATGCGAATCCGTGGTTGTCATCAACCTTGCCTCGACGGAAAAACTCATCGAGCCAATCCCGGAAATCCACAATTCGTTATCCGCCTTCGAGTTGGCTCTCGACGCCGACGCGCCAGAAATTTCGCCGGCAATGCTGTATGCCTACGCCGCAATCTCAGAAGGCATACCGTACGGAAACTTCACGCCGTCGCTCGCTGCGGACGTTCCCGCAATCGTGGAACTGGCAGAAAAATGCGCGGTACCGATTGCGGGAAAGGACGGCAAGACAGGTCAGACATTCCTCAAAACAGTTCTCGCGCCGGCCTTCAAGGATCGGGCTCTCAAGGTTGCCGGATGGTATTCAACGAACCTGCTCGGTAATCGCGACGGCCAGGCGCTTGCAAACGAAGGCTCGCTTGCCTCAAAAGTGAGAACCAAAACCTCGGTCCTCGATCAAATCCTCGGTTACGATGTTGAGGATCACATCGTCGATATTCGCTATTACCGGCCGCGCGGAGACGACAAAGAAGCCTGGGACAGCATCGACATCGATGGATTTCTTGGCGGCCGGATGCAGGTGAAGATTAACTTTCTTTGCAAGGATTCTATCCTGGCTGCTCCTCTTGCAATAGAAATTGCCCGCTGCCTTGAATACGCCAAACGCCGCGGTGAATACGGCATTCAAGAGCAGCTTTCCGCGTTCTTCAAACTACCGATGGCCAAATCCGGTAGTCCGGTTCACGCATTTCATAAACAAATGCAAATGCTGACAGATTGGCTTCGGGAAAATTGATTGACAGCCAAATCGACCGCAACTGCATCTTGGAGGGTAAACCTTATGTCGCTCAACCAAATCTCATACTCTCTTCCGCCAACGCTCGACGACGCGATCAAAGCCACGACCGAACGGTGGAAACAGGACGATTTGATTTCTAGAATTTGGAATCGCGATTCATCGGTCTGGACCGGCTCCGATGAAGCAAATTGGCTCGGTTGGCTTACTATAGCAGAAGACGAAAAATCTAGATTAAATGAATACCGCGATTTTTACGAAGAGATCCAATCGGTTGGTTTTGAGAACATCCTGCTTCTCGGAATGGGCGGCTCATCGCTTTGCCCCGAGGTGCTTGCAAAGACATTCGGAATTGAACATTTCATAGTTCTGGATTCGACGGTTCCGGAGCAAATAATACGGACCGAAAATAATATTAACCCTGCAAAGACCTTGTTTATCGTCTCGAGTAAATCGGGGACAACTCTGGAGCCCAACTGCTTTCTACAATACTTTTATAAACGTGTTTCTGATTCTATCGGCCAAACGGCAGCGGGAAAACATTTTGCCGCCATTACTGACCCTGGAACTTCACTGGAAAAGAAAGCCGAGGAACTAGGGTTTCGCCGGATATTTTTCGGAAAGCCGGATATCGGCGGCCGATTTTCTGCTTTGTCAGCGTTCGGGCTCGCAGCGGCCGCATCGATCGGCTTGGACGTCAATTTGCTACTCGCCAGGGCAACACAGATGATCGATGTTTGCCGCAGAGCAAATCCAGCCGAGAATCCAGGCGCGCTGCTTGGAATCCTGCTCGGGGAATGCCAAAAGCAGCAAATTGACAAATTGACAATATTTGCATCGGAAAAAATGAGGGCTCTCGGTGCGTGGCTCGAACAACTGATTGCAGAATCCACCGGAAAAAAGGGCATCGCAATTATTCCGATTGACGGCGAGCCGCCGATTTCCAGCGACAGATACAAAGAGGATCGGATTTTCGTCTTCATCGGTCTTCGCAGTGAAGAAATCGATCCAGAAATTTATGACCTGCTTTCGGATATGGAGTCAGCGGGGCGGCCGGTCGTCCGAATTGAAGTTGAGACGGAGTATCACATTTCGCAGGAATTCTTCCGCTGGGAATTTGCTACCGCTGTTGCTGGTTCCATTATGGGAATCAATCCCTTCAACCAGCCCGATGTTGAATCTGCAAAAACCGCGACTCGCAAGATTACCGAACTTTATGAGCAAACTGGCCTGTTGCCAGCTGAATCGCCGTTTTTCAGCGAAGGAGGCGTCTCTTTATTCGCCGATGAAAAAAACCGCCATCAAATAGAATCAGCAGCAGAAACCCGCACCTTGTCAAGCTTAATCAAAGCTCATCTAAAGCGAATAAAGCCGAATGATTATTTTGCCATTCTTGCGTTTCTGGATATGTCCAACGAGAATATCGCGCTTTGCTCGCAAATCCGAAGGCTTGTTCTTGAGACGGCGGGAGTCGCAACCTGTCTTGGTTTTGGCCCGCGCTTTTTACATTCGACCGGGCAAGCGTACAAAGGCGGGCCGAATACCGGCGTATTTTTGCAAATTACGGCGGACGACGAACACGATCTGCCGGTTCCTGGTCAAAAATACACGTTCGCCGTAGTCAAAAGCGCACAAGCCGCGGGCGACCTGGCTGTGCTTTATGATAGAGGTCGGCGCGTACTCCGGATTCACGTAGGAAAAACCATCGCTGTCGCAGATGGCTTGAAATGGATTGCGAGTTCGATTCAATAATTTGGAATGCCCTGTGAAGTTGCCGAGAAAAGCCGAAACTCAGTCCTGCCGTCGGCATACAATTTCCGAGTTACAGCTTCGCTGCCTCACTTTCATCGGCGTCGATCAAATATGGTGAGGCGGGCGGAGTAAAATCATTTTCGCTCAAAACCTTTGTGATAACCGGAAGCGACAGCGCGCGTGCCTTTTTTATTCCGGGTACTTTTTTGCCTTTTGCATAAACTGCGTGGCGCCCATGCTCTTTATACCAATCGGCGATCGAAGCAGTCTTGTGCATTTCCTCGATTATTTGCCGCCAGCCGACACCTGTGTTGTACGCGCAGAAACTTATTTCGCCTTCTTGGGTTCCGTACGGGATTACGCACATTTCCGTTCTCCGGAAATCGTAGGTAAATAGATCCTGAAACCACATTCCCTCGACGCATAGAACGCGCCAGACATCCGCGTCCGCTTGGATTTGTTTCATCCGATCGTTTCGATCGCTATTAGATTCGGTCGACGACGGTTTGAATAAATTTATGATCTGCGAGATAGGAAATCCAAGCGGGGCCTTCTCAGCATCATAATTTCGCATTATCGCCATCGCAAGTTGCGCCAGCGTGAGTTTTCTGCCGCGCGCCGTGTCGGTAATCACAGCGACATCTTTCATAAACTGCTCGTAATCGAAAAACTCGAACAACGATTTCGTCTCGCCTGTCTTTTTATTGACAACGAGCAGCGTGAAGATTCCGCAGTTCGGATGACAGTTGCAGGACGACCAGCCCCAAGGAGCGTCCGCCCCTTGCAGCATATCCATCACGGAGGTAAAAGCCGAGTAGCTCGAAAGCGGGAACCAGTCGCGCATAGGTTCGAGAACACCGCCGAGTTGATTTTTTAGGTCATGGGTCATTCCAGCAAGCGTGTAACGCTGGCGCATTCGGTCCGCATCGGAGATGTCTTCATCTCGCCCGGTAAAGCTGACCGGCTGAAACGCAATTGTTTGAATCTTGTCGATATTCGCAGCGGCAAATTTTACTATGTCGCCAATCGCATCGTTGTTTATCGTATTTACAATGGTCGTAACCAGCGTAACCTTGATACCGACAGCGGCAAGATTTTCGATTGCCCGCAGCTTGACATCGAAAAGATTGCCGACTCCGCGATGTTTATTCTTTTCTTCAGAGACGCCGTCAAATTGTAGATAAACGCCGTGCTGGCCCGCTTCTTTAGCGGCTTTACAAAATTCTGGGTCTTCGGCATAGCGAATGCCGTTGGTCGCTGCAAGAATACGGTAAAATCCAATTTTCTTGGCATACCGAACAGCGTCGAGAAAATAAGGCGAGAGCGTCGGTTCCCCACCGGAAAACAGGATAATTATCTGACGCCGCGGCTTAAACGAGACCGCGCGGTCAAGGATTGCTTTTATATCTTCAAAGGTCGGCTCGTGAACATAGCCAACCTGATTTGCATCCATAAAGCATGGATTGCACATCATATTGCACCGGTTCGTAAGATCAACCGTCAAGACGGCGCCGCGACCAAATTTGATATCTGAAGCCCCGTGGTGGTGGACGTGGTCATCCTCTGCAGCTCTGAAATCACGGCCGAAAAAGAGCGATTCGATCCGCCGTAGAAAATCTGCGTCGGTTGCGAGTGTATCCTCAAAATCGCCGTGAGTCGGGCATTTCTTCCGTATTAAAACCTTTCCGTCTTCTTCGACGATCTGGGCTTTTATTTCGCCCGGATGAGAATGCATCAGGATATCGAGCGGAATATCGCCGGCGATTACGCCATTCCTTACCGCCTTGACGCATTTGGGACAAAGGCTATCGGTTTCGCGCGGGAAACCCAGCGGCGGCGACGTGCGCTCATAGGATTTGAGCAATGGCTGCGGCGCCCATTTCGGCTGAATTGACTGGCCCTCTGGTAGCGCACGATTCACCGCCTGAAAAGCCCGCCAGCTAAGGTCGGCCAGTTTTGAAATAGCTTTCGATCCGGAGATACTGTTACCCTTTCCTTCGCCACGTCTAAAATTATCGCTGAACATAAATTCTATCTCCTGACGGAGGCAAACCAACCTTGCAATTGTAACAAAATTACTCGTTACTTACTAAAGTTATTCGCTAGCGAAACATTCCAAATACTTTACACCGGAACCGGTGTTAAATAATACCACGCGATCGCCCGGATTTATTTCGCCCTCTGCCGCAAGCTTTTTTAGTGCCGGCAGGCAAGCTGCACCTTCCGGAGCGACAAAAATACCCTCAGCGGCCCCGATCTCTCGAACGGCGGCAATCATTTCGCCGTCCGATACGGCAATCGCCCGCCCGCCGGAAGCCCGTATCGCATCCAGTACGAGAAAATCACCGATCGCTTTCGGAACTCGCAAGCCGGAGGCTATCGTGGCGGCATTTTCAAATTCATCGGCAACCCGTTTTCCTTGCTCAAAAGCCCGCACGATTGGGGCGCAAGTTGCTGACTGAACCGAAATCATCCGCGGCCGCTTGGAGCCGATCCAACCCATTTCTTCCATTTCATCAAAGGCTTTCCACATTCCTATCAACCCTGTGCCGCCGCCGGTCGGATACAAGATTACGTCGGGCAGCCGCCAGCCAAACTGTTCAGCTAATTCGTATCCCATTGTCTTTTTCCCCTCAACTCGATACGGCTCTTTTAACGTGGAGACGTCGTACCAGCCTTCCGCATCTTTGCGTTCAGCGACGATCTTGCCGCAATCGGTTATCAGCCCATCGACAAGCGTAACGTATGCTCCTGTCTGCCAGCATTCGACGATATTGGCGCGAGGAGTATCGGCCGGCATAAAGATAAATGCGCTCATTCCTGCCCGAGCGGCATACGCGGCGAGAGCACCGGCCGCATTCCCTGCCGATGGTACCGCAACCTTTCGAATACCAAGTTCCTTGGCCATAGAGATTGCCGTTGTCATCCCGCGGGCTTTGAAACTTTGTGTCGGATTTTGTCCTTCGTCTTTGATAAAAAGATCGATCTTTGGAGCAAAGCCCGCTGCCAAGTTGTGCGCCTCTATTAGCGGCGTCATTCCCTCTCCAAGAGAGACAATGTTTTCGTCATCGTGAACGGGCAATACCTCACGATAACGCCAGAGGGAATTTTCGCGGCCTGCAAGCGTTTCTTTTTTAAGAGTGCGGGCTGCTGCTTTCAAATCGTATCTAGCCAAAAGAGGCCGCCCGCAACTTCGGCAAAGCCCCTGAACCTCACCCGCCGGATGCTCTTTGCGGCAATTTCCACATTCGAGATAGGTTATGTTCATTCGTTCGTAACAGCTATTTGCAATTTATCTTTTTCTGTCAGCAGGTTTGGCTTGCAGTTCGGCTAACAGTGGCTTAAGAGCTCGGTAAATATTGTCGGTCATTATTCGGGTGCCTTCTGCATTAGGGTGTATTCCGTCCGCCTGATTCAATTCCTTCTTGAGCGCAATGCCGTCCAGCAAAAACGGTAAAAACGCGACATCGTACTGATCTGCAAGGTCGGGAAAAGCATTATTGAAATCCCTTTGGTACTCGCGACCTGCCGATGGTGAAGCCAGCATCCCACAGAGCAGTACCTTTAAGTTTCGCTTCTTCGCTTTTTCAATTATCTTTACGAGATTGGCTTTCATCTCTCTGACCGGCACTCCGCGGAGCAGATCGTTTGCACCGAGTTCTATAATCAGAATTCTGACATCATCCTGCCCAAGAACCCAATCGACACGCTCCAAACCGCCCAGGCTCGTATCGCCCGAAACGCCGGCATCGACTACCTCATAATCGTATCCTTCATCGTCAAGTCTTTTTTGCAGCAAGTACGGATAACTTTCGTTCTCGGCGAGCCCGAATCCTGCCGTGAGACTGTCGCCAAGTGCAATAATTTTTGGCCGCGATCGCGTCTCATTCGGGGTAACGAGCGGCTTTTGGAGCTTCACGGACTGCGAAACGCCTCCGGCTCTACAAGTGGTAAGCAGCATACACCAGGCTCCCACGAGAAAAACCAGGCAAAACTTTACAGCCAGTAAACCCGTATTCATAATCGAAACGCGTAACTTCCGAATTTAAAATCGTATCACCATTTTGTTTCGCGTTCTAGATTCAGAATCCGGTGCCGTGGCAATTTCTGCGAAGTTTTAGGCATATGCGAATCTTTTCCACGGTACCGGTATCTTTCCCTCTATGATCGAAATCAATGGCCTAAGCAAGCGGGTTCGCTCCGGCACCGACTATCTGACAATTGTGGACAACATCTCCGTCACTATTCCGGCTGGACAATTCGTTGCGCTCACCGGCGCATCCGGCAGCGGGAAATCGACGCTCCTTGGATTGATTGCCGGACTCGACGCAACAACTTCGGGCTCTATTCAGATTGACGGTGAGGAAATCACCTCGATGAACGATGCGGGCCTTTCGCGTCTGCGGAGCGAAAAGATCGGGTTCATTTTTCAATCGTTTCACCTTATTCCGAGCCTTACGGCACTGGAAAATATTTTGATTCCGCTGGAGATTGCAGGAAAAGCCCTGGCCCGCGAGCGCGCAATCCAGCTTCTCGAAGATGTAGATCTAATCGGCCGGGCCCATCATTTTCCCGGCGAATTATCCGGCGGGGAACAGCAACGGGTTGCAATCGCTCGGGCTCTTGCAAATCAGCCTAGGATCCTGCTCGCCGATGAACCGACAGGCAATCTTGATTCACGCAATGGAACCCACGTCCTCGAACTGATGCGCGATATTCACCTCCGAAATGGAGTTACGCTTATCCTAGTCACACACGATCCGACAATCGCTCAGACGGCCGAAAGGCGAATTGAGCTTCACGATGGACGTATTGTCAATGACGAACTGTTGAAATGAACTTTATTCTGCGGCTCACCTTTCGTGAAGTGCGATCGTCCTGGCGGCGGCTACTTTTTTTCTTTCTTTCAATTGCGATCGGCGTCGGCTCTGTTGTCGCTCTTCGGTCGTTAGTTCAGAACATTGGCTTTGCCGTTGCCTTTGACGCGCGGGAATTGCTCACAGCCGACATCGAAATCAGCTCTACGAACGAATTCGAGCCATCTGAGATCGCAAAGATCGAGGATTCAATTGCAAAATTTTCAATAGTTGATGGCCGCTCGGAAGCTATCACCACCGCGTCAATGGCGCGGCCGATTGACGCTGAGAATCAACGCGTACGTCTGGTTGAATTAAAAGGCGTCGATCGTGCATTTCCGCTTGTCGGTAATTTCTTGCTCGACGGCGGTCAGAAATTCGATTATCGGCTAATCGAGGGCGGCGGAGCCGTGGCTTCAAGGATATTGATCGAGGACCTGGACCTTAAGATCGGCGACAAGATTCGGCTGGCCGAAGGCGAATTTCGAATCAACGCGACGTTCGATCGTGAACCGGGCGGCAATTCGGGCTTTCGGCTCGGCCCACGAGTTTTTATCGAGAAAAAGGCGTTCGACGATGCCGGAATCACGCGCGGCTCGGGCCGCATCCGGCGCCGTATTCTGCTGCGGACGACGACCGATCCTGCCTCGCTGGTTAATGACTTGCGCGAGAGCCTTCGTGGAACGACCCTTCAGGTTCAGTCCTATCGCGAATCGCAGGAAAATCTCGGCGAGCAATTCGGCAAAACCGAAAATTACCTTGCCCTTACAGGACTGCTGATACTCGTGCTCGGTGGAATCGGCGTCTGGAATGTTTCGCGCGCATTCGTCGAACAAAAACGTAAAACCGTCGCAATCCTTAAATGCGTGGGCGCGACCGGTAACCGCATTTTGTCCATATATTTCTTGCAGATTACGATTCTTGGTTTGATCGGCAGTTTGTTCGGAGTTCTGTTGGCACAGATCGGCTTGCTTTCCGCAGGCGCCTATTTCCGCGAATCGCTTCCCGTAAATATGCCGCTTGCCGTTTCGGCTTCTGCGTCGGGGCAGGGCATCTTTCTTGGCGTTGCAATTTCACTAATTTTTTCGACGTTGCCGCTGCTGCAGATTCGCCATCTGAAGCCGAGTCTTTTGCTCAATGACGACAACAACGCGCACCTCCGGCTCGACCGCACGCGCTGGCTCGC
>PSMA01000004.1:82084-109557 GCA_040289905.1 Blastocatellia bacterium
TATATCTCGCTGCCGCTTTGCTGATCCGCTTACTAAAAACGGCAAAGAAGATGGGCAGTTTTTCGATTTCGCTGGCGATCAATTCCCTTTACCGACCAGGAAATCAAACGCGCGTTGTTTTACTCGCAGTCGGCCTCGGAACTTTCGTCGTTCTCGCAGTTCAGTCGCTTCAGCAAAATCTGATTCGCGAATTCGACTTTACGAAAAAAAGTAGCCTCCCAAGCCTCTTTTTCGTCGATATCCAGAAAAGTCAAATCGAATCCGTTGGCCGCTTGATTCAGCAGCGGACTGGCGAAGTACCCGAGACAACGCCGACTGTGCGGGCAAGAATTGCATTCGTAAATGGGATTCCCCTAGATTTTGGAAAAGCGGAGATGCGGCGCCAGCAAGGCCAGATCGGCCGCGAATTTGTGATTACGTATCGCCCAAATCTCGATAAAAACGAGCGCGTAACGGCTGGCCAATGGTGGCCCGCGGGATTCAGCGAGGTTCCCGAAGTTTCCGTAGAGGAAGGTATGGCCGAACGGCTCGCAGTCGTGCCGGGCGATTCGATTACGTTCGACATTTCCGGAAGAAAGATTACCGCCCGCATAGCAAACATTCGGCGGCTTGATTTGCGAAACACCCGAACAGCGTTCGTTTTCGTTTTTCGTCCGGGTGTCATTGAATCTGCACCGCAGACTTTCGCCGCAACGGTGCTTTCCCGAATGACCGCAACAGAGCGGCAGCGGCTACAACGCGAAATTGTCGAAGCATTTCCAAATGTTCAAATATTCGACGTCGCGGATATCCTCTTAGCCGTTCGTCGGCTTTTGGAAAATTTCGTGCTCGCGATTTCCTTTGTCGGCGGGATTGTGATCTTGAGTGGAATACTGATACTCGCCGGCTCTATAGCTTTAACAAAATCTCAGCGCGTTTACGAAAACGCCGTATTAAAGACATTGGGTGCGAATCGGAAAAGCTTGGCGCTGACGCTGGTTTCCGAATACGCTTTGCTCGGTTTTACGGCTGGTCTAATAGGCTCGGTGTTTGCAACCGCGATGTCATGGGTCGTATGTCGCTTTTTGCTGGAGATCGAATGGCAGGCCGATCTTGCGACGACGCTCGGCGGAGCCTTCGCCTCCGGGATACTGGTTACTGCCGTCGGAACCGCAGCAAATTTCGATGTTCTGTTTCGGCGACCGCTCAGTATCCTGCGAACACAATAGAAATTTGGCTAGCATTATTTCGCTTCGAACGGGTGATTCGCGAGAACGGCCCTCATCGAAACCTGGCCGAAGAGCGTTTCAAGATAGGCTCCGAACCGATGAAGGATCGAGACAAGGTCTTTTTTGTCGCGGGCGGCCTCGATTTCCTCGTAAAATCGCTCAAATGTTTCGCCATCTTTGTAATGAAGCAGCCGAAGCGATTTTTCGATAAATTCCTTAACCTTTTCCCGCAGCGAGGAAATTTTCCCCGGTTCTGGATCAGTCTCGCAAGCCTGATTTGCTTTGAGAAGCTGCCATAGGTGCTCGCGGACGACAAGAGATTGGTCAAGCTTTAACTGAAACCGCGGGAAAAAATCGAAGGGCGAAGCATTCGGCTCGACGCTTCGCGCTAGTTCAACGAGAATCTGCTGAAAACTGTCTAGCAACAGGCAGTACGCAGTTTCGATCCGCGCGTAGACCGAAGTCGGTGGGAGCAGTCGAACGATTCCGCGCAATTCCTGCTGGAAAACCTTTTTAAGTTCAAGCGATGCAGTGTATGAAGCAGTATCCAGAGAGCGAAACATTGCGGTATCTTCCTCCGGCATACGCGAAAGACTATTGTTTATGTGCTCGATCATCAGCTTGGTCTCTTCATAAACCACGGCAAAAATGAGCAGAGACGGCTTTAGCGGCAAGTCATTTTCCAGCATCGCTCCAACGGTTTCGATAGCGCGCAGGGAAAACCCAACACGATCGATAACGTCTTCGTAATCCGCTCGATCCTGAAATCCTGACGACTGAAAAAGCGAGATAAGCTTTTCGGGCAGGCTTTGGCGGCCGGCCACCCGGCCAAACTGTTCGAGGCGTGGCGATAGTGGTTGCAAAGCTGCCGCTTCCCTAATAAACGAATTCCAGGCCGCCCATTCGCCGAATGAAGCCGCGCCATTATCGGCAAGTGATTTGGCAAAAGGGATTGCCTGTTGAAAAAATCCTCCCAACGCGTCAAGATCTGTGAATTTTAATCCGGCACTACCGACCAAACCGGAGCTATCCGCTGCCTTGCGAAGCCTGTTATTCAGATTTGCGGCCCGCAGCAGGCCCGAGTGGATCAACCGAAAATCTCGGCCTCGCTCGGCAACTTTTCCGGCATTTGGCTCATCGGCGGCAAAAAGGTCACCGCAGATACGGCCAAAAGCGGATAGTCCCCGCAGCCAGACGCCGAGTTCAAAAACTGCATCCTCGGTGTTGAAATCCGCGATCTGCGGTTTTATCTCCTCGTTTAAAACCTGAGAAGAAAAGACAACGGTAGTGTCGAAAGCTGTCGGTACTGGTATATTTGAATCCAATGCAGCAAACCTCTCAACGTAAGTTGATTTTGGCGGGCGGCGAACAAGTCGCCAAATATTTTATAGCTTTTCAGCCGGCAAAATGCAATCAAAAATTGTTTCTGAGAATAGCTTATGAAGACGGCATACGATGAATCGACGATTGGGCCACCGAAAATTGGGCGGCTGCTGATCGCAACCCAAAACGAAGGCAAAATTCGTGAATTCCGCAGGCTTATTTCGCCGCTCGGACTTGAGGCAATCGCTCTGAATGAAACCAAACATCTCGTGCCACCGGAGGAAACGGGTGCATCATTTGCAGATAACGCCGCATTAAAGGCAAGTTACTACGCAAGGCTTACCGGCCAGTGGGCAATCGCGGATGATTCAGGACTCGAGGTTGACGCGCTAGACGGAGCACCGAGCGTCCGCTCCTCACGATTTTGGGGCGACGGTACCTCCGATAAAGACCGGGTCCTATCTTTGCTAAAAGCGATCGAGGCTTCCGGCTCGTCGGATCGTACGGCGCGATTCGTATGCGTTATTGCACTAGCGAATCCAGAAGGGGAAATCCTTATTTCGAGTGAGGGAATTTGTAAAGGCAAAATTGTCGAAAGCCCCCGTGGAAGCTGTGGTTTCGGCTATGATCCCGTATTTTCTCCAGAGGGCGACGAGCGCACATTTGCCGAGATGACTGCCGCCGAAAAAGATCTCTTCAGCCATCGCTCGATCGCCTTTTGCATATTTATTCGCAAATTCCGTGATTTTATGGGGCTTTGACTTGACCATTCGAGTTTTCGTCTGTAAATTCCTTAGTGGAAAGCGGGGCGTAGCACAGCCTGGTAGTGCGCACGGTTTGGGACCGTGAGGCCGCAAGTTCGAATCTTGCCGCCCCGACCATTCAGGCTGGCTTGAAAGACTTTTACCGAAAACCCGAGGCTGAAAAGCAAACACAATTGGGGCGCAAGACAGCGTTGTAAAAAGAACTACTTATTATTTTCAAAAACCTTGGAGGTCAACTAGAAAAACTTATGGCTCGTATGACACAAACACAGATTATCGCCAAGCTCGCAGACGACACAGGGCTGAAAAAAACTGAAGTAAAGGCCTTGTTCGACAAAATGGCCGAGTTGGCACGTAAAGAAGTCAAAAAGAATGGCGAATTTACCATTCCCGGCTTCGGAAAGTTGAAAAAGACGCACAGAAAAGCACGCGATGGACGTAATCCAGCAACGGGCGCCGTAATCAGAATCCCTGCAAAAACGACCGTAAAGTTCACCGTCGGAAAGGCAATGAAAGATTCGATCACCGGGAAATAAACTGGTTCCAATTCTGTACATAGAACGCCCCGGATTTGAAAAGTTCGGGGCTTTTAACGTTTTGACCGCGAGTATTGGGCACTTTTTATCATTTTCGGTCAAAAAAACTGATGACAGCTGTATGTTTTTTTGTTACGATTTTATTACAGGTTAGCTATTACGCTCAGACGATATCGGAACCAACGTAGCATTTTGCGATTCAAATCATCCCTATGATGTTGGGTTTGATTCAACTTCTACCCCAAGATATCGTTGTAGCGTAACAACCTGGCCAATTTTCAAGTGGAGTTTAACTTTTACAATAAAGGAGCGAAAAATATAGTGGCAGCAGCTAAACCAATGACCTTGCAGGAGCGTATTCTGCAAATTGATCATATCCAGGCTCGCCGTTATGCAAAGCTTACCGGCGAGACGTTAGAAATAGCTACCGAAGGGATAATCCGGCATCTTCGCGCCTGTGTGAGAATGGACGTAAATCCGGATGCCTCCGCGGTACGGGAAATTATCGATGATGCCATCAATGGCCGCCGCGTTTATGCGGAAACGTCGAATGATCTTTTAGCAGCCTAATCCTAATTCTGGTACGTTTTATTAGCAATTTTATTTTGCCGCCCTTTATTTGGCGGCATTTTTTGTCTATCGCAACCTTGTCCGATAGATGATGTGGCCGCCGACTCTTTCGCCTTCGTCAAGCTCATACCATTTTCGCAGCACTGAGAGGTCCGTTTCGTCCCGTGCCGGAACGACGACGAAAGAAATCAAGGGATCGCCGGCCACTTGTCGGTCGAAACTGCGTCGGAATGCTGCGTAATTCTGAACTTCTTCTTTTATCTCCCGCTCTGTCAGCGGCTTTGCCTCAACACTGAGCCGTGCCGTGTGCCGACCCCAGCCGAATAACGCAATCATCGTGACAAAATCGTTCCTCAAGAGGTAATCGAGCCCGTCTTCATCGACGTTTTGAAAATATAGCTGCTTATAATAGCGATTTTTGTTTTCTTCCCAACTGAGGCCGGCAAAAACGTGTTGATGGCGTGCCCAAAGAATATTTTGTGGAGCGATCGACGGCATATCATCCGCAAATAACCAGTCATAGGAAAGAACCGTAGTTCGATGTGGGTCTGGCAAGTTCGCCGCTAGCTCCTCCAGCCGGCGGGCAACCGGCAGAGCCTTGTCACGCTCGACATTGGCATCGTCCAGTACGCGAACTGTGTAATGACATTCGACGAGACCCCAAACGGTCGCCGCCATGAAAATCAAAATGCAAATTGTTTTTGGACCTGTTCGGCCCTGCCCAAGGCGTTTTTTCCACAACAGAGCAATAACCATTGCCAGCGATAGCAGCGCCACATAATTGCCGATAAAGACCTGGTAATGAATCGGTTGGAGGGAGCGGCTCGTAATTACTTGTTGGTTAAAGACGATTATTGGAACGAGAGAAGCTGCCGCGGCAAAGGCAACACCTGGCTCATTAACCTTAACCTTGCCCCGAAGGAGACCGAAGGCTAGCAGCCCGAGCGCAATGGCCGCCAACCATTCTGGAACGCGGTTCAGATCTGGCGCTCGAGTAAACACAACCAACTGCACGTGGTCCATCGACTCGGCTCGCCGCGTTAGCAGATATGCATACGGAATCAGAAATGCAGCCCACGCAGCGCCAATCGCTGCCAGCCGCTTGAGATTCTCTCGATAACCGGTCGGTCTTAGAATTAACCAAGCAAGCGCGACAGCCCCAAACAATGCAGCCGCTGTCGTCCATATGTAAAAATACGAGAACACACAGTAGCCGAACGCAAATGCCGAGACGATGCCAAAGACCAGACGCCGACGGCTAACTTTCCCCGACGATTCGATTTCGCCAGAGGAAAGGCGGCCTGTCGGTTCCGCTCCCGCTGGACCCGCGATGAGAAATCGCCAGAGCGAACCGACCGCAACAAAAAACGCCGGCATTGCCAGCGCAGGTATATAGCGTCGGAAACCCGGAAAATACGGATACGAAAAACCGTCAAATGCAATTTCTGGAAGTGCACCCTCTCCTGCGGCCAGGGCTCCAAACGCAAAAACCGCAAGAGACGCCGCCATTGCGAACCAATCGTCACCTGAAAAACAACGCAAAAACCAGAAACAAGCCAGCGCTGCCAAAAACCCAGCCGTTACGCCCGCCAGCGACATCGCCCACGGCGTTCCAATGCCGAATAGCCTGGCCGGAAGGGCAATCGTGTACGGAGCTGCAAACTGGATCGAAAAAAGAGATTCCGGCTGTGAGCTGTCTACGCTATCGTCGCGACCGGAATACGGGTCGTTTTTCCGTGGACGGCCATCTATTAGAGCGCGGAGGTACGCAGCATATGCAACCTCATCAATGTCGTTATACGCGTAATGACCGTGCCAGTCGCTCCCGCGCAGATAAAACATTTTTAGCTGTGGGTAGGAGCAGAAAAATGCCAAAACCAGCCCCGCGATAATTCCAAATTGCCAGCGAATCTTCATATCCGGAAAGTCCAATAGATTACCATAAGCAGCAAAGGTACGATATTTCGACTGATTGCCTACTTGTGGTACCGGTTTGCTGGGACGAACGATCCCGGGCTAGAATTCTTACCTATGAGCATTAAAGACAAAATCACTTCCGATCTCACCGAGGCGATGAAGGCTAAAGACGCGGCCCGCGTTTCTACTTTGCGAATGGTCAAGGCAAACTTGATGAACCGCCAAATCGAAAAGGGCAACGAATTGACCGACGAGGAGGTTTTAAAGGCCCTTCAATCCCTCGTCAAGCAGCGTCGAGACTCGATCGAGCAATACGAAAAAGGTGGCCGGCCAGAGCTCGCAGCTAAAGAAGCCGAGGAAATTCGCCATATCGAAAAATATTTGCCTCAAGCGGCAAGCGAGGCGGAGATTGAAGAGGCAATTTCTGCTGCGGTCAGCGAAACCGGCGCCGCATCAGCGAAAGATATCGGCCCCGTAATCAAGACAGCGATCGCAAAACTTGCTGGAAAAACCGTTGACGCCAAAGTGCTCAGCGAAAAGGTAAAGAGACGGCTTTCTAATCTTTGACGACTTGCTGACGAGACGGAGCCGACGGTCGCCCCAACTACCCGAAGATATTCCGCACTTTATCGATCAATGTCTGATTGCCAAAATCCTTGTCCTCGATTTCGGCTAGCTGCTCAAATGCCTTTCGCTGTTCTTTAGTCAGGTTTTTCGGCGTTATTAGCGTGACGGCGACGAAATGGTCGCCGTGGCCGCGGCCCCCGAGAACCGGCATTCCCTTTGACTTGAGGCGGAAAACCGTGCCCGTCTGCGTTCCCGGCGGAATTTTCAGATCTTCCTCTCCAAACAGCGTCCGGACCTTTATTTCGGCCCCGAGAGCGGCCTGGGAGAACGATATCGGAACAGCCGAATAGAGATTTGCCCCCTGCCGCTCGAAAACTTCATGCTCGCGAACATGGATGACTACATACAAATCGCCGGCCGGGCCGCCATTTACCCCGGCCTCGCCTTCGCCGGCGATCTTCAAACGCGAGCCGGTTTCAACGCCGGCCGGTATCTTTATTTCAAGGGCCTTGTCTTTTTCAACTCGGCCGCTACCACGGCAGGTCTTGCACGGATGCCGGATAACCGAGCCTTTCCCGGAACAATTCGGACAAGTCCGCATCACACTGAAAAATCCCTGCTGATAGCGGGTTTGTCCCGTTCCGCCACAGGCGATGCATCTGTCTGCCGAATAGCCTTTTTCGGCTCCCGAACCACTGCACTCATCACAAACTTCGAGTCGCGGAATTGTAATACGTTCGGTTTTACCGGATGCGGCCTCCTCTAGCGTGATTTCAAGATCAAAGCGAAGGTCTGCACCTCTCTGAACACGCGATCGCGTTCGAGTCCGGCCGCCAAACATCTCCCCAAAACCAAAAAGATCGAAAATATCCTCGAAGTTGGTAAATCCGGGATCGAATCCACTGCCCCCTACGCCGGACGGACCGAAGCGGTCATACGAGGCACGCTTTTGCGGATCCGACAAAACAGCATAGGCTTCGGCACACTCCTTAAATCGCTCTTCGGCCTCTGCATCTCCTGGATTTTTGTCCGGATGATATTTTACCGCTAGCGTTCGGTAGGCCTTTTTTATCTCGGCCTCTGTAGCGGTCCGTGAGACACCAAGTATTTCGTAATAATCCCGCTTTGCCATAAACTTAAAACTTACAACAGACGAACGAAAGCAAAGGCGCCAGCCCAAAGTCTTTTGAACTGACGCCAAAAAGATTTTATCCAATATACCGCTCCGCGACAAGGCCCGACAAACGGCCAACGAAGCGTTAAACGGCGCTCAGCATTGCGGCGGTTATCTTGCTCGCCATTTCCTCGACCTTGGCCAGAGCCGCCTCCAGCTCGCTACGGTTACCCGATTTAGCAGTTTGCTCGGCCTTTGCAAGATTCGCGCTTATTTCCTTCTGTTCGTCTACCGAGAAAGATCGCCCATATTCGGCCATTGCCTTTCGCGCATTTTTAACTAGGTTATCGAGCCGATTTCTAAGCGTGATCAATTCCCTCTCTTCGCGGTCGCGTTCGGCAGATTGCTCTGCTTCAAAAATCAACCGGTCAATTTCATCCGGCAAAAGCCCGGAGGACGGCGTAATTTGAATCGCCTGCTCCAAACCGGTCATTTTATCCGTTGCCGAAACATTGACGATCCCGTTTGAATCCACCTCGAAACAAACATCGATTTGCGGGACGCCACGCGGCGCCGGCGGTATTCCGACCAATTCAAATTTTGCAAGACTGCGGTTTGCAGACGCAATCTCACGTTCGCCCTGCAAAATATGAATCTCGACCGATTGTTGGTTATCAACGACGGTTGTGAATGTCATCGTATTTTTGAGCGGAATTGTAGAATTTCGGTTTATAAGCTTGACGAAAAGACCGCCTCGCGTTTCGAGCCCAAGGCTCAAAGGCAATACATCGAGCAGCACAATGTCTTTGACATCGCCGCTCAAGACACCGCCTTGAATCGCCGCCCCCATTGCAACTACCTCGTCAGGATTGATTTCCGAGCTCGGCTCCTTACCAAACACTTCCATCACGGTGCGAGTGATAATTGGAGACCGCGTCTGCCCGCCGACTAGAATAACTTTGTCGATGTCTTTTGCTTCAAGTTTTGCGTCCCACAGAGCCTTTTGACAGGGTTCGACCGACGCCTCGACAAGGTCGCTGACCAATTCTTCGAATTTTTGCCGAGTAATGACTGTATTGATATGTTTCGGCCCCGTAGGATCCGCAGCAATAAATGGAAGGCTAATCGTCGTTTCATCGACGCTCGATAATTCGCATTTCGCTCGCTCGGCAGCTTCCTTGAGCCTCTGAAGTGCGAGCCGATCCTGACGGAGATCAAGTCCGTGTTCCTGCTCAAAGCCCTCCAGAAGCCAGTCGATTATCCGCTGATCGAAGTCCTCGCCACCCAGGAACGTATTTCCGGAAGTTGAAAGTACATCGAAGACGCCGTCATTTATCTCCAGGATGGAAATATCGAACGTTCCGCCGCCTAGGTCGTAAACCGCAACCTTTTCGTTTCTCTTTTTACCGAATCCGTAAGCCAGTGCGGCCGCCGTCGGCTCGTTAATTATCCTTTCGACGTTAAGTCCCGCGATTTTACCGGCGTCGCGCGTCGCCTGCCGCTGCATATCGTCAAAATATGCGGGAACCGTGATAATAGCTTCGCTGATCTTGTCGCCTAGAAACTCTTCGGCGGCCATTTTCAGCCGCTGAAGAACGATTGCCGATATTTCCGGCGGGCTAAAAACGCGGTCAAGAACCCTTATATGCGCGTCGCCATTGGGCGCTTCTACGATTTCGAATGGGACGGTTTCGCGCATTTTTTCCACTTCCGGAGCGTTGAATTTCCGCCCGATTAGTCGCTTAATCGCATACAGAGTATTCGCCGGATTCGTCACGGCCTGGCGTTTCGCAATCTGCCCGACTAGACGCTCGTCCTTGTCGGTAAACGCCACGACGGAAGGCGTCGTCCGGCCTCCCTCTTTGTTCGAAATAATCTGCACGGTTCCGCCCTCCAAGACAGAAATGCAGCAGTTCGTTGTGCCAAGATCGATCCCAATTACTTTGCTCATATCACGAGTTCCTTTTTTATTTTTCGATTCAGGAAGATTTAGCGGGAGATAGCCGAAGTAGCAGGGTATTAAATATCGGGACGGCAGGTTCCCGATTCAAATTTCTATGGGTCGGCAATGTCGCTTCGCGGTTCCGCGTTTGATTGCAAGATCTCAGCCGATTTCGCATCCTTCGGCGGCCGGGCAACCTTGACTAAGGAATGACGGAGAACCCGTTCGCCGGCAATGTAACCACGAAGCAATTCCCCGCAAACCGTGTTCGGCGGAAATTTGCTGGTCTCCTCGGTGGCAACGGCTTCGTGAAAATGCGGATCAAATTCCTCACCGATTGCACAGATCGGTTTAATACCCATTTTGTTCAAAATATCGTTTATTTGCTCGGAAACAAGCACGATCCCATCAAAAAAATGTTGAAATGCCGGGCTTTTCCCTCCGGGCAGATTCTCCGCAGCGGCGAGCGCACGGTGCAGATTGTCGAGAGCCGGCAGCATCAGCATGGCGAGATTGCTAATTTGGCTATGAAATGTCTCGCGCCGTTCGCGTTCGACACGCTTCCGAAAAGCCTCAAAATCTTTCGCCCTCCGATGAGAGACCTCGACCATTTCTTCGCGTTCAGTCGAAAGTCGTCGGACTTCGCCTTTGAGTTGCTCAATTTCCAATTTCAAACGGATTGCGTCGTCGCCGGCAGGGGCTGTTTCCACAACTTTTTCTGCTGCCGCCTTTTCAACAGCATCGACCAGAAAATCCGGTAGATTTGTATCGTCGAAGCTTTCGGCGATCTCGATAATCGATGTGTCCGCCGTAATATGCAGATCTTTTTCCTTCTCTTCGAGTTGTTTTATGAAGTCGTCAACGGAAACGGGGTCGTCGCCCTTCATTTCCAAAGAGGGATCGTAAAGGTCTTCCATTTCGTTTTCCGAATTCATTTAGTTTGAATTTATCGGGCGGAAATGCCCTGATTTGAATCAGTTGCCAGAGATGTCGCTTGCAATGGTACGTTCGAGAGCTCGGGCAACATAGGAAACTATCGAGATCATTCGGGCATACTCAATGCGTGTCGGCCCGAGAACGCTAACGGTTCCGATGGCTGAACTGTCGCCAACGCGGTACGGCGTCGAGATCAGCGAGCATTTTTGTAGAGCGGGCAATTTATTTTCGCTCCCGATTACGACTTGAACGGCTCCGGGTCGTGACGTATCGCGGGCGATACATTCGTTCAGAATCTGTACAAGCCGCGATTTTTCACCAATTGTCGCAAGAAGGCTCCGGAGACGTTCCAAGTCAGAAAAGTCCTTCTTAGTTAGGATATTCGTCGTTCCCTCGACATACACTTCGCCAAGATTATCCTCATCCTCTTCAATACTTTGAGAACAGAGAATTACGGCGTTTTGAAGCAGTTTATCGAAAAGCGCCTTTTCTTCGTGCATAAGGCGAACGATCTCCGAACGTATCTCCGAAAGCGTTTTACCCGCAAACTCGGTATTAAGGTATGCAGCAGCCTGTTCGAGTTCTTCGCGGGAAAAACCTGCTTTCAGCCGGATGATCCGGTTATGAACAATGTTCGGCGCCGAGACCAAGACGACCAAAACTCGATTGTCCGTGAGATTTACGAACTCGATATGCTGCAGGCGATCTTGTGCCATAGACGGCGAAACCACGATACCGACATTATTTGAAAGAGCGGAAAGCAGCTGCGACGTACGTTCCATCAATCTGTCCGGAGCTTCGATGAATTCGCCAGTGCTGAGGCCGAATTCATTGCCTATCAAGCGCAAATCTTCGTTCGTTAAACTCAAGACACCCAAGAGATTGTCAACGTAGTATCGATAGCCCTTATCGGTCGGGATCCTTCCTGCAGACGTATGCGGCTGCTCCAATAGCCCGAGGTCTTCCAATTCGCCCATAACGCTACGAATCGATGCCGCGCTTAGGCCCGAAGCATTGGCGAATTTTTCTGCGATCGCTTTGGAACCGACCGGCTCGCCTGTAAGGAAATGCTCGTTGATGATTGCGGAAAGAACCATCTGCCCGCGGGAATCGGGAAAATCTGCGGAATTCTGAACCCTTAGGTGTGCATCGCGAACCTGCATTGGGTTAGTTACAAGGGCTAGGTTTCCTACTCCGGCCCTCAAATGACGGGACCGAATTTGAAGAAATCCCAATAACAGAAGTATCATTTTTACCGGCTCAATGTCAACGATTAATCGTTTAACCCCGGTAAACAATATTTATGCCTGTTTCCCTCAATTTGCTCCGGGCATTTTACGAAGACGCCTTTCGGACGTTTAATCCGAATAAGCGAGTTCCGGAAATACAAGTAGACTTTTACCCGTATATCGGAATTAATCATACAATCCGGATGCGGAGCGGCAAGGCATATGTAAGAATTGCCGAGCTTTGTCGTGACCTGCCGCCCTCGGCGCAGCGGGCACTGGCTATCATCCTTGTCGGGAAACTTTTGCGAAAGCGAATACCCGACGCAGCAAAAGAAATCTATACTGCCGCAATTTCGACAGATCAGTATCGCGTCCGGGCCGTAGCGAACCGCCGCAAATATGGTCGAAAAGTAATCACGACCTCAAAAGGTAAATTTTACGACTTGGACAAGATTTTCTCTTCGCTTAATGAGCGTTACTTTGACGGATCGCTCTCAAAACCGATCTTAACCTGGTCACTGAGAAAGACTTACCGAATTCTCGGCCATCACGATGCAGCGCATAAAACTATCGTCGTAAGTAAATCGCTCGATTCTGCAGACGTTCCGCGTTATGTAGTCGATTACATAGTTTTTCATGAAATGCTTCATATCCGGCACCCGGTCAAAGTCATCGGCGGACGTCGATATCATCACACACCAGCTTTTCGACGCGACGAGCGGCGTTTCCGTTATTACGAAGAAGCAGAGCATTGGATTGAGTACAACGTGCGAAAGCTGAAAAGGGAGGCTCAAAAAACAAAATAACGCTCCGGGAGGCGAACCACCGGTAACTTATTCTCGCTCGCCAATACGTTCCAGCAAAATGCCTACGATTCCGAAATCTGAACGTGTGATTCGAATAAATCCGCGGCGATCGAAATTTGTGCGCGTAATGCTCCGCTCAGAAACCTGTTGCGGTTCGTGCTCCGCGTTGCCAGCAGCAAAGAGCATTGCGGAAAGGTCGATATTTCGCGTCGAATAGGTAATGGCCGCCGCCGGATCGCCAGTTTGGCCGCCAATTTGTCCAGAAACGTTCGCCGAAGCAAGGTTACTACCCGAGGTTATCGCTTTTATCGCCTTATCAATCGCCTCGCAATCACCAACCGCGTAACGGCCCCAACGGTCAAAGGCAAAACAGTTTTCGTCCGAGCTAAGAACCGTAAATCCACTAAGAGCCTCCGATTTTTTTGCGGCGGCAATTTCGCGGGCGAGCGATCGGCGAATTGCAATAACATCACCGCTTAGACCAGTTACAGCTCCTCTCTCGCCTTCGGCGTCGATTCTAAAGGTCGCAATCGGCCCGCGCGTGGCCGCGAGAAACCGCTCGGCATCCTTGATTCCGAACGGCTCAAAGAGCGAGTCTGCAACAACCGGCAGCAGCGTAGCTGTCAGCGGATCCGATGAATTCTGTGCCGCAAGTAGAATGCTCCGCCAACCGACGCGGCTGTCTTTTACGTTATAGAAGGTAACGCTTGGAACGTCGGCGGGAATCATCGATGCAATTTCGCGGAATCCGCCGCTGCCCGGAGTCAGCGTTTCGCCGAGCAGTTCAGCTATTTTTGGCGCGAGGATAAATCGGTATCGATCTTCTACGCCATTTTTATCGATCCGCGAAAGCCAGTAAATTTCCTTGACCGCGTTGCGGGTTGCCTGCGGCAAAGCGGTCAAGATAAATTGCCGCATTTGGTCTTCTTCACCGGATCCGATTGCAAGCTGAATAGCCGCAAAATTCGCAATCTGTCCGACTCCCGACTCGGTTACCAGCCCACGGAAAGCCGCTGACTCTTCGCCGCTTACTTCGAACTCTAGCGGCGGCTCACTTCCGCTGCGGACATTCAATGCCTTTTCTAACGCCGCTTCGTCATTCGCCAAAAATACAAGGCTTCCAACGACAAAGGCAAACGCCCGCCGGCCGCCCGGTGCCGTCCAAACAAAGTAAGTGCCGTCAGATTTCGGGTAGCTCTCCAACTCGAGTTCCCCGCCAAAGGCCTGATCGATCAATTCTCCGAGTCGGTCTTCGACAAATGAATCAACCTGCCAGCTCCAAGCATTCGTTTCGATGATCGCAACTAGCCGCGGTCTGAGGTCCAGGAAGGCCTGCTCGCCGCCTGCCGGTGTTTCGCGGGCCTCGAAACCGGTGATTGCCGCGGCAAACTTCATTCCGTTAAGCGCCGAAAGATCCGGTTTGCGGGCAGTTTTCGCCTGCCCTGCAGCCCTTTCGATTATTGGCGTGAGCGCAGCACCGAGATTGTCCGCCGAAATTGCGACAAGTGCATCTGCAGGTAGGAATTTCCTTGGCTCCGTAGAAACTCGAGAGCACCCTGTCGTCGATACGGCCAAAAGCAATGTCCCAACAAATATGGCCAAAGAGCTGGACCGAGCAATGTTCGGCCGCAATTGAGCGGATATTTCAGAGCTGCGGAAACGATTTTCGACCGCTTGTGGTAACATTTTGTAAAAAGATGGACTCACGAGTTTTTGCCCCAGATATTTTACAGGGAAAGGTCGCGTTTGTAACCGGAGGCGGTACGGGAATAACCGGCGGAATTGCGCGCGCATTTGCTGAACACGCAGCGAAGGTTGCCATTTTGAGCCGAAAAGAAGAAAACCTGCTCCCGATGAAACAAAAAATCGAATCCTTTGGCGGGGAATGTCTCACGATTGCGGCCGACGTCCGCGATTTCGATGCCGTCAAAAATGCAGTAGACAAATCTCTCGAATATTTTGGGCGAATCGACATAGTTGTAAACGGTGCGGCCGGCAATTTCCTCTGCGCGGCCAAGGACTTATCGCCGAACGGTTTTGGAACCGTTATTGATATCGACACCAAAGGCACGTTCAATGTTTGCCGGGCGGCTTTTGATGCCCTAAAACAATCGTCAGGACAGATCCTGAATATATCTGCAACGCTGCATTACCTGGCAACTCCGATGCAGATACACGTTTCGGCTGCAAAAGCAGGCGTTGATGCGATTACGCGTAACCTTGCAGTTGAGTGGGGCCGCGAGGGAATCCGCGTCAACGGAATCGCTCCCGGGCCGATCGCAGACACCGAAGGAATGAAGCGCCTTTTGCCCGAACCGTTAAAAGATAAATTGGAAAAGCAGATACCTGTCGGGCGATTTGGCCGAATCGAAGACATTGAAAATGCAGCTCTTTTCCTTGTCTCCGACGCTGCGAAATACATAAATGGCGTCACGCTGGTCGTAGATGGCGGCCATTGGCTGCTCGGTACTTCGCTCGGATAATGGATTGAAATGCTTGCAGTTATAGACAACTACGATTCGTTTACCTACAATCTCGTTCAATACCTTGGTGAGCTGGGCGTCGAAATGCGCGTTTTTCGTAATGACGAAATTTCGGTCGAAAGGCTCGGAGCCGAAATTCGGCCAACGCGGCTGCTTATTTCTCCCGGTCCTGGAACGCCCGCCGCGGCAGGCATAACGCCGGAAGCAATTCGTCTATTTGCAGGCCATATTCCGATTCTTGGGGTTTGCCTCGGGCATCAAGCAATTGGCGAGATTTTTGGCGGTCGCGTCGTCCGAGCACCGGAGCCTGTGCACGGCAAGCCGGTTGAGGTTCGCCACGATGGCAAGACGATTTTCAAAGGCCTTCCGGAGACCTTCAAGGCAGGTCGTTATCACTCGCTGATTGTCGAACGCGAATCGGTTCCGGATTGTCTCGAGATATCGGCTGAATCGCCGGACGGACTTGTGATGGCAATTCGCCACCGCGAATTTCCGATCGAAGGCGTACAGTTTCATCCGGAATCGATTTTAACCGAACACGGCAAACAACTTCTGGCGAATTTTCTAGAACTGCAATGAATCTGCTCGCTCCATTCGGCGTCGCCTACGGAGCTGCGATGCAATTTCGGAGCTGGTTGTATGATCGAGGGCTACTTTCCCAATATTCGCTTGGGCGAAAAACGATATGTGTTGGAAATCTTACCGTTGGCGGCACGGGGAAAACGCCCGTTACCCGGCACATAGCGGAAATCTTTGCTAATGCGGGACTTCGACCCTGTATCCTGACTCGCGGATACGGGCGACGAGAACCCAGTCGACGAGTAGTCGTTTCGGGCCCTGACGGAATTATCGAAAATTCGGATCTTTCAGGCGATGAACCGCTCGAGCTGGCAAGAGAACTAAAAGAAAAAGCAATCATAATTGCTGACCCCGATCGCGTCGCAGCCGCCAGATTTGCCATCGACCAGTTTGCGCCCGATTTGTTTCTGCTCGATGACGGCTTTCAGCATTTACGCGTAACTCGGGACCTGAATCTCCTCTTGATTGACGCAACGAATCCTTTCGATAACGACTACCCGCTGCCGGCGGGAACCTTGCGGGAGTGTCCGCGGGCTATCGCCCGCGCCGATGCCATACTAATCACTCGGACTGAAATCGCCGGCGACCTTCAGCCATTGAAAGATTCAATAAGGCGGCACAATTCGCGCGTTCCCATATTCGAAGCCGCCTTTGTAATCAAAGGATTTCGCCCATTGGCTAACCGTCAGGCTTTGGTAAATGCGGCAGAAATTGTCGGTCCAAAAGTTCTCGCTTTTTGCGGTATCGCAAATCCTAAAGCGTTCCAACTGCTACTTGAGAAATATAGCGTTCGGGCAGCCGAGCTCCTTGTCTTTGACGATCATCAAAGATATTCGGCTTCCCAAATCGCGGCAATCCGCGCCGCCGCCAAAAAAATCGGCGCAGACGCGCTTATCACGACGGAAAAAGACGCCGTAAAACTCTCAGGATCTGATTTTAGTATCCCGTGCTATTCGGCCCGTATTGAAGTTGCGGTCAGTCCTGAGGCGGCTTTTCATCGACTTCTCCTCGCTTTTTAGGCGGGCCGCTCCGATCGCCCCAGTAAAAGGCTTTAACTGTCAGAAGATAGACAGCGATCGAGAGAACCAGCAAAAGCAGGAAGATAACAACCAATTGCGATGAATACGACATAATGATTCAATTGCTCAAAGGCTATCCTCACGTTCAGCAAGCCCGTCGAATAATGTTCTGCTGCCCTGATGCTCCAAATAGTGCCGATAGATTACGGTAAACAGGGCGACGGTCGGGATTGCCAGAAAAACACCCGGAATCCCTGCGATTTGCTCGCCGGCAAGCACGGAAACGATTATCAGCACCGGATGCAAATGGATTCCACCGCGGACAATTCGCGGATACGTAATGTAATCGTGGATGATCCGCAAAAGAACCAGAAATACCACCACGTAAAACCCGCGAATCGGGTTATCTCCGAGCGAGCCAACGGTCGTCGCAATGATACCTATCGCAAGCGGCCCGAGCAGCGGTACAAATTCGAAGATACCAGCAAGAATTCCGAGAAGCAGGGCATATCGCAGCCCAATGATGTAAAACCCAATGCTACAGATGAAACCGATCAGCAAGACGGAAATCAGCTGTGCGCGGACATATGCGGCCATTGTCTTGTTCGCATCCTGGAGAATTCTGTCCGCCCGAATGCGTAGCCGGCCAGCCGGAAAAAGACGAAGAATTGCGAGCCGAAATTCGTTTGCATCCTTCAGGAAAAAGAAAGCCAGGATCGGGATAATAACAAGCCAAGGGAGAAATATTACCGAACCGACAATGAAAGACCCGACGCCTGTTGTAATCCTTTCGCCAATAGCAATCGCCTGTTCATTTATTCTGATCTGCACTTCGTCCGGTATTCGGAGCCGGTCAAAGCGCCGGTTTAAATCGTTCAGATTGCGCTGTATCGCGTTGCCGTAGTTCGGAAGGCTTGCTCCGAAATCTCTTGCCTGCTGCGCAACTCCGGGCGCAATTGCGGCAATCGAAACTCCTACCGCGGAGAAAACGATCGCATATGCAATAACGATAGCGACCGAACGCGGCATAAATCGTTCCAAATTACGCTCCTTGAACGGCCCTCGGATTAGCTTCACCAGTGGATCGATAAGGTAAGCAAGGAAGATTGACAAAACAAGCAGAAAAAGAAGCGTCGCCAACGACCCAAGATACGAATCCACCCTAGTCGCAGCGAAATAAACAATCAGTGAGACGATCGCAACCCGAACAGTTGAACGAACTGAAGGTGAAGAAGGATCGAGCCGAACGAGAACGGGCGGCGGCATCTCCGGTCTCTCCTCGATCGGGCCTTCAGGTAGATTATCAGGGTCCGGTTTTAATTTTGGCATATGCTTATCGTTGCAACTAAGGCAATCGTGTTATCTTGCAGCCGGCGATGAATAGTCTTCAAAATCGAATCGTTCCTTAAGAACTTTCAGAGTTTCAGCGGGCATCCTGAAATTCGACCCGACAATGATTGCCCTTCCGGAGTCCGAAATTGTCCGCCTGTTCATCTCCGGCGGAATCACGCGGGCCGCATATCGTTTGTCATCAGCATCGAGCGGCCCGCCGTCCTTACGGCGAAACACGTAGATAAACAAAAAATCCGCCGTCCGCATCGATTCGATATCCGTTTTCAAATCGGGTGTTGCGGTCGGCCCTGGGCTCGGCGTTGGCTCCTTTCGCTCGGCAGACGATTCGATTATTCTTCGGTTCGGGCTGCAACCCGAGAGAGTAACGGCGACCGAAAAGGCAGCCAAAAAGATCAGCGTCGCGAGCGAAAATGCGTACATTGCGCCGAGCTTGTCCAGAACCTGCCTCATAAATTTACAAACGTTCGGGGTATTTGATTTTAAATCTTTTACGGCCCGTCGTTGGCTTCGTCTTCATCCGCATTGTCAGCATTTGCCGGCGAGGCGTTTTCGTTTCGCTCCATTTCGTCCAGGATTTGTTTTTCCTCCGGCGTTTCCGGCTCCATCGGCACGCTTTCCGTCGGCGGCTCTGATTTTTGCGGACGTAGCCGAATTATACGCGCTTCGTCATCTTCATAAACAATTTCGGCCCACCCACTATCCAACAATTTTGCGACCATATCGACATTTTCGCGGGCATCTACGAATACGAAATTCGAGCCGATTCGCTCCCGGATCAACGGAGCCGCGACATCGATTCTCGCTTCCGTAATGTCTTTTACCAAACGGTATAAATCGGGGTTCGCTGAATAAAGATAGTTCGGATCGAGTCCGTAGACGTACGAATGCCGAGTATCGTAATAAAAGAGCTTTGGAAAGTCATCCCAGTTGGCATTAAAAATTCGCTCTCCATCTGGAACGTTGGGATTGCCGTTTTCATCCTTGCCCGTCGCCCAGGCCATCGCGTGGCGGTAACGATCGTTTGATTCGTTGTTTCTTATACTTTCTGCGAGTCCTTCCTGTTCAATCCCGAAGCGGTGAAAACCGGTCAGATTAAAAAGAAAATAGATCGAAAGAATTATACCAATCGCCCAGACGGCTGCTTCGCGCCAATAGTCAATTAATTTCTTCGGCTTCGATGCTTTTTCAGAATCGAGGTACGGATGGATATCGCGTTTGAATTCCTCCGGCAACTGCAAAGAAGCCGATTGGCGAAACGCCTGCAGGCTAAAAGCAAAAAATAAAATTGCGAACGGGGGGAAATATTCGGCAAATCGCTTTGACCGAAACTGGGCCGCAAAAAGTATCGAGACAAAAATTAAGAAAAAAGTCGCCTTCTCCGGCAATTTACCGTTGCGCGGCATAAAAAATATATACCCGAGCAGCATCGCCAACATCGCAACTGGAAAGTGCGTCAGAAGCTCGGCCCCGGTGTACGGATACCATTCGCCGCCGACCGCGACGGCAAAATCGCTGCCGACCTTGATTTTCGTTAAAGCGTGCTCGAAAAAAAGGTAAAGGTTATTCGGGAAATACGGATTTATCAAATTGCCTGCGATCATACCGGCCGTCGTATAGGCGACGGGCTGGAATTCCAATTTTCGTTCGTTCCAGCCGATAATTACTGCCCAGATGATCGCAGCAAACCACAAAAGCGGAAAGAGGCTGTATGTCCAGACAAATGCAAACATCAGTGGAAACAGCCACTTATATTTTCGCTCGAAGAGAAAATAAATCCCAGCAATAGTAAAAATGATCGTCAGCGGCGGAGCCTTGGCCATATTCATCCTGTAATAAAACATATTTGCACAGGCGAAAATTGCAGCCAGCCAGATCAGCAGATAATCGACGTTATAACGGTAAAGAAGCCAGTACACGCTAAAAACAGCAATCGTTCCGAAAGTTACGGCAGCGAGCTTGGCGGCCATCACGGGCTCGAGAAACCACAAAAAAGGAATCTGCGCTAAATGAAAAAGAAAATGATGATCTGCGTATCGCTCTGGACTTAAAACCGTGAGCGGCAGCCATTCAAAACGCGGAAGCCACTTACCCGCAGAAAAACGTTCCCATATTAGCGATGACCAGCGTATATGGTAGTAGCCGTCCCAATCGCCACAACATATGGCGTCCGTCTGAAACTGGAGATACGAAAGCACCATCGCAATTGCAATAAATCCGAAAACGAGATAGACAAATCGCGTTGCCTCTTCGGTATCCAGGTATTGCCGCCAGGTCATCCGCGCCGGCGCTTGTTCTTCTCTTGCTTTTTGACTCATTGATTATCCAGCGGTTGCAGCGTCTTCGGGTTCAGGAATCAATAATTTCAAAAAGTATCACGAAAGCCCGCAAAATATCTAGAACGCAGCGGCGCGGCATTCAGCCGAATAATCTCTGGGCTAGCGACCCGGGGCAAACCGAGTAAATTGCGTCCGTTTGCTACTAGCCGTTCGGGCAGCGTAGAATCTATGGTTTTAATATGTACCCAAAGGGCAATCTGTTCATACCAACACCTCACGGCCAGCTCGAAGCGATTGTAAAGCGGCCAGCCGGAATGCCCCGCGGCGTCGCGCTCGTCTGTCATCCGTTGCCACAGGGCGACGGAACTATGCACAACAAGGTCGTTTTCCGCGTTGCGGCTGGTCTGAATGATGCGGGCCTGATTGTTATGCGATTCAATTTTCGCGGCGTTGGAGCTTCGACCGGCGTATGGGGCGGCGTCAACGAGGGCATCGAAGATGTCCGCTCTGCTCTAGGCTATTTGAAAGCAGAATATCCACAATTTTCGATCACGCTCGCAGGCTTTTCGTTTGGCTCACGAACCGGCCTTCAAGTCGGCGTCGAGGACGATTGCGTCCGGCGCCTAATTAGCATCGGGACACCCGTCGACAAATACGGGGATTATGATTTTCTTATCGGCGGCCGTAAGCCGGTCTTGTTCCTCCATGGTGCCGAGGACGAATTCGGTAGCGTCGAAAACGTCCGGAGGCTTTTTGAGCAGGTTCAGCAAACCGCAGATGCGGAGCTAGTAGTCTTCGATGATTGCGGCCATTTTTTTGATCGTCACCTTAACGAATTGCGAGAAGCCGTAAAAAACTGGACGCTGCGGCAAATCGAAAAGGAATTCGCGCAACTTTAACTTATTGGCTTTATATTTGAATTTTATGCAGAATGGAGAAAAGCAGACGAAGGAAAACTTTCGCGATCCGGCAATCCGTTTGACAATGATGCCGCGCGACACGAACGCTCACGGCACGGTATTTGGCGGCATTGTGCTAAGTTACATAGACATAGCCGGCGGGGTTGAAGCCGTCCGACATACGAAGCACGAGCGGTTCGTGACGGTCGCAATGCGCGAAGTAATGTTTCACGAACCCGTTTACATCGGCGATCTCGTCAGTTTTTATGCAGAAACTCTAAAGGTCGGTCGGACTTCCATTACAGTTCACGTAACCGTCGAAGCCGAGCGATTCGGCAGTCAAGGGCAAAAGGTAAAGGTTACCGAAGCCGAAGTAGTTTACGTAGCGATCAATCAGAATCGAGAGAAGGTCGTAATCGGCGACCGCGAAGGCTAAAACTGACGTTCGAAGGCTTCCGCATTCTTCGGAAATTCAACCTCGCGCCAGTAACTTTCAACCTGTGGTTTTTTCAGTTGAAGCGGATCGCGGCCCGCGGCTCGGCTCAAAAGCCCGAGCGGCGTGAAGACAAGAAAATAGACGGCAGTAATTATGACCCGGCTCATTATGTTGCCCATCACGAAGGCAATACCGAGCCAAAGCCAGTAAAACGGCAAAGCGAGTCGCGTCCCCGTGAGGCCAATTGCACCGACGATGAGCCCAATTGCAATCAGCCAGAAGCCGACGGTTTCATCACGGGAAACAAAGCGCTCAAATGGCCACAAATATTTCAGCAATCCGATAGCGACAAATCCGCCAAGAAAGATGGCTCCAAACTGGCGCATTTCTTTTCGGCTTGGCTTCCAGTTTAGTTTGATAAACGGCATCGTCTAAAAAAGCGTATAAATGAACGGTGCTGCGGCTCCGCCGCCGAGTGCACCAAGAACAATAATGCCCGCAAGAAGCAGAATCGCAACTATAATCGGTGCCAACCAATAAGCCTTGTGTTCACGGACAAAGGCATAAAATTCCCCTATTAGACTATTCCTACGTTTTGCCATCTTTAATCCGGTGTGAAAGCCCGCCGATATTCGTCCGTACCCGACATCTTGGGCTGATCTTCCTTTAAGAAAATGAGGTCTTCGAGCACGAGTGCGTCCATCTCAGTCAGCATAAAGCACCGATAGGCCTCCTCTGGCCGACAGACTATCGGCTCGCCGCGTATGTTGAACGAAGTGTTTATCAAAACGCCGCAGCCCGTCCGCTCCTCGAATGCTTTGAGGATATTATAGTAACGCGGGTTGCGGGTGGAATCAACGGTCTGCACCCGCGCCGAATAATCCACGTGTGTAACGGCGGGAATCGTAGAGCGCGGAACGTTTAGCCGCTCGATCCCAAAAAGCCTCGGCTCAACCTCGGTTATTGGCCGGCGAATTTCTTTTCGGACCGGAGCGACCAGCAGCATATAGGGGCTTTCCCGATCCAATTCAAAATAGTCGGCAGCTCGCTCGCTCAAGACGCTTGGTGCAAACGGTCGGAACGACTCGCGAAATTTTATTTTCAGATTCATCCGCGACTGCATATCTGGCCTGCGCGGGTCGCCGAGAATGCTCCGGCCGCCAAGAGCACGCGGCCCGAATTCCATTCGACCTTGAAAGAGTCCCACGACGCGGCCTTCATCGATCAAAGCGGCAATCTCGCTGCAAAGCCGATTCTCGTCGTCAAGACGACGATATTTCGCAGCGAGAGGACGAAGCAATTCTTCGATTTCGTCCGTTGAATAGCTCGGACCGAGGAACGATCCACTCTGCCCGTCGGGCAATTCCGGCCTCCGCGGATTGCCCATTAACTGATACCAAGCAAAAAGAGCTCCACCGAGGCTCCCGCCTGCATCACCCGCGGCTGGTTGGATCCAGATATTTTCAAAAGGTCCGAAGCGCGCAATCAAACCATTGGCAACGCAATTGAGAGCTACACCGCCGGCCATACAAAGATTCTTTAGCCCGGTTTCGCTATGAACGGTCTTTGCGATCCGCATCATAACGTCTTCCGTTACACGCTGGATGCTGGCGGCCACATCCATATGAAATTGCGTCAGCTCCTCTTCCGGCTTTCTTGGTGGCCGGCCGAAAAGGCGGTGAAACTTTTCCGAGGTCATCGTCAGCCCGGATGTATAGTTAAAGTAGTTCTGATCTAACCAAAAGCTGCCGTCCGGTTTAATATCGATAAGCTTTTCGCGAATCGCGTTTTCAAATCTCGGCTCACCGTACGGAGCGAGCCCCATTAATTTATATTCGCCAGAATTAACCTTGAAACCCGTATAGTAGGTAAAAGCGCTGTAGAGGAGTCCTAGCGAATGAGGAAACCGTATTTCTCTTAAAATGTCTATTTTGTTCCAGCGGCCTATTCCCCAAGTGGTTGTACTCCATTCCCCGACGCCGTCAAATGTTATGATCGCTGCCTCCTCGAATGGCGATGGGAAAAATGCGCTTGCCGCGTGCGACGAATGATGTGTCGTAAAATAAATCGGCCCTTCGTAGCGGTTGCCAAGCCCACGGTCGATCTCTCTGGGTAAAAACAGCTTTTGATTTAGCCATAGCGGCAAAGCCATCATAAACGACCGAAGGCCGCGCGGAGCATATGCAAGGTACGAATCCATAAGTCGTTCGAATTTGAGCAGTGGCTTATCGTAAAAAACGACGGCGTCAAGCTGCTCGGCTCGAATTCCTGCCTGCTGAAGACAAAATTCAATCGCATTTACAGGAAAATTATGGTCATGCTTTAGACGCGTAAACCGCTCCTCTTGCGCAGCGGCGACTATTCGGCCGTCAACGACGATCGCAGCGGCGCTGTCATGGTAAAACGCAGAAATTCCCAATATCGCGGTCATCTATTTTTTCTCTTGCAATCGGGCAGGTCCCGACAGACGCTTTCAGCGGCGATAAGCGTCCCGTCGGAGCTAAGGTGCATCGGGTCACCATAAAGAAACAGTAGCGAAGGATCAATTCCCGCCGTGGTAAAGTCCGGCGTTAGATCCCGAGCTTTAAGGCCGTCCGCCTCTAGCGCCGAAAGGATAATTGACTGAGGTCTCATTACGTCTGGCCCGGCCGAAGCCCGAAGCTGGAATTCATACGGTAAGAGATAAACCCGTAAGTTTATATTTCGGCTTTTTAGAAATCTATCTAGTTCCGCTACAGGGCGTATTGCCGCCGCCACGAATTCCGGCCCGCGGCTGTAAAACGCAGCATCGTAATCGAAATAATTTTTCTGTGTGTCGACCAGCGCATTTTTAAGCAACAGATACAGCTTCGAACGCGATCGGAGGAAATCATTCGCGAGGCGGAGCGGATTGGCAACCGCTTGCGGGCCGTCGGTTCGCCGCTCAATATTGCCGCGAATTTCGGATGCGCTTTCGTCGTTTACGTCATTTAAGCAGACGAAAAGAAGTACAGTATCTATCTCCGGGTGCCGATCGACGAAATAGCGCGTCGCATTTAGGTAATCCGTCGTATCGTAACCGATAACGCCGGCATTCATCACAGTTCTATCCGGCATCATCGCCTGCAGGCGTCCTGGAATAGTTTCAGCGGCATCGAGCGCGGGCCCGAAGACAACCGAATCACCCATAACAAGTATCGACGGCTGCGATTTGGAATCCGGCTGACTTGCGTTCTTGACTATCCGCAGTCCCTCCTCATCGGTCTGAAATTCAGCGCCGAAGCTTATGCCAGAAAAATTCGGTGTATTTCCGTACGAATTTCCAAACCGCTTAGCTGTAAAAAGCCCGCTAGTGTTATCCAGAAAGTTTACGCGGGTAAAATAGCGGCAATAAATTTCTCCCAGCGCAAGCAAAATCAAAATAACGGCTGAAGAAAGTAGCAAAGCTAGCAGCTTATTGGCGTAATGGCGATTTTTTTTTTTCATAATCTGCCGATGAGCTTACTCCCGCCGTTGTAGCTTTGCGAGCAGCTGTGAGGAGCAACGGTTGCTGCAGCATTTATTTAATTAAAACCTATCAAACCTGATTTGTCCTGCCAAGCCGACCAATAAACTTAGATTTGCAGCTCGATGCTTGCGAATATCTTGCGGTTATGAAAAATTAGTAGTTCCCGAATATTCAAATCCCTTTCGGAGTAAATTTACTGATGGCTCAGATAACAGCTGAAACGGCAAACGGAACTATTGTATTCGAGTGTGCAAACGGCAGAAAACTCGTCCTCTGTCTGGAAGATAATGGTGTAGACATCCTGCATCGTTGCGGCGGCAACGCTCGCTGCACAACCTGTCGCGTTGAGATAATTTCCGGCGAACCAGGAGAAATGGGCGAAGCTGAACGGTCGATACTTTCTACAAAACCCGACCTTACATCAAATACCCGCCTCTCCTGTCAAATCCGTCCGATTGGAAATCTGCACATCAAGGTAATCAATCAGGCAAGCGTTACAGGGCTCGCCCCAGGCACGCGGCCGGAAGAATAAACCTAAGATGAGTCAATGTGGTATAATTGCCTAACGGCTTTTCAATAAAAGGAGAAATACTATGGGTCTGAATACAGTTTACAAAGCGAAATCGTTTGATCTGAGCGATCTGACCGGCATCTCCAACGAGACTTTGGCAATGCATTTCAAACTTTACGAAGGCTACGTCGCGAACACCAACCTTCTGAATGAAAGAATTGCGGATTTGATCAGCGGCGGAACACTCGATCCAACTAAAACGGCAGCGTATAGCGAATTAAAACGTCGCTTCGGATTCGAATACAACGGGATGGTGCTTCACGAGTACTATTTCGAAAATATGAAAAAACAAGGCACCGGCGATCCCTCGAAAGATTCAGCGTTCTACAAAGCAGCCGAAGTTAATTTTGGCAGCTACGAAGTTTGGAAAGCGGATTTCGTGAATACTGGAAAAATGCGCGGCGTCGGTTGGGCGGCTACCTACCAGGACCCGTCGACCGGTGCGATATCGAATCACTGGATAAACCTTCATGAAACCGGAAATGTCGCCGGATATAAACCAATCCTGATTATGGACGTTTGGGAACACGCGTTCATCAAGGATTACGCGCCTGCGGATCGCCCAAAATACATTGAGGCATTCTTCTCGAACATCGATTGGGATGTCGTCAGCTCGAGATTGACAACGGCCGGTGGAGCAACGGCTTAAGCAAGTTTCTTTAAACTTTACTAAAAAAATGCCGGCACTCGGGCCGGCATTTTTTTAATTCCTTAAAGCAATAAAACATTGCGGGGCAAAGCGCCAGTTCGAAGCGAAGCCGCCACAGCGGATTCTTGCAAGATGGCGTTTACCCGCTTTGCAACGCCTCCCATTACCGAGCCGATGCCGCCGCCTGCCGCATCAATACTTCGTAACCGATGGATCTACTTCATCCGACCAGGCAAGAACGCCACCCTTCAGATCTACTAATCGGTTGGTAAATCCTTTCGCCCGTAAAAACTCGATTGCCTTTGCACTTCGGACGCCGCTTCGGCAGTGGACGACAACCGTCTTGTGTTTGTCGATTTCATCGAGCCGGTTTTCAAGTGTACCGAGCGGGATCAAGTTTGCACCCGGTATCCGGGCGATATCGGATTCGAACGGTTCGCGAACGTCCACGAGCTGAAAAACTTCGCCGCCGTCCATCCACTGCTTTAATTCCTTCGCTGAGATTTGTTCCATAATTAATTCATTTTGTAGCGAGTGATTTTAACACGGCTGGATTTTTCTGCAATAACCCAAACTAGCTAAGTGATCGATTCTAAACGCGGCCTAAGTTCGGTCGATGTCGGCCGAAGTCTTTTTATACGGATGTCCTCCTGGACCTCGATCGTAACGTCATAGTCCGTCGGGTCGTCGCCCCACTTGATGAAGACTACGAACAGTTCCAAAGCGATAAAAATAGTAAAAACAAAAGCCAGACTATGAATGAAGGCGTGTAAGAAGAAAGCAGACCCATCATCATCTCCACTTCGTCC
>PSMA01000032.1:0-26609 GCA_040289905.1 Blastocatellia bacterium
CTCGGAGGTTGCAGCGGCCTTTCTCGAAGCAGGTCTTGTGGACAAAATCACATTTATCTATTCTCCGCTCGTGATTGGCGGAGCGGCTCCGATAGCTATCGGGGGAAAAGGTGCTTCCTCACTCCTACAAGCGATCCGTCTCCGTGATCTGGAGCTTGATCAACTCGGCGACGATTTTATTCTTACAGGCTATCCAACGAGGGAGGTAGAGGCGTGATCCATCCGACCGGTAACCGATTCTGCACAAAGCGTTCACTTGGGCAGAATTTTCTTCAAGACCGAGCGGTGGCCGCGCGAATCGTGGCGGCAGCGGAAATTTCGCCCCGAGATGAAATAATCGAAATCGGGCCCGGCAACGGTGCGTTGACGGAATATTTGCTTGCAGCTAGCGCTAAGGTAACTGCAATCGAAGCCGATCAAAGGCTACTGCCGGTTCTAGAGGAGAAGTTTGGCGGATTTCCTAGCTTTGAAGTCATTTTTGCTGACGCCCTCAAAGTTCGGTTTGCGGATTTTGGAGCCGCTCAGCGGCTTAAGGTCGTTGCCAACTTACCTTACAACATATCCACTGCGGTTTTGCAAAAGCTTTCGGCTGAGCGAAGCGCTTTTTCGCTCCTCGTTTTGATGTTTCAGCGTGAAGTCGTCGCGCGGATTACGGCCTTGCCCGGAGATTCCGAGCGTGGGTTTCTAACCGTTTTGGTCGAGCGATCGTTTTCGATTGAAAAGCTTTTTGACGTGCCGGCCACTGCATTTCGCCCAATACCGAAGATTACGAGTTCGGTAATTCGTCTTAAACCGAAACTTCCGATAGCAGTCGATGAGGCCGAATTTCGTGCCTTTGTCTCCGCCGGATTTCGGCAAAAGCGAAAAACATTGGCAAATAATTTTCGGGCAATTTTACCGAATGCAGAATCAGTTTTCCGCGAGGCCGCGATTGATTCCCGTCGCCGCGCTGAGACATTATCGCTATCGGAGTGGGAGACGCTCTTTCACTCGGCAAAAGATCGACGCAACTAAGGCCCGAGCGGTTGCGGATCTTCGCTTCGATGGCGAGCGGGAAATATCAGCGATGCAATGATCGCGATACCGATGACGCTTACAATAATTCCCAACGACCAGAGGATTGGAAACTTTCCGCCGAAAGCATCGTTAAGCCAAACCATTTTTAGTCCGACAAATACCAATACAGCAGAGAGGCCGTATTTCAGAAGGTGGAATTTGCCAATTACGCCGGCGAGCATAAAGTACATCGAACGCAAACCAAGAATTGCAAAAATGTTTGAAGTAAAGACAATCATCGGTTCACGAGTAATCGCAAAAATTGCCGGTACGCTGTCAACTGCGAAAATGATATCGGTTGCCTCAAGAAAAAGAAGGGCAATAAAAAGCGGCGTTGCATAGACTTTCCCGCTTTTGCGGATAAAGAAGCTTTTGCCTGAGATTTCGTGAGTTACCGGCATAAAGCGTCTGAAAAGCCTTATCAAAAGGTTTTTTTCCGGCTCGATTTTCTCGTTACTGGAGAAAATCATTTTTATGCCGGTGACGATCAAAAAACCGCCGAAGATGTAAATCACCCAATGAAACTGCATCAGTGCAGATCCCATTGCGATAAACGTCGCGCGGAAAACGAGCGCGCCTAAAATGCCGAAAAACAAAACGCGATGCTTGTACTCGGGCGGGGTTCCAAAATAAGTAAAAACCAGGACGAAGACGAAGATATTATCGATCGAGAGGGAGTATTCGATTACGTATCCTGTTAAAAACTCGAGCGCTGCCGTTGTTGCGATTTCGGGCCCGAATTTCGACAGCGTATAACGATAAAAAATCAGGCAGAAGATCATCGAGAGGCTCACCCAGACGATGCTCCAAATCGTCGCCTCCTTGAAACCTACGACGTGAGCCTTTCGATTAAAGACGCCAAGGTCGATCGCCAGCATCAAGAGCACGAAAAGCGTAAATCCACCGTAAAACCACCAGTAATCAGAAAACGGAAAAAGTTGCATACGTTTTACAAAACACGAAGACCTTTTACGGACGACACGCCGGCCGCCGTAAAAGGTCTCGACTCTTAGTTACCGCACCGGATTCGCAATTTTGGAATCGTGTTGACGGTGACGGCAAACCCGCAAGGCAGGCAATCTACTCCCCAGTTACATTGGAGAAGATACGAATTCCTTATAGCTTTGTCAACGTTCTGAATTGGATGCGGTTTGTGTTAAAATCCAGCCTTGTTACGAAGGGTCAAAGAATTGAGCAGACTGGAAATAATACCTCTTGGCGGCATCGGTGAATTCGGGATGAACTGTATGGGAATCCGATATGCCGATGAAATGATCATCGTCGATGTTGGAATGGGCTTCCCCGAGGAAACTCCGTACGGCGTTGATATTTCAATACCGACATTCGATTTTCTCGAGGAATACCGTGATGATCTGACAGCCCTAATTTTGACCCACGGCCACGAAGACCATATTGGGGCGCTCGCGTATTTCCTTCGTAAATTCAATTTGCCGGTTTATGCATCGCGGTTTACACATGCGCTTGCCGAAAAGCGTCTGGAAGAGTTTGGAATGCTGGACGATGTCTTGTTGCATCGCGTCCGCGCCGGCGACGTTGTCGATCTCGGCGTCTTCCGGATAGAATTCATCCACGCCTCGCATTCGCTCGTAGACTGTTTTTCATTGGCAATTCAAACTCCTCTCGGCACGGTGATTCACACTGGCGATTACAAGATCGACGAGACGCCCGTGGTTGGGCCGCCATACGATCTCGATACGCTTCGCAGATACGGTGACTCCGGAGTGCTCGCTCTCCTTGGAGATTCGACCAATGCAACCGTGCCGGGCCGCACTCTCTCCGAGCGGGCTGTTATTCCAGCATTTCGCGAGATCTTTGAGGAAACGCCCGGCCGCCTTTTCATCTCGACATTTTCGTCGTCGATTCATCGTTTGCAAATAGTTGCAGATTTAGCCCGTGAATACGGCCGAAAGATTTGCATTCTCGGCCGCTCAATGGAAAAAAATGTCGAACTTGCAATGGACCTCGGCGTGCTGCAGATAGACGAAAATGAACTCGTGAATTTGAGCGAAGCCCGTGCCGCCGGCGATGACGCGATATGTTATGTCGTAACAGGCTCGCAAGGCGAAAACCGGGCCGCGCTTTGGACTATGGCAACTGGGACGTATCGGGGCGTAGAAATCGAAAAAGGGGATACAGTTGTTCTCTCTGCGCGGATTATTCCGGGCAATGAAAGAAACATTTCTCGCCTGATCGGGCATTTATACAAACGTGGCGCAAATATCATCGAAGAAAAGCGAAGGCTCGTGCATGTATCTGGACACGCTTCCCAGGAAGACATACGAATTATGGTCGAGACCGCGCGACCTAAGTACCTGATCCCGATCCATGGAGAATACCGAATGCTGTTTCGACATCGAGAATTTGTCAAGAATCACATTGCCGGTTATAGCGATGAAAATGTTCCCTTGATTGAAAACGGTGAGATCCTGGAAATCGATGAATTCGGCGCCCGAATTGCGGCGCGGCGCGAACTGCACAAGACGTTTATTGACGAAGAGTCGCTTGCTGAAATCGAATACGAAGTGATCCGTGAGCGGAAACGCCTCGCTTACGGCGGCGTTGTTTATTTGGCGATTACAGTGGATAAACGCTCGCATCGGATCATTGCCGAGCCGAACATTACGTTCAGCGGCGTTGCCGGTCTCGATTTGTCGAATGGCTTTTCGGAGGACGCTCGGCGGGCAGTATCCGACGCGATTTCCGAAATGAAACCTGAACAAATAGCCGACAGGGCGGTCTTTCGAGAGAATCTTCGGATTCATCTAAAGCGATTCATGCAAAAAGAATCCGGAACAAAACCTGTAATTTTAACGACCGTAATTGAGGTAACCGGCGATCAATGAATTGGCAAGCGAAGGTGGTTTATCTCACTGGCGGATCGAGCGGAATAGGCGAGGGACTAGCGCTTGCGCTTGCGCGACGCGGCGTGGTGCTTGCATTGATCGCGCGACGAAAGGAAAACCTTGAGTCTTTGGCCGATCGCTGCCGTGCAATCGGCGGTATTGTGAGAGTTTTTCCCGCCGATGTTACGGATGAAACCGCTCTCGCGAAAGCGGCAAGCGAGATACTGGCCGAATTTCGCAAAATCGACATTCTGATTGCAAATGCCGGCATCGGTGGAAACGATCCGGAAACGCGGTCACATAATCCACGAGCGGTAAAACGCGTAATTGAGACAAATTTGATCGGCGCAGTTAACGCGGTAAACGCGGTCCTTCCTTCGATGATTGATCGAGGAAGTGGGCATCTAGTCGCGGTTTCCAGTCTAGCTGGGTTTCGCGGCTTGCCGCGCTCGGCGGCATACTCGGCGAGTAAAGCCGGTATGACAGCCTACTTCGAAAGCCTTCGCCTAGATTTGAAGCCAAAAGGCATCGATGTAACGATTATTCAGCCGGGGTTTATAAAAACGCCGCTTACTGCTGGCAGGCGAAATAAAATGCCGTTCTTAATGGAGCTCGACGATGCAATACCGCTTTTCATCTCTGCAATCGAGAAAAAGAAAGCGTTTGCCGCTTTCCCTTGGCAGCTGGCAACAATTGTACGCGCCGGACGAATGATGCCGGCCTGGCTTTACGACCGAATCGCCAGCCGGGCCCGTTATCGCGAATGAGTCTTTTCGACAACTCAAAGACACGACTTTGTGACCTTAATTCTTATTTCTTTCTGAAAACCTAAGTTTCTTATGAACATTATTCAGGCAATCATTCTCGGACTCGTACAGGGTTTAACAGAATTCATCCCGATCAGTTCGACAGCGCATCTCGTATTTGCTACCCGCTGGACAAATGTGTTTAATGGAAATCCGCAGCAAATTACCGCCACTATGGCGGTAATTCAGCTTGGAACCTTGATAGCGGTCTTTGTTTATTTCGCTTCGGACATTTTTGGGATTGCAAAAGCGTTCGTTCGCGATCACCTGGCGCTGGTAGGCTCTCGCAGCGGTATTCGTTTCTCCGGCGCTGATGGTGTTCGTCCGGTCTGGCTTTCGGCCGAAGCGTGGCTCGGTTGGCTGATTATCATAGGCTCCATTCCAATTGGAACTCTCGGCTTAATCTTCAAGGAGTTCATAGAAAGCAAAACAACAAAAAATCTTTGGGTCATTGCGACTATGCTGATCGTCATCGCGATTTTTCTGGCGGTTGCCGAGCGAGTTGGTTCACAGCAAAAGGAGCTTGGAAATTTTGGGATCGGCGATGCTTTGGCCGTCGGCTTTGCTCAAGTACTGGCGCTGATCCCTGGGGCAAGCCGTTCCGGCTCAACGATTATGGGTGGCTTACTGGTGGGCCAAAAACGAGAAGCTGCCGCAAGGTTTTCGTTTTTACTCTCAATCCCCGCGATTACGGCAAGCGGCCTTCTTGAACTGCGTGAGGCGGTCCGCATTCTGCCTCGCGATAGCTGGTTGCCGCTGGCCGTCGGAACGATCGTCGCCGGTATTGTCGGTTATCTTACCATTTGGTTTTTGTTGGCTTATTTGCGCCGAAATACGACAGCTATTTTCATTGTGTATCGCCTGATTCTCGGAACGGTGCTGATCGCGTTGCTCTGGAGTGGCTACATCTCACCGAATTTATGACAACTCGGCGATGGATCGTAAAACGACACGACCATTCGGCGGCAAAGGCGCTTGCTGACGTTCTGGGGGTGCGGCCGGTAACGGCAGCGCTGCTTATCGATCGAGGATTCGATACTCCGGAAAAAGCAAAGCTTTTTCTTAAGCCAGAAATAAGCCAATTGCACGATCCTAGGTTACTCAAAGATTTAGATCGCGCCGTTTCCCGAATAATGCGCGCAATCGAGTCGGATGAAAAGATCCTCGTTTGGGGCGATTATGACGTCGATGGGACAACCGGCACCGTCCTCTTGCGAAAGGCGATCGCGGCCTGTGGTGGCAAATCGGATTTTCACATCCCGAACCGTTTTAGCGAGGGCTACGGGCTGAATATCGAAAACCTTGAAAAATGGCGGCAAAGCGGGGTCTCGCTGATTATCACTGTCGATTGCGGAATGCGTGCATTCGAGTCGGCCGAATGGGCGGCAGAAAAGCAAATTGACCTCATAATAACCGACCACCATCTGCCGGAATCAGAGAAAGGTCTGCCCCGGGCCTTTGCGATTATTAATCCAAATCGCAATGATTGCAGTTATCCTGACAAAAATCTCGCCGGCGTCGGCGTTGCCTTCAAACTTGCGACCGAATTGCTGAATGTCCGTGGTCTCTCGCCAATGGCTAAAGATTTGCTCCACATCGCAGCGATTGGAACCGTTGCAGATATAATGAATCTACGCGGCGAAAATCGAGCAATCGTTCATTTCGGCCTTAAAGGTCTCTCCGAAACAAATCAGCCGGGCTTAAAGGCGTTGATGGACGTCGCGGGCTGCGACAGGGAAATGACGAGTGAAAGCATCGGTTTTCGAATCGGGCCACGAATAAATGCTGCCGGTCGAATGGACGCTGCATCGGATGTCGTACGGCTCCTCGAAACTGACGATACCGCGCTAGCAGCGACACTCGCGGCAAAGCTCGACCAGCGAAACCGCGAGCGACAGCAACTCCAACAAGAAATCACCGCCTCGGCCGAAAAGATGGTCGGCGATCTCGAAAAGCAGCAATTCATCGTCGTCGGCGGAGAGGGCTGGCACCGCGGCGTGATCGGACTTGCCGCTTCGCGAATTGCGGAGCGATTCTGGCGACCTACTCTTGTTTTTTCACTAGAAAATGAAATCGCGCACGGAAGTGGTCGCACGGTCGGGGAGATCCATTTACTTCGAGCTCTTGAATCATGCAGGGATTTATTTGAGCAATTCGGCGGGCACGCAGCGGCTGCAGGCGTTAAGATTCGGGCGGCGAGGATTAGCGAACTTCGCCGTCGACTCGAGGATTACGCTCGAAAGAATCTTTCAGAAGAAGATTTTCAGCCGCGACTTGAAATTGATGCTAATGTCTCTTCAGCGTCAATGGACCTTCAGGTCGTCCGTGAGATCCGATTTTTCGAGCCATTCGGAGCTGGCAATCCAAAGCCCATTTTTGTGACAAGAGATTTCAGAATCGATCGCGAGCCTCTTGTGATGAAAGATACTCACTTGAAGCTTAAACTTCGTGGAAGACAAGGGGACCCTTTTGAGGCCGTCTGGTGGGACGGAGTTTCGCGCTCATTGGGGCAAACTCTTCGTCCGGGAAGCCGCATCGAATTGGCCTACGTGCCGGTAGAGAATATCTGGAACGGAACCTCGCGTCTCCAACTTATCATCGAGGACGCGCGGACAGTTGATTGAACAATGGAGCAAGGTGAAGGAAAAGAATTGAAGACCTTCGGCCTCCGTGCTCGGTTACCGCGGATCGCTGGCTGGCTCGCGGCGGGCCTAGCTTTGCTCACGCTTTCACTGTCGCTCGCTTTTATATTCCGGTCGCGGTCGCAATCGGAATTTAGAATGCGCGGCTTTCCGACCGAATTGTCGAAAGATCTGATCGCGGACGTCGCCGGCTATGAGCGTACCGAGTTCGACTCCGGCGTACGGAGGTACTACATTCGTGCGGACCGTGCCCGAACATTTTCCGACAATCATCAGGAATTGGAAAACGCGTTCATAGAGGTTTTCGATCCCTCGGATGAAAGCCGAACAGATAGGATTACTTCTGAAAAGGCCGTTTACGTGCCCCAGGAAAATAAAAATTTCACGGCTTATCTTAGTGGGAACGTTAACATCGTCACGCGAGACAGCCTCGTCATCAATGGAGATCAGGTCACTTACTCAAAAGCGGACGATACTGCAAAAATCGATGAGCCGCTTCAATTTTCCCGGTTCAACCTAAGAGGCCGCGCAGACAGTGCTAGAGCGGGAATTTCTGCCCGGCGAGTCGAGCTCATTGGAAATGTCGAGGTTTTAGAGTTTGCCAACGTCGCTTATTCCGGCGAACCGCGCTCACGTCTCAATTCTGGTTTTGCCGCGTACGATCAGGCAGTCGAAAAAATCGAACTCGGCGATGGCGTCCGCGTATTTGCAAACGGCGACCGCGGAGCGACAACGGAATTGAAAAGTACGAATGCAACGATACACCTGAAGCTAACCAACAATAACCGCGAAATTACGCTTGCTGAAGCGCGCGACAACGTTGAAATACACTCTATTTCGGCGGACAGAACGCCGACATCGCTAACGGCATCTTACGCTTCATACGATAAAGTAGCAGATAAATTCGAGCTTCGATCGGGTGTAAAAATCAGTACGGGAGTGGCCGACGACTTGACGCAAATCACTTCTGAGATTGCAGTCTACGATCAGCGAAGCCTCAGCGTCGAACTTTCGGACGCAGCTCAAATCAAGCAACCGTCGGCCCTCGCCCGCGGTAGCAAAATAAGCGCAAATCTTTATCCCGCACGAAAACTGAAGGACGCAAAAATCACCGGAAACGCATACATCAGCCAATCGGAGGACGAAAGGACTATCGAAGTTTCCGCCGAGGAACTCAGTGTCGCGTATTCGCCAAAGTATTTACTTTCAGCGGCTAAAGCTCGAACATCGGCAGAGGCCATTCTCACCCCAAAGCAGGAAAATAACGATTATTCGCGCGCAAAGCTAAGCGCAGCACGCAGCATCGACGTCGGATTCAGGTCGGATGGCACGCTCGAGCAAATGTTTACCGACGGACGAACGACGTTGCAAATGCAAGCACCGAACGGACGGCCAGACGGTGCGAATAGAAGCGTTATTGCAAATGTTATCCGTGCCTTCTTTTCTTCGGATGGAAAAAATCTTTTGCGTGCCGAGGCGGAAGGAAATGCGGAATTAGTAATTGAGCCGGTTCAAACCACATCGGAAAACTACAAGACTACGGTTTCCGCGCCACGCTTTGATTGCGTTTTCTTTTCGAGAGGAAACAATGCTCGGGAATGCGAAGCCTCATCGCCTACTCGAACCCTCCGCGTCCCGCTGGTTCCATCGCCCGGACGTGGCGACCAAGTGCTTACATCTCAGCGTCTTATTGCAACATTCGTTGAACAGAGCCACGATGTCGAGCACCTCGAGGCGTCAGGCGGCGCAAAATTCACCGAACTTGACCGCAGTGCAACGGCAGACCGGATGATTTTCACTAATAGCGACGGCGTCGTCAGACTGCGAGACGGCGAGCCGACCGCCTGGGACAGCCGGGCAAGATTGAAGGCTACCGAAATAGACTGGGACACCAGGGCACAGCGATCGATCCTTCGGAAAAATATCCGTGCAACCTACTACAGCCCCGAAACAACCTCTGGCTCGGTGCCATTTGGCGGCGCCGGAAGGCCCGTATTTATTACCTCGGACAATGCAGAAATCGATCATCGGTCGAAAACGGCAACTTTTTCGGGAAATGCCCGCGGCTGGCAGGAACACAACTACATCAGCGCAAATCGGCTTACGATCAACGAAAATGATGGCCGGTTTGACGCCGACGGGGCAGTCGAAAGCCTTCTCTACGACGTAAGCCGTACGGAAAATGGACGAGTTTCAAAACTCCCGGTCTCGGTTTCAGCCTCAAAAATGACCTATTTTCGCGACGGGCGGCGGTTGCGTTACGAAACGAATGTCAATGTCCGCCAAGGTAACGACCGCATTACAGCTCAGAAAGCCGACATTTTTCTTACCGCTAAAAACGAAATTGAGCGGGCTGAGTTTGACGGATCGGTGAATATAACTCAGCCTGGTCGAAGAGCGACTGCGGATTTTGCAAATTACAATGCCGCCAATGAATTTGTTATCCTCCGCGGCCAACCGGCGAGGGTTTTTGACGCCGAGCAAGGCTCGTCCGAGGGTGGCGAAATAGAAGTGGATTTACGCTCAAAAAGAGTCGTAAACCAAGGTGGTAGCAGCGAAACTCCGGGCGGCCGGACGCGCTCCGTCTACAAAATGAAGGTAAACTGAAACCCTACGACAGGATGGATACAGATTCGCGATCGCCGGAAAACGGCGACGGGCACAAGAAGAAAAGTCTTTTCGCATCGGGGCTGCGAAAAAGTTACTCGGGCCGGACGGTCGTTGACGACGTCACGGTCGAGGTATCCGACGGGGAGATCGTCGGGTTGCTCGGCGCAAATGGAGCGGGCAAAACAACCACGTTTTATATGATTGTCGGCCTCGAAACGCCGGAGCGGGGCCGAATAGAAATTCGCGGGCAAGATATTACGAAATTGCCGATGTATCTGAGAGCGAGGCTCGGTATCGGATATCTTCCGCAAGAACCATCGATCTTCCGTAAGCTAACTGCAGAGCAAAACATCCTTGCAATTCTAGAAACTCGAAAGATGGACCGGGTTGAAAGGCTGGAAAAGCTCGAAAGCTTGCTCGGAGAATTCCGCCTTGCACACGTCCGAAATGTTCGTGGCGACGCTTTATCGGGCGGCGAGCGGCGGCGGGTTGAAATCGCCCGCTGTCTTGCCGGCGATCCTCATTTTATTTTGCTCGACGAACCTTTCGCCGGAATCGATCCAATCGCAATCGAGGAAATAAGGGAAACGATCTTGTATCTTCGCGGGCGCGGGATCGGCATTTTAATCACGGACCACAACGTTCGCGAGACGCTCGGCATCACCGACCGGACGTATATTATGTCGGAAGGGAAAATACTGCGATCCGGCGTTCCGGCCGATCTCGTGTCCGACGAAGAGGTGCGTCGGCATTATCTAGGCGAACGCTTCAGCCTCTGATCGACTATCGCGTTCACAATCTCTCGAAAAAAGCTTATAATTTGACGTGGCCGGCCAACAGAGAATTCTGTTTTCGTTGATCTAAAACAGCTAGAATTTTCGCAATTTACTTATGTCAACACTGCGGCTTACAACTTCGATGCAACAGAAAATGGTGCTGACGCCACAATTGCGTCAGCGTATTGAAATGTTGCAAATGACGGCGCTCGAGCTACAGGATTTAATCGAGCAGGAATTGGTAGCGAATCCAGTTCTGGAGGAGGTCCTGCCCGGCGAAGAAGTTAGCGAAATTTCGGCAAATATTCTTGACCAAAATGCCGAGGGTCAATACGATGAGCTCCGTGAACCAGCTCCGGCTTCCGACGATGAAACCCACAGCGTCGAATCGCCGTCGCTGAACGGAAATGCTGGCGATTTCGATCCGGACCAAGACATCGCTGCGGAAACTCAGACGGAGAATTCCGATGCATTCGAGGAGGTCGATTTCGGCCGAGAATTTCAGGAGTATCTCGACCCAGGCTACAAGACTCAAGAAATCGAATACAAAGAAGATACACCGAACTTTGATCAGTTTCTCTCCAGAAAAGAGTCTCTTGCTGAGCATTTGGAATGGCAATTAAACCTATCTGAAGCGTCGGGAGTGACGAAACTCGCCGCAATTGCAATCATTGGTAATTTAGATGGAGATGGCCGGCTGACCTCTTCAATCGATGACATTGCAAATTTGGCAGGCGTGACGACAGACACGGTCGAGCAGGCTCGCCGCGTGATAATGTCGCTTGACCCAGTTGGGTGCGGCGCTCTGACCGTTAATGAATGTTTACTTGCCCAGCTTGAAGCTCAAGGCCTCGGTGATTCATTGTCCGCGATGCTTGTCCGTGATCACCTGGAAGATCTACAGCCGCATCGGCTTCATCATTTAGCGAGAAATACAGGACTCGATATTTATCAGTTGAACGCCGAATTGCAAAGAATTCGCAGCCTAGATCCGTATCCGGGACGTAGGTACTCCTCGGAAGAGGCAATTTTCGTGGCGCCGGAGGTGTATATTGAAAAAGTTGAGGACGACTACGTAATTTATTTTGCCGATGATGGAAGTCCGCGACTTCGAATAAATCAGACGTACAACCGGATGCTCGATCAAAGTGATATGCCCAAGGAAACACGAGATTTCATAAAGGATAAAATGCGATCCGCTTTGGATCTACTTCGGAATATTGAGCACCGCCGGCAGACGATTTATCGCGTCGTCGAATGTATAGTCCGAAGGCAAAGGGATTTTCTCGATAAAGGTGTCGAATATATCAAGCCGATGATGCTCAAGGACGTCGCGGAAGACATCGGAATGCATCTTTCCACGATTTCGCGGGTGGTCAACAGGAAATACGCGCATACACCGCAAGGCGTCATCGAACTTCGGCGTTTTTTCACTGAAGGAATGATGAACGAGGACGGCGAGGAGGTCTCTACCCGAATCCTTAAGTTGAAGGTCAAGAAGATGATCGAGGAAGAGGACACTCGAAAACCGCTCACGGACGATCAGATCGCGAAGCTTTTAAGTAATGAGGGCGTCAAACTTTCGCGGCGTACAGTCGCTAAATATCGCGATCAAATGAATATTCCCGGTTCGCGCGAAAGAAAAACCGTTGTTTGACATAATTATCAACATGTAGGAGAAGAGAATGAAATTCGAATACACTGGACGGCATATCGAAGTCACCCCCGCTCTTAAATCACACGTAGAAGCACACTTTAAGCGAATTCAACATCTTTTCGACGGTAAGCCCGCAAAGGCCCATATTATCATTGAAGTTTTTCGCGGGCGCCATCGGTCGGAAATCATAGTCACGACGAAAAAGGGCTTGTTTACAGCAACGACAACGAATTCCGATATGTATAAGTCTCTGTCGGAGACAATCTCCAAAATCGAAAAACAGGTATTAAAGACAAAAAACAAGATCATCGATTCGCATCACAAGGCCAAGCGTAAGACCGCGATCGGTAGCGGAAACGGAGCCGTCGAACCAGAGCCCAAAAAGCCACGAATCATAACCGCCCGTCGATATGCAATAAAGCCGATGACCGCCGAAGAAGCTGCCCTGTTTCTCGATGATCAAGCAACTGAATTCCTTGTTTTCCGCAAGGCCGAGAACCAAAAAGTAGCAGTTATTTATCGTCGTAAGGACGGAAACTACGGATTAATTGAGCCTTAATGAACCCAGGATGTTTCATCACGAACTGAAAGAGCCTCGGATCAGCATCGCCGAATTTATCGATCGCGCGGCTGAAGCCTTGGCTCTAGCGGTAATTTCCGGCGGCGAGGTCTGCGAAACGCATTTTCTCGATTCCCCACGGGTGCAAAAATTGGGTCTTGCACTTTCGGGCTTTGTCGACCGGATTCACTCTGGCCGTATGCAGATTTTCGGAAACAGCGAGGCATACTATCTCTCCCGACTCGCTGCCGCCGATACCGAGCTTGCTTTTTCACGACTTAATGCTGACAAAATCGCCTGTATTCTCATCACCGCGGGCATCGAAGTTCCACTTGCACTGAAAAATTTTACCCTCGACAACGGCATTCCTCTGCTTCGGACAAGGTTGCCGAGCTCAGAAGCAATTAGCGCAGTGGCTTCTATCTTGGATCTAGCTCTTGCCCCGAGCGTCACTACCCATGGCGTCCTCTTAGATGTCCTCGGCGTCGGAGTTTTGCTGATTGGCGAATCTGGAATTGGAAAATCGGAATGTGCCTTGGATTTGATCGGGCGCGGGCATCGGCTTATCGCCGACGATTCCGTCCTGCTGAGGCGTATCGGCGGCCGCATTTTCGGCGAGCCGCCACCGCTGACGAGAGACCATCTGGAGATTCGCGGGCTTGGAATTATCAACGCAAGAGAACTCTTTGGTGTATCGGCGCTTGCTCCGAGCACCGAAATCCGTTTGTGCATTGAATTCACCGCAAAGCCTGACGATTCCGGACGCCTTGATTTCGAGCCGGCAAAGTACTCCGCTTTTGGCAGCGAGATACCAAAATTTGTTTTGCCAGTTACGCCCGGCCGCAACCTCGCGACCTTGACGGAAGCAGCTGTACGAGTTTTCGTGTCCCGATTATCGGGTGACGATACGTTGGATAATCTCCTTGAACGTCACAATCAGGAAATCGGACCCAAGAAAGACGAAGGCGTCAAAAACTGATTCATCGGAGAGCAACTGCCAAATGCCATCGAAAAGAAAGCAACGGCTCGTGCAGCCAAACTTCATTATAATCACCGGGCTGAGCGGCTCTGGGATGAGCTCGGCGACGAACGCCTTCGAGGACGTTGGCTATTTTTGCGTGGATAACTTGCCGCTAACCATGCTTTCGACATTTGCTCGGCTGCTAGTCCAGAACAGCGAGGGAGTTGCGGCAATTGAGCGTGCCGCTCTTGTCATCAACATTCGGGAAAGGCACTTTCTTTCGCAATTTCCGGACGAAATAAAAAAACTTTCACGAAAACAGGCTAAACCATATGTCATTTTTTTTGAGGCCTCTGACGATGTTCTGCAAAGACGTTTTTCAGAGACGCGTCGTCCACACCCGACCGGAACCGGCAAATCGCTGATGGCATCGATCAGGGCCGAGCGCAAGGCATTGGAGCCAATACGCAAAATTGCCGATCTGATTATCGATACGTCCGATCATACGGTCCATACTTTGCGCAAAATGCTTGTCGAACAATTTAGCGCAAAGCCGGAAGGGACGCCGCTTCGCATTCAGATCGTGAGTTTTGGCCACAAATACGGAATCCCTCGCGATCTTGACCTGCTCTTCGATGTTCGGCATCTGCCGAATCCTTATTTTCAGGCAAAGCTAAAGGAACGTACCGGGGACGATCCAAAAATCGTCGAATTCCTGGAGAAATTCCCGGAGGTCAATGAAACCATCGACCGATTCCGAGACTTACTCGAATATCTGCTTCCGTTCTACAAGCAGGAAGGTAAGTCGTATCTGTCGATAGGAATCGCCTGCACCGGGGGCAAACATCGCTCGGTTATGGTTGCAAACAGATTGAAGAACGAACTGAAAAAAGCCGGATTCGATGTTTCGGTTAATCACCGCGATGTGCGAAAATAGTGCTTCAAATTTATGGAAAGAGTTGGTGGGGTAATCGTCTCTCACGGGCAGCTTGCAAACGAATTGCTGGCGGCGGCGGCAACTTTGATCGGTGAGATCAATCATCTTACGGCGGTTTCGATCGGCTGGCACGACGACGTCGAAATGGCTCGGGAGCAGGTCGAGCGGGCAATAAAGTCAGTTTCAGCAGGTAGAGGCGTCCTTGTGATGACAGATATGTTCGGCGGCACACCGACAAATATTGCGGCGATGTTTCTCAGTGACGGCGAAGTTGAAATCGTGACCGGCGTCAATCTGCCGATGGTTATCAAGCTTGCCTCCAATACAAAGGATATTTCACTTTCGGAATTGGCTAGGGAAGTCGAGGAACAGGGTAAGAATTCGATCTACCGGACGTCCGTTTTGCTCGAGCCGCAAAGGGCTAAAAAAGATGCGTGAGGGAACGGTTTTGGTATGTAATACGCTAGGACTTCACGCACGAGCCGCAGCCCAGTTGGTCAAGGCTGCCGGGCGATTCGATAGCCTTATCACGCTTTGCCGCGTCGACCGAAATATCGAGGCAAATGCAAAATCAATTTTAAGCGTATTAACTTTAGCAGCCGCTCTCGGGACCGAATTGAGGCTCTCCGTCGAAGGGCCGGACGAAGACCTCGCTTTCGATGCAATTGCCAAGCTGTTCGAAGAAAGATTCGGTGAGACTTAAATAAACGCCTTTTATGATCAATGTCTTGAATGGTAAGAAAGTTGGCTTGCTGGGCGTTCCGCTTGGTTTTGGTGCAGGCAAAATCGGTAGCGAGCTTGGCACTGAGGCAATCCGGCTATCGAAGGTTCGCGGCGCTTCACTCATCGAGCATATCGAAAATCTTGGCGGCGCTGCAGTCGATTATGGGAATGTCGAAATCGTAAAACCGGCTCGGCCCGATTCCTCAAACCCAAAGTATCTGAGCGAAATGGCTGCCTCCTGCGAGAATATTCATGCAGCACTATATCGCGTGTTGGCCGACGATACCTTTCCCGTTATACTCGGCGGCGATCATTCAATTGCGATTGGAACATTCTCTGCTATCAGCTCGTTTTATCGCGATCGCGGCGAGGAGGTCGGGTTGATTTGGTTCGATGCCCATGCGGACATCAACACACCGGAAACTACGATGACCGGAAACATACACGGAATGCCGCTTGCAGTCCTGCTCGGCGAAGGTGCAGAAAAACTTGTCAACCTCGGAGGATTTGCCCCGAAGCTGAAGAGAGAATACTTTGCCCACGTCGGCGCTCGCGACATCGACCCGGGAGAACGTTCGCGGATCGAAGCTCTCGGAATCCGCGACCATTTCTTCACAATGAGCGACATCGACAAGCGCGGAATGACCAAGTGCGTTGAAGATGCGATTAAAATCGCTTCTGCTGCGCCCGGCGGTTTTGCCGTTACGTTCGACGTGGATATGATCGATCCTCGATTTGCTCCCGGATCAGGAACATTGGTCCGAGGCGGAGCGACATATCGCGAGGCTCATTTAGCCCTCGAAATAATCGCCGAAAGCGGGCGACTTCGATCCTTTGAAATCGTCGAGGTGAACCCTCTGCTAGATCAAAGCAATATCACGGTAGAGTTAGCTGTCGAATTGATCCTCTCCGCACTCGGCAAAACGATTCTATGACGCAGACAGTCTGCAAAAGGCTATTTTTACGACCTATTCCGCGAATATGAAAACAAGAGTCGGCGTAATTTTTGGCGGCCGTTCCGGCGAGCATGAGATTTCCATTCGCTCAGCAAAATCGGTAATCGAGCAAATAGACAAGGAAAAATATCTAGTCATCCCAATCGCAATCGATCGAGGCGGGGTGTGGCTAGACCCACAAACCTCCTTATCACTTCTGCCCGCACGAACTGCAGAACTAATAGAAGGCGATCTAGCAGACATCTCCTGCCGGGCCGCGGCATTGATCGCCGATCCGAGGTATCGGGGCCTGAAGGATCTGTCATCGACAGCCTTGCCAGAGTCGGTTTACCGGTTGGACGTAGTTTTCCCCGTCCTACACGGCACATTCGGCGAGGACGGTACAATTCAAGGTTTGCTCGATATGGCCGACCTGCCGTATGTCGGATGTGGCGTCCTGGCCTCTGCTTGCGGTATGGATAAAGTTTTGATGAAGGCTCTGTTTCGGGACGCCGGACTTCCGATTTGTCGGCACGTATGGTTGCTCAGGCGTGATTTCGAATCTGACCCGACGGCTGTCACTGCCCGCGTAGCCAATATCATCGGTTACCCATGCTTCGCGAAGCCCGCAAATCTCGGGTCATCGGTAGGTGTTTCGAGGGCGAGTAATTCGGATGAATTGCACCGGGCAATTGCTCTTGCCGCTGAATACGATCGAAAGATCATCATCGAAGAGGCCGTAAAAATGCGCGAGATCGAGTGCGCGGTGCTAGGCAACGATGACCCAGTCGCGAGCTTGCCCGGCGAATACGTGATTCGTAACACGGAAAAGGCATTTTTGGATTACACGGAAAAATACGCAGCAACGGGTAACAACGAATTTATAGTCCCGGCTCCGGTTTCTTCTGAGCTCGCGGAGAAGATTCGTCAGATGGCGGTGGCGGCGTTCAAGGCGATAGACGGATCTGGCCTTGCGCGTGTCGATTTCTTCCTCCGAACGGATAATGGAGCCTTGCTCGTTAACGAAATAAATACGATGCCGGGACTTACCGATTTGTCCGGATATCCAAAAATGTGGGCCGGCTCGGGTAAACCCTTTACTGAGGTCATCGACGAATTAATAGCGTTCGCCATCGAGCGGCACAAAGACCGAGCACGGAATAAGACTACCTTAAATGAACTGAATCAATAGAGACGAGCCTTCTATTTCCCTTTCTCCGCGTAGTAACCCTTTCGAGTCCGGATCACGAGGTTTGGACGCCTGATTTTTACTTCGATCGATCGCCATTTACCATCTTTTGCGGCGTTTGTAGGTGAATAAACGATCGTATATTGAACCCCTAGATCGTCTGCAATTTTGCGAAAGGCATCGCGAAGAGCGGCTCCACCTGGCGTGGCAATGAACGTTCCCCCCGTTTTTTCAGCAAAAAACTTCAACGGGGCCTGATTTTGTGCACGAAAAGCGTCGCCAATCGGCGACATATCGACGGTGTAGATCGTTGCATCTGCAGCGAGGGCGGCTTTCAGAGCTTTGTCGGCAGAGCGTTTGCTCATAGTGTCCTGGCCGTCCGAGAGAACTATGATCGCCCGCCGTTTTTCCGCTCGCTTAGAAAGCTCGACCGCAGCCTCGTAAATTGCGTCATTCAGACGCGTCATACCTTTTGATGTCAAGTCAAAGATGGCTTCGGCTGCGTCTCGACTATTGGAAAATGGCTGAATTTCTTCGATTTTGGAGTCGAATCGATAAATTGCAGCAACATCTTCCGGCCGGAGATTATCTAGAAAAACCACCGCCGCAGACCGCGCCAGAGCGACACGCTCTTCCATACTTCCGGAAGTGTCGAGCAAAATAACCGCTGCAAAGGGCGTTTCGGATGCTGAGAAATAATCGATTTTTTGTTCAATTCCGTCCTCAAGCACAGAAAAAAGGGATTTGCTCAATCCGGTAACGGGCGTTCCATTAGAATCCTTGACCGAGACATTTAGAATGACGACCGACGAATCGATAACCAACCCAGGCTCATCTACCTGCGCAAAGGCGCAAGCGATTGGCGAAACGAGAATAATTGCGGAAAGGAGAATTCTGCGAACCATCGAGCTGAATTGATTTAGTCCTTCGATCTGAGAAATTTAAGAAGTCGCAAAACGGAATTTGCTCTCTCGATTGCGGTCACCGAAATGCTGTATCGAGTCGATTTCTTAATCTCCGACTGGAGCAAGCCAACATTGTCTAGCAGTGATCGGAAAGCCTCCAGCTTGGACTTTGGCTGCCTGATAGAGTCTTTGGCCTCCGGATCCTCGTCATCGCTGCCGCCGAGTCCGTCCCGTATCTTCAAGATCAGTCGCTGGATTTCGGCGAATTTCTCGTTGTCTTTTGCAGAAAAGTCGCCATTTGTATCAAGAGATTTTTTGATTTCTGCTGTTAGTTTTTCTACAAGCTCTGCGCGTTCAACCAATTGAGCGTATTCCTTTTTCTCGCGTTCGGATTGCTGTTTTGCCATCAGCTCGCGAATAATTTGGTCATCGTCGCGCTGACGGCGTCCGTTCGGGGATGGAAACGGGTCCCAAGGATCACTGTTCTGGGCCGATACCGATATGAAGCCCGTCGGGAAAAGAAAGAAAAGAATCGCCGCTATGAACCGAATCATAAGTGTTTACGGTCTATCAACCGGCTTTTCGACGTCCTGAACCGGATCCAATGAAGTTCCGGTGACCTTTTCGACTAACTGCTTAAGAAATTCATCCTCCGCCAAGCCGGAACTTTGCAGCGTCGTCCATTCAGCCGCAAGTCCGGCGCCGGATCTTCCTTCAACTCGAGCATTTACAGAAACGTTGTTCTGGATACCATCGATTGACTGAATCTCAATGATCAAGGTGTAACGGCCACGAGCCCAGGCGTTATCACCAAACGGCAAGACGGCGTAGCGGGCCAGTTCGCTTTGGGCGATTACCGGCCCCTTGGCAAACGTGAAAGGTTGCGTAACGATAAGTCCGTCGGAAATACGCGAAGATGCCTCGTCTATAACCATTTTCCGCTCGCCAAGGGCCTCTCGAACCGCGTCTATGATTACGTCTCGTCGCCCGGTGAGGCGATATGGATTCGGCAGGCGCTCACGAACCTTCGTTTTTCCTTTGCCCCAATCAAAAGAACGCGTCGCTTCATTTTCCCGACCAGACGTCCTTGTCGCATCGTCCTTAATTTTTTGCGTTTGTGTATCGATGCCTTTTTGTGCTGCCAAGGGTATGGCGCCAGCAGCGAAAAGTAAACTTGAAATTGCAACTCTTGCTATTGCGTTCATATTAATTGGCAAAATCCCTTTTTCAGCTATGACGATATCTTAAACGTACCGGATAACGAGAACCAAAGCTTGAGATGGCCGCGGACAGTAAATGGTTGTTATTTGCCGAGATTTTCCGCACTGACGGCTTCGCCATTAAGTAATTCATACAAAATGAGATGTTTAAGGATGGCATTGTGAGCCGCAAAATACGCAATCTGGAAACCAGCAAAGCCATCCAAAAACCCAGCACGCAGAATGTATGACCGAAGAAACGATGAAATACCGGCCAGAATCGCTCTTAACGGCCCTGTTCGTCGGCCTTCCTTCAACATCTGACGTGCTGTAAGCGGCGCGTAACGACGCGCGATTATTTCGGAATGTTCCTGAGTACTTCGAACGCTGAAATGCAGGATATCGCCGCGCAATGTTCCGACCGTAATGCCTTTCGATGGCGTAAAGGACTCATGGACGATTCGGTCGTTCCATTTTCCGAAATTTCGGTCGAAAAGCCTTATCTGATAATCCGGATACCAGCCACCGTGCCTGATTTCGCGGCCAAGGTAAATCGAAAGCCTCGGAATCCGATAAGCTTTCGCCAAAGGTCCGGAAAGCTTCAAAGACTCGATTTCGCGCCTCAGTTCGGGCGAAATTCGCTCGTCTGCGTCGAGACTTAAAATCCAGTCGAAAGCTGCAACAGAGATCGCAAAATTCTTCTGCTCGGAAAAGCCGTTCCATTCACGCTCCAAGACGCGTGCACCGAGTTCGATCGCGATCTCGCGCGTCAGGTCGGTACTTCCAGAATCGACAACCACGATTTCGTCTGCAAAGCGGGCGCTATCGATTGCGGCGGCGATATTTGCCTCCTCGTTGAATGCGATTATGACGGCGGAGATTCTCACGCTTTGGATTTTCGCAAAGATTGCCGAATTAGAAAAGCGTCGCTCGTCAGGCGGAGCAACGCTTCTGTTGCGGGTGTCGTTAATACCTGCAGCTATTTGCCAATCGGCGAAACAACCTGAATCCGATTTCGCTCGAACGTGGTTGACGTCGCCCGCTCGAGGTTGGAAACCGCCTTGTAATAGTCGGTTTCGGCCCTTATTTCTGCGTTTCTGGCGTTTGTGAGGGCATTCTCCCGTTGGAAAAGCAAAAACTGGGTCGAACGGCCAGATTCAAACAGCTTACGCTCGCCGTCTAGTTGAATTTCAGCGTTTTCACGAGCAACTCGGGCCGCGATTACACGTTGGCGCGCCGTTTCGACGGCCTGGACTGCATTGCGCACTTCGACCAATATTGCCTGTTCCTGCTGCCGAGTTTGCGCCTCGATTTGATTTCGTGTAATTCGGGCACCCGCAAGGTTTGCTTCTGCGGTACGATTCCGAAAAGGGAATGAAATTGTAACCCCGATCGAGAGATTCGGTGCGTCCGAACGGAAAATATTCTTTAGTGAACGCTCGAACCCGCCGGCGAGAAACTCCGGATTACCCGGAAAGGTAACTAGCGGTACATTTATTACCGCTGTCGGATTCAAGCGGCGTAGCTCCGAAAGAAGAAAGGCGTTCGGATTCGTAGCGATCGAAACCGGATCGCTTGCGATCAAGGGAAACGTCGTTGGATCGGTTGAAATATTTCCACGCGAGAGACCATTGAGCGATACGCTCGTGCTCAGATCGATTTGCGGCCTAGTCTGATTTTTGAAATACGCAATATCGACCTTGTTTATATCCGCCGCCAGTTTCAAGCGCTGAAGCTCGTACCGGTTTTCGAGCGCGTCCTTTATCGCAGCATCGAGGTCAACGGGTTCTGGGTCTACTATTGATTTATCGGTCGGAACTATGGGCCGGAGCCACTCGGACGCCGTCGCATCCTTGAAAAGGAGCTGTTTTAAAGTGTTCTCCGCGATCGAAACCTGTTGCGTGGCAACCAGCAAATCCGCCTCGCGGTTGGCCATTTCGGTTAGAACTTCTGCTCTGGCAAGTGGCGCGGCAGCTCCGGCGGCAATCCGAGCCTCAACCTGTCGGAGATTTTCCTTCGAAAGGTCAAGATTCGCCATCCGATTTTGCTGATCGCGCAGTGCGAAAACCAAGTCCCAATATGCATTTTGAACACGGGCTATCGTCTCGATAGTCTTACGACGAAAATCGGCATCCGATTGTTCTAGTCGTCTGCGGGCGATCGTTAGATTTCGGCGAGTATTGTCTATCGATGCATTCCGGAAGAGCGGTTGGATAAACCTTATGCCGAGCGATGAAGAATAAACCGCGCTCGAGCCTCCGCTTATCGAACCGTTGCTGACCTGTGCTTGGGAAAACGCATTTTCCGTTCGTCTGTTGTTGAAAAACAAATCGTAATTGCCGCCGGTTGACCGCAATAACTGCGAAAAACCAGAATTTACGTTGAAATCGCTTGTCGCTCGCTGTCCGGTGATCGAATTTCGGTTGTACGTCGGTGTAACGGTAAAAATCGGATCGAACGCCCCGCGTAGCGAGCGGATCTGCATTTCCTGAAATCTCACGTCGTCTCGGGCAATTTCAATGTCGTTATTATTTTCCAGTGCACGACGGATTGCATCGTCGAGAGAAAGCGTTAGAGGATCGCCCGCTTGAACGCCAATCCGCGTCGTCAACGTTGAACGAGCCGGCACGACATCTAAAGCTTCTGATGAAGTTCTTGCGGCAGAGACTGTTTTTTTCTCGGTAGATGCAGCACCTGGTGCTCGGCGAACGTTCTCCGCGACTTTTGTTTCGGTATCGGGACTCGGGGTCTGAGCCGCAACAAAAGTTTCTGCAATCAGCAAAGCAATCGCTGCCGCAGCACCAACCGAAATAATTCTTCTTTTTTTTGATCTCATCTTGGATTAGTGCGTCGCTGTTTTTTTTGCCAGCCGTCGGACTTTGACTCGGTGTAATTCAACCGCGTTTTACGATCGTAAAAGCCTCATTGTTTCAAGAATTTGCGTTCTTCGTACTTCGCTTTAATACGAGTTAGATCGCCCGCCAGGATGCGATTTTGATGTTTTTGGAATTATGCTTTATGCTTTTTTGTTTTACAGTGATTTTTCGGGGGACATTAAAAATGGCAATAAAAGTCGGGATTAACGGGTTCGGGCGTATCGGCCGTAACGTAATGCGGGCAAGCCTTGGCGATCCAGATATTGATTTTGTTGCGGTAAATGATCTTACGGATACTAAGACGCTTGCGCACTTACTCAAATATGATTCGGTCATGGGTAACCTTGATCACGAGATCAGCGCCGATGGCGACACAATTCGCGTAAACAACGAACGTTTCAAGGTATTTTCTGAAAAGGATCCAGCAGCAATCGACTGGGAATCTGTCGGCGCCGAAATCGTTATTGAGTCAACCGGGCGATTCACAAAAGCCGAAGACGCGGCAAAACATCTTCGCGGAACCGTAAAGAAGGTAATAATCTCAGCTCCTGCTAAAGGCGAAGATGTTACGATCGTCCTTGGCGTCAACGAGCAAATGTATGACCCGGCTAACCATCGTATTATTTCAAACGCATCCTGCACGACCAATTGCCTTGCACCGGTTGCAAAGGTAATTCACGAAAAATTCGGTATTCGCAATGCTCTGATGAATACCATTCATAGCTACACAAACGATCAGCAACTGCTCGATTTACCGCATAAAGATCTGCGGCGAGCTCGCGCAGCCGCGCTTTCAATGATCCCAACCTCTACCGGAGCTGCAAAGGCCGTTGCTCTCGTAATTCCTGAACTGAAAGGCAAATTTGACGGTATTTCTGTCCGCGTGCCTACTCCAAACGTGTCGCTCGTTGACGTCGTAATGAACGTCGACAAATCTACCACAGTCGAAGAAGTCAATCGCGTCCTGAAAAATGCCGCAAATGAGGAGCTCAAAGGGATACTTGCCTATAGCGAAGAACCGCTGGTTTCAATCGATTACAGAGGAAATCCAAACTCGTCAATCGTCGACGCCGAAAATACAAAAGTCATCGATGGGACGGCCGTAAAAGTCCTAGCTTGGTACGACAACGAGTGGGGATATTCGTGCCGCGTTCGCGATTTGGTAAAATTTATCGCGGCAAAAGGACTCTAAGATAGACTTCCTACAACCAGCAACTTCGGGAAATGAAAAAAACGATTAAGGACATCGAGCTCGAGCAGAAATCCGTCTTCATACGGGTGGATTTCAACGTCCCAATTAAGAACTGTGCGATCGAAGACGACACTCGAATAGTCGCCGCGATTCCGACGATACAGCTTGCACTCGATGCCGGCTCACGTGTCGTGCTCGCCTCTCACCTCGGGCGACCTTTGAAAGAAAAGAAAAAAGCTGAAGAGAATAACGCGCCGTTTGATTTCGGAAAATACAGTCTGCGTCCTGTCTATGAGTATCTGCGAAATTCGTCGGAACGGCTCGGAATCGATCGGGATAAAATCGTTTTTGCCGCGGATTGTATCGGCCCGACGAAAGCGAACGCCCTCACAGCGTTAGAACCGGGCTGGATTTTATTGCTCGAAAATTTGAGGTTTCATTCGGGCGAGGAGAAAAACGATCCTCAGTTTGCGCGAGAACTGGCCGATGGCATCGATGTCTATGTCAACGATGCCTTTGGCGCCGCACATCGGGCTCACGCGTCGACCGAAGGAATCACTCATTTCGTTCGTCCAAGCGTTGCGGGACTCCTTATGCAGCGCGAGCTCGATTATCTCGGAAAGGCACTCGAATCTCCAAAACGACCGTTTATAGCAATCCTCGGCGGCGCTAAGGTTTCGGATAAGATTCCTGTTATTGAATCCCTTATCAACCGTCGGGTCGATAAACTTTTGATTGGCGGCGCAATGGCCTATACATTCCTCAAGGCTGAAGGCTTTACCGTTGGTAAATCATTGGTAGAGATTGACTTACTCTCAAAAGCACGGGAAATCAAAGCAATGGCGCGCGATGCTGGCGTCGATCTCATTCTTCCAACTGATCATCAGGTTGTAGACGCATACGATCCGTTGCATTCGCGGCGGGCAATTCCGGTTGCCTTTACGAATGCCGGGCTAGTTGGCCTGGATATCGGACCGGAAACGATAGAAATTTTTAGTCGCGCACTCGACGGTGCGAAAACGATACTTTGGAACGGCCCGATGGGAATGTTCGAGGAGAAGCCGTTCGATCAAGGAACGATTGCGATCGCACATGCGGTAGCCGATGCTACGGACCGCGGCGCCGTATCGATTGTTGGCGGCGGTGACTCCGTTCTAGCGGTGCGTCAAGCAGGCGTTGCAAATCGGATTTCACATATTTCTACAGGTGGTGGCGCGACACTTGAATTTTTGGCAGGAGCGACGTTGCCCGGAGTAGCGGCTCTCGAGGATAACTAATCAGTGGATCAACCAATGAGAAAACCGTTAATCGTCGGCAACTGGAAGATGTTTAAGCTTTATAATGAGGCGGTCGAAACTGTCCGAACGCTTCGTCCTCTGGTAGCAAACGTGACGCATAGTGATGTCGTGGTGGCTCCGGTTTTTGTGCACCTGAAGACGATTGTCGAACGCCTCGAAGGCACAAATATCGCGGTTGCCGCCCAGGATTGTGCTCCCGTTTTCGAGCAATCGGCAAATACCGGTGAGGTTTCCTCCGAGATGCTCGCAGATATTGGAGTTAAATACGTAATTATCGGGCATTCGGAACGCCGACAGAAATACTGCGAAACCGACGATAGCATTCGTGCGAAGGTTTCTTGCGCATTGAAGGCCGGTCTTTCGCCAATTGTCTGCATCGGAGAGACGCTCGAGGAAAGGGAATCCGGCAAAGCGAAGGCAATAGTCGCGCGACAGATCGAATACAGTCTCGAGAATTTGACAGCAAGTGAGGCGAAACGTATCATAATCGCTTACGAGCCTGTTTGGGCGATCGGAACGGGTAAATCAGCCTCGCCGGAAGAGGCTCAAGAAATGCACGCTTTTATCCGTTATCTGCTGGCGTCACGTCATTCTGACGAAATTGCCCGCTCGGCGCGCATCTTGTATGGCGGATCGGTCAAACCGGAGAATATTTCGCTTTTGATGAAATGCGAGGATATTGACGGTGCATTAGTCGGCGGCGCAAGTCTCGATCCGGAAACATTTGCTGCGATCGCAGATTACAGGTAAACGGCAGACCTTGAAGGAGCAAAATCGAACTTGATCTACGTGCTTTATACGCTATTTTTTATTTCCTGCTTGCTGGTTGTCGTTTCCGTACTGCTTCAACCAGGTAAGACGGATGCAGGCGCTCTTTTTACTAGCAATATTTCCAATGCGGCTTTTGCACCGCGCGGAACCGCAACTGTACTAGCCAAGATAACAATCTTCTCGGCTGCCGCTTTTATAATTTTGGCATTGTTCCTTTCGATGCCTGTGTTTCGCGGCGGAGTTTCCGTCCTCGATACATCGACTGGAAACGTTCAGACGGAGGAATCGGCCGTGCCGGCGAATAACTCGGCTCCCGCGAGCGAAGCTCCGGCAAATGGAGCGACGACCGGCAATGAAAATGCTAAGCCGGAATCGAAATAATGCGTCTTTCCCAATTCTCGTGCTGAGGTGGCGTAATTGGTAGCCGCGCACGTTTGAGGGGCGTGTGGAGAAATCCGTGCGGGTTCGAGTCCCGCCCTCAGCACCAACTCAAGCCCTCTAAGACATTCATTCGAATCCAAAAATCGAAAGTTTCTAGTTAAAAAAACCACGAATTTTGTGACTCAAACGAATGCCAACATAAAAAAGATTTGTTGACAGTCTTCTCCGGACATGGTAAGCTTTGCTGACTGCCGCAGTGCGGCATAAATTTC
>PSMA01000060.1:0-3179 GCA_040289905.1 Blastocatellia bacterium
CGACCAATGGGGAACCTCCGGCGATATCCCAGTCCCAGCATTCTACAGGAGGTAGACGACGGATCTTCGTTGAGAACAGGATTGTATTGCTTATCAAAAGAATCTTGATTTCATTCGTCACGGGTGAGGTACAAAATGAGACGTGGAAAAGCTAGAACAAGAATTATTAGCTCGATACTTGTAATTGCGATGTTTATTACCTTCTCGGTACCTGTTCCGAGTATGTGGAATTCGCGAGATCGGAGATTTGGCTCGAACAATGGATTCAGATTGACGCTGGATGAGCCGTCGGTATTGGACTTTTGGTCCGATGCGCTGGGCAATGCCTTGGTTGCCGTTGGTTACCTGTCTTCGATTTTCTGGCACCTCCCGTCAAACACGGCCTACGCAAAGCTTAAGGCCGAAGGCGACAGTAGTCCATTTCGGACGCGTCGCGCAGCCGTTAGTTCGATTAAAACGGAAATCTCAACGCTCGAGGAAATTGCAATAGGCGATATCATCTCGTTGGCTGCAATTCCTCTAGACAAGTACGGCAATCCCATCAATGGAGAGTCGATAAAATGGCAGACGTCCAACCCGGACATTGTCGAAATTACCAATGATTCGCAAGCGGTTGCAATAAGCGAGGGGCGAGCGACGCTTTTGATCGAGGCTGGTGGTGCCAAGAAAGCGATTAAAATAAAGGTGATCGATCGAAAAAAGTCAGCGGGCAAAAGCAGTCGGTCGCACAGCAGAGATTCCGTCTTTCTGCCGGACGAGCCTTTATTGAGCGAACAAATGGCTAACGCTCTTGTTTCGACAGAAAACAATCTGGGAAATCCGCTCGGCCAAACGGAAATGGGGTCATTATTTGGCGCCGCGGCAGCGAGAACGCGCGAGCGGTATGGGAGCGCGAACTATACTTTCGATTTTACAATCGCTAGTTTGCCGGGGCGCGGCATCGATGCTGCGGTTGGCCTTACGTATAACAGCCGCGTTTGGAATAAATCGAATTTTGGTGAAACGTTGATATTTGATTTCAATATCGATAAAAATTGGCTTTCACCTGGATTTAGTATAGGTTACGGAGCGTTGGAGGCCTATTCCACCTCTACCGGCACTGGATTTCTTCTCACAGCGCCGAATGGTACACGGACACAGCTCGTTGCCGTTCAAAGCAGTGGTGGTTGCGCAGTATATGAATCGACAGACGGTTCATTCATTCAGACTCGAGTTTGTGGGGGCTATGCACAGCCTGAAATTGTAATTAGCTACACGGACGGAACTGAGGTAACTTTTGGTGGCATAACGGCATCTGGGAGGCGTTTTCCCGTAAAAGTTCGTGATCGAAATGGGAATTACATTTCGATTTCTTACCTTCAAGGAGATACAGTTGGCAAGATTGCAACGATTCGGGATACTCTAAATCGATATATCACATTTCATTACGATAATACGCCGCAGAAGAAGCTCGTAGCTGTCACAGTTCCCGGCTATGATAATTCCCCGACGCCGCGGCAAACCGTTCGATTCTATTATGAAGATATCGACCTGTTGTGGGCGGGACGGTTTGATTCTACTGCTCAGGTAAACGCGCCGAACGCTCCGGTAACGGTACTTAGATACATATATTTTCCCGGCACGCAATCCGGCTATCGCTTTGATTATTCGCAATATTTCGGCGTAATCCACAAAATATGGAGTCTGCGCGGAATGCAGGTTACGACCGATAGTTTAAGCGAGACGGGTTTGGTGATCGGTGATGCTTCAGGCGAGCCTGGCAATTGGGCGGCGTGGACGCGGTACAATTACCCATCGAACAGATTAGAGCTCGGACCACCATTAAGGGACGTTCCGAAATACAATATTCGAACGGACGATTGGAAGGGTAGGATTGGTGCAATCCCTGAAACCCATTTTCGTACGGAATCAATACCCGCAAATTGCGACGAACAGCCCAGCTGCATTGGTGTGCGAAAGACTACGATAACGGCTCCAGATAATACTATGAGCGTTTCTATTTCGAATATTCGGCCGCCGGAGGATTGGCAGAGCGGCCTATTGACGGAGATGCGGATTGTGACTATGGACGGCTCAACCGAGCGAATCTGGGGAAAAACGAAACTTTTCTGGGAGCAATCTCCTAACACGTCGGCCGGTCGCCGCAATCCACGGATTTCGAAAATTGAGGTCACCAACGACGCGGGTCAGACGCGGGCGACCGCCTTCGAATACGACAACTTTAATAACCAGACAGTAATTCGCGAGCATGATTTTGCAGCGGAAGGAACCCTTGGCGCCGAGCTGCGGCGGACGGAGACGATTTATGAAACCGGTGCGGGCTGGATAAACAATCGGCTGATTCGGCTGCCGAAGGTTATCAAGAAGATTGTAGGCAACGAAACGGTTTCCAAAGTTGAATACGAATATGACAATTACACCGGCAGCAATGCACTTGTGGATGCTCCGGAGGTAATGCAGCATGACCAGCGATTCAATCCGTTCAATCCGGGAACTCATCCTTGTAACTGCCGATGGGAATGCGATCGGGCGGCGCGCGCGCATTCCGGCGAGACTGACGGAGCCGATCCGAATCTGGCGCCGGCTTGTCCGGATGGGCAGCGGCCCGTCCGGATATGCGACTCGTGTCCGAATGTTCCAGAGAATTTTCGCGGAAATGTGACGAAGGTCATAGCGTTTACGAATGCCGAATTGGAGGTTGACGCTAATGCTTCGATGACAACGCTGAAGTACGATATCACGGGAAACGTTGTTGAAACAGGTGCCGCGTGTTGTCGAAAAAAGAGTTGGAGCTACGATCTTGCAAATGGCTACGCCTATCCGATATCTGAGGCCAGAGGTGATCAGGGGCAGTTAGTAACGAGCCTAGTCTATGATCGGAATACGGGACTCTTAAAGACGGCGACGGACGAAAATGGGCAGACGACGACGTTTGTTTACAATCCAGCGAATCTACGCCTTGTTAGAACGCAAAGTCCGGATGGAGCTTGGGCGGAGAGGGAATATAACGATTCGACGTTTCCGTATTACGTAAAATCGACAACGAGCATCGATACAAATCGTAGCGTTTCGAGTTGGAGTTTTTCAAACGGCCGGGGGCAGACGTTCAGGCAAAGGAGTCGGACGGCGGAAGGATTCATTTCGAGCGATGTGGATTTCGATATAATGGGCCGCGTTGT
>PSMA01000033.1:5000-26157 GCA_040289905.1 Blastocatellia bacterium
GTTGGCACCTTCGTCGCGTCGCACGCGACGCGATGCTTTTTCATACAGAAAATATCGCCGATCCGAAAGAAAAAGTTCGCTCGGCTCTCGAATTTCTCGAGTTTCTGCGCTATTCGGCGAAATCCGAGAGCATTTATCAACGCCTTCTCGAGGCCGAAATAGAAAACAGCAACGATCGGCCAGCAGCGAATATTTTTCACGACGACCTGGCAGAAATCAATCAACCCTTTTATTTCACAGAATTCGTCAAAGAGATTACACCTTTTCAATTAAAATTTGTCGCTGAATCCGAGCCGGTCGCATTTTTTGACCGCAAATTTTCTGAAAATACCCGCGCGGCGCTCGATCGCCTTTGGGATGATTACTTGCGGCGGGAACAATATCTGGATTTCATTACGGGCTCCAGGTTCCGCAGTTCGCTCGTTTGCAGAAGTGGCGAAAACCCGATTTACAAACCGGATCCCGCGCTTATCGACAATCTTTGGCTGTCAACGCAGTCAACTCCGCTCGCGGCCGATGCTGTACTGGACGACGATTCAACGGTGGAATTCCGTGGGCCGTTTAATTCGACGTTCGAGTTGAATCATCCTTTTGTCAAATCGGTGCTTGGAATGCTTGCGGCGGCGTGGCCGCGACGCGTGCCGTTTGCTGAAGTCACGAATTTTCTGCGTTCGAAATTTTCTCAAATCCCCGATGATCGGTTCGCGGAAATGATGAATCTTTTCAGGGCCTTCGTCGTCGAATTATTCCATTCGATGATCATCGAGCTGCGGGCGTTTTACCCCGCTTACAAGCTGGAAATTTCCGACCGACCGGAGACTTCGGCATTTGCACGTTGGCAGATTCGCGCCGGATTCGAATACGTGACGACAATGACGGGCGTAAATCTGATACCGGAGAACGATCTTATGCGGCAACTAATCACTCTCTTTGATGGATCCAGATCGGTCACCGATGTTTTAGAAGAATTAAAATCCAGCGACCCTTTGGTAATTGCCGAATACTGCGATCCGCAAAGCACGATTCGCCAGAATTTGGGAAAGTTTTTGAATGCCGGACTTCTTGTTGGCTAATATCTGGAGCGGGCGACGAGACTCGAACTCGCAACTTTCAGCTTGGGAAGCTGACACTCTACCGTTGAGTTACGCCCGCTCTATTTGGCGGTACCTGTACGGGTAATTTGTAACGCAAATCAGCTGAACGAGTCAAATCGCCTTCGCCCCAAGAATTAAATCTATTAGCTCGCGAACGGCCCCGCGACCGCCATCACGCTTCGTGACATATTGCGCCGCTGCCTTTACCTCTTCCAAGGCATCGCCGACAGCAATTGCCATCCCCGCAATTTTCATAGGTCCAATATCTGGCGTATCGTCACCTATGTATGCAACCTCTTCCGCAACGACGCCCGCTTCTGCAACAATCTCGTCAAAGGCCGAAATCTTTTCTTTTCGACCAAGTCGAAAAAATTCGACGCCGAGTTGCCGGCCACGCATCTCGACGATCGGCGAGTTTCGTCCAGAAATGATGCCGGAGCGAAAGCCGGCGTGGTGCCAGTTGACTAAACCTTGCCCGTCGCGGGTATCGAATACTTTCAAAACTTCGCCCGATTCGCCAAAATAGAGGCGGCCGTCGGTCAAAACGCCGTCGCAATCCATAATCAATAATTTGATTCGGCGGAGCCGCTCAACGAGTTCGCGATCAAGTGCCATTTATGCCTACCTGCATCCGGCGAAGGCGGATGCCGGGAAATTTCTTCGTTGCCTGTACAATCTTCAAAAACGCCTTTGCCTCTGGTAGCGTCCGCCCCGCATAAATTCCTATGAACGCGGTTTTTCCCGCAACGCCATTGTAGTAAATAAAAGCGGCCTCATAGCAATTAAATGCAAAGACCTTGTTTCGGGGAAACAAAGCCTGAATTTCGAGGCGCTCGGGTTCCGGAAACATTGGTCGCCCGCAATCTCCCCATTCCGGGATCATCCTTTGGCTCCGAAGAACGATCCCGTAGAAACATTCCGATTCTGAAAAGACAAAATTTCTGCCGACGTCAAATGGTAAGTCCGAAGGCGCGAAATTTTCCCTGCCCTTGCACACCGCTGTCGGGTCGCCGCAAACCCTACCGAGTTTCAGCTTCCGTTGGGCAGTCGTCAAGTCGGAGATCCCAAAAATCGCAATCGCGATCGCCGCCATAAAGAATGATCCACCTGACATAGAATCCTCAATTCTGCGCAACGCTACCTAACGTCAAATACATCGACTGCCTCGAGACGCCAGCCGACGTTTGTCTTCACGAGCCGAAATACCGCCATCCCAGATTCCGGCTCTCGATTGAGGAGTTTGACGTTAAGCATCGTTTCCGCCAGAACTGTATTCGGCCCGATTCGATCCACGTGCGTGACGGTCGTATTCCAAGTTACAGTTTGGCCGGCAACGCTACCTACAAAGCGAGTCACTTCGCCCGGAACCGCCAATGCCTCGAGTTGCGCTTTCTGGTTCGCGGCGGCTGCTTTGTCAAAATTGCGGAAAAAAGCCTCCACCGTTGGATCGATCTGCGATTTGAGTTTTAGCTCGTTACGTAGAGCCCGCGCAGCCAGACTTGCGCCGTATTCGCCTTCGGAAATAATTGCCCGCTTTGCCAAATCTGCAGCTTGCTCGCCGCGCCCTCGCCGCGCCGCTACCTCCGCTAGTCCGACCATTGCCCAGCTCAATCCTCGAGCCGAAGGCAGTTTCGAATCGTAAACGGTCTGAAACTCTTTTTCTGCCTCGTCAATAGACCCAACTGCAAGGAGCGAACGGGCCAACAATATTCGAACGTCGTCAAAAGCGGGCAGGTCTGCAAGAATTTTCCGTGCCAGAGCGGCCGCTGCGGCAAAATCCTTTCTGTCGAAGAGCCTCTTTACAGCCAATAAACCATCCGTTTCAGTAAATTCACGCGGCGCGATATCGTCCGAGTAATCCGTCTGCGGGAAGAGTTTTTCGCCGTCAATTTCAACCCTTATTACTTTCTCCCCAGTTTTGAAGAATACTTCGCCAAAGCTTTTCGCCCTTACTGTCGCTGGAACGATAATTTTTCGTCCGCTCTCCAATCTGGCCACGACGTCGACGGTGACATCTATCGAACCTGTGTTCCGGAGCGCAACCTTTGCGCCGCCAACTTCCTCTTGGGGCCGGCCGACGAGCAAGTTCATATCGGTGATTTGATCGAACGCATAATCGAGAAATTCTTTTTGTTCCGGAAACAGCCCGCGAATGTCCGCCAGAGTAATGCGGCCGCTGGAAACCAGGCTTGCAAGACGCGGATAGAACTGATCGGTGCCGACTTTTCTTTCCAGCAAACGCCAGATCATTGCTCCCTTGTTCGCAACAACCGAAAAATAATAGTCGTCCATCGGCGCCACCTTGGATATCGGCGTATCGCGTTGGACTACGGCGGCGTAAGCCGCTCGTTGCCGGGCACGCTCGACATCGCCGACCTGGCGGTCAAATTTTTCGTTGAGAAATTCATTTGCTAGATGCCTCGCAAGTCCTTCGCGAATCGCGTCGCCGCCGTCTCCTGAGATATTAGAAATTCCACCGAGCCAAAGTTTCGCTACTGCCTCACCTACACTGAGGGCCGTCTGTGCATCGACCTTTGGACGCCGCACTGCAGCACCGTCGAACAAGATCACTCCGCCACTGGAAAAACCGGCACCGCGTCGAACCGCGACGAGCCGAACGGGAGTTTCCGGCAATTTTCCGAGGCGGTTTTGGAAAAATGCGCGGGCTTCGCTGACAAGCGAAGCAAGATTGGAACCAACCTCCTTTTCTGCCGCGCTACTGCCCTTTGGCAAATACACCTCGATCCCGCTAGCCGATGTTAACTGCTCCCATTGACCGGCAACTAAGAATGGCTGTAAATTCAGCTTCCCGTCGAACTTCGCTTTATTCCCCGCCGCATCTGGCGGAGTCGTTTTTTGGCCGGCTCCAAGTTGCTGCGTGTCCGGAGCCGAGGTGATATCGATCGTCGCGGGTGCGTAATCCGCGCCACGCGCAAAAAACCAGCTATTAGGTGTCGGATACCAAAACGAAAGCGGTAAAAGCTGGGCTCCAATCGGAGAAATTGCAGCAGTACCCGAGTTCTCTTTCACAAGCAGTTTATAATCTACCCCAGCCCGCAGCGTTCCGCCGGGCGAAACCGGCGATATACGAATTACAAGTTGCTGAAGCGAAGCAGAACCGATCTTCTCTTCCCGCTTAGAGTAATCCGCGACGACGCCTTCGATCGTCACCGATGAAATGGTCGCATTTGGACTGATTCGAAGAGTCAGTGTGGACGCCGGCCTCGCAGAAACATTCGTTACGGTCACAAGCGCCCGGACCGAAATAAAGCGGTCAGTTTCCGTTTGCGGCAAGCTTACTGAAATGTCATAGCGCCCGACCTGCCACGTCGCCGAAAGTCGCACTTCGCTTTGGGCCCAGGCCGGAGAGAAAATTAAAATGGCCGCCGCGAACGAGCCGATCGTGCGACCGGCAAATCCGAGTAAAATCTCATTCAGAAAATTATTCATTGACGGTCTCGTGGATTTTCTTCAATTTCCTGAGCAACGGCTCAAGTCTTCTGAGAGGTAACTGATTTGGGCCGTCGCTCGGAGCGTTTGCCGGATCGTTATGAACCTCCATAAAAACAGCGTCGACGCCACAAGCGACGCCCGCGCGGGCTAGGTCTTCGATGAACTCCGACTGTCCGTCCGTTGCTTTCCCAAGACCGCCGGGCAGTTGCAGCGAATGCGTAACATCGAAAACAACTGGCACGCGAAATCCGCGCATGATCGGAAACGACCGGAAATCGACAACAAGATTGTTGTAACCAAAGCTTGCGCCGCGTTCGGTCAGAAGAATTTTTTCGCAACCGGAAGATCTCAATTTTTCAACGATGTTTCCGGCATCCCACGGCGCCAAAAACTGGCCTTTTTTTACATTCACGGCCTTTCCAGTTTTTGCCGCCGCAATCAGCAGATCCGTTTGCCGACAGAGAAATGCCGGTATCTGCAGGATATCGGCTACCGCTGCCGCTTCAGTTGCCTGCCACGGCTCGTGAATATCCGTAAGGACCGGGACATTGAGTTCTTTTTTAACCTTTGCTAAAACATTTAGGCCACACTCCATCCCCGAGCCTCGGAAGCTCTCAATCGAACTTCGGTTCGCTTTATCGAACGAGGATTTATAGACAAATCGCACCCCTGAGTTCGCAGCCGCTTGCGAAATTTCCGTCGCCATCATTAATGCGTGCTCTTCGCTTTCCACAACGCACGGACCGAGAATAAAAGTAAGCGAGCCATCGCCGAACCTGACGCCGCCGACTTCGAAAGATTCCATAAGAATTACCGCTTTCCGAACTTTACCGCTTAACGAAGCTTTTTGCTGAAATACAAGCTATTTCATTTCGATTCATTTAATAGCAAAGGTCATAGCAGCCCAGTAGCTTTGCCAGTCCGCACCTTCACAGGCCCTATCGCAGCGTTCCATATGAACTGCTCGGATTAACCAAGTACCATTTGCCGATAATTCGATTGTAGCAATACCGGTTGGATCCGTGGTGTACGCACGGGATGTCGTTTTGTCCGCATTTCGCACATCGGCAAAAACGATTTTGCCCGGCAGAGGTTTTCCTCGCAGAAGGAATCGAAGACGGAGCTTGGACCCGGGCTTTTTGTCATACGGATTTTCGACCGGAACGATTTCGAACGCCAGCCCGACAGCTCTGGAAAAAGTCTTATCGCGTTTGTCGCCAACCTGAACCAGCGATTTCAGGTAGCGACTATAACGTTCCTTTGCGTCTTTTTCTGATTCGCCAAGCTTTTTCCTCTCGGCAATGATGTATTCCATCCCGTCTTCGCGGAGATACTCTTCGAACTTTGCGGGAGAAAGGGTGATGTATGACCAGTTTCGTTCAACGGCGAAAAGAAAGGTGCCTTCTTGATTTGACGAAAAAGAAAAAAGTGGCGTCTCGCCTTCCCTGCCGCTCGAGAGAAGATTGAATTCGCCCGCAGCAGAGAGCATTTTCATTAGGCTGGTTTTCGAGGCCTGAAACGATCGCTCCTCTTCTGCCTTTAGTTTTTCGCCCACAAACATCCTGATCGGCGTACTCTCACCAGCTTCGAGAAAAAACTTGTCCGGCTCGAGCCAATATTCGTGAGCACTCGAACAAAGCGAAACAAAAAGCATAAGAAAAATCGCAGCAAACAATCTACTTGCTCTCATAATTCAATTCGCCATTCAATTCTCCGAAGGAATTCCAACGCGTTCGGACATTTCCACCTGCCGATCGCTCGCAACGTCGTGCTCGAGATTTTCACTCCGGAGCCGGTTTTCCCAAGCCGCTCGAACAAATGCGACGAATAGCGGATGGGGAGCAAGCGGCTTCGATTTATACTCGGGATGAAACTGACATCCGATGAAAAAAGGATGCTTGTCACGGCTGAGTTCAATTATCTCGATAAATTTTCCGTCCGGTGATACGCCGCTGAAAACCATTCCTTCTTTTGCGAGCACCTCGCGGAATTCTGGATTGAATTCATATCGATGACGATGCCGTTCGCTCACCGTTGCGGCGCCGCCATAAACTTCCGCCGCCAAAGATCCATCCAAAAGTTTACAATCCCATCCGCCCAGCCGCATTGTCCCGCCGAGTTCGTCAACACCGACGAGATCCCGAAGTTTGAAAATTACGGGAAACGCTGTTTGTTCATTAAATTCCGTGGAATCTGCGTCCCGCAGGCCGCATGCATTGCGTGCAAATTCGATGCAGGCGGTCTGCATTCCCAGGCAGATTCCTAGATAAGGCGTTCCGGAACGCCGAGCGTATTTGATCGCCCGCAGCATCCCGGGGATTCCGCGTTTGCCGAAGCCGCCCGGAACGAGTATTCCGTCATAGTCTTGCAGTTCTGTTTCGTAGCCTTCGGCCGAAAGGTTTTCTGATTCTATCCAGGAAACGTTCACCCTCAGATCGTTTGCGACGCCCGCGTGAGTCAGGGCTTCACGAAGCGATTTGTACGAATCTTCAAGTTCGACGTATTTACCGACGATCGCAATTTTAATCGACCCGCCAGAAGGGTCCTTGATAGTTGAGACCAATTGACGCCATCGATTTAAGTCCGCAGTCGGAAATTGCGACGCCAATTTGAGGTCTTCGACAATAAGTTGATCGAGCCCTTGCTCGTGAAACGCAATCGGGACTTCGTAAATCGTAGGCAGATCAAGCGCAGAGATCACAGCCCGTTCCTGAACATTGCAGAAAAGGGCAATTTTCCGCCGCAAATCCGCGGAGATCGGCCTATCGGAACGGCAGAGCAGGATATCCGGTGCAATACCAATTTCGCGAAGTTCCCGGACGCTATGCTGGGTCGGTTTTGTCTTTAATTCTCCAGCCGCCGCAATGTATGGCACAAGCGTCACGTGAATGAAAATTGCATTTTCGCGGCCTTCTTCATTTCCCATTTGCCGAATAGCTTCTAAAAAAGGCAGCGACTCAATATCTCCAACGGTACCACCAATCTCAACGATCTGAACGTCGGGCGAATGGGCCTCAGCAACGGCTCGTACGGCGGCTTTTATTTCGTCGGTTATGTGCGGAATTACCTGAATCGTTTTTCCTAAATAATCGCCGCGGCGCTCTTTTTCAATTACAGAAAGATAGATTCGGCCGCTCGTCCAATTATTTGCCTGAGATAGCTTTGCATTCGTGAACCGCTCGTAATGTCCTAAGTCCAAATCCGTCTCCGCTCCGTCATCGGTGACAAAGACCTCTCCATGTTGAAACGGCGACATCGTGCCCGGATCCACATTGATATACGGATCCAGTTTCATCATCTGGACTCGCATTCCGCGTGCTTCTAACAGGCAGCCGATCGAGCTCGCTGCCAATCCCTTGCCAAGGCTAGATACGACGCCACCGGTTACAAAAATGTATTTTGCCATAACATTGCCATTAAGTCGCTGCAAACGCAACGGGGCCTAAAGTTTTTTGAAGAGCCCCTAAATACCCAAAGAAGCTTCAAACCTTGCTTTCAGCTTTTCGAAATCTTCATTTGTGTCGATCCCAATCGAACGACCATTCGATTCTACGACGCGGATACGTGCACGGTCTTCGAGCGCACGCAATTGCTCGAGCATTTCGATTAATTCCGTGACCGTCGGCGGCAGAGAAGCAAATCGCAGCAGGTACTCACGGCGATAAACATAAACGCCGATATGCTTCCGAAAGACGCCAATTAGGTCACGGTCACGACGCAATGCTTCCGAAAGACTGTTTCCGCTTTCTAGAACTGCATCGCGCGGGAACGGAACGGGCTGCCGCGAAAAATATATTGCGTACCCGCTTTGCCCAACGACAACCTTGACCACAGAAGGATCGAGAATTTCTTCTGGACCGTCAAATTGCTCGCAAATCGTAGCTACGTCGGCCTGGCGGTCATCGAGCAGCGCTCTAATCGCTCGGTCGATCGCCGCAGGATCGACAAGAGGTTCATCACCTTGAACATTTACGATGATGGAATTCTCAGGTAAGTCTAACGCAATTTCGGCAACGCGGTCGCTGCCAGAACGATGTTCTGAAGAGGTTATCTCCGCGCGGAATCCGGCCGATTCTACTGCCCGAGCAATCCTCTCATCGTCAGTTGCAACAATCACCTTGTCCACGAGTGAGGCCGCGGCAACGCGCTCTGCCGTTAACACAATTAGCGGCTTTCCGCCAATTTGCAACAACACTTTGCCCGGAAGGCGTCGGGAGCCGTACCGGGCCGGGATTACTGCAAAGATTGTTTTTCGGGGACTGTCGCCGTGTTGTTCCACGGGATTTTAGATTAGAACTATTTCCCGCAATTAGCAAGCCTTACGCAAATCGCTTGTTGCTGATACTTTGTTTGTATACAATCAGCAGCAATGCACGAACTTGAAATTGACGAGGAGACTGCCTGCGGTTACAAAGACGTTAAGACGGCGCCAACGCCCGATCTCAGCCCCGACAATCCTCCGTGGAGTGTCGGTTCGGCCGCCGTCGTTTGGTTCTTGAGCGTACTGCTAATCGTGTTTTTGCCATTGCTCGCGCTGTTTCCGTATCTGGCTGTCCGCGGAATCCGCGGAAGCCAAGCGGAAATACAGAGTTTCGTTCTAGGTGACCCGACGGCAGTCCTAATTCAGGTACTTTCGGTCGTTCCCGCTCATTTTTTGACCTTAGCTGCCGCTTGGTTTGTAGTTACAAAAGGGCACAAATACAATTTTTTTGAGATACTTGGTTGGAAAAGCGGCGGAATGCGATGGTGGCATTATCCAGTTGTTTTAGCCGCCTTTTTTTCGCTAGCAGCGATCGTAAACTCTTACTTTCCTGAAGGTGAAACGGAACTTATTCGAATTCTTAAATCATCGAAAACAGCTCTTTACTCAGTAGCATTTCTTTCAGTTGCGACGGCGCCGATCGTCGAAGAAGTGGTTTATCGTGGGTTGCTCTATTCTGCAATCCAGCGCTTGACGGGTAAGGTTTTCGCAATTGCTGTTGTAACCATTTTATTCGCCCTCGTTCATGTTCCGCAGTATTATCAGAGCATTTCAACAATCGGACTACTTGCCCTTCTCAGTTTAACGCTGACTGTCGTTCGGGCAACCACAAAAAACCTGCTTCCCTGCTTTATCCTTCATAGTATTTTTAATTTTGTTCAATCCGCGTTTCTACTAATAAATCCGGAGTTCAGCGGTTCCGCTTTCGTTTCGTACTTATCGCCGCGATAGACTCAAAAAAGCAAAGGCTCCTCGCCGAGGACGCGGCCGAGGAGCCAATCAGACACTGGTTTCACTGGTTTCTAGTTATCGCCTTTTACACGAATCGGCGAAGGTCTGTCCATCGGGACCGTCGTCGGTGCCGTTGGCTGCGGAGCGAATACCGGAGGCGGCGCCGGCAAAGGCGATCCTCCTTTCATCGGTGGGACAGAGCCACCGCCGCGTGTCCCTGCATCGGGAAAATCGATAAGAGGCGGCGAACCGGTCGATGGCTGCATATCGATAAACGGCGGACGTTTACCGCGAGCCTCGCCCGCAGGCGGCCTCGGTGATGGTGGGGTCTGCCCGCCAGTCCCTGTCGGAGAGCCAGAAGTAGTAGTGCTCGATCCGCCGCTACCGGCGCCGTAGATCATACGATCGCGCCAGAGAATGTACTGCGACATCTGATACCACCACATACTCGACGGTATCGCAAATCCGTACGGCGAATACCAATTCCATCCAAATGGGAAAAAGCAGTAGCTGGCGAACCGCGGATTATAAATCCAAAGCCCGAATGAGCTGGTGATGTTCCACTCGCCGCCGAGATAACTGTTTATCAAAACAGGCTGAAATGATTTTTTCTGCAAATCTGCTACGCTGCGAGCTAAATCGCGAGCCCTTGTCCGACTCCAGTTTTCGAAGTCATCTCGCTCGCCGCGATCGAATTTTGCAACCTCGATTCCGCCACTGCCAATTAGCACAGCCTTTCCAGATTTTACGGCCCTTTCTCCGATTTCAACTTTTCCTTTCCAGACTTCAAGACGTACCCCTGCGTCCGAGCCAATATCGAGCCTGTAAACGCCAGTATTCGCAATAGTGACGACCCCGGCTGGTGTCTGAACGTTGACCTTAAAATCCTTGGAGGCGTATATTTCAAGGATTGCGGATCCACGGTCAATCTTAAGCTGCAAATCGTCCAGATTCGTAGTCAGAAACTGAAATGCAGTGTCGCCGGCGATACGAATAAACGAACCGGGGTTTAGCAAAATTTCGGCCTTACCGTCCTTACTCGTTGTTACGCGATCACCGATCTCCACACTGTCGCCCTTGAGAAGCCGACCCGAAATGCCGCTAGACCGGACTATGCGAACGTCTCCATCTACGAAATTGACGCCGCCAGCCCGAGCGGAAATGAGCCATTTGTCACCAGCGGCGGCACGAAGCGTATCGTTTTGCGAAAACACAGTTTCACCACCAATCGCTAGCGTGAGCGCGATTGCTACGACAGAAAAAAATTTCATTTTGATTCACCTCCCGGGACCTGCTGACGATAATACGCCAAACGGGCAAAATTAGCAAAAGATTCCGTCTAACGATTTAGGGAGAGCCGGCTAAGGCTAAGTAGCTCCGAAAATTCTCCGAACAACCCTTGCAAGCGTTTCGTAATCAGATTGATGTAACGCGAGGAAACTGAGTTTCCCGCAATTAAGCGACGATGGCAACTTATAGGAATCCAGACGAATGCTTTGCTCCGCTCGAAGTCATCGAGCGACTGTTGGAAATTAGGCAAGAACTCGGTTACTTGCCGCGCCTCTATATGCCTCAAACACAACAGCTTACGGATTTTCTTGATGCGTTCGGGTTTGACGTCTACGCATTTACGAGTTCCTCGAGTGCAAAAATAAATTTTGGGGATTACCGCTCGCCCGTCGTGCCAGGTGGCGATACGCACCACTTATCCGCAAAAGCACATTAGAAACACCGGCAACCTGCTGTGAGCTAGCAATTTCACAATCAACTGAAGGAGCACAAAGAGATGCCGTCTAGGAAACAAAGTCCTGGCGGCATCTTTTCTCTATAATGCTTTAACTATAAAAAGCGTGCCGTCATCATCCAGGAATTTGCGTTCTGTGAAATCTGCTACGTCTTTGCGAATATGGTCGATGAGCCGTTTGGCGGGCAATTGTATTCCACCCAAAACCGACTTAGCGAGTCGCTCGCGTCCGAATTCTTCGCCGTCTTCCCTCGCAGATTCTGTAATACCATCAGTATAAAGCACCATCGTCTGCCCAGTTTCGAAACGAATAAAATGCTGGTGAAATCGCGCGTCGTAAAACATACCGAGCGGCATATCGCCATATTCTACGTAGCGATATTCACCATCCGGCTTAATCAACAGCGGCGGATTATGCCCGGCATTGGAAAATACAAACGTCCGATTCGTCTCATCGAGTATTCCGTAAATTGCTGTTATAAACTGGTGCTCTTCGACGGAATCCCAAAGAAGATTGTTCACCTTGGACATCGCAATATGCGGTGCGTAGCCGACCTGTACGGCCGATCGTAGAGAAGCACGAAGAAAGGACATTAGCAGGGCCGCCGGAATCCCTTTTCCGACAGCATCGGCGACGATCATTCCAAACTGGTCGTCGAACATTCTGACCCAATCGTAATAATCACCCGAGACCTCTTCAGTCGGGAACAAATATGCGCTTACGTCAAACCCGGCTATCTGCGGATCGTGGTCAGGAAGAAGCTCAAGCTGGACCTGGCGAGCGACCTCGAGCTGCGCCTCGATCCGTTTTTTTTCGATCATCTGCTCGTGCAGCTGCACCTTTTCAATAATTATCGCAACCTGGGAAGCGAGCAACTGCAGGAGCTCAAGATCGGCCTGATTGTAAGCATGTAGCTGATCGCTTTCAAGGTCGAAAACTCCGATAACGCGCTCATTGGAAATTATCGGAGCCAGCATTTCGGACTTGGTCTTTTCGCGGGCTTTGAAATAGCGCGGGTCTTTGCTCACGTCCGGAGAGATTATAGGTTTCCCAGTCTGCGCGACCGTCCCGAGGAAGCCTTCGCCCATCCGAAGACGTGGCTCGATAAGAGCAAAGCTTATATCATAACCGCGAATGGCCTTCGACTTGAAAATATACTGGTTCCTCGGATCGGCGTCCTGATCAATAAGATAGATTCCAGCCGCGTCGTACGGAAGAAGCGAGCCGAGTGTGTCCATAACGAGGTTGAGGACTTCGTCAAGGTCGAGCGAGCGGGAAATTTTGCTTGTAATATCTAACAGGAGCCGAAGCTTGTCCTCGGTTGAAAGACTATGGTGCACCGTGCCTAATTTTGTTTGTTCGTCCATCGGCTAGCTTTCCGTGTGGGAACGTCTGTATTTTTCCCACAAAAGCGTTATCTTGAGGCGATATTCAACAAGCGGTATGCTAACTCTAAAGTGCCTGGAGATTTCGTCGGAGCCCTTGCCGCTTTCGACGAATCGCTGGAGAGCTGTAAAGGGCACCAGAGCCGCCGCGCCTACGCCATAAGCCTCCTCCTCGATTTCCCGATTGTAGTCACGTGCTTTAAGGGCACCGTGAGCGCTTTTGACCTCGATCGCGAGCCGACTCGGCCTGTGCCCTAAAAAGACGTGGCATATTTCTTCCATCAACGTAGCATTTTGCCGGTTTCGCGATTGCGTCGGGTTAAGAATAATTAGTTTGCCACCATCGGGTAGCCGTAACGAGGCTGCGCCGCCCGACCAGGAATCCTTGCCTGCGCCAAGAAGTTGCTCTCTCGCGGCGTCGCTTAGGCCCTTGATTTCGCTAAACGCAACCACTGTAAGCTTTGCGTACCGGGCTAGTTGAAATGGATCGAGAGGTTCATCATCGAACCGAAGCCCAGCAAAATCCCTCAAGGCTCTGGCTCTAACTTCATATTCACGAGCTTTTTTTGATTGCGGAAGCGGATCATAATCCATTGGCTGGCTGCAAAGCCTCGAAATATTGAATAGAGCACAATCGGCAGCGTCAAATTTTGAACCGACTGCTTTTTAGACGACCTTGTATTCTGAATCGACGTCTTCGCTGGATAGAGCGACGCGGTAATTTTTCGATTGCCTTTGCTTGGTGATCAATAAATCGTCTTTTGTTTTTAACAGGTCCGCTCGGTTATAAACCGATATCTCAAAATTGTAACCGTGGGTAATTGCATCTTTCGGACACGCTTCGACACAAAAACCGCAGAAAATGCATCGGCCGTAATCGATGTTGTAAACCTTGGCATACCTCTCGTCACGGCCAATTCGCTCGTCGTACGGTCGCGGGTCGTCAGCCGCCTCGATGTAAATGCAGTCAGACGGACAGGCCGCCGCACAAAGATAGCAGGCTACACATTTTTCCTTTCCGTTTTCGTCCACGTGCAACAAATGCTGACCGCGATAGCGAGGTTGAACGGTAACTGGCTCGTCCGGATATTGGACGGTCCATTTCTCGCGGGGAATCTCTTCGAGAGTACGCTTCATCCCCTTGACAATCGCAACAGTTGATTGAAGAACGTCAGAAATTATTGACATCGCTTGCCTTGAATTTAACCAAAATTCGACCGGTAATAAAACTACCTCAAAATGCTCAGGCTGACGCTGCACCTAAAGTGCCGCCTGAGCTTAAGTTAATAGCATCTCAATTTTTCCCTCAGCCGACAAGTCAAACCGCCGCAGAGATTCGCTCAACTAGTTAACAGAGTGCCCGCCATCGAAATGAAGGCGAAAAATAAAAGCGTAACGGTCAAGCCGAGTATCAGCCCGACCGATGCATTCTCGGACCAGGCATAATCAAATGGTTTCGCCGCGGCCAGCTTGCGTAGCGTAAAACCCGTGATTAGTGCCACGGGCGAGAGCAAGTCCGCACACAAAACAGGTCCAAAAATCGCAGTTAGGAGCGAAACAATGCCCAACGCCTGTTTCCGGCTGGGGGCGGAGAAGCTGAGTAGTTGAATTCCATCGGATTATAGGTTCCGAATCCTTTACTGACGAAAAGCCTCTGCCGGCTGCGTGAAGCCTAAATTTTATTGGACCATCCGCATCATCAAATCCATTCCGTTGAGGAAAATAATGAAAATCCAGTAGGCAATACCGACCACGAAAAACAATGCTCCGAGAATCATTCCAGCGATTGCGAGTCCCTTACCGCCATAATTTATCGGATCGTTATTGGCATTCCGCATTCCGAGAAAACCAGTAACGATTGCAATCAACCCAGTTAACGGGGCGATCCCACAGCACAATGAAAGCACTCCGAAAACAAGCGAAACGATCGGGAGAACTTTGTTCTGGCCAGATTTAGCATCAGGCGGCGTATTTTGCATGTTCACCTCCGATTGGGCTTTTGGAATTTGAGGAGAAACAGAAACTGGGTCCACGGCGGCGCGTGGCATCTGACTCGCAAATGTTCGATCAAATGGATCTGGCTTCGGGGACCCAGTGGGCTCTTTGACTTCCGCGGCAACAAATGCCGGCGGATCCGGTGCAGGCGGTTCGAAGGGCTTTTGCTCGACCGGTGGTTTAGTAAATGGCGACGGGATCGGCGGGGTCATTGGGATTTCCGCTGGCGAGGGCGCTGAAAACTGCGGCTCCCGCTTAGGCAAAGTTGGCTCGATGAATTCGGGCGGCTTCGGCTCTACAAGGGGCGGCAAGTCCATAACTATATTTTCCGCCGCTTCCGCCTCCGACATTGCCTGCCGAATTTCCTCTTCGGAAGCATGCATAGTTTTTTTCGGATCGATTTGCTTCGGCGGTATCTCCAGAACCTCACCTGCATCGGTCGCCCACTTCGATTCTGGCGCTAGATTGCCGGCGCCTTTCTGTTGGGCAATCTCCTCCGGGCGAGCCACCATTGTTTTATAGGGATCGATGGGCTCTACAGCCGCAACGAGCGGCGTCCCGTCGGCCTGACAAAAGCGCAGGGCGTCATCGTATGACTTTTCACAGGTTGGGCATTTTTTCATTTTTTTACCTCGCCAAGGTGAACTTCCTTTTTGGATGTTGCTGTTTCGATCAACTCAGGACGCAGCAGAAGTCAGTTTTTGCAACCGAAAATTCCGCTGCTGAGGCTCCGACGGTCAAACGCAAACCCGTCGAAATACCCAATCTTTATAACCCCGACGTTATACTATTTCAAGTTTGCTGAAGAAATATGCGATTTCGATCGCCGCATTTTCATCAGAATCGGAGCCATGGACTGCATTTTCTCCAATCGAAGTGGCGAATTCACGCCGAAGCGTTCCCACGCTCGCCTCTGCGGGATTTGTGGCGCCCATTAGATCACGCCAAGCCTTAACCGCATTTTCCTTCTCCAGCACCATAACAATGCAGGGAGCAGAAGACATAAAGTCAGTCAGCTCTTCGAAAAAGCCCTTTCCAGAATGGACTGCGTAAAAACCCTCCGCCTGCTTTTTTGAAAGATGGACCAACTTTAGTCCTCTTATCTTGAAACCGGCAGAAAGAATACGATCGATGATTTTGCCATAATTTCCAGCCCGAACTGCGTCCGGCTTAATAATTCCGAATGTCAAATTGCTCATTTTAAGTTCAGTTGCCTCTTGTATTTATATCTGAGAAATTTGATTAAGCACGAAGAAATCTGTTTTCCGTGACCAAGCCTGAAACCGACTGGCGACCGCTTCCGACCGGCCGAACAGGTCCCGAGTTTTCTCGGTCACGCAACCAAAACTTCTAAAATTTCAATTACGCGTTAGCCCTTAGGCCCAAAACCTCGGCGACCGAGCTTCCGATATCGGCCGGCGATTCGACGACGCGGATCCCGGCGGCTCTTAGCGCCTGCATTTTTTCCGCGGCAGTTCCCTTTCCTCCTGAAATAATGGCGCCCGCATGTCCCATTCGTCGCCCGGGCGGCGCCGTCTGCCCAGCAATAAACGCTACTATTGGCTTCGTCACGTTCTCCTTCGCGTACGCTGCTGCTTCTTCTTCCGCGGTTCCGCCGATTTCTCCGATCATTACGATCGCGTCGGTTTCATCATCGTTTTGAAACATCTCTAGGGCATCGGTATGCGTAGTGCCGATTATCGGATCGCCACCGATTCCAATTGCGGTGGATTGTCCTAGCCCAAGCGAGGTCAATTGCCCCACAGCCTCATACGTCAGCGTTCCCGAACGGGACACGACGCCAATCCGGCCCTCTTTATGAATATGGCCGGGCATAATACCTATCTTGCATTTCCCTGGCGATATGATTCCAGGGCAGTTTGGCCCGATCATCCTCGCCGGCTTGTCTCGCAAATATTCTTTAGCGCGAACCATATCCGCAACCGGTATCCCTTCGGTAATACAAACTATCAGAGGTAATCCGGCATCGGCCGCCTCCATGATTGCATCGGCCGCAAATGCTGGCGGGACGTAGATTACGGTTGCATTTGCGCCGGTTTCCTTGACAGCTTCGGAGACCGTGTTGAAAACCGGCACGCCTGCGTGCATCGTTCCGCCTTTTCCGGGCGTTACCCCTCCAACGACGCGCGTCCCGTATTCGATCATCTGGAGCGTATGAAACGTGCCCTCTTTTCCGGTGATTCCCTGTACAATCAGCCGCGTATTTTTATCCACCAGTACTGCCAAGACTTATTGTCTCCTTGAGCGAATTTATCAACAAAACGAAAGCGGAGTATACCACGATGGCCGATCCGCAAAGAAATGCGCCAAGTATGGCAGAAAATTAACGCCCGGTCCGTTCGGCTCACCACATTACGGGTCTAGACTGAGTTCACTCGCCAGAATTATAGTTCGACGCGTAGGCCAAGCTGCGGGACGACCGCTTTCCATCCAAAGCGTTCACGAATGTGTTCGGCCATCGCAGCCGCAGCCTCTGGCTCGCCGTGTGTGGTGAAGATCAGTTTCGGCGGATTTTTCAAGCCGCTCAGCCATCTCAGGACGCCTTTCCAATCCGCGTGAGCCGAAAAGCTGTCGATCCTTTCCACGTTGCAGTTTACGTCGACCATCTGTTTCATAATTTTCACTTCGCGGTCGCCGTCCAAAATTTTTCTGCCCGTCGTGCCTGCGGCCTGATAGCCGACAAAAATTACGGTTGCGTCGTGCTGCGGGAGAATTCGCATTGCGTGATGCAGAACGCGGCCGCCCGTCATCATACCCGATGCCGAAATTATTATTCGCGGACCGCGCATTTCGTTGACCCGCTTTGATTCCTCTCTTGAGGATGCTGTCATCAATGAATGTGGCCTTAAAGGATGCCTTTTTGCTTTTAGAAGCGATGCATAAGCCGAATTGTGTTCTTCGAACCAACGGTTATACACCTGCGTAGCCTGCGCCGCCATTGGGGAATCCACTATTACCGGCACGATCGGAATCCGATGCTGATCTTCAAGCTCACGTAGCAAGTAAAGAAGTTCCTGCGTCCGCCCAACAGCAAATGCCGGAATCAAAATCGGGCCGCCACGTTTTACAGCGTCGTTTATAATCCGCTCGAGCGTTACCTCTGATGGCTCTGCCGGATGTAGCCGATCACCGTAAGTCGATTCGCACATCAAGTAATCACAATCCGGCGGTGGTGCGGGATCACGAATTATTACCTGATCGTAATGCCCGAGATCGCCCGAAAAAAGAAATCGAAGATTGGTGCCGTCCTCGCCGGCGCCTTCGATCTCTAGTAAGACGAGGCTTGCTCCAATTATGTGCCCGGCAACGAGAAACGAAGCTCTCCATCCTTTTGCGATTTCGATCGGAACGCCATCGTTCGACGTTGTCCTGAAAAGTTCAAGGGCTCGCCGTGCATCTTCTTCAGTGTAAAGCGGAAGAGCTGGATTATGTCTCGTCAATTGATGCCGGTTTCTGTAATCGGCTTCTTCTTCCTGTAGCCGTGCAGAATCCGGGAGAAGAATCTTCAATAGATCCGCGGTCGCCTTTGAGGTAAAAACCGGCCCTCCAAACCCGAGTTTAACGATGCGTGGAAGATAGCCCGTATGGTCAATATGTGCATGGGTTAAAATGACTGCATCGAGCGTTCGCGGATCGAATTCCGGAGGGTTCCAATTTCGTTGACGCAATTCCGCAAGCCCTTGAAAAAGGCCGCAATCCACTAAAATTTTCTGCCCGTTGTGCTCGACCAGATAGCGCGAGCCGGTTACCGTACCGACGCCCCCATAAAACGTAACGCTTGCCATATTGAGCAATTAAACAATGAGGCGATGGATTAAGGCAAACCGTGCCGAAGCCGAGACCAGCTAGTTTATGTATTCTTTTGGAAACTTCAAGACTTTTGGCGGAGCTTCGAGTTTGGATAGCTGTTTTCGCTGCCGGGCTGTATTGACGAGGTCTTCTGCGGTTTCGCCGTCTTTCCAAAAAGTCGCACGCCCAAAGCTCAGCCAAATATTCAATGATTCGGAATCTGCGATCCTGAAGCTGTTTTCATCGAAATACTTCGCAATTCGATGGATAATTTCCGAAACCATTCGGCCGGATGCCTTTGGCAGGATGATCAAAAATTCGTCATTTAATGACCGGGCAAGGAAATCCATGCGGCGTAGCTGCGACGAAATGCCCTGAGCAACGAAACCGAGCATCTGATCGCCCGTGGAATGCCCGTATTTGTGATTTATCTGATCGAAATCGACGATATCGATCGCGAGAACAGTCAACGGACGTTCATCGCGAAACCGCTGCGATTCTGCAAGCTGGTTTTCAAGAACAACGTAAAATGCCCTTTCGTTCGGCATCTTTGTCAGTGAATCAGTCAACGCACTCGAAAGCGATTTTTCATATGCCAGCGATCCGAGCAAAAGTTGGCCCAATCGGACTCCGATTACCCGGAAATAATCGGTTGCCCGCTCATTATCGATCGGTCCTTCGGGAAAGAAAAACATTAACACGCCAAAGATTTCGCCGTCGCCCCAGAGTGGGACCGAGGTCGATGAAACAAGCCCAGAAACTGCGCCATCGGGAAAATAGATCTCCTCGCCTGCCAGATCCGTAAGAAACTCAATTTGTCCCGATAGAAAAGCGCGGCCGGTAGCCGACGAATCAATTGGAAGCTTTGCGTTTTCGAGCAGCACGGCATTATTGCCGAAAGCGTTGCGTGCAATCAGGTGCTTGCGGTCCATAGAGGGTACGAAAAGGGCGACGGCCGAAAATGGAACAATTTTGTTGAGCCGGCTTGCGATCAGCCGAAAAATATCTGCCGGCCTTAGAGAGCTCCCGAAAAACTCGCTGACTCCTTCTATCGTTGCAATTTTTTCATTCCAGCCACCGTCCGGATCGGCCCACCAATCATCTGCGTCGGCAGTAACGCCTTTAGATTCCTGTTCGGTTTTCAGGAATTTTTCGACTCCCTCGGCAATGCTCGCTGATTTTCGCATTTGCCAAAGCGTCCAAACACAGATTATAAAATACACGAACGAGAGAGCGACCAATAAAGCAATTTTCGCCCTCGCGTCAAAATTCGAAACTCCGACCAGAAAGGTTATTAACGGCGCGGAAAGCCCAAAGGCCACAAGTGCGAATTGGAAACGATTGGCGAAACCCGCGTTGCGTCCCGCCCGGGAGCGCTTGACAAAATTGTCCATAGACAGTTGGTCGGGAACGGGAATATTTGCCGGAGAGGCTGAAGATAGGCGGGCCAAAGCCCACTTGGGAGACGATACCTTTGTTTTCCCGCAAAGTCAATAAAAATTGCGACTTTTCCGGTGCAAGCAGCCGCTGTCACGGAGCCATTTTTGGAGCGTAAATTTAATTAAAATTCTGTCGAATTTTCGTCATTTGCAGTTGACTATTGCAAGCAGGCTAACTAGTATTATTGCTTGCGTCGAAGAAATGCTTGAGCTTCGATGCATTGGGGGTTGAGAAAGACAGCCTCTAGAATCAAGCGAATTTAACTTTGAAGAAGACAGGAGACTAAAAACCAAAAATGAAAAAAGTAATCGTACTTTCATCGGTTCTTGCGCTTGGCGCTCTTGGCATGGCTTGCGGTGAACAGGCTGCCAATAACACGGCCAACAAGCCGGCAATGAATTCCAACGTAACGAATACCAACACAACTACAACCACGACGACAACTACTACTAGCACAAACACCGAAACGCATTCGAACTCGAACGTCAACGGCGTTGTAAATAGCAACACAAAGCCGGCTAGTTCGCCCGCGGTGGCAAACTCAAATGCCAAACCGGGGGAGAAAAAGGATGAAATGAAGAAAGACGAAATGAAGAAAGACGAAATGAAAAAAGACGAAATGAAGAAAAAATCGAACGAATAGTCTTTCTTCGAGCTTCCTTAATTCGAAACGCCCGGTACGACAGGCCGGGCGTTTTTCGCTTGCCCGTTTTCCATTGCATTTTAGTTTCGACGGCGAAGCTTAAAAACCTGTCAAAACAAGGCGTAAAAATCGGTGAATTTTCGCTCTCTCGAGAGTTGACTAACCGCTGGAAGGTTATTATAGTGTCCAAGGTTTCGAAAATCGAATCGATTTCGGGACGAGGGCGCCTATTGGCGGTCTCCAGTTATCTAAAGTTAAATTATTCTTTGAAGAAGTCAGGAGAGAAAACTAGATGAGAAAAATTATTGCACTTTCAGCCCTTTTGGCTCTTGGATCACTTGGGATGGCCTGCGGTGGAGGCGAAGCGAATAATGCCGCTG
>PSMA01000034.1:0-25922 GCA_040289905.1 Blastocatellia bacterium
AATTACCATTGACGGAGCCAGGATTATTTTCCCAAACGGTTGGGGTCTTGTGCGTTCATCTAATACTCAGGCAATTCTGGTTCTCCGGTTCGAGGCGGACGACAAACCGGCTCTTGACGAAATTCGATCTAAGGTAGAAAGCAAACTCGAAAATTTACTGTCAGAATTAAATTGCTGATCGCCGAAAATTCGAAGACTCAAGAGCCTTCGTTTACCTTGAGTACTGCGAGGAAAGCTTCCTGCGGAATCTCGACGCGGCCGACCCGTTTCATTCGCTTTTTACCTTCTTTTTGCTTTTCTAGCAATTTTCGTTTACGTGTGATGTCGCCGCCGTAGCATTTGGCAAGTACGTTTTTGCCCATTGCTTTGACGGTCTCGCGTGCAATGATCTTATTTCCAATTGCGGCCTGGATCGGCACTTCGAAAAGTTGGCGCGGTATGAGATCTTTCATTTTCGCGGCTAGTAAACGCCCCTTTGCCGCAGCCGTGTTGCGATGAAGAATAAGTGAGAGCGCGTCAACGGGCTCGCCGGAAACCAGGATATCTAGCTTGACCAAATCGCTTTCTCGATAACCGGAAAGGTGATAATCGAGCGAGGCATATCCGCGCGAAGCGCTCTTTAGCCGGTCGTAAAAATCCAAAACGATTTCATTTAGCGGAAGCTCATAGACTAGCATCACGCGGTCTTTGGCAACGTATTCGAATTTCTTCTGGATGCCGCGTTTTTCATCCAGCAACGGCAAAATTCCACCTAAATATGCATCGTGTGTCAGAATTGTCGCCTCGATGAAGGGCTCTTCGATTTTCGCAATTCGGCCGGGATCCGGCATTTGTGCGGGCGAATCGATTTCATGGACATTGCCATCGGTTGTGGTAACGCGATAGCGGACGCCCGGTGCAGTTGTAATAAGATCGAGGTCAAATTCCCGTTCGAGCCTTTCCTGGACAATCTCCATATGCAGGAGGCCGAGAAACCCGCAGCGAAAGCCGAATCCTAATGCGGTAGAGCTTTCGGGCTCGTAGAAAAATGAGGCATCGTTTAGTCGCAGTTTATCCATCGCGTCGCGGAGGTCTTCATACTGTGCAGAATCCGTTGGGTAAAGTCCTGCGAAGACCATCGGCTTTACTTCCTGAAAGCCGGGAAACGGCTCTTTTGTCGGATTTGCAGCCTCAGTGATCGTATCGCCGATTTGGACGTCCGCAACGGTTTTGATCGACGCGGTCAGGAACCCGACTTCGCCTGGTCCGAGTTCTTCGATTGGTGTCGGACGTGGACGATTGACGCCGACGGTCTCGACGAAATATTCGCGGCCGGTATTGAAGAACTTTATCTTTGTTCCCTTGCGAATTCTGCCGTCTATTACTCGGAAGAGGACGATTACGCCCCGGTAGCTGTCATACCAGCTGTCAAAAATAAGCGCCTTTAGCGGCGCGTCCGGATCGCCTTTCGGCGGCGGGATTTTTCTGATTATTGCTTCAAGGACTTCGTCGACGCCTTCCCCGGTTTTTGCGCTTGTCTGAATGGCGTCGCTTGCATCAAGCCCGATAATACTCTCGATCTGCTCCTTGATACGCTCCGGTTCTGCTGACGGAAGATCGATTTTGTTGAGAACTGGTATCAATTCGAGGTCATTTTCAATCGCCAGGTAGGTATTTGCGAGCGTTTGCGCTTCGACTCCCTGCGAAGCGTCGACAACCAAAAGAGCGCCTTCACATGCAGAGAGCGAGCGGGAAACTTCGTAGGAGAAATCCACGTGTCCGGGCGTATCGATCAAATTCAGGACATAATTATTACCGTCCTTGGCTTTGTAGTCTAACCGAACTGCGTGCGCTTTTATCGTAATCCCGCGTTCGCGTTCGAGATCCATATCATCAAGCAACTGATCTTCCATTTCGCGTTCGGATACGGCTCCGGTCAGCTGCAGGATCCTGTCCGCAAGGGTTGATTTGCCGTGATCGATATGAGCGATAATCGAAAAGTTTCTGATGAAACGCGAATCCATAGTCCAAAATTGATGCGCCGGAGCAATTTATTACAATACCAGAAACGGCATTCGTCCGCACTCTGAAGCCAGCGAACGAACTTAGCTACACGGCGCCCGTGGGCACTGGGGAATTCGCGGTCGACAGATCACAAAATCAAGATGTTACCGCCCATTGTGAGATTTCTATTGCCGATCAATTCAAATTATTGATATAATTCATTTTCCCGAAAGGAATTTTACATTTTAGAGGCCAAATCTTAAGGCCGGGAGTTGATAATTATGGGAAACGAATACAGACGCGAAGATTCGAGCGTAAGCACGAAACTAACCTACTTACTGATCGGCGGCGGCATCGGTGCCATCATCGCATTGCTTTTTGCTCCTAAGTCGGGCCAGGAGCTTCGCGAAGATATAGCTGATGCTACCCGCAAGGGCCTCGAAAAAGGCCGCGAAACTGCGGCGCATTTGCAGGAAAAAGCCGGTGAGTACTATGAAAAAAGCCGGCGAGCTGATCTACACGGCACAGGAAAAGGCGGCCGAATTGGCCGAAAAGGCAAAAACGGCTGCAGCTACAACGGCGCATCCGTTTACCGCTGCCGTCGAAGCAGGGAAAGAAGCCTATATTGCGGAAAAACGGCGAACCGAGGCAAAATCGATCGCTGAAGGCCGTCCGAGCTATCCGGTAAAAGACGAAAACAATTAACTTAATTTCAAATGAACGTAAGCGATCCCCAGTTCTGGATGATGATCGCCTCGATCATCATAGCATTTTGTTTTATCGTAATGGCGGCTATGCTTGTCGTAGTCGCCCTTACGATTCGTCGCGTCACGAAAACGGTGAAACGGGTCGAAGACCGCGTCGATCCGCTGATAACACAGGTTAACGCAATTAGTGGGCAGGTCCGTGAGATAAGCCTACAATTCACGGATGCCGCAGCCAATCTTTCGCTTGCTACCAAATATCTGGCCGAATCAACTGAGTTGATAAAGGAAGAGGTCGCCGAATTGCGCGTGCTAGTAAGCGAAACTGCCGTTGTCGCCCGCGAAAAGGTTCAGATGGTAAGCTCGACGATCGATCGAACTCATAACCAGGTAACCGATACGACCGAGTTTATTCAACGCAAGATCGTTGAACCCGCAAGAGAAATTGCGGCAATAATGGCTGGAGTTCGCAAAGGGCTAGAAGTTTTGTTTGCCCCTGCCCCAAAACCGCTTGACCGCGTTTATGTAGAAGAAGAGATGTTCATAGGATAAAAGCCGGATTTTACGTTTTTGACCAAAAGAAGGCACCGAAGCTTTCGGATGCCTTCTCTTTACTTGATTCCGACTTGACCGAATAAAATCAATTATTCGATATCGGCCTGTCCTGTCGCTTCGATCTTTGATTCTCGTGACGCGTTTGGATCCTTTCGCGCACTTCCTGTTTTCGACGTTCGATTTCGGCTTTCTGCTCGTCGGTCAAAACCGCCTGAATCTGAGACTGCACGGTTTCGAATCGCTGGCCTCCAGCTTCGCGGATTTGACGCAATTCGGCTTCTTGCTCCGCGGTGATTGTGCCATTTCGTTTGGCGACTAATAGGCTGCGAATTCGCTCCTTATTTTCGGGCGACGGCCGATTCGCTTCGAGAATCGCACGAATCTGCTGTTTTTGTTCATCGCTGAGGTATAAACCTTTCATTAGTTTCATCCCCGCCATTTTTCGCCTCTGCAGTCGTCCGCGGCGAAAACGGTCGTTTTTGCCAAAACCCTTTTCAAAAGGCGTTTCGGCACGCTTGTCTGGCGGGGCGCCGACCGTTTGGTCCTGTTTTACGTCTTGAGCATTTACGATCAAGCAGAATCCGGCCGTTAGAATCGTCATCGAAAAGATAGAAAGAAACCTTCTATTCATAAGCGTTAATCTCCATTAAAGTTTTTTCCGAAAAGCGTTCTGCTTTTACCAAGTGTTCGATGATTTGAACCCTTACTTTGGCCGAAGTTTAATCGTAAAATTGTGTAAAAAAGGAATTTCTGGTTTAGAATATGCCTTATGCCCGAACATCTGGTCTTTAAATGACACGGGATGTTCGCAGGGATTTGCAAGAAACAGGAAATCGGATGAGATTTTTATCAGAGATCAATTCGCCTGCTGATTTGCGTCGGCTTCGGATAGAAGACCTGCAGGAAGTGGCGGACGAGGTTCGGCAATTTATCATTGATACCTGCTCACGCGTCGGCGGGCATACGGGCGCATCGCTCGGCGCGGTTGAGCTCGCTGTAGCGATGCATTACGTGTTCGATACGCCGCGCGATCGGCTTGTCTGGGACGTTGGGCATCAGGCATACGCGCACAAGATATTAACGGGTCGGCGCGATTTGCTTCACACTATAAAGCAGGATGGCGGCCTCTCGGGCTTTTTGCGTCGTGACGAATCCGAATATGACACTTTCGGAGCCGGCCATGCTTCAACCTCGATTTCTGCGGCTTTAGGAATGGCAATTGCGCGTGACCGCAAAGGCGAGGACTTTCATATCTGTGCTCTTATCGGGGATTCCTCGCTTGCCGGCGGAATGGCAATGGAGGCGATCAATCAGGCTGGACATCTTAAATCTCGGTTAATCGTCCTTCTTAACGACAATGAAATGTCTATAGCTCCCGCTGTCGGGGCCCTCAGTCGTTATTTAAACCGAATCAAGGAAGCTCAAAGCTATCATCACCTAAAGGAGGAAATTGGCGATGCGCTCGAAAGCGTTCCGGGTATCGGCGGTACGCTCCGTTGGGCAGCGAAATCCGTCAAGGATGCAATCGCGGCCGCGGTTCTTCCCGGAGCGCTTGTCAACGAACTAGGGTTCAAATATATCGGCTACGTTGATGGACATAATGTCCGTATGCTCGTTGAAGCACTCGAAGAAGCCAAAAAAATTGATGACGGGCCAGTAATTGTTCATGCACTGACGACGAAAGGTAAAGGATTCCCGAATCCCGAAAAAAACTATTACGCCTATCACGCGACTGGCCCATTTGACCCGAAAACGGGAAGACCGTACAAATCATCGAAACCGTCGCCACCTTCCTACACGTCAGTCTTCGGGACAACGATGTGTGAGCTCATGGCGAAGGACGAGCGTATCATTGCCGTAACGGCGGCGATGCCGGATGGTACCGGAATAGACAAAGTTTTGGAAAAGTTCCCAAATCGAGCGTTCGACGTCGGGATCGCCGAGCAGCACGCCGTAACCTTCTGCGCGGGAATGGCTTGCGAGGGACTAAAACCCGTTGCAGCGATCTACTCTACGTTTCTCCAACGTGGCTTCGATCAGGTTATTCACGACGTTTGCCTGCAAAACCTAGATGTAACAATTGCGATGGATCGCGCCGGTATCGTCGGTGCCGACGGCCCGACGCATCACGGTTTGCTGGACATCGCCTATCTCAGAAGCTATCCGAATATCGTTCTGATGGCACCAAAGGATGAGGCGGAACTTCGCGATATGATACGTACGGCGATCGCCCATCCTGGACCGGCGGCGCTTCGATATCCGCGTGGAAGCGGCGTCGGAGCCGATATCTCTTCACCGCCTAAATTACTGGAAATTGGGAAAGGCGAGATGCTGCGCGAGGGTGAAGACGTTGTGATCATCGCTTACGGTTCGATGGTTATGCCGGCCCTCGAGGCGGCCGACCTTCTCCGTGCATCCGGCATCTCCGCTGGTGTCATAAATGCCCGCTTCGCAAAGCCGCTCGATGAAGACTTGATCTTGCAAGCGGTAAGAGCTTGCCGGGCAATTGTAACCGTCGAAGAAGCGTATTTGGCCGGCGGTTTTGGATCGGCGATTCTTGAATTGCTAGAATTAAGGGGTCTATTGGATTCAATTCCATTGGTGCGAATCGGAGTTCCCGACGAAATCGTCCCGCATGGTGACGCAAAGCGGCTTTTGTCTCAGTACGGACTGGATGCCGAAGGAATCGTGCAATCGGCAAAAGACGCTCTCCGCCGGTCCGATGAAGAGCGAAAGCCGAACCGGCTTCGGATCGTCGGATAAGAAAAATACAGACCCAATAGACTTTTAATTACTAAATGAGCAACGAAAAAAAGAAAAGCAGCGCAACGCCGCTTGTAATTATAGGAATCGTGTTGGTTATCGCCGTGATCGGCGTAGCCTTGCTTTATAACTCGTCAAAACCCGCTACAAATACGAATCAGGCCGCGGCAAATACACGACGGCAAAATACTACGGTGCCGGCAAATGCGCCGCCGGGAGCGGCGCTTGGGGTCAACGTCATCGGGCCGTCGACAGCCGTCGTGACAATCGAAGAATTTGCTGATTTCCAATGTCCAGCTTGTGCGGCGACGCATCCTGTAATGAAGGATTTGCAGAAAATGTATGCTGGTAACCGGAATATCCGATTCATTTTCCGTCAATTTCCGTTACCGATTCACGACAAATCCTGGGAAGCCGCTGTTGCGGTCGAAGCGGCTGGAATGCAGGGTAGCCAGAAATATTGGGCGATGATGGACCAAATGTTCACGAATCAAACGCAATGGTCTTCGTCGCCGAATTATCGCGAAATCTGGAAGCAGTATGCTGAAAAAATCGGCCTCGATACGCAGAAATTCCTTGACGATATGTCTGCAGGTATGACTCGAACGCGGGTTGATGAAGACATCAAGCGTGCGCGAGCAATCGGTGTCAGTTCAACACCGTCGATCTATCTCAATGGCCGTTTGATACCACCAACGGACGTAAATGTGTCGACAATGAAACGTCTCATCGATTCGGAAATCGAATCGGCTTTAAATTCATCGTCAAACGCAAATGCTAGCGGAGCGGCCGGAAATCAGCAAGGCCAACCATCAGAAGTAAATAAATGACCGCCGGCACGGGACCTAATTCTGGTCGAGGATATCCGATCGCAAAAATCGTGGCCGCCGTAATTGCGCTCGTCGGATTAGCAGATGCTCTCTATCTTACCGTCCATCATTACACTGCAGAACCAGTGCCGTGTTCCGTTACGGGAGGCTGCGAGACGGTGCTGACCAGTTCGTATGCAGAAGCTTTTGGCTTGCCGATTGCGGCATTCGGAGCAGCGGCCTATTTTGCGGCATTTTCCCTTGCGGTCCTGGCTGCATACCAACATCGCGTTGCGTGGTCGGTTTTTGGAATTCTGGCTACTTTGATGGCGGCATTCAGTGTTTGGCTGGTTTTTCTTCAAGCCGTCGTCCTAAATGCATTTTGTCAGTTCTGCCTCATTTCCGCTGCAACCTCGATAGCGCTATTTATGGTTTGGGCTGGTGCCGCCGCATTAGCATGCGTAACCGGCTCGCGTCCCGGGAGCAATAAATGAAACTGTTTTGTAATATCCGACGAAATCCTAAAGCGGAGGTCGGCATATGCGGGTATATGAAACCGCAGCCGAAACCGGATATTTGGCTGTTAACCGATTACGGTCGCCGGTGCTCGGTTGGAAAACAAAACGGTTTTGGGGTAATTTAGAGGCTGCAAACGGCAGGTTAATTGTGTCTCAAACAATTCTGGAAAGAATTGCCGCCGGTGATCAAACTGCGGTCCAGGAATGCCTCAAGGCCTACGGCGGACTTGTATGGTCGTTGGCCCTGAGAATGTTGCGCGTGCGCGAAGATGCCGAAGATGCGGTTCAGGAAATATTTGTCGATATTTGGAAAAATGCAGGTCGCTTTGATTCGGTGCTGGCCTCCGAGGCGACATTTATCGCAATGATTGCCCGCCGCCGGTTGATTGATCGCCTTCGTCATTCGCAAAGGCGGATAAACGCCGACTCACTTGACGACATTGTAGCAGAGCCCTCGTCGCGGTCAGACCTTTCGCTTCAGACAAACGTCGAAGCTCGAGAAGCTGCGAAAGCTCTTGACCAACTTCGGCCGGAGCAAAGACAAGTTTTGCAACTTTCGATTGTAAACGGAATGTCGCATCAGGAAATTGCCGATGCCACTGGAATGCCGCTCGGTACGGTGAAAACGCATGCTCGCCGCGGCCTGCTTCAGATCAGAGAGATCCTTGGACTCAACGACTCGGCGGGAAAGGAGGTGTCCGTATGAAAAAGCAGATTAGCCAGGACATTCTCGATTTGCTTTGTGACCGAGCGCTTACAGGCTTGACTCCTGAGGACGAGGAAAAACTCCGGCAAGCGCCTAAAAACATTGATTTTGCCGCCGAGGCTGAGGCGCTTGAGCTTGCCGCTGCAGCCCTTGCCTTTGAGTTCATTGCGCCCGAACCGATGCCGAGCCATCTGAACGAAAAAATTATTACTACGTCAAGCGAATGGTTCGCGGGTCGGAAAACAGCGGAAAAGAACGATTTTCAGAACGTTTTCTCCCTAGAGCGGCCGTCGCAGAGATCCTTTTTCGATTGGGCCGGTTGGATTGTAGCTGCTCTAGCGTGCGTTGCGCTTGCTTTGAACATTTATTTGACCCGAAATTCGGCATCTTCAGAACTTGTCAACGCAAATGTAGAATTGCCGCAGGCGGACTCGCCCGCGCGCGAACGTGAACGGCTGCTGGCTTCCGCCCCTGACCGTACGATTGCCGAATGGACAAAAGGTAACGTCAAAGGCCTCGAGAACGTCGCGGGTGACGTTGTTTGGAGCGATAGCCTTCAGCGCGGATATATGCGTTTTCGCGGTTTACCGAAAAATGACCCTAGCCGCGAGTCCTATCAGCTCTGGATTTTCGATGAGACGCAAAGTGAGAAAACCCCGATCGACGGCGGTGTTTTTGATGTAAGCGAGGATGGCGAAGTCATTATTCCAATCAATGCAAAACTCAAGGCCCGAAATCCAAAGGCGTTTGCCGTTACGATCGAAAAGCCGGGCGGAGTTGTCGTATCTTCACGCGAAAAGATTGCCGCGCTTGCCCCTGTCAAAGAGAAATTGAAACAAAGCGAAACCTAGACGCGTAAATTAACCTGCAGAAACGAAAGGCCGCAATGGATTTGCTCCGTCGCCCAAGAAGGGAGCGCCTTTGCGGCTTGGGCGTCTTTAATCCCATAAGAAATTACAATTTTAGGAGAAGGCAATGCGAATAAAATTTTTCCTCGCCGTCGCGCTTTTCATCTCCGCGATGTTTTCGGTTGCTGCTGTCGCGCAAAACCTCGACAGGCTACCTGCAATAAACGTAAAATCGTACAAACTTAAAAACGGCTTGACCGTAATTTTTCACCAGGACCGCTCAACGCCGATTGTGGCCGTTGGTGTTTGGTACCACGTCGGCTCGAAAAACGAGGTTCCAGGCCGAACAGGTTTTGCTCACCTTTTTGAGCATATGATGTTTCAGGGTTCGGCAAATTATGATAATGACTACTTTACGCCACTGCAGGAGGCCGGCGCGATAATCAACGGAACAACGAATCAGGATCGGACGTGGTATTTTCAGACAGTTCCGTCAAATTTCCTTGAGCTCGCGCTGTTTATGGAGGCCGACCGGATGGGCAATCTTCTGCCGGCTATGACGCAGGAAAAGCTCGATAATCAGCGCGATGTCGTTAAAAATGAAAGACGGCAGCGGGTGGACAATCAGCCGTACGGAACCGCATTCGAGAAAATAGGCGCGATTATGTATCCGGAGGGCCATCCTTACCACTGGACAACAATTGGTTCGCTCGAGGACCTTCAAGCCGCGTCGCTCGATGACGTAAAATCGTTTTTCCGCCAATATTACATCCCAAACAACGCATTTCTAGTGCTTTCAGGCGATTTCGATGAAAAGCAAGCCCGCCAGTGGGTCGATAAGTACTTCGGACCGATAGCAAAGGGCGGCGCGATTAAACGGCCAAATCCACCGATGCCGAAGCTCACGAAAGAGGTGCGGGAAACGGTCGAAGATGCGGTTCCGCTCGCGAGGCGATATTTTGTCTGGCACGGCGTCCCGGCCTATGCGACGGACGAGCCTGCACTCGATATGCTCAGTTTCATTCTAAGCTCGGGGCGGACATCGCGGCTTCAAAGAAACCTGGTTTATGAAAAGGAACTCGTTCAGCAGGTAAACTCCTTTAACGGAACAAATGAAATCGGCGGTTTGTTTCAGATACAAGTTACGGCCCGGCCCGGAAAATCGCTTGACGATGCAGAAAAAGAAGTACTCGCTGAAGTTGAACGAATAAAAAACGAGCCGCCGACCGCCGAAGAACTTTCTCGGGCGCTGAACACCTACGAATCACAAGCGATTTACGGCTTGCAGACAGTTCTAGGCAAAGCGAGCCAGATGACGACGTACGCCGGATTTCTCGGCAAACCCGATTGGTTTCAGGCCGACATTGATCGATACCGAACTGTAACGCCGGCCGATATTCAGCGCGTGGCTCGCGAATACCTTGGCCCAAACCGGCTCGTTATGACTTACGTCCCGCGTCAAGCTGGACCCGCGACGACGAACCGGGCGGCCGACCGACCGACATCCGTTAAATCAGAGAAAAAGGACGAAGCCAAAATAGCGGCTCAGACCTCAAAACTGCCGAAGCCCGGACCACAGCCGAAGTTTTCTCTGCCGCCGATTGAAAAAACTCGGCTTTCAAATGGGCTTGAAGTCTGGATGGTAGAACAGAATGAGCTGCCGATCGTAGCGATGAATATGGTCTTCAAGACCGGTTCGGCCAATGAGCCGGCGGACCGCGTTGGACTCGCAAATTTCACTTCACGGATGCTCGTCGAAGGAACCACAAAACGATCGGCTGAGGAAATCTCGAATGCGCTCCAATCTATCGGAGCGTCATTGAACACCGGCGCCAGCTTCGATTCTATGTCAATTTCGTTGCAAACGCTGACGCGAAATTTGGACGCTGCGCTCGAAATTTACTCCGACGTTATAGTAAACCCATCGTTTCCAGAAAAGGAGCTTGGCAGCCTTCGATCGCGGGCTATCATCGGCTTGCGTCAACAACGCGCGAATCCAAACGCAATTTCCGACGTTGTATTCAATAAAGTGCTCTACGGTGACCATCCTTACGGCCGCGAAAGCACGGAAGCGGCGTTGCGCGCAATTGCCCGCGAAGACGTCGTTCGTTTTTACGAGTCGAATTTTAGACCGAATAACGCTGTTCTTATCGTTGTCGGCAGTTATGACAAAGGCAAGCTCAAACCAGCACTCGAAAAGTCGTTTGCGGGTTGGAAGTCCGGAAATATTGCCAAAAACGATCTTCCGCCGCTGGGGAAGTTTGAAAAACCTGGTATTTACATCGTCGACCGGCCAGGTGCTGCGCAGTCGGTTGTCGCAATCGGACAGGTCGGCGTCAGCCGCGACAATCCGGATTTTGTGGCGATTCAAGTGATGAATTCCATTCTTGGCGGCGGTATTACATCTAGGATTAGTATGAACCTCCGCGAGGAAAAGGGTTACACCTATGGCGCAAACAGCGGCTGGGCATTCCGCCGCGGCCCCGGGCCCTTTCGCGCGGGCGGCGACATACAGACGGCCGTCACCAAGGAAGCAGTGATCGAGTTCATGAAAGAGCTCAATGGTATCCGCGGGGCCCGTCCAGTTACGAGGGAAGAGCTCGAATATAACAAGCAGAGTATAATCCGCCGCTTTCCGGCTGGATTTGAAACCGTTGGCGCTATTGCATCGCAACTAGCGAATCTATTTGTTTACGATTTGCCGGATAATTATTTCAACGAGTTTATTGCAAAGGTAAATGCAGTAACGATTGAAGACGTCGATCGAGTTGCCCGTAGATATTTGGATCCGGACAAGATGGCTATCGTCATAGTAGGCGATCGAAAATTAATTGAGCCTGGACTAAAGCAAATCGATAAATGGGGTAAAGCGGTTTATTACTTGGATTCAGAGGGAAATCCGGTTCAATGATAATTGAGGTAGCGCCTTAAGTCTTGTGGCACGTTCCACCGGCGATAAGTTTACGGGCAGAACTGATTTTGCGAGGGTTCTGCCCGTAAATTACTGTTGCTATTGCGCTCTATTTTCTGACGAGGACGACCGGTGACTGCTCCGCCTCGAGGATTTTAGAGAAAAACGTCCGTACTTCCGGATAGCGTGCGGGTTCAATAACTCCTCGGCGAAGAATTAAACTGCGCTCGATCAGCAATTTTCCGTCCTTGACCGTAAATGCCGCAGCGTAGCTACCGAACGATGCGTCGATTTTTACTGTTTCGGGAACCTCATCAATTGAAAAATTTGTGGGCAATGAATAGATGATCGTCTCACGCATCGACTTTGAGTCAAACTCAATTGGGTTAGAACGTTTTGCATCAGTTAGGAATACTCCGTCTCGCCGGCCGACGACGATCGGTTTGAAGACGAGAAGCCGGTTCTGCATTACTTGCCCGTATTGAGCGGCAGAAAACTCTACGTCGAGGTCAAAGCCCCAATCGCCGGGCCGGTCACGAGTCTCGAGCTTAAGAACCTTTGCGCCAGTTGCGCCGCGAGTGAGCCAGCCTTCGATCACCTTTCGATAATCGCTCGGTGAGAGGCTGCGATTTTCGCGGCGGAAATAAGCGGATGTCTGGCCGCTGGCCTTTTCGCGAATCGTGCCCGAAATCGCGCCGCTATCCTGGATTTGAATCGCGACATTGCGCTCGAGCTTGTCGAAATCGGGCGATGTGATCGGCATTCCGATCAGCCCGCCGTGTTCCGAAGAAATAAGCAACGCCTTGCTTCCTTGCAGATATTCCGGAAGATCACCGACCGGCGTATACGGGTCCGTCGCGTCGAAAATCAGGAGACGCCCAAGCGTCGGGTGTTCGATTATAGTTTCAGCTTTGGTTTCGGGCGAAACGCGGATTGCAATTATGCAATGGTTAAACTGGCTAGGTGAAGCCCATTCGGCTCGGACGTATGTCGAGTCGCCAGAGTAAATTGCAACCGGATAGGCATCGATTTTCAAAGATTTCAAAAGAGCCCGCATTAGATTTGCCTTATCTTTGCAATCTCCGTAACCGCGGCTAAGCACTAAATTGGATGGACGGGGCTTGTACCCATTTCCGTGAGCGACGCCGATATCGATCGAGATATATTGCAGGTTTTGGACAAATGTGCCGATCGCCTTGATCTTTTCCAGCTCAGACGTCTTTCCTTCTGTTAACTCGCGGGCCTTTGCAGCAACTGCATCGTCAATTATTACCTGCGGCTCATAAAGCGTCGCGGCCCAACGAGCAACGTCCAGCCAATCGGAAAATGCCTTGCTCACCGGTTGCGTTGCCGAATCGGGCCCGTAATTGATGGCAATTCGCGGAGCGAGATTTCGGACCAATGGGCTGAGCGGCTCGGGCGGAATCGGCTTAAGATCGCGTAACTCCCAGATATAGTTCGAGCCGTTGACCGTTGGCTTGACCTCGGGGCCATTGAGCGTTGTGCTCCGAGCTATCCAGCCGGCGGGAAGCGAAAGCGAATATCGCGAGACAAGTGTCGGAAGACGGCTTTGAAATAACCAGGTATCCTGATAAAAAAGCGGTAAATCCTCGGAGACCACCGAATAGCCAAAGACGAAGCCTGTGTCTACGTCGCTTGACGCGTCGATGACTTTGACGCGTCCTTCATTGTAAACATCGTCCGGGTCTGAAATAACATCGAGAACGGATGATTTGTCGTAACGCTTGACCGTTCCGTCGGTTCGGATAATCCAAGCCGCAATGGAGCGAATCTTTCCCGCGCTGACAAGGTAAAACGCACGCGCAACCGCCAGATCGCGTCCTTCTCTGGCAAGGATCTTGACGGCATAATTCGACGTCGTTGTCAATCGGCCATCGGAGCTCAGCGCAACGGATTGCTCATCGAGCAAGACGACGCCCGGGATATTTTTTTCATAATTCGGTATCGAGGCCGAAGCGGCCTGCCGAAGCCACGATGGCGCATCGTCGCCTGCAGCCACTGCGCCCGATGCACATAGCCCAAGAATGAAAAAAACGACGACGAAATTTGAAAGTTTTACGCTTTGCATATCACGAGCTCCCTATTTTTGTGTTGCCGCGATCACGTGAGTATCGGTTTTATGAAACATATCGAACATCTGCTTAAGGCTTGCGTATTGCGATGAGTCGAACAACAGTTTTCTGTTGCGTCCAAAGTAGAAATCGCGAGTGTAGCGAATCGTATTCTCAGCTTTGTCGAAAACGATCGAAACCGAATCTGACACCGAGGCATCAGCGCTTCGAACAGCCGGCGGCGAATCGATCGCATCGATAGTCAATTCGGGCGGTAGTTTTATCGAAATCGTATCCGATTCCGATCGCGGATACGGAAAGAAGACCGGAAACCTTCGTGTGCTGGCGGAAAATACGGCCGAGGAGCCGAATTCAAAAACGTTAGGTTGAATGAACAAGCGTTTCCCCGTTTTCGAAGCGTAATTTGGAATACGGAGTTTCAATGTATAAATCAGCGGTTGCGCCGAATCTTCGAGTCCCGAGATTGTGATATTGCTGATTTCCGCTGTGGTTAAACGGGATTTTAGACTTTCCTTGACGTATTCTTCCCGTTCAGCCTGCGATTTTTTGAGCAGTGATTGCTTTCGCGTTATAGATTCCTGTCCGGTAAAAAGCATTCGGATTTCTCCTTCTATGGTGCCGTCCGCAGCGAGCGTAAATTTACCGCTACGGTTTGCATTGTTTTGCGAATCCGAGTTCATCGTCGTTGCAGACCATGTCATCCCATTACTGCCGACGATGAGGCTCTCGACGCCTTCGCGTTCCCAGGGAAGCATACCGAAGGGAATTGCCGCTGCACAGGGATCGACAAACTCCCAGCGATTTTCGTCGACGGCGATCGCGAAGCCAATGAACGAAATGAAATTGGCATATGGATATTTCGTCCGCGAGAAAAAGTTTTCACTTTTATCGCCGCCGATCGCTACTTTTACGTCGAGCCCGGCAGCGTTTGCCAGTGCCGCGAAGAGCAAATCAGTGTCAATGGACGAGCCCATTCGCTTTTCCAGCACCTCATCTAGCGAATCGATGTCTTGCTCGCGGAGCGTTTCGCTCGTGACCGAATTGTCCGTATTGGGCCTTCGAATACTGGTTTGGACAAACTTATGCAGTGCGAGAGCGCGTTCACGTTTTGTCGTCAATCCGGCAGTAAGTTCTTCCGCCTTCGCCTTGATCTTTTTTGACGGCTTGGCAAACTTTGTCAAAATCAGGTTCCAGACGATGGCCGTCTGCGTAAACGGAGCCGCAGAGGGTGAGTATTGGAAGACGAGCCACTTTTCGACTTCCGCAGCCGGCGGCATAAAAGGCTCTTCTTTAAGTGCCGGTACGTTTGTAAGCGTTGCGGTATGAAAACCGTCCGCCTGCTCGTTAAAAATCGGCGTCTCCATATTGTATGGAGTAGTCCAAAAGTTTCGCTTTTTCCAAGGGCGAATCGCACAGGAAAAATTCTGAATTGGGATCTCGCGTTGAAATACGATCTGGCTGCCGTCCGCGCCGGCATTCTGAAGTTTTTCTGAGTAACGGTATTCGATAATACTCCCGACATCGATGCCGGGCATTGCAAGAGAATAGGCTTTGATCGTTATTTTATTCGTTTTTACAATTTCCCGGGTAAAGATGTCGGAGGTGCCAACCTGCTGGACCGAGCCGTCCGGTCTTATTACGCGGGCGGCAAGATTTTCGATCTTTGACCTTTTTGAAAACGGGATATCGAGTTTTGCGTATTTTTCCCGACCGCGCTCGGTGAAAATCTTGATCCGGACGTAATGGTCAAAGGTTACCGAGGTATCGCGCTTATCGTCGATTTTCATTTTCCAAAAGATCGCTTCGGCATCCGCATCCGGCTCGACGACGGGAGATTTCATCGCGGTTTCGGCCGGCGTTATTGGAGCCCAATCGTTAGTATTCGGGCTCTGCGACGCCGCGCGGGCCGCCGAAATAACAATGAGCCAAAAAGCGACTATGATTGCCCGACGCGGAAAATAGTTTGTCTTTGTTCGCATATCGTTTTTTAGACCTGTTTTATACCTGCAGCTTTGCGGCATATTAACGCTGCCTCAAAGTCATCGTGTGGTTGTCCGCCGAATGGAAATAATCAAAAAGGCGCTTGAGCGGCGGATAGCTCTTTTGCATAAACACGGTCAAGCCATTATTACCGAACTCAAAATTTCGCTTGCAAATCAATGAATTCGTTGCCGAATCGTAATAACTCCGATACTCGAGCCGGGAAATACCGGTCGGATCGGCAATCGGTTCTGGCACACCCGGGCTCTCGAGTTCAAAATTAGCAGGTAGCTTTATTGTAATTTCATCGACTTCGGACCACGGGTAATGAAAGAAAACCGGATACTCTCGCGTTTCGGTCTGAAAGACCGGAGGTTCGCCGTATTTGAAAAAGCTCGGTTGAATAAACAGGCGTCGACCGGTTCGTTGAGCGTACCCCGGCACCCTGATATCAAACTGATAAATGAAGGGCTTTTCCGGATCGGTTACGTTTTCGATCGAGATATTTGTCACTTCGGCCGTGCTCATTCGTCGCTTGATCTCATTTCTTAAATCCTCCTCGCGTTGATTCGGCGAATTCCTGTAATTGTCTTTTTTTCGTTCGGTTGCAAGGTTTCCCGTAAATTCCATCTGGACTCTTCCTGAAAGCGTTCCGTTTTCACCGAGCGTCAGTGTTGCCGTTCGGCGAGCGACCGACTGCTTCGGGAGCGAATACGGCGTCTGAGTCGTAATAAAATTCTTGATCCCGAGCAATAGGACACCGGTGCTTTCTTCGCGCCAATCGAGCATTCCGTATGGGACGAACAAATCGCCCGGCGAATAGAATTTCCACGTGTCGCCTACCTTGACGGCAATTGCCGCAAAGTGAATAAAGGACTCGTGTGCCTGTTCTACGGTAAAAAACTTCTCGCTGCGATCGCCACCGAATGCTAGACGCGTTTCGTATCCTAGCGACGCTACAAGCGAGCCGAACAGCTCGTTTATTTCTGCTACGCGGCCCTGCATTTTATTGAGCGTCTCCGCGGCCGACTTGTTCGGTTTGATTTCCTCTTTTTGATCTTCTGTCAGCGTCGTATCGTAGGTGATATTGCGGACCTTCTGCTTGCAAAAATCGAAGATTCGCCGGATCTTTTCATCCGGAGTTGTGGCGCCGGCTGTTAACTGCTCTGCCGCTGCCTTTACTTCCTTATTCGGCTTCAGCGTGTCCTTTACGTTGTATGATTTAACCAAACCGCCCCCAAGCCGACTCCAAAAATCCATCGCGACTTTATCTTGATCCTTGTCCCGAATGTAATAAACAAGCATCCAGGCGCGAACCTCATCTTCGGGCGGCATATACGGCTCCTCTTTAAGCGCCGTGAGGTTCTGCAAGGTGGCTCTGTAATATCCGCCCTTATCCTTTTCAAACTTGATGTCCGGCATATTGAATTTCAAATAACGAATGGACATAAAGGGCTTGAATAAATAGGAAATCGTGCGGATTGGAACATCGTGCTGGAAGATCATCCGCATATCTTCGGCGTAGCCACCGGGGATATTTTCCTCATATTGGTATTCGAAAATTACGCCCGGTTCTATTCCTGCGACGGCAAACGATTTTGCCTTCACCTTTAGCTTGTCTTTCCTGGCGATTTCTCGGTCGAATACGTCATTTTTCGTAAGCTCGGTTATGGATCCGTCGGGTTTGACAACACGCGCGATTACATTGCGAATCTTTACGCCCGTTAGGTACGGGATATCCACCTTGCTATATTTTTCTCGTCCACGTTCAGTAAAAATCTTGACCCTAATGTAATGCTTCATGACCAGGCTCTGCAGATCTGTATCGTCGACTCGAACCTCCCAGAAAAGGACTTCGGCATCTGCGTTTGGTTCCACGGTAGATGCGGTAATCTGTAGCTCCGCTTGCGAAACCGGACGCCAATTATCGCCTGCACGGACGATATTCAAAAAAATCATCGAAAATAGGGCGAGCTTCGCCATTTGGGAAGCGGACGATCGAAACAAAAGGCGCATAACTACAACCTCGCGAATTTGGTAATGGATTTTGGGATTGAGCCAGAAAGCATCCGGGAGCCGGCGGGAACAGCCGTCGAACCTTCAACTTTTGCCGATTTGCCTGATAATATGTCAAAAGCTCAAATAAAATCAATAAATTTTTTTTATTTTTCGGGATTGGCGTCCGTTCGTTGGGCGGTGTTATAATTTCCAGTTTTAACTGGCATCACATAAGAAAATAAAAATTTTTGGAGGCGCGGAAAATGGCATTGGATATTGCCAAGATTGAAGAATTGCTGGGCGATGAGGCCCAATCGTTACTCGAGCATACTTGCAAAACAATTCCGAAGGAACATTTACATCTTCCCGGCCGGGATTTTGTAGATCGCGTCTGGGCTTTTTCGGACAGAAATCCAAAAGCGCTTCGCAGCCTACAATCGCTTTACAATCATGGCCGTCTCGCCGGAACGGGCTATCTTTCCATTTTGCCCGTGGATCAGGGCGTTGAGCATTCAGCCGGCGCAAGTTTTGCTCCGAATCCCGAATATTTTGACCCGGAAAAGATCGTTACACTTGCAATCGAGGGCGGTTGCAACGGCGTTGCCTCGACGTTTGGCGTACTCGGCGCCGTAGCCCGCAAATACGCACATAAGATACCCTTTATCGTTAAGATTAATCACAATGAACTTTTAACCTATCCGAACCAATTTGATCAGGTCCTATTCGGCACGATCGATCAGGCCTGGAATATGGGAGCTGTCGCGGTCGGGGCAACCATTTATTTTGGTTCGGAGAATGCGACGCGGCAGATCGTCGAAGTCTCCGAAGCATTTGCCTATGCACACGAGCTCGGTATGGCGACTATTCTGTGGTGCTATCTGCGAAATCCGAAGTTCAAAACGCGCGAAGGCGATATGCACACGGCTGCGGATCTTACCGGTCAGGCGAACCACCTCGGCGTAACGATTCAGGCGGATATAATAAAGCAGAAACTGCCCGAGCGAAATGGCGGATATAACGTCCTTAGTACCGAGAGCAGCTACGGAAAAACAAGCCCCAAAATTTACTCTGAATTGACGACGGAAAACCCGATCGATCTCGTCCGCTATCAGGTCGCCAATTGCTATATGGGCCGATGTGGGCTAATCAATTCCGGCGGCGAATCTAAGGGTGCGGGCGATTTGGCCGATGCGGTTCGGACGGCCTTAGTAAATAAACGTGGCGGTGGCAGCGGTTTAATTTCCGGCCGAAAGGCGTTTCAGCGGCCGATGAAAGACGGTGTCGAACTACTCAATGCGATTCAGGATGTCTATCTAAATACGGACGTAACCATTGCTTAAAAAGGTCTTAGCTTTCGCCAGTGAGTAATTGCTAAATTTGGCCCTTTGGGAGTATTAACGGCTCTTCGTCGGGCCAAAGTTATAGGAAAAAGCGCAGGAGCCATAGCTTCAGCGCTTTTTCGTTTGCCTGTGTATTCACATTTTCCAAAAAACATTGAAAAAACGCCTATTTTTGAGAGAACGATTCTACCGATTCTGCGATTGTATATTCCGGCGGCCTCGAAGTCGTGCGGCCACGCAAAACTCTCGCGATTTGCGTCAGGGAAGCAAAGTGTTTATTAAAGTTTTACAATCGGCGCGGCGCTTTAACTTGTGTAAATAATGTAATTAGAAGATTCCTCTCAAACTACCAGATTTTGTGTTGACAATTTGGCGAGGACACAATATATTCTATATCCACTGCAGGAGATAGCTCTTGAAATTGCGCTTGAGGACCCGCCTGCAATCCAGAATTCAGATTGAGTGAGTCTTCACCGTTGGCAGGCGTAAAGCCGAGCGGCAGAGGCCAGTTTTCTCTCAAATTTTGGCGGCAAAGGGAATCATTCGGCAGAAACAAAAATCTTGGAAAACTTTAATTAAGGAGACGAGATGAATACCGGATATACTGCGACCGCAAAGCATTCGGAAGAAACTACCCAAACCACAATGCGTGTTCGAAAGCGAAACGGTAACTTTGAGCCGGTTGACATCAACAAAATCGTCCGGGCGATATCGCGTTGTACCCCAAATCTGCCAAACGTGGATGTAATGCGCATTGCAACGAAGACGATAAGTGGTCTTTATGACGGAGCGACTACCAAAGAGCTTGACAAGCTTTCAATTCAAACGGCCGCTAGCCTTATTTTTGAGGAGCCGGAATATTCGCGGCTTGCTGCTCGGCTGCTGAATCAATATATCGAAAAAGAGGTCCGTAACCAGGAAATTCACTCGTTTTCACAATCCATCGCTTTCGGCTGTCGGGAGGGCTTGATCAATGATCGAGTCGCTTCCTTCGTCTCGGAAAACAGCCGCAAGCTAAACGACGCGATAGACCAGACCCGCAACGATCTTTTCGAATTTTTCGGAATCCGCACTATTTACGATCGTTACCTGCTCAAAAATCCGGTAACACGAGATGTTATCGAGACCCCGCAGTTCTTCTGGATGCGTGTCGCTTGCGGCCTTTCCGAGACGCCGGCGGAGGCGGTGGAACTATACAATCTTTTTTCTTCTCTCGAATACGTTCCCTCTACACCAACGTTATTCAATTCCGGGACGCGCCATGAGCAGCTTTCCAGCTGTTTCCTGCTCGATTCGCCCGAGGACAGCCTCGAAAGCATTTACCGGAAGTATTCCGATGTCGCTATGCTTTCCAAATTTTCCGGCGGCATTGGGATTGCTTATCACCGTGTTCGCTCGCGCGGCTCGCTGATCCGCGGCACGAATGGGCATTCGAACGGAATCGTTCCCTGGCTTAAGACGCTAGATTCGTCAGTTGCTGCCGTAAATCAGGGCGGCAAGAGAAAGGGGGCTGCGTGTGTTTACCTTGAAACGTGGCACGCCGATATCGAGGACTTTCTTGAGCTTCGGGACAATACGGGCGACGAGGCGCGGCGCACGCACAATCTCAATATCGCAAACTGGGTTCCTGACATATTTATGGGGCGGGTACAGGAAGACGGGCTTTGGTCTCTATTTGATCCGAAGGTCGTCCCGCAATTTCCCGATATCTACGGCGAAGAATTCAAGAGAGAATATTTAAAGGCCGAAGCTGAAGGTCTTTACTCGAAACAGGTCAAGGCCCGTGATCTGTACGCGCGTATGATGCGAACACTGGCCCAGACGGGCAACGGTTGGATGACTTTCAAGGATGCCTGCAACCTGAAATCGAATCAAACTGCGAATCCAGGAAATGTCGTTCATTTATCTAACCTCTGCACGGAAATAGTTGAAGTTACTTCTGGCAATGAGACGGCCGTCTGCAATCTCGGCTCAATCAATGTCGCGCGCTACGTAAAAGATGGGTCGGTCGATTACGAAAAACTTCGCCGAAACGTCCAGATTGCAGTGCGCCAACTTGATCGCGTTATCGATCTAAATTATTACGCAATACCGAGCACTTCTGAATCAAACCGGAAATGGCGAAATATCGGCCTTGGTCTAATGGGATTGCAAGACGTGTTTTTTCAGCTCCGGCTCGCATTCGATTCGCCGCAAGCGCGAAAAATTTCTGCACAGATACAGGAAGAAATTTATTATGCGGCACTTAACGCAAGCTGTGACCTGGCGATCGAGAAAGGTCCGCACCCTGCGTTTGCCGAAACGCGAGCGGCAAAGGGCGTTCTCCAATTTGACCTTTGGGGTGTCGTCCCTGAAGATGCTGAGCGCTGGGACAATCTTCGTGACAAAATAAAGAAATACGGTCTTCGCAATAGTCTGATGATCGCGATCGCACCGACGGCGACAATAGCGGCAATCGCCGGCAGCTACGAATGCATCGAGCCACAGGTTTCTAATTTATTCAAGCGGGAGACGTTATCCGGCGATTTTATCCAAGTGAATAAGTATCTAGTCAACGAACTGAAAAGCGCGGGCCTCTGGACGGATGAAATTCGACAAAAAATCAAACTCGCCGAAGGATCGGTACAGGATATTCCCGAGATCCCCGAAGATTTGAAGCAAATCTACCGCACAGCATGGGAAATCCCGATGCGGTCGCTGATCGATATGGCTGCGGATCGTGGCGCTTTTATCGACCAAAGCCAATCACTAAATCTTTTCATGGAAAGTCCGACGATCGGCAAACTTTCCTCAATGTATATGTACGCTTGGCAGAAAGGTTTGAAAACGACATATTATCTTCGGTCGCGGCCGGCCACGCGAATCGCTCAAGTTGCGGCCGGCGATGCTGCGACCGTGAAATCGGAGCCAGAAGTGAGGGCTTACTCGGATACGGAATCTGTATCGTGCTCGCTCGAGAATCCGGAAGCTTGCGAAGCATGTCAATAGAGTCGTCGCTTGGTATCGATACGCAGTTGGTTGGCTCGACACTCCCGGCCTCGTAGTTGCAAAGGATTCACGCAATTAAAGAACGCTGACGAGGCTAGTTTTCAGAGGTTTTTATGTTATTGGATCCTGGTTTTAATCTTACACTTCGCCCGATGAAATATCCGGACTTCTATGAGATGTACCGGAACGCGATCAAGAACACTTGGACCGTCGAGGAAGTCGATTTCTCGATGGACGTTAATGATCTGCGATCAAAGATGACGCCGGCAGAACGGCACTTGATTAATCGGTTGGTCGCATTTTTTGCAACGGGTGATTCGATCGTCTCGAACAACCTTGTGCTGAATCTCTATAAGCACATTAATTCGCCGGAAGCCCGGATGTACCTATCGCGGCAGCTTTTTGAAGAGGCTCTTCACGTGCAATTTTATTTGACACTCCTCGATACATATATTCCGGATCCGGCCGAGCGGGCTGCCGCCTTTGCTGCCGTCGAGAATATTCCCTCAATAAAGAAAAAGGCGGATTTTTGCTTGAAGTGGATCGATTCGATTCACCAACTTGAACGGTTGGAAACTATAGATGACCGACGACGTTTTCTCCTCAATTTAATTTGTTTTGCGACCTGTATCGAAGGGCTGTTTTTCTTTGCGGCTTTTGCTTACGTTTATTTTCTACGATCGAAAGGCCTGTTGCATGGGCTTGCTTCCGGCACGAACTGGGTTTTCCGAGATGAATCGTGCCACATGAATTTTGCATTTGAAATTGTCAAAACGGTCCGCAAAGAAGAACCTGGACTTTTTGACCAACAAATGGAGCGCAGCATTGAGGCAATGTTAGCGGAGGCCGTCGAATGCGAAATGCAATTTGCTGAGGATTTACTTTCAGGCGGTGTTGCAGGACTGTCGGTCTCTGATATGCGGCAGTATTTGGAATTCATTGCAGACCAGAGACTCTTGATGCTTGGAATGGACAAAATCTATAAAGCCAAGAATCCATTTGCATTTATGGATCTTCAGGACGTTCAGGAACTTACGAACTTTTTTGAACGTCGAGTTGCAGCGTATCAGGTAGCTGTCGCGGGCGAGGTCAGCTTCAGTGAATCTTTTTAAGCTCTGATTTTATCGTAGGCGATTACGTAATCGAAGATACCCAAGTAATGGGCAGCAATCGAATTGAAGAAGAGGCTGATTTGCTATTGGTCTTTTGGCGCGTTTTGTTCGAGAGCAGGCTCGAATTTACGGATTGTCCTTTTTTAAGCGATGTTTGCGAGTTGTAAGTGTAACCGTCTCGCGCTCAGACCATCGATTCTGGAATATTTACTTGCACCCTAAATTACAAGCTCTTTTTGTCGGATCTTTGGTTTTTCGGGTAATACCCTAAGATGTATTGCTGACGTAACTCCTCTGCAATCTGCGTAAAGGCCCGGCCCAGATTTTTTACCTTACCCGCGTAAAGAAAACGCCCGCCGGAATCTATTGCTGGTATCTTTAGATAACGATTCTTACGCTCATACGCGACACGAATCGGCTCGCCACTTCGTCGACCAGTCTATTCTTAGTTTTTCTGTTAAATAAAATCAAATCGGCACGCATCAGAGCGACAAAAGAAGCCATGCTGTCGCGCATATTCTTCGATTTAAAGACAGAATTGTAGTTTTCAAAACTGTTAAAGTGTCAAAATCTCAAAGCGTAGTGAAATCTGACTCCACGCCCGATCTCTGGGGCAATTTCTTTTAGGAAAGATAAATGGTTGCGATACAACTTGTTATTCAGGTTATAAGTGTTGATCGAAAAGATGTGGGCCTTGTGTCCTGAAACTACGACGTAAGAGGCGTTGACATTGAAAACGGCGTAACCGGCGGTCGCGGTTTCATTGTCGAAAACGCGGTTTTGTTTTGCAGCGAAAATCAATTCGGGACTCAGACTAAAATTTCGATAGCGATAATCGAGTCCAAGCACGGCCCGAAACGGCGGAATACGTGGTAGAGGTTTATTCGATTCGGTCAATTCGGCTCGAACGAAATCAATCTTGCCGCTCAACCACAAAGTTTTGACGGCTCTGGCCTCGATACTCGCTTCGCCGCCGAAATAGCGGCTATTGCCCTGCGCGTATTCGATAATCGGCAGATTCGAGGGGGCGTCAACTCGTCCGGTGAAAGCCGTATAGACGAAATTGTTGATGCGATAATAAAACAAGGCTGAGTCGATGCGAACTCGGTTAGTGCTGTGGCGCAAGGAAAAATCAACGCCGTCGCCCTGTTCCGATTTCAGATTTTCATTGCCGATGTCGAAGACCAAAATGCCGGGGTGCGGTCCATCGTTGTAAAGCTCTTCGAGTGCCGGAGCGCGAAAACTGTGTTGATAATTAGCGGCGAAAGACCCGCCTGTCCAGAGTTCAACGCGCACACCCGCACTACCGGAAAATCCGAGGAAATTTCGGCGGCGGAAATCGCCTTCTGGTTCGTAGCCGTTTTGCTCGACGCGGCCGCCTAATTGAAAACCGACCCGCTCGAAATCGACTCTTTCCAAACCATAAACTGCAAACGAACTTTGTTTGGTACGCGGCGCCGGGGCTTCCGCTCCGGTCGACTCATAATCGCGCCTGAAGCCAGAAAAACCGAACGTGCCGGAAAATGTTCCCCTCCGGCGATGATTGATATTGGCTCGGTAATTTAGGTTTTTGTTCGTGGCCAGTGATTCGAGCCCGATTACATTTTCGTCCGATTCAAATTCAAACTCGTGGTTGACATAATCGTTGAAGCTGACTGCAAAATCACCGCTTTCGACAAAACTGCCAAGTTCGCGCAAACCGCCTTTGATTTGCAAAGCGTGGCGGCGCATTTTCAGATACTCAAAATCAATTTCATCCGGCTCAACCGGTATCCCGTAACGCCGCCAATCGTATGCGTAATCGAATGTCAGCCAGCCTTTGCGGAGAAAGTATCCCGCTCCGACGTTGGCATTGCCGCTTCGCGCATAGGAATTTAAGACCGTTCCGAGCGGCGTCCGGTAATCATTGGCTTTTTGCCCGCCGGCGCTGCCGAAAAAGAGAAGGTTCTTGTAACCGAATTTAAGGCCGCCGCTTGAGCCAGCCTGATAATTGTTCGTGCCGCCAAACGCGGTCAGGTAACCTGAAAGCCCTTTTTGATAAACGTCGTTCGTCGAAATGCCATTGACCACGCCGCCGATGGCGTTCGAGCCGTAAAGCAAAGTGGCCGGACCTTTGACGATTTCCACATGGTCGAGCGAGAGGAGGTCAATCGGTTCAACTTCATCCGCCGATTGCGAAGCAATTCCGCCGACGCGCAAACCATCTTGCAAAACCAGTACGCGGTCGCCGTCGAAACCGCGGATTACCGGACGACCCGAAGCCGGACCAAACGAGCGTTTTGCAACGCCGGTTTGATATTCGAGTGCTTCGCCAATAGAAAGCGAATTTCTCTGCATCAGATCCAGCGAGCCGACAGACGTTACCGATTGGTAAGATTTATCGATTGCTTCCGCATTGCCAGTTGCGGTAACGGTAACTTGCTCGCTGACGGTAGACAAATTCAATTCAAAATCTACGGTTACCGTCGCGTCGTTCGCGCTGATTTCAACTGTTTTAATCGCATCGGGCACACGGTCGAGATGGGCAATGATTCGGTATTTTCCAAAGGGAAGGGCTCGGATCTCGAATACTCCGTGTTCATCCGTCAAAACTGATTTTTTCAGTTCGGCAACT
>PSMA01000005.1:0-91777 GCA_040289905.1 Blastocatellia bacterium
GGCAACAAAATACGCGGCACCTCTGCTTCAGGGCCACGCGACGCCGCCGGAGATACACTTGGCAATACAGAGACGGATAAGCCGCCGCCATCGCCTCGCTTCGCTCCTCGGCGCGATAATCGGCCGGCAGAGATTAAACGGCTTGGAATTGTAAACGGCTTCGCTATTGAGCTGCCGAAACCGCAATATCCGCCGGCCGCAATTGCTCTCAATCTTTCGGATCTCGTGCACGTCCAGGTAACTATAGACGAAATAGGAAATGTAATCGCGGCACGCGCCGTCATAGGCAATCCAATATTTCGCGCCGCAGCAGAAGATGCAGCTCGGAAGTCGAAATTCAGCCCGACAACGTCCGAAGGCATACCCGTGAAAGTGACCGGACTTATAATTTATAACTTTATTCGATAGGCTAAGGCTGGCGCACGGAGAATAGGATAGAGATGAGCTCGTCAGTATCTGCGGGAATAATTGGCCGAGAAAATGAACGCCTCAAATCTTCAAGGGCAATTCCGTCAATCAGAACGGGCTCGTCCGATTTTATAGCGTGCTTGGGAATGATTACGAAATCGCCGCTTACCTTGTCGCGCGCGTCCAGAAAATCACGTCCCGAGATGAGTCCAGCTACTGAGACGTCGCCACCAAAATATTCATTGGGAACGCTGACAACCGAAATTTTTCCGCCGAAACGACTGTTGAACCGACGAATCGACTCCGCCAAAATCGGGGCGAACATTTCGCCTGTGAATATCGTCCCTCTCGATCCTGACTTTATCTCAACATTTGATCGGGCAAGCTTTCGTGAATCCGGCGTCGCGGCCAACGAATTTAATCGCTGGAACTTGCTACGTCGTGATTTACCCGAATAGCCCGGACGAAAAAGGCGTTCAAATTTGTCCAGAAACGATCGCACCATCCCGACGCCGTCTTCAATCTGAGGATAATTGCCATAATGCCGGCGAGAAGGAATCGCGAGACCTGCCTTGATATATATTTCGTCCCCGAGAAAAGCGAAAGTTGCGCCCAATTTGCGACGAAAATCCCTTTGCAGCTTTCCAACTTCGCGAATCGTTCGCCGACAGAATTCCGGAGTTACTCGGGTCAAACGCTTGTCAGTATTGTACCGTGTCAAGGCAACTGGGACGATTGCCACGCTCATAACATCCGGATAAAGAGCGGCGAGATCGCGCAATGTCTCTTCCAGCACCGAGCCGTCGTTAATCTCCGGACACAAGACAATCTGCGCGTGGATTTGAATACCCGCAGCGAGCAGTCGCTGCAATTTATCGGAAATGTCTGCCCGTTTTTCGTCAACGCCGAGAAGATACGCACGCGTCTTGGTATCGGTCGCATGTATGGAAACGTATTGCGGCGATAACCGCTGCTCGATGACTCGATTCATTTCTTCTTCAGTTACGGAAGACAGCGTCGTGTAATTGCCGTAAAGAAAAGAAAGCCGCACGTCTTCGTCGCGGACAAAAAGCGAAGGTCGGGCATCGGCAGGATTTCCTTTGCAGAAACAAAAGATACATTCGTTGGCGCATTGCCGCGGAACGATTTGTTCAAACTCGAGGCCGAAATCTTCGCCTTCGTCGCGGTCGAATTCGATCTCGAGACTCTCACCGCTGCGTTTTCGCACCAGAATTGTAATCAGGGTTTCGCCCGCTGTCTGAAACCGAAAATCGAGGTAGTCACGAATCCGACGACCATTGACTTTTACTATCCGATCCCCAGTCTGCAATCCGAGCTCGGCGCCGAGGCCTTCAGGCGAAACGCTTGAAATAGTTACGCCGGGCCGACGCAGCTGCGTAATCGCGGGTGTTACGGCAAATTCATACATATCGGAAAACTAATCCCGCACCGATCTAGCGCGTTTAAGAAAAGCTCTCTAGGTAAACAACGCGCAATGTGCGGGATTTAAAGCGAAGAAGACGGTATCCGCTTGATTCGATGCTATGCCGCCGTGGACGCCTTCAAATCGATCATTGTCTCAAGCGGCGTATATTCCCGCCCTTGCGAAATTGCGACCGCTTCATAGGTAAGCTTACCGGCAAAAGTATTTACTCCGGCGCGCAAACCCTCATCCTCGGCAATGGCCTGCTCGAAACCTTTGTTTGCAAGCGCAAGAGCGTATGGCAGCGTTGCGTTGGTAAGTGCGAACGTCGAGGTCCGAGGGACGGCTCCGGGCATATTTGCAACTGCGTAATGAAGTACACCTTCCTCATAATAAGTCGGGTTCGAATGTGTCGTCGGATGGGTCGTTTCGAAGCATCCACCTTGATCTACGGCAACGTCCACCAGAACCGCTCCGTTCGGCACAAGATGAAGCATATCGCGGGTGACAAGCTTTGGTGCGGCCGCACCTACAACCAAAACGGCTCCAATAACCAAATCGGCGTGAGAAATTGCCTCTTCGATGGCGTATCGCGATGAAGCCAAGGTCTGAACCTTTGAAAGAAAGATATCGTCCAGCTGCCGCAGCCGGTCTAGGTTTTTGTCGATTATCGTTACGCGGGCACCTAGTCCAACCGCCATCTTTGCAGCCTCGGTACCGACGACGCCGCCGCCGATGATTACCACATTCGCCGCAGGGACGCCCGGTACGCCGCCTAAAAGAATTCCCCGACCGCCGTTCATTTTTTCTAAATATGTCGCGCCGACCTGAACCGCCATCCGTCCCGCGACCTCGGACATCGGCGTGAGCAGCGGTAACCGGCCATTTGCATCCGTAATTGTTTCATAAGCAATACCAGTCACCTTTCGATCCATCAACTGTTGGGTTAACTCAAGTTCCGGAGCGAGATGCAGGTATGTGAAGAGAATTTGATTTTCACGCATTCGGGGATACTCTGGGGCGATCGGCTCTTTTACTTTCACGATCATCTCGCCGGCTTCCCAAACTTCATCAGCGGTATTTAATAGCGTCGCTCCGGCTTTGATGTATTGCTCATCGCCAAACCCAGAACCTTCTCCCGCAGTTTTTTGTACGTAAACCGCGTGCCCAGCTTGCGCGAGTGCCTGCACGCCAGCAGGCGTTAGGCCAACGCGGTACTCGTTGTCTTTAATCTCTTTCGGAAGTCCGATTTTCATCCAAATAGTTGCTCCTGATTTTTTTTCTAAATGTCGTTAATAACAAGCAAAAACGCATTATAACGCCCGCTATTGAATTTCCGAAATGCGATAACGAAGCTTTAGCCTCTGATGTATTTTGGAGGTACTTTGTTACAACGAGCGATTCGATTGCCGACAAGAATCCGCGGCGGAAAAATTATCAGTGCCTGTTAAATCTTTCAGATTTCTACGGTATCGATCTGCGCCTTTTGCAACTTCCCCGAATAGTCGATGTAAAGAGCTTTCCATTCGCTGAAAATATCAAGCACCTGAGTTCCGGCCTCGCGGTGGCCGTTACCTGTGGCCTTTGTCCCACCAAACGGAAGATGAACTTCCGCGCCGATTGTGGCCGAATTGACGTAACAAATTCCGGTGTAAAGCTCCTGCATCGCGTAAAAGGCTTGATTGACGTTTTGAGTGTAAATCGCCGACGACAAGCCATATTTGACGCCGTTGACGATTTGGATGGCTTCGTCAAGCGTATTGAAAGGAATGATCGCCGTGACCGGACCGAAAATTTCTTCCTGTTCGACGCGCATTCCGGGTTTCACATCCGTGAAAACAGTCGGTTCGATAAAAAAGCCGTTTTTGTATTCGCCTTTCGTCAGACGGTTTCCGCCGCAGGCGAGTTTCGCGCGGTCATGTTTTTGCCCGATTTCGATATAGCCGAGAATTTTTTCCATCGCCGCCTGATTGATGACCGGACCCACTTCGGTGCTTTTGTCTAAGCCGTTGCCGACGCGCAAATGTTTCGCGCGTTCGACAAATTTTTCGACGAATTTTTTATAAACTTTTTTATGAACGACAAGACGCGACGAGGCCGTACATCGCTGTCCGGAAGTTCCGAAAGCTCCCCACAGCGAGCCTTCGACCGCATTGTCGATGTCGGCGTCGTCCATAATAATGATCGCGTTTTTTCCACCCATTTCGAGCGAAACGATTTTGTTTTCGCGGGCACAAGTTTCCGCGATCATGCGGCCGGTTTGGGTCGAGCCGGTAAACGAAATGAGTCGAACGTCTCGATGGTCAACCAAGGCAGCACCAGCTTCCCCGACGCCATTTACGAGATTCACGACACCTTTTGGGACACCGGCCTGCTCACAAGCTTTTACAAGATTCAGTGCAGAAAGCGGTACATCTTCGCCCGATTTGAGCACCACCGTGTTTCCGCAGACGAGGGCCGGAATCAGCTTCCACGAGGGGATGGCCATTGGAAAATTGAACGGCGTTATCAATCCACAAATTCCCACGGGCTGGCGAACGCACATCGCAAATTTATTGGGCATTTCCGCGGGCGTAGTAAAACCGTGCAATCGCCTTCCTTCGCCGGCCGCAAAATAAGTACAATCGATTGCCTCTTGGACGTCGCCACCGGATTCCTTTAGAACTTTTCCCATTTCCCGGGTCATTTCGGCCGCGAACCTTTCCTTATTCTGACGCAAAATTTCGCCAAGCCGGAATAAAATCTCTGCGCGTCGCGGAGCCGGAGTGCGTCGCCAGCGCGTCCCGGCTTCTTTCGCCGCTTCGACAGCGCGGTTCACGTCGTCTTCGATCGATAAAGGAAAACGTCCAATCAGGTCGGTCGTATTCGCCGGATTGATGTTTTCGAAATATTCATTCGACGCGGATTTTACCCATTCGCCGCCAATGTAGTTGTAATACGTTTTTACAGATTTCTTTTCTTTTGTAGTTTTCTTGTTTTTCGCTTGTCGCATTTCAATTGACTCAAACTCCAAATTGTCATCGGTTTACTGGACAGTAAACTGAACAAATTTCAAAATTGTACGGGCGGCAGCTGGGCTGTGCACTAGGACCTGCATTACTACGGCATCACCCTTTTTCAAAGCTCCCGTTATTTCATAAAAATCCCTTGCCGTCGCAATATCTCGGCGGTTAACTCGAATAATGACGTCGCCGGGCAATAGCGCTGGCCCGGTTCCATTTGCGGACTTTACGTCCGCAAGAAAACTATTCGGGTCGATTTCCTTGACGACAACTCCTCTCGGCAGGTCGTTACGAAAAGTGGCAGCAACTGCTGCCGGCGGAGATTCGACGGTCAACCCAAGCGGTTTAGAATCTTTTGTATTCGGCAAAATCTTTGTCCGGTCTGGGTTTTCTCCTCCCGTTCGACTTGTCACGGGTCTTTCCCCGAGCCGTACCGAAAAAATCAACTTTTCGAACCCTTCACCTTTTTCTCTGAGAACTCCAAGGCGAACTTCGCTCTCAGGTAAAGTCGCAGCAATTTTGTTAATCAGCTCGACGGAAGTCTTCACCGAAGCTCCATTTACTTCAGTAATCAAATCACCTACGCGCATTCCAGCACGCGCTGCCGGGCTCTGCGAATCGCGTACTTCAGTAACAATCGCACCGCCGTCGACCCCATTCAAGCCGTAAACTTTGAAGAACTCAGGTCGCGCCGATTCGAGAGCGACGCCGAGATAACCGCGACGAACACCACCAAATTGCAAAATTTGGCGATAAACTGATTCGGCCTCGCGGGACGGCAACGCAAAACCGACACCGTTATAATCGCCGGTCGATGTCGCAATTTGGGAGTTGACGCCGATTACCTCTCCTTTTAAATTGACAAGCGGCCCACCGGAATTTCCACGATTTATCGCCGCATCGGTCTGGATAAACTTTTGAAAAACAGTAGCAGTCGGAGTATCGCGGTCGGTCTGGGAGATAATCCCCGCCGTAACCGTTCTAGCCAGGCCAAATGGCGAGCCGATAGCCAAAACCCAATCTCCGACGCGCACTGCGGACGAATCGCCAAATGCAATTGCGGGAAGTTCGCGGCCGGCGTCTATTTTTAGCACCGCAAGGTCGGTTTCCTCATCGGAACCAACAATCCGCGCAGGAAATTCTTCGCCAGTATCGAGCCTTACCTTAATCTTGCTAGTTTCGAATACTACGTGATTATTCGTAATAATGTAGCCCGCTTTATCGATAATAAATCCACTGCCTACAGCATAAACTGGCCGCCGAGACTGGCGACGCAAATAATCGAGAAGGTCGTCACCGGATGACGGCGGTGTGTCCGGTAAAGCCTCTGCCACACGCGATTTAGTTTCGATGCTTACAACGGCCGGCGCCACACGTTTTGCAACCTCTGCGAACGACTCCGACAGCGCCGTTGCAGAACTTTGACCTGAAACAGAAATCGCAGCTAGAGCGACGATAACAACTAGCAACGCTGAGCGGCGCCGAAAAGCTAGAACTCTCACGTCAACACCTCCGCCATTTTTACTGAAATATCGCGAATAAATGCCTGCCTAGTATATCAGATTTGAATTCGGCCACGATAACGATTTCATTTCGTATCTCGTTTAATTGTTACGTAGTAAAACCTTCAGAATTCCGTTTTTTTGGGCCATCTCGACCGCCTGAACGCCCTCGGCGAGTGGAAATTCCTCGGAAATCAGGGCGGACAAATTGACCGGTCGTCGATTAAGCCATTCCAAAGCGGGCCCGAAGCGGCCACATCGCGAGCCAACAACAGAGATTTCGTCCACGACTATACGCCAGGCTTCTATCGGCGCTTTGCCTGCGTAGGTCGATTTCAAAACGATCGTCCCCTTTGGGCAAACCAAATCCATCGCCATTTCGAATCCAGCCACTGAGCCGGTCGCCTCGACAACCGTATCGTATTCTCGCTTCGGTATTGGACTCTCGCTGACGAGATATGTCTCGACACCAGATTTACCCGCGATTTCGAGCTTCGTACGATGCCGACCGAAAAGCGAAACGTCCGCGCCGAGCGATTTAATTGCAACTGAGCAAAGCAATCCAAGCTTTCCATCGCCTATGACAGCTATCCTGCCGGCATTTTTTAGCTCGATTCGCTCGGCTATGCCAAGCGCTGCCGCAAGCGGCTCGACGAATACGGCCTCTTCGTCCGAAACGTTTTCGGGGACGAGAAATAGATTTCTCGTCGGGAGCGTAAGGTATTCAGAATGCGAGCCATTTCGACCTTTTATGCCAAGCACGGTCCGATCGGGACAATGACGCGGGTCTCCCGACCGGCAAAAAACGCAATTTTCGCAACCGACATTTATTTCGCCTACAACCCTCTTCCCCGCAATTTGCGGATTATCAGGAGAATATTCAACAATTCCGACAAATTCATGCCCGAGGACTCCTTCAAAGCCCGAATATCCCTTTGTGATTTGAATATCCGTGCTGCATATTCCGCTGATCAGCACGCGAACAACTGCTTCCGTCGCAAGTTTTGGAGCCTCTAACTCGGCAATTTGCAACCGGCCACTTCGAAACGTAAGCCCTTTCATAGAGTATGGCTCGAATTTGTCAGGTTTACTTTGCCATCCGGCGTATTTATACTTTCTCCAGTTATGATTCTACATTCGATACCACGCGCTTTTCGAATCGCAGCTCTTCTTTCATCAGTTTTGCTTGGACTTTCGACCTTTTCGTGCTCCGGCGGCAACGGCCAATCGGGGAAAACGTCCGAATCGTCGGCAACGGCCAATCCACCTGTGAATTTAGGTAATATGAACTCTTCGTCGGCGGAACAGTTGGCGACAAAGCAAACATCGTCGCAAGACGATATGTCTATTCCGGACGAAAACCCGGCAAAAACGCCGAGGGAGGCCTATAAGCGCTTGTTTGCTGCCGTAAAATCCGGAAATACCCAAGAGATTAAAGCGGCCGTATCGCTGCGAACGCAACAGATGGCCCAAACGCTTGCCGAGCGACAAAACGAACCCATCGCTAAAGTTTATTCAAACGGCTTTACTCGTACAACAATGACGGACCGAATGCCCAAAATACGCGATGAACGAGTAAAAGGTCTCATGGGCGCAGTCGAAGTGTGGAGTAATGCTGACCAGCGTTGGGAAGACATTCCGTTCATATTCGAAAACGGATCGTGGAAACTTGCGTACGGCGATCTTTGGCAAAACACGTGGCAATCGCCCGGTCCCGGGCAAGCAGCCCTCGAAGCTCAAGCGGCAAACCTAAGCCGAAGAAATGGCGGAGTACGGAGAATCGAACTGCCAAAAAACGTGAACGCAATGGTAAATCCTGTAAATTCGGCTCCAAAGAAGAATCCATAGATGCTACAACCAGCGTCAGCGCATCAGATAATTTCTCAGTACCGCCGTTTTGGCTGGCGTCTGCAAGCTGCGCTCGTCGATAATCGAGATCTGGAAAATCTATTGTCAGAGATTGGACCTCTTGACGAAAACGTTGAGGTAAGGATATTCGAGATTCCTTGCCTTTGGTTTTCGCGACGAACTCAACCCGATAGCGACACGTGGGAGATTCGTCGACTTAGAGGAAATCCATACGCACTAGTCGAGGTAATTTCTGACGCTGCGACGCAGGAAATGCGCCGAGCGATACTGCAGAGAGCTGAGCGTCGAATGCTCGATGCGGCCGACTCGTTGGGCAAAAGGTGAAAATACTTGACATAGAACGCCCCTCACTGCAAACTAATTTCATTGAAATGACCATTAAAGACTTCGGATCGAGAGTCGCACAAATTTGGGAAGGACTGCGGCCAGAAACGCGCAAATTGCTCGTCGGAGCTTTGGATTCGAAGAATAAGCCGTCTTTGTTTGCGCAAAGGAAATTTTTCTACGATGCCCACTCCGACTTAGAATTAAGCAGCTTACTCTCTGCTTTGGACGAACAGTCAGCGGCAACTAATAAGAAACTCGAAATCAGGAAAAAGCGGGAGATCGAAAAGCTCGCAGATGCCTGCGCTGCGGTTCTCGAGGCTCAAACGGGCTCCGCCGAGGTCTTTATCCAGTTGGCTGAACGCTACCTTGAGCGAAATGATTACAACGGGCTCGACACGCTCTCGAACAAGCTGACCGAGCGGTTTTCTCCCATCGAAATTGCCGAAATCGCCCGACAGGCAGAGCAGCCACAGATCCGCGCTATCGCCTTTGAGACACTGGCTTTGATGCCAATCGCACAACTTTTGACAATTCTCGAAGATACTGCTTATTACGACATTGCGGTAAATGCTCTTCAGCAACAAGCCTTTGAGTTTGGATCCGAAGAAGCACGCGGAATATTAGCCGAAATTGACTTAATGGATGATCCGCGGCAGGATTAAGCATTTCCCGAAAATTCTTGAGTTGATGGATCAGGACGCAGATAATCCGTCAAAGCGGAGGCGTCTTTGCCGCAGATGATACATCGGGAACCTCTCGGTCAATTCGGTAACCTTTCGCCTTACTTCGGTTTTAACCTGCTCCGAATCTGGCTCTGCAATTATCGAGGCGATCATCTCGCCTATTTGCCGCATCTCAGGCTCTTTCATACCGCGAGTCGTTAGAGCCGGAGTTCCCAACCGGATTCCCGATGCAACGAAAGGTTTGTTAGAATCAAACGGAATAGTATTCTTATTGACAGTAATATTTACTTCCTCGAGAGCTTTTTCGGCTGCCTTGCCGGTGATACCCTTTCCATCCATAAAGACATCTACCAGAAGCAAATGATTGTCCGTACCGCCCGATACGAGGCGAAGACCTGCAGCCGAAAGCGTTTCGGCAAGAGCACTTGCGTTCGCAACAATCTGGCGCTGATAATCCCGAAAATCTTCAGTCAAGGCTTCAGCAAATGAAACGGCTTTTGCCGCGATGACGTGTACAAGTGGTCCGCCCTGCACCCCGGGGAATACGCTTCTATCGATCTCGCGAGCAAATTGCTGACGACATAAAACGAGTCCGCCGCGCGGGCCGCGCAGCGTCTTATGCGTCGTCGTTGTTACAAATTCACAATCCGGAACCGGCGATGGGTGAAGCCCGGCGGCGACAAGGCCGGCGATATGTGCAATGTCGGCCATTACAGAAGCATTTATCGAACGAGCAATCTCGCCGATACGATGAAAATCAATTATTCGTGGATAAGCCGAAGCTCCGCAAATAATTAGTTTGGGCCGATGCATTTCGGCTAACCTCCGGAGCTCGTCATAATCGATTTGTTCGGATTCGCGATTAACACCGTATTCGACGACCCGATAATTTAATCCTGAGAAATTCAGCGGATGCCCGTGCGTCAAATGCCCACCATGCGATAGATTCATTCCCAGAATAGTATCGCCGTGCTCTAGCGCCGTGAGGAAGACGGACATATTTGCCTGTGCACCCGAGTGTGGCTGAACGTTTGCGTGGTCGGCGGCGAATAATTGCTTTGCACGATCGATAGCCGCCTGCTCAACGATATCGGCAAATTCGCATCCGCCATAATAGCGCTTTTTTGGATAACCTTCGGCATATTTATTCGTAAAAACCGTCCCGAGCGCCTGCAGCACCGCCTCGGAGACGAAATTTTCCGATGCGATAAGCTCTAGCCCATCCGTCTGCCGTCTAATCTCTGATTCGATTGCGTCTGCTATTAACGGGTCAACTTCCCGAACGCCGGCCGAAAAAAAAGTTTCGATCGAATTCATTTTATTCCTCTTGGCCTAATTTTACATTAAAATTATTTCTTCAGCATCGCCTCAAATTCTTTTTCGCCAATAACCTTAACGCCTAGGGACTCGGCTTTTGCAAGTTTTGAGCCCGGGTCACTTCCGGCAAGTAGATAATCGGTTTTCTTGCTAACGGAGGACGAAACCCGGCCGCCTCGTGATTCGATTAGAGCCGCAGCCTCGTCGCGCGTGTAGTTTTCGAGTTTTCCTGTGAGAACAAAAGTTTTTCCAGCAAAATCTGGATCTTCGATATCTTGCTCTTTCGCGTCCTCCATCCGGACGCCCGCGGCCCGCAGCCGCTCGATCAGCTCTAAATTCCGGTCCGTATGAAACCATTCGAAAACGCTTTCAGCGACAACCGGTCCAATGTCCCGAATTTCGGTAAGTTCTTCGCGGGAGGCGGTACGAAGCCTGTCGATACTACCGAAATGCTTCGCGAGAATGGCCGCATTTCGCTCGCCAATGTGACGAATATCGAGTCCATAAAGCAACCGGCGCAATTCGCGCGCCTTACTCGCCCTAATCTGCTCAATTAATTTGCGTGCGGATTTTTTGCCCATCCGATCGAGCTCGGCAATCTGGTCTTCAGAGAGTTTGTAAAGATCGGCAACGGACTTAACCAGACCTTTATCCACCAGCAAGTCGACTAATACATCGCCCAATCCTTCGATGTCCATTGCTTTACGGGATGCGAAATACTGAATCCGAGCCTTGATCTTAGCCGGGCAATCCGGATTGGTGCATCGCCTAACGGCCTCCCCGGGCGGACGGACCGCCGAGCATCCGCAAACTGGACAATTCTCCGGAAACTTGAATTCCCTTTCGCTACCGTCACGTCGCGATTCGATGACCTGGACCACCTGAGGTATTATTTCGCCGCTTTTTTCAATGAGTACGATATCGCCGATTTTTACGCCGAGCCGCTTGATTTCGTCCTCGTTATGCAATGAGGCGCGCGATACAACCGTACCAGCGAGCAGAACCGGTTCGAGTATGGCTACAGGCGTGAGCGCACCGGTACGGCCCACCTGAACCTGAATATCCAGCAATTTTGTAGTTATTTGGCGAGGTGGATATTTGTATGCGATAGCCCACCTCGGAGCCTTCGTCGTTGCTCCGAATTCCTCCTGCAGTGCGGTCGAATTCACCTTTATAACCACACCGTCGATGTCATAGTCCAAGGCGTCCCTGATTACCTCGATTTCGTTTATGTATTCAACGATTTCCTCAAAGTTTTTGCAGAGGCGCCGATGCGGATTGACGTTGAAACCATTCTTCTCAAGCCACTCAAAATTCTCCCAATGCGTTGGAAAAATTTTTCTTCCATCAGATAAAACGTCATACGGAAACATATCCAATCGGCGCGACGCGACAATTGTCGGATCGAGCATCCTTAGTGTGCCGGCTGCGCAATTCCGCGGATTGGCGAATGTCTTTTCTCCCTGCATTTCTAATTCGTTGTTGATTTTCTTGAATTGGGAACGCGAAATGAATACCTCTCCGCGGACTTCTGTATTTTGCGAAACTCTGTGCCGAAGTTTCAAAGGCACGCTGCGGATTGTTCGCACATTGTGAGTTACGTCATCGCCGGTTGTCCCGTCACCTCGAGTCGCAGCAACATTCAAAATTCCGTTTTCGTAGTGAATCGCTACGCTCAGACCGTCGATCTTAAGCTCTGCTACGTAATCAATTTGTCGCCCGCCCGCCAGCCGCTCGCACCGATCGAGAAACGCCCGCAGATCTTCCAGATTGTAAGAGTTGTCGAGCGACATAAGGGGAACGCTGTGACGAAATGGTTTGAGGCTCTCCGCTTTTCCACCGATACGCTGCGTTGGGCTGAAAGGTGTAATGAATTCCGGATACTTCGATTCGAGCGATTTAAGGCGTTCGATCAATTGATCGTACTCATAATCGGAAATCTCGGGCTGGGCTTTTTCGTAATACAAATAGTCGTGCCGCTCTATTTCAGCACGCAATTTTTCTATTTCTTTGCGGATCTGCTCCTTCTCTTCGTTCATTGTTCAGCCTCTAGCCGTCGACACAGTCAAATTCTAAAAACTCCGAAATCAACCTGTGAAAATGGTGAACGCCTCTTTCCTGCGATGGTGAGTATCGCCGGCGCCGATAATTTCTCGAGCGAACGCCGCGGTTGACCGCTTCGACAATTTTTTCGTCTTCCATTTCGACAGTATCGAGATCGCTGTCCGCTCCCGATCCGAATTGGCCGGAAGAGTTGATGTAGGTTCGATATTCAACGACTGTTTTATTTACCGACACCGGACGTACAATATTTAGCGAGACTCCTCCGGGATAGAGATTCAGCATCAAATTTGGAAAAACAAAAAGGTAGCTGGCGGCAAGTTTTCCCTCCCGGTCAATTGCAGTCTGCAGGACGGAGAAAGGCATCAAATCCATTCTGTATTGGCCAAAATCCAAAGCTTCGTTTAGGCTGCGGTGGACAAACGGAATGTGAAATCCTTCAAGATAGTTTTCGCAATAAAGAGCCCAATTCGCCCGAATTGTATACTCACGACGACCGGCCGGCTTTAGCCCGCCCGCCTCCGGCTCAGAAATTAATTTGTACGCCCACTCGAGAAATTCCAAAGCAGAATACGCCGGATTAAGAGAGACAAAAATGAAATCTGCGACTTTACAACTTGCGATTTTCGCTAAGTTGTCTCGGTCCGACGGAAAATGTGCAACGCCGGAAAACTCTGGCATCGAAAGGCATGTTCGGTCGAGTGCAAAGCGACGTCCGTGATAAGGACAACGGATCAATGCGGGATTACAATGCCCGTCTACCAATAACATTCCACGGTGCGTACAGACGTTTGAAAGACATTGAATCTCCCCGACGTTATTCTGAATAACAATCAACTCCTCGCCAATGTACTCCGGCAAAAGCGTAAATGGCGTCACACCCGGACCGCATTCTGGCCCGGCTACCAACTGCCATGTCCTTGCGAATATTCGATCCTTTGTCTTTTCGAAAACTTCCAGACTTATATAAAATTCCCCCGGCTGCGTTTCGGCCAATCGAATGTCCGGATGAACGAAAAACATATCGGCTAGCGACGAGACAAAAGATAACGCGGCCGCTCAGCCTCGCGAATAAACCCGATGGCAGTAAGGCCGCTAGAAAACGATGACTGAAATTCGGAGCGGATCCGCATTTGCTCTTTGAGAGCTAAGGTGGGGTTGGTCTTAACAAGTTGTATCCAATCGTTAGGAATAACGATTTCCCGTTCTGGCGATACATTTTCGGGAAAGGGCTCTCCTTTTGAGAGCGACACAACCTTCGAGCTTTCAAGATGCCACTCCGCAAAGAGCCGATCTGAAGCCAGACCAATCCGACCACCCGGCGCGGAGCCGTAATCGGTACCGTAAAAATTTACCTCGTAATCCGAGGCGGTTGCTCCTAGTTTTTCAAGGTTGAAAAAAGCATTTCGCGCTTTCCAAGGCTCGAATGTCCATTTTATAAATTTTACCTCGACATCGAGCGACCGTTGCCGCTGTGCCCACTTTAAGCGTGCGCCAACGCCGAAACTTTGAAATTCCGGCTTTACAGCCGTCATATGCGAGTAAAAGGCCCGCTCACCTCTGAGGAACGCCGGGACGCTCAGCACGAAGCCAATTAGCTTTCCGTCAAAAAATGCACCGAGCGTAAAGCCACCGGCGTTTTTCGTAACAACAAAATGCCGAACTGGCGAAATTTCTACCTCCGGCAACGAAAATACTTCGCGCTGAAGTTCCACACACTGAGCTAACTCCTCAAGCTCGGCGCATTCGCGAATTTCGATTCCCTTTTCCACGCCCGACTCGCTCCGCAGCCTAAATCCGACCTGCAAATATGCTACTTCAAAAACTTTCGCAATTTGCTGCCTTGGTGTCAAACAGGCTCCGAATCAAAATACCTGACAAAAATTTCCTTAACAGGCAGTCGCGAATTTGGTAAGATCTTCTTCGGCAACGAACCCCGAAAACCGGGCCCTGCAGAAACTGCCGCAAACTCTAAATGTCCGATAATTTCACACTTGCACATCGTGGCCGCCTCGCCGCTCACCCGTTTGCCGAGCTGATCGTCGAAATCTCGCAGATCGGATTGAGCGGCTCCCTGCGCACGAGTTCCAATCAGCGAAAGGCTATAACTTACTTTCGAAATGGGCAGATCGTTTACGTCGTTTCGAATATCAAATCTCTGAAACTATTCAGCTTTTTGTTACGAAGGAAAAAGCTCGAACCGGCGGAAATTGCACGCATTTCGGAGTTTACAAATGACTTTGCTCTTGCAACGAGGCTCATAGCCGAAGAGCGCCTAAGCCAAAAGGAGATCGATGAAATTCTTATCGAACAAATGCAGGAAATCCTCGTCGAGGTCTTGACGTGGGCCGACGGGGAATGGGAATTCGATCCGAAGGTCAGAGCACGGGGCGAGCTGGAATATTCGCTTTCCGAAGCCACCCTGCTCCTGGATTACGCGCGATGCTCAAGTCTCGAGCACGTCAACGCTCGTTTTCGAAGCGTCGAGGAAGTCTTTGCAAAATCTGAAATTACGCCGGATGACTCGATACTTTTGCCAAATGAAAGCTTCGTGCTTTCGATGTTCGAAACCAAGCCATTAAAGATTTCAGACCTTAGGATGCGATCGGCAATGACGGATCAGTTGTTGCTTCAGGCACTCTACGTACTGTGGTTAGGCGGTTTTTTAGTTCGCAGCGGATGGAACTCAGCATTTCCCGTTGCAAAACTCGGCGCGATACAAAAAACTCGCCTTGTTCGGACAAAGGGTGCCGTCCCGATCGCACTCAACCTTGGCATTTCCGGAACGCTGGAAAGCGAAACCGCCCCGCCCGCAAAAGTGGATGCGCCGGCGATGACCGAACAAACCACGCTCTCGCTCGACGAATACCTCAAGCGCGTCGAAAAAGCGGAAAATCATTATGAAGTTCTCGGCCTCGAGATCGCGGCGGACGAAAAATCGATAAAGGAATCGTATTTTTCTCTTGCAAAACAATTTCACCCGGACAAATATCGTCGCGAATCAGCAGAACTATCCCGTCGTATTCAGTCCGCATTTACAACAATTGCCCACGCTTACGAGTCATTGAAAACGAAACAAGCACGGGAAGCATACGCCGTTAAACTCAAACGCGAGCAAGAAGCCCAAGAAATGCTAAAACGGACCGAACAGGGTAAGGCCGCTCCGCCTAAGGCTAGACAGGCCGAAGAGGCTCTCGAGAACTTTCAACAGGGTCTACTGCTACTTAACGAGGGCGACGAAGAAGCCGCAATTATTCACCTTGCACGTGCGGTCCATTTCAGCCCCGAGAATGCTCTTTTCCAAGCACATTACGGCAAGGCTCTCTCCACCGACGCAAGGCAAAAGCACAAAGCGGAAGCCGCGCTCCAAACCGCCGTGCGGCTGGATCCGAAAAACTTCAAGATTCGCGCAATGTTGGTTGATTTTTTCATTGCCAACAATATGCTAAAACGTGCCGAAGGAGAATTGAACCGCTTCTTAGAATTGGTACCAGCGAGTAATGAGGCGCGCTCGATGTTAACTGGATTACGCAGCCGAGCGAGCAACAAGTGATGCACGCTTACTGCGCTTGCATCTTCAGAAGCGAAAATTCAAACTATCGTCAATGCAGTTTGCAAGGCATAAAGAATCCGATCACGACGAGCAGCTGCTCGAGCTTTCGTCCCGCATCGATGAATTCGAACAATACACTTACGCACACGGACTTCGAATAGCAGAAATCTCGGAGCATATCGCAGTATCGATCGGACTCAATGAATTCGATCGAAATCTACTACGAACGGCGGCTCTGCTCCACGATATCGGAGAAATGGCGATGAATCGCCCGTATATCGCTGAGGACCGCAGGCTGAATGAAATCGAAATGCTGGATATGCGAAGACATCCGATCGTCGGCGAGTATGAGGCCGCAAAACTTGGGTTAGGCCGCGGAGTTCAATTGCTTATCCGTTGGCACCATGAATGGTGGAATGGGGACGGTTATCCGGATCGATTATCAGGCGACAAGATTCCAATTGCGTCGCGGATTTTGCGTCTAGCCGATTGTTTTGCCTCGATGACCGATCAGCGTCCAGGTAGGAGAGCTCATTCGGCATCCGAAGCCGCGCAGTATTTGGTAGATTCCGCAGCAATTGAATTCGATCCGGCGATAGTTCGCTGCTTTCTCGACCTCCGACTTTACGAAACATCCGGCAATATTAAGGAGCGGCAATGATTTACGCTTCGGGTTGTAATCAAGGAGCAATTTACGTTGCTTTCGAGCTCAGCGTCCTGCATCGGCTTAAGTTTAAGTCAGTTGCGTTACCGGTAAACTGTGATCCGACCGTTGCAGTATTCTTGAAACGCCGCGGGATCGCCGTATCGACAAATGATCTGACCCAGGCAGACTGGTATCGTTCGATAGCCGCGGTTCAGAATGATTCGGATACTTTGGATGAGTCTGACATTGACCTAATTCTGGAAAACGCTTACGAGCCTAAAGCCAACCTATTAAACCCCGATTTGGAGGAAATATTCGGCCCGATCGATGCCATATGGTTCGACAATGTGCGGCGTAATCTGGAACGCCTGAATTCGAACCTGAAATTTGCGCTTGCAGCCGATCTCGTTTTTCGCGTTGGCCAATACGTAAAGTCGTTTGATCAGGACACAAAGCATTTGCGCCGACCGCTGTCTCGAGTTTTCCGAGATCTCAACCGCCGAATTGAGCCGCCGAAGTTATCAACCGTTTCCGCACAAGCAGCCACATTGAGTCCGGAGGAATTCATTGCCCAATCACAAGGAAACCTCTTGTTTTTAAGACTCAATCCGCTATTTGCCGCTGGCAGCAGCAAACCAGATTGGCGTGAGATTTGGCTTCGGGGACCGGAAGCAAGGCCGGCTTCAGCTCTCTGCGAAAAATTCACGACCCGCGCCGGATTTTTCGCCTATCTAGCACGTCTTCTTGACCGCGCATCCCACTTTGACCAATGGGCCCTAAGTTTTTTAGACGACGGTTTTTTGACAAGTACAGAAATCGCGGAGTTTTTGGGCAGATTCAGAAATGTCTCCGCGGTTTACTCGAAAGATTTTTCCGAATTGACCGGACATCGGGCAATAATCGTAACCGCGTAGCGCAAGGCAGCTAAACTGCCGCTGACCGCGCCGGCTCGGAAAGGCCCTGCCGCCAGAACCAAAGAATGCCGGCACTTCCCGACAAGACTCCCGATAGAATCGTCAGCGTAAATGGCGAAATATAATACATTGCCTCGCCCGAAATGTAGCTGAAAAGCCCAAACACAAAAAGTTCAGCGCCGCGATCGAGCGTCGAGATTCTGCCGCGGATGAAATCCGGAAGACTCCGCTGAAAGAGCGTTTCCTGAATCGCATATTCGACTCCGATTACGAGCCGCGAAACAAAAACAAAAAAAGCAAACCACAGCAATGTTGGCATTACGCCTGCGATCGCGAATAGGACGCCATGCAGAATCAGGCTTGCGCCAATAAAGATCGAGTTTCGCCCTTTTTTATCAAGAAAGATCGATGCCCGATGGGCAATCATCATCCCCAGTCCGAGTCCGAGCCCGGCAGCAGTCCACAGAATCGCAACCGCGGCATCGGCGTTGATACTTTCGCGGCGGGCAAAGTCGATTCCGCCAGCTCGCTCGAAAACGATATTAATTGCGCCGCCGCCAATTGCCCATAAAACATTCATCAATAAAATCGTCAAGGCAAACTGATTCGAGACCGTATATTTGATGCCCTCGCGCAATTCGTCCTTAAACGATGGCCGGTTCCGCTTGTCCGCCATCTTCAATCCCGTTGCTTCGTCTCGTGTGGCTTCTTCAGGAATCAGCCAAACAGTCCATGCCGATACGACGAACGAGATCGCGTTGATTACGAATGCGATTTTGTAACCAAAATACGCCGATGCCCAGCCGCCGAGGGCCGATCCAATCGCCATCAGCAAAAACCGTGTCGAAAACATCAGCGCGGTGCCAGCAAGCAGTCCTTCGCGGCCAGTGAGATTTGGCGTTGCGGCATTTTTGGCACCGTCAAAAAACGACCCGAGGCTGGAAAGCAAAGTCATCGCAACATAGGCAATCCACAGCTCCTCGGGCCGATCGACAAAAAGGAACATCAAAGCAGCAACCGCCCTTGCAAGATCAGTAATTATCATCACAAGGCGACGGGAGAATCTGTCTACGAATGTCCCGGCAATCGGTGCAATAACGGCGAACGGCAAAATCCTGCAGACGAAGAAAATTCCTGCAGCAGTCGGCGATGCATCGGAAACCAACCTGATGAGCCCAAGGCCAGCAATGAAATTGAACCAATTGCCGAGCTCTGAAATAAATTGACCAGCAAGTAAGTTACGAAAGTTCCGGTTTTGGCGAAGTAACTGAAAATATGAAAGCGATTGCACGCGGAAATCTCCAATAGAAAAGAAAATCTTACTGTCCACTACAGGAATTTAAAAGGCGGGAACGCGGCTTGTGTCGAAAGCCGCGTCTATTCTGCGGAAATTACGGTTTTACGATAGACGGAAGCAATTTTTTTAGCTCCATCGGCGGCAGGCTTCACCAAAGTCGCGGCCCAATTGACTTCATTTACACCAACTGCATTTTGTTGAATCCTCGAATCGAATCACCGTTCCGGTATCTGAGAAAATGTCAGGGCTTTTGATTGCAAGAGTTGCACTTTCGGCATAAACTTCGGCCGAACGCAGTACAAAACATCGAAACTCCGAAAGACGAAGGCTAACGACGATCTCTCCGAACTTCATATGAATTTCACCGCACCAATTGCAGCTCCAAACAGTCGCCGCCGACTCGGAGCTAACAGTCTGGCTCTCTCTTGCAGTTTGTACGATTTGCATCTTCTAAACCTCCGCGCTAAGTCGCATAAGCTTTTAATAAACGCCTGTCAACGGCACCGCGAGACTCTCCGCCCTGACCGCGCACGTTGCTCCAATTGCATCGGGCCGATCGTCTGATTTGCGGTTCTTAATCCTCTTCTTTCGTTTTTGCATTCGGCTCGAACTCTTATCCGTTTTTCTTTAAGGCTCGCTCTTGAAAAAAATCTGCCGGGCCCCCGAAATCTCCCGACCGAACAGCAAAACGCAAAAGTAGGTATAGATCGTACCGGCACATCGAAGGATGCGCTATCTAATCAGGCAGCTTAGCAATGACCGTGATCTCCCGCTAATTGCTATCGCCCAAGAAACGGGCCGACACCAGTCGCACGCGCCTAAAATGAGCGCCGCCCCCCGTCCAAGGTTCATTTAATTAAAGCGAGAGCTATCGAAAATGTGATCAGCAGAACGGTTATCAATCGAGCGTTTCTCCGCCTTAGTTCAGGTTTAGCCTTTTGTGGAAACATACTTGCCGCTATACAACCCTAATTGGCAATGACTTTCATTTGCAATTAGGGTATCGATCCCGATGTCGAATGTCAACCATGGCTTCGACCCAGCGGTAGTTTCGAGAATAAAGGGAAGAAAAAATCCGCCACCAAGGCAGATTGGATTTGTTAATCTTGATGGGACCCAGGACGGTTTTTGATTCGGATATGCTCTCGAAATTCTGAACGCGAGCTAAGATCTACCCTTAAATTCGGGTCTACGTTTTTCGAAAAATGCACTTACACCTTCGCGAAAATCATCGGACTTGCCGGACTGCAATTGACAGTCTGCTTCGAGATCGAGCTGCTCCTCGAGAGTGTTTCTAAACGATGAGTTCAACAACCGCTTAATGCGCCCGAAGGACGAAGTAGGGCCGGTCGCGAGCTGCTCCGCAAGTTTTCGCGCTTCTTGCATCAGATCTTCCGAAGGAACGACTCGGTTTATCATCCCGATTTCAGCCGCTCGCGTCGCGTTGATGGACATTCCGGTGAGAAACATCTCTGCTGCCATTTTCTCGCCGACTGCTCGCGGCAAAAAAAATGTACCACCGCAATCGGGCGTCAGACCGATCCGCACGAACGCTTCATTGAAAGTTGCATTTTCAGCGGCCAGGACTAAATCGCATGCCAACGCGAAATTCGTTCCCGCGCCGGCACAAACGCCATTTACAGCCGCAATAAACGGCACGGGGGTCTCGCGAATAAACCGGATGACTTCGTGTAGAGCTTTCAGCGGCCGGTCTAGAAAAGCCCCGATATTTCCATCTTTTTCGCCCAATGCCCTCATTTCGCGAAGGTCGCCACCCGAGCAAAATGCCCGCCCCGAGCCCGTGAGTATGATAGCGCGGGCTCCATCCGCAACTGCTCGCTCGAATGATGCCGCAAGATCCGACGAAAGCTGCTGAGATAAGGCGTTAAGGGCTTCCGGCCTATTCATTCGAACGGTCGCAACGAAGCCGCTCAGTTCGTAAAGTACTGTCTCGAAATTCATTTGTCGGCAAACCGGCTCAACCTGCCGTCTAGAGCGTGTTTTCGATTCGGGTATCGCTGATTATGCAAAGCGCGTACGTGACCGCGCAGCCTCATGACAATCCTTACAAAGAACCGGCCGTCCGACCTTCGGCTGAAACGGGACCTGGTCCCGCTTACCGCAATAATCGCAAATTATGTCGAATCTTTTTGGAGCATCTTCGGCCGTCGCTGCCCGTTTGCTGCGGCATTTCGGGCAGCGCTGCGGCGGCATCAGATTTCGCTGGTAGAAAATTTCCTGCTCCTTCTCGGTAAAAAGAAAGGTCTCATTGCACTGAACGCACGTCGTCTCTAAATCCGGCATTTCAGCTACCACCTCAATTTATTTTGCATTTCAGAAGTAACGATTCTAACACACCGACCGCTTTGCCAAAAATCTTAATTCAATAACTCGGATAAATGCGATCTTACCGTGTTTCCGAGCGTTGCGAGGTTGTAGCCGCCTTCCAGACAGGATACGATTCTGCCTTCACAGGCATCATCGGCCCAATCGATTATGCATCGCGTCAAAGCTGCAAAATCTTCATCTTCGAGCCGTAACTGTCCAAGTGGATCGCTGATGTGCGCATCGAACCCTGCAGAGACAAGGATTAGATCGGGCTTGAATTTAGAGGCGATTTGTTCGATTGCGGCTTCGAAGGCAGAACGATATGTTTTCGCCGGAGTTTCGGCCCGCAGAGGAAGATTAAACGTCGTTCCTAGCCCGCGTCCCTGCCCTGTCTCGCCGCGTGAGCCAGTTCCCGGATACCAGGGGTACTGGTGCGCGGAAAAAAAGAAGACCGTCGGATCCCTATAAAAAATACCTTGTGTACCGTTTCCGTGATGAACGTCCCAATCCACAATTGCAACCCTGTCAACATCTTTATACCTACTTTGGGCATATCGAGCAGCAACTGCGACATTGTTAAATAGGCAAAATCCCATAGCTCTCTCAGCAGAAGCGTGATGCCCCGGCGGACGCACACAGACAAATGCATTCGACGCGGCTGCCGACATAACGGCATCCACTGCAGCGATCGCTCCGCCAACTCCAAAGCACGCTGCCTCGAATGAGCGCAACGAGATTACCGTATCCGCATCTAAATAAAATTCCCCGCTGACAAATGCTTGTTCCATCCGCCTGAAATGCGCTTTCGTGTGAACCGCTTGAATGAGTCCTTGGGAAGCCGGCTCCGGCTCAATTTCTACCAATTGCTCATAAAGTGCAGAATCGCTGCGGACGGCGTCGATTACTGATGAATAGCGTTCTGGCGCCTCCGGATGACCGGGCGCCGTTTTATGCTCGAAATATATAGGGTGGTGGACAAATACCGTTTTTCGGCTCATTGTCTAATGGCAAGCAGTTTTTCGCTGCTACTTGGCAAAAACATTACGAAAATCGCGAAATCCTTTAAATTCTAATGCGTTCCCCGAGGGATCGAGGAAAAACATCGTTCCCTGTTCGCCGGGTTGGCCAGCAAATCGGATTCGCGGCTCAATAATAAAACGGACCCCCTTCGAGCGTAGCTTTTCCGCAAACCTTTCCCATTCATCCATTGGAAGGACAATCCCGAAATGCGGGACCGGAACATCGTCTCCATCCACGGCGTTCGTCGCGGCTCGCGTTCGGTCGCCCTCTGCCAGGTGAGCAACTATTTGGTGACCAAAGAAATTAAAATCGATCCATTTATCCGAACTTCGCCCTTCCTCGCATTGCAGAATGCCGACGTAAAACTCCCGCGCCGCCTTAAGGTCATTAACCGGGAATGCCAAGTGAAACAAGTTTTTCATCGCAAGGTTTGGAATTCTTCCTTTTATTCAAATTGTTCGAAGCGCTGTAAAATATTACGTTCCTTATGTTGAATGACGGGCCTCGCGCCGTGGGCGCTCTGAATACGACAGTTAAGCAATTTATCCAGACTTTTCGCGAAAGCATACGCGAAGGGATTTTTGTAAAATTAACGCTGGCCAATTATAAGGGTTCTGAATCGGGTCTGCAAAAGGTCTTTGCCCGATTGATCGAAACGCGGCGGGGACTGCTAGTTTCGTTCCAATTTCGCCGAGAGCATCGCGACACTTTCAAGAACCTGGCTCTAGTCGAATCTGCGGAACTTCTCGAAACGCTGCTCACGACCGGTTTTCGAAACGCGCATCTATTCACACTGCGGGCAAATTATCAGCTCGATCTTGGAAAAAGAAGTGCTCGGCTAAACGTCGGGCGTCCAACGATTACTAACCTACCTTCACGACGTCACAACAAGCAAACTAAAACGCTAGTGAATCCGGACTCCTATTTTCTTAAAGCGCTCGGTGTTACGACGGACCGCGGCGAAATTCGATCAGAGCAGCGTCATAAATGGAAGCAGATCAATAAGTTCGTAGAGGTTCTCGCGACGCTGTTTTCTAAATCTGCACTGCCGGAAAGCAACGGCTTGCGCGTTGCGGATCTGGGATCCGGCAAAGGCTATTTGACGTTTGCTGCCTATCAATATTTGATTAATGCAATAAACGACCGAGGTTTATCTGAAGAACAGCGGATCGAATTTACTGCAGTCGATTCGCGCGGTGATTTGATTGCGCTTTGCAACGGAATTGCCGATGCGTCCGAGTTCCAAGGTTTAAAGTTTCTCAATTGTTCAATCGAACAATTTTTTCGTCAAAACGGCAACAAAGATCTCGACATCGTCATAGCGCTGCACGCGTGCGATACGGCAACCGACGATGCAATTTTTGCGGCAATTGCGGCAAACGCCAGAATAATCCTCGTCGCACCCTGTTGCCACCGCGAGCTAAGGCCGAAAATTTCGGCTCCGGGACCGCTCGGCGATATACTGAAATTCCCGCTTTTGCTAGAACGGGCGGCGGAATCATTGACCGATGGAGTCCGTGCAATTGTGCTCGAAGCTTATGGCTACGAGGTACGGATGCTGGAATTTGTAGAGACCGAGCACACTCCTAAAAACAACCTTATTTCGGCCGTACGCAAAACGCGCATTACCGTCGATAAGCAAAAACTCGATTGTGCCCGGCAAATTCTCAAAGCCTTCGGAATCGGGAACCAGCGCTTACTTTCGTTGATAGAATTGATTAAATGAAAACAAGCAATTTATAGCTCAAAGACAACGCCGGTTGACGTTCGAAGAGGCCGTCGGTTAATATTAGAGTTTGCCCGTTTCGTAAAAGGTAGGACAATCGAAATGAAAACAGAAATTCATCCGAATTATCAAGAAGTTACGGTAACCTGTGCATGTGGAAATTCCTTTACCACGCGCTCGACGATCGGAAAAGAATTGCATATCGAAATTTGCTCCGAGTGCCATCCATTTTTTACGGGAAAACAAAAACTCGTAGACACAGCCGGCCGCGTTGATCGCTTCAATAAGCGTTACGCCAGAGGCTCCCAAGCAGCAAAATAAAGTCTTGATTAGCACAGCCATCGGCAACTATTAGCGAAAAAATTTAACTGACGCCGGCTTTTGGCGCCGTCGGGTTCCTACTTTTGCGGATATGGGAGCTCGTTTCTGGCGGAAATGGGCCGGCGTCAGGCGTTTTCGGACCGCCGCTCGATTGCTGGAAATGGATTGTTGTTCCGGGGATTTCAAAAATTATGAAAGCTTTACAAAAAATTGGCCGATCGCAATTTCTCCATATCTTTCTTGCAATCGAGCGAGATTTAATTGTCGGCGGTCAGGCCGTTATGGAAGGTGTGATGATGCGTACGCCCTCTGCCTACGCTATTGCGTGCCGCAGGCAGAATGGTGAAATCGTCACAACCGCGGAAAGGCTGCCGAAATGGAGCGATCGCTTTTCGCCTTTGGGGTGGCCCATTTTGCGGGGCGGAGCAACCTTAATACAATCGATGGCTCTAGGCATCAAAGCCCTCAATTTCTCGGCAAAGGTATTCGAGGACGACGCTCAAAAGACGTCTGGCCGAAAAACCCAAACGAGCAGCCCCGAAGTCGCCGATCTTCCGGCTGCGGCCAATTCCTCGGGATCGGTGGAATCGGCGAACTGCTCAAAGTCGAATCATCACACAGGAGCGATTGTATCAATCATTTTTGCATTCGTTTTTAATATCGCTCTGTTTATTGTTGCTCCGTTGCTAATAACGAACTTTGTTTTTATCTATCTTGGTTTTGCTGAGTCGCCCCAGGTCGCTGCCGATTCTACCTATTTTGCAGCGGTAAAAGCGCACCTCTCGGAAATCAAACCGCACTCCTGGATCGCCTTCAATCTTTTCGACGGTGTTTTACGGACTCTGTTCTTTCTCGCGATGTTATTTTCGCTCTCTTGGATAAAAGATATTCGAAGAGTCTTTGAATACCACGGCGCCGAGCACAAGACGGTCTTTACATGGGAAAATGGCCATCCACTTAGCCCTCAAGCCGCTATGAGCCAGCCGCGCCGACATCCGCGGTGCGGAACATCGTTTTTAATGGTCGTGATGATAGTTGCGATTTTGTTGTTTTCTATTATTAAGTTCGACGCAGCGTGGATCAATCTGCTCGTGCGAATCGCGCTCATGCCGCTCGTCGCCGGAATTTCATATGAAATCATCCGCTATGCGGCAAGAAAAGAATCTGGATCGTTTTTTCGTCTTATCACTGCTCCGGGAATTTGGTTACAAGGAATTACAACGCGGGAACCTGACAGCGGCCAATTGGAAGTAGCAATCAGGGCATTGGAAGAATCGTTAAAATTGGAGCCGGCTGCATAACCTTGCCGGTAGCCGATGGGAAGTCTGAGGAACTTATGTTCGAAAAATTGGAAGAAATTGAAAAGCGCTACGACGAGCTTACCGATCAAATATCCCGGCCGGAGTTTATGTCCGATATGTCCACCTATGCCAAATTAATGAAGCAGCACCGCAGTCTTGGCGAAATAGTTGACAAATACCGCTTCGTAAAGAAGCTACATCAGGACCTGTGCGAATCCCGCGAAATTGCCGAGACTGCTGACGATCCGGAAATGCGCGAAATGGCGTTAGCTGAGATCGAGCATATTGAAGAGAAACTTTCCCTTGCCGAAGAAGAGCTTAAGGTTCTGCTTTTACCAAAAGATCCAAACGACGAGAAAAACGTAATCCTCGAAATCCGGGCAGGCACCGGCGGTGATGAAGCAACGCTTTTTGCTGCCGAAATTTTGCGCATGTACGCACGCTACGCCGAACGCCAAGGCTGGAATCTGGAAATAATGGACCTGGCCGAAACCGGCGTCGGAGGGGTAAAAGAAGCGATTGCGATGATTGAGGGCGACAGCGTCTACTCCAAGCTGCGGTACGAATCTGGTGTCCATCGCGTACAGCGCGTCCCACAAACGGAAACGAGCGGCCGAATTCACACATCCGCAGTCACAGTAGCAGTCTTACCGGAAGCCGAAGAGGTTGACGTACAAATTAACCCGAACGACCTGCGGATCGACACTTTTTGCTCGTCCGGGCCCGGTGGTCAAAGCGTCAATACAACCTATTCCGCCGTGAGAATCACCCATTTGCCGACAGGCGTAGTCGTCTCGATGCAGGACGAAAAGTCGCAAATAAAAAACCGCGAAAAGGCAATGCGGGTTTTGCGGGCTCGGCTTCAGGAGATCGAAGAGCAAAAGCAGCACGCCGCGCTCTCCGCAGAGAGAAAGTCGATGGTCGGAAGCGGCGACCGATCAGAAAAAATCCGAACTTATAATTTCAAAGAAAATCGGGTTACGGATCATCGGATCGGACTTACCGTGCACCAACTCGAGCAGGTAATGGACGGTGATCTCGACCAATTCATTGACGCTCTCCGGACACACTACCAGACTGAGAAATTGAAAGCCGAAGCCGCGATAAAAGTGTAGCTCCGACTGCGGTCAGCCGACCTATTGCTTACGATGCCGGTGACACGATTATTTTTAGTTAGACATGGCCAGTCTGCCGGTAACGCCGAAGGCCGTTTCGGCGGTCATAGCCCAACGCCGCTTTCCGATCTTGGGATAAGACAGGCCGAGCAAACCGCAAAAGTCCTTGCCAAAGAAAAGATAACTGCAATTTATTCGAGCGACCTTTACCGCGCCGTCCAGACCGCCGAGCCGCTCTCGCGAATGACAGCGATTCCGGTTTTTACAAAAGCGGCTTTTCGGGAACGCCATGTTGGAGTACTCGAAGGCCTAACCTTTGCGGAATCACGTCGTCGATTTCCCGGAGACTATTCTGCGCTTGTGAACCGAAATTTAGATCACGTAATCACCGGCGGCGAGAGTTACCGCGATTTGATACGGCGGACCATGAAACAACTTTGGGAAATTGTAGAAAACCATCGCGGCGGACGCGTTGTCATTTTCTCGCATACCGGCGCAATCTGCTTTATGACTCTCTCATTACTCGGGGCGATTCGGCGGGACACGCGCAGCACGCCATGGATCACAACGTCAAATTGCGGCATAACTCGATTCGAAATTCAGGGACGCCGGAACATTCGCCTCTTGACCGTCAATGATACTCGGCATCTTGCTGAAACGACTGGAAACGATTCATTTGCCGCACTTTAAAAAAATGCGGCCGGGACCTTTTTAGGTCCCGGCCGGCGAATTTAAGCCTTTGGATTTAGCTTAGAAAGAATAACGCAAGCCAAACTGCATACGACGCGGCGTGCCTTGAATATCGCTGTAAAGCTGTCCGAATCGAGGCGAGGCAGTCCGCGTTTCCGGATCCTGAGGAAGCCCCCAAGTAGTTCGGGTTATGTTATTCGGCACGAAATATTGGACATTCGTAACGTTGAAAACTTCCCAGCGGAATTGGAGTTTGTGCCCCTCATTCCACGGCATAGTCCAAGATTTCGATAAACCGAGATCGAGGGTCTGATATCCCGGAGCCCGGAAGGTATTACGTTCCCCCGTTTCGCCAGGGCGAGCGTTTCGGAATGAATTAAACGCAGCCTGCGGGTTACTAAACACGTTACGGGTATTTCTGAAGACACCGGCGGTTAAGGGTCTTATCCTTGTTCCGTTCGACTGCACGTTCCAGTTTGTCGCCCATTGGGCCTGGTCGAATGGAACCGAAAACGGCTGACCCGTATTCCAGCGATAAATACCGCGTAGCGACCATCCGCCGATCAGGGCATCGATCAATCGACCGGCATCCGTAAACCACGTTTTTCCTTTCCCAAACGGCAAATCGAAGATGAAGTTGGCATTTACAACATGCTTAGTGTCGAAGTCCGAAAGGGCGTAACTATCCTGCGGACGAAGAGGATTGAGGAGGAACTGCGCTCCGTAAGAGCCATCCACCTGAAGACCTGAGACATCATCCATTGACTTTGAAAAAGTGTAGTTGATGTCATAGGTAAGCGTCTTGCCGAGCCGCTGGCGAAGCGTGAATGTCCCACCGTGATAATTTGACTTTGCGAACGTTCCAAACGCCGAAAACGCTGCGTACTGCGGATGGAAAAACATATTCGGGTAGATGCCATAATCATCTATCAACGACTGGACGTACGTCCAGTCCAAAAAGTTGTCGCCCTGCCTTGCGACAATTTGATAGACTGCCTGAGTTGAAGTCCACCCCGGGATACCCCATAAGTTCGCGCCGAGTCCTGGAAACAGGTTCTCAAAATAGGGAATCGGGGCAATCGTATTGAGGTCCTGATTCCGAGCTCGAGCATCATGCAGCATTCCGGCGGCAGTGTACCAATCCATTTTCGAAATCGGATCCACAAGATTGTTTAGAGCCATAACGTCGCGGGCTCCAAACAATTTGCGTGCCGCACGGCCAACGTACGAAGCCTCAAAGTACATGCCTTTTGGCAGACTCCGGCCATACGTTACGTTCCAGGTATAATGAATCGGCGACACAATCGTACCATCTAGGGAGGTTTCGATCCTCTGAGCTTCATCCGCTGGGGTCGAGAAACGCAGGGCCGGAGCGGGAATTCCCGGCAAGCTCCGAATGTCCTGACCGAAACCGGTAAAGCGCGGAGCCAACCGCGTCGTCACATTGTACGTATTCGCAGCAATCGTTGTATCGGAGATGAATCCGATTGTCGAGAGCCCGTCAAAGCTTACCGCCAACTGGCCTCCAAAATAGTCGTTGAAGATTCCGAATCCGCCGCGAATAACCGATTCGTTGTTTTTACCGAAAAGCTTCGCAAGCAATCCATTTTCGAACTTTGGCGACCAGGCAACCGCAGCCCTTGGCTGGAAATTGTTCCAGTCCATACTGTAGAAACCCGGTCCATGATTCGCAGGGCCGGCGAGCTGAAAATTTATAATGTCATTTAACGGAATTCCGCGAGCTGCGGAAGCCTTTCGCCGCTCGAAAAATTCACCGAGTCGCTCGCTCGGGACGACCTGAAATCCGTTTTTTTCATAGACCGGACGACTCAGGGCATACCGAAGACCGAGCGTAAGCGTTAGATTTTGCCGCAATTTCCAAATATCCTGACCGTAAATGTCGTATTCCTCAGTTGCAAAATTACGGTTCGACGGTGTTCCGGCAGGCAAAACTCTGCCACTTTTGTCAAACGTGAAACTGCCGCTGTACTGCGAGAATCGACCGATCAAGGCAGTAGCAGCAGCCTGTACAGAGGCGATGTCACCGCCATTTATCGTATAACCGGCATTGCGTATTTGCTGGTCAACGACGGCGCCCGAAAAATCGTAGAACGAAGGATTAGTGACGGCGGAATCATAAGCACGCCCAAAGGTCTGTCGTTCATTTCTAATTATTCGAACGTTACCGCCAAACTGGATCGTGTGGTTTCCTTTAATCCAGGTAAAATCGTCGGTAAAGTTCTGCACCGGCGTTACACGATTCAGAGTCCGCGAATACTGCAGCGGCGAGAAGACAAATCGGAAAGAAATTGCATTTTGGGCTGAATCTCCCTGTGAACTGAATGCCTGTCGCGTCAGTCCATAGCGGAAATTGTTCACCTTGTTATTGGAAATTGTCCAATTATGGCTGACGACAAACCCGTACGGATGGCTCCAATGCGTTGTCGCTGGTGTATCCGGAAACCGAGAGGTGCCGGTAGAAATATCCCATTGGTAATTTCCCCGGAAAAACATTTGCTGCTTGCTGTTAATATTCCAGTCAATGCGCGTAATGTGTGTGTTTTCCTTATCGACTGTCGGCGAGTTAAAAAGAAAACCGCCGGTGTTTAAGCCGTCACCTACCTCAGTATTGTTCGAGCGATATTTTTGAACAGCGTTGGCAAAAACAGCGACTGCAGCCGGATTTATACCAGCAGCCGAATAAATACTATTCAGCTCCGATAGAGACAACGTGCACATTCCCGCAACGCAGCTCGGTCCCGTCCCGCGAAACTTGAGTGCGCCTTGGCCCATATGTGCAAGAGGAACCACGCGGTTGACAGGTTCGCCTTGCTGCTGATACTGGCCCTCGTAAGTGTAAAAGAAAAACAATTTGTCCTTCTTAATCGGGCCGCCGATTGCCCCGCCATACACATGTCTTGCAAGGCTTGGCCGCGGAATGCCCGCGAGATTGTTGAAAAACGAATTGGCTGAGCCGAAAGTCGGTCGGTAAAAATAGTACAGTGCTCCGCGGAGGTCGTTCGTTCCACTCTTAGTAACAAGCGAAATCTGGGCACCTGACGATCGGCCCTGATTCGCATTCGCTCCAAGCGTAGTTATGCGGAACTCCTCGACGGACTCAGTTGTGGCACGTAAGGCTGAGTCTAACGTTACGTCACCGCCAAAACTTCGGCCACCTGTTTGCTGATCATTAATGTCGACGCCGTCGAGCGTAATATTGGCCTGGTCACTGCGGCCGCCAGCAACATAGCCGTCACGGGTAACCCCCGGCTGCAACGCGAGAAGATCATTGACTCGGCGCAGATCCGTTGGGAGCTGGACAATCTGCTCCGGTACGAAGTTGTTGCCGATCGTTGCGTCCTGAGTATTTACGATTGTTTCTATCGTACCCGACGTGATGTTGACAGTCGCCGAAACATCGCCAGCTTCCAGCGTTACGTCATATCGTGCGGGCGAGTCCACGGCGAGCTGCAAGCTGTCGTTAACGAGCTTCTTAAAACCGTTTGCCTCAACCTCGAGTCGATAGGTCGCCGGTTGAACCGTTGGGAATGCATAACTTCCATCAGTATTAGTAGCAACCGAACGCTCGAAGCCGGTCGATTTGTTGATAAGTTTTACGGTGGCTCCGGGAATGGCCGCTCCGTTTTTGTCGCGGACGGTCCCGCTTACGCCAGTTGTGCCGGATTGCGAATAAGCAGCCGTCGAAGCTAGCACCAGAATGAACACCGATGCAATGAGCTGCCCAGCCCTTGCCGCTAGAACGCTAATTCTCATAGCTCCTCCTAATAGTTATCGAATGTTGTGCGAATTGTACCCGAGATCAGGAACGAAAATCTGTGAAGCACGTTCCGTTCCAAATGCAAAACAATGCGAAATATTCAGTAAATGCATATATTTGCCGGTCGCGGCCAATGGCTAGGGAGCGGAAATGCAACCGTAAATTCGGATAAAATTCAAATTTTCGTTCCTCCGAGAACCGGAAAAATTATAATAAATTTTCGCTGCTTAGCAAGTTATAGATGTTTTTCGCGGCGACTGCCCCGCTCCCGACGGCCGTCGGAATAGTCGGAGCTTCCGGGTAAGCGCAATCACCGACGGCAAAAACGTTTTCAACACTTGTCCGACAATTACGGTCGACGAGGACATAACCCGCTCGGTCCAGTGATATCGAAGCTCCGACAAATTCGGTGTTTGGAACTGCGCCAACTCGAATTAAAACAAAATCGGTCGCAATGAAACGCTGTTTGCCCGATTGTTCGTAAACAACCACACCCTCGACGAAATCCTTGCCTCGTATCGCAACCGGCGTTGCTGGCGCGAGGATTTCAATATTCGGTTGATTGATGACCGGCTCCCTAAACTCCCTTCTTGCACGGAATTGCCCGCGGCGGTGGATCACATAAATCTTTCTCGCATACGCACTTAGGATAAGCGCATTTTCCAGTGCCGCGTCACCGCCTCCAATAATGGCTACTGTCTTACCCTTTGTCTTAGTGGCCTCGCCCGAGCCTGATTCCAAGATTCCCCGCCCGACGAAGGCCAGCTCACCTTCGATCCCGAGCCGACGCCTTCTAACCCCGCTCGCGATCACCAAGCCACGGTAGATGAATTTGATTCCGGCATGGGTAGTAACGGCATTTTCGGCAATCGAAACACTACTGACCGCAGAATTGACAATCCGCTCGAATGCGCGCGAGTTAAGCGATATGACAAATTTATCAAAAAACCTCTTGCCGCTTTCGGCCGTGCATCCAGGATAGTTGAGGATTGGGTTTTTTATTACGTGAAGCTGTCCGCCGAGTTGATCACCAGCCTCAAGGACTGCTGCTTTCAATCCTAGCTCGGCGCACCAAAAGCCCGCCGTCAGGCCGGCCGGCCCACCGCCGATAACTACTACATCGAATCTGTTCATACAGTCTCCACAAGCTTCTGAATGTCAAATGTTACATCTTTTTGTCATTTCAACCTGCCGTAAATTGTCACAAAGTATTTCCATCCGACAAAACTCCCGGTCAATATGACCGGCCACGACAGCCTTCCAACTCATTAAACGCATAATTTCCAATAAGTTACCTTATTTCGATCATATTGGCATTGATTTTGCGCAAAGGAGGTTATCTCGGGCGGGGTGTATTGCGTTCGCACCAGCCTTAAACCTCAAAAACCACAAAGAGAACCGCCTCCTCCCGCACGCGCCAACATATCAGGATTATGAGACTAGAAACCGGTCACACACAACAGCACGACAATGATACATCCGGCATCGTAGAGGCCCGCGACGAACAACGTAGAAACGCTGCAGCATCGGCCTTACGTGAAGGCATCCGAGCCGCACAGGCTGGCGATCGGGCTAACGCTCGCACTCACCTACTGCGGGCGAGCGAGCTCGATCCAACTTCAGAATCGGCCTGGTTGTGGCTCGCCTCGCTCAGCGAATACCCAGAAGAACTAATTGTCTTTCTAAACAATGTGCTCGATATCAACCCGCGAAATGCGAGAGCAAACGAATGGATGCGCGCTACGAAGGCGCTTTTGTCGAAGACATTTGTCCAGCGCGGTATCGACGCCGCTTCGGATGGCCGAAACGAAAATGCGATACAGTTTTTCAACCAAGCACTTGAAAATGATCAGTCCAATGTGACAGCCTGGCTGTGGCTCGCAAGGCTCGCAGATTCAGACGAATGGCGAGTTACATACATTGAGAAAGTTCTAGAACTTGATCCGGAAAACGAGGAGGCCCGCAAGGAATCTGCCTCGATTAGGCAGAAACTGAATGAAGCCTTGCTTGCTGAGGCACGCGCTGCCGCGGTCGCCGGCCACAAATCGCGGGCAATCGAGCTACTTGACGCCTTTATCGCTGAATTCCCGTCTTCAGAAGATGGCTGGATCCTTCGTGCTCACCTTGCAGACAGTTTCGATCAGAAAATAGCTGCCTTTGAACGCGTACTCGAGATTAATCCCGACAATTTGGCCGCGAGAGTCGGACTCGATTCGCTAAGAGCTATATTACAAACCGTTTCATCTCCAGTGGCTGAAGCCTCCGAGCACCCAAACGCAACCGCTGCCAAGCCGGATTCGGAAATGCCGGACGACCCAGTCGATGAAATGGAAAACATCGCGTTTGCTATTGATCACGAGCGCGAATTGGAAGAATTAACGATTCACGACAAAAGTCCGACTCAAGAGCTGGTATTCCCCGAGGCAGCGCTGTGTATGGCCAATGACTCGGTCGAAACAGAACAAAACAATGCGGAAAGAGTTTTTCCTGATGAGCCGGTTTATCTTGACGACCTGGATATAGGCTTTGTCGAAAACAACGAAAACCGAGAATCAACTTTCTCCGTCGCAATAGAGGAAAGCGTCGACGACACAGAGCAAGAAATCCGATCAGAAAACTTCGCCTGGACAATGGATACCGTCGCGTTTTCCTTTTCATTCCCGGGCGGCGAATCAGCAGCAGACGAAAAACCTGAATCGTTCCCCGCTGTTCCCGACCTAGTGAATAGCAATCTCGTAGAGGTCGCGGCAAACGAAGAATCGCTGGCTGACCTTGACTTCGATAGCTCGGCAGTTCGTTCTTCGGTTGACCCTGCAGTGATGCCGCCCACGGAAATGTTGAACTCAGCTGTTTCGTTCGAAAACGCGCAAGCTGACACCGAAAGCGGGCAAACCGACTTCGTACAACCGGCAATTAGCACAAACGGAATTGATTCGGTCACTTACGACCAGAACGCGTCGCCATTCGACTCGAAGGTCGACAATGACGTTTTCGAAAATCCACCGGCCGAGCATCGAACCGAATTTGAGTATTCCGTGATCGCCGATGAGGAGCTAGAGTTTGTGGCAAAGAATTTGTCCGAGACTGAAGCGAAAATTTTCATAGCAGATTCGCAATATGGACCGACCGCAGATTCTCAGGAACAACCCGCTATTGAAAATGCAATACAGATTCCGGTCGAGTTAGGACTGCCGACCGGCTTTCCACTCGTGGCAGAAAATCAAACGCAGTCAGAGAGTCTTGCCGATACAGCCTTAACGCTACAGGCTGTTTGTCCATTCTGCGAAGCTGAAAACCCCAGTCCGGTTTTCACCTGTAATTCATGCCTCGCCATTCTCACGCTCGCCGATTTGGAAATCCTACTTAGCAATACTCACGCTGACCGACAGATTATCCGCGGCGCTATCGATAATCTCGAATCGCTCCGCAACGAGCGTGAGTTGACCGAATCAGAGTTGACAACTCTTGGTATCGGCTACCTCAATTTGCGCGAATTTGAGCAAGGTTTTCTTTATTTGCAGGAAGCGTCGAGGAAAAATCCTGATAACGAGTTTCTTGCTAGGCAGGTAGATTCACTTTTTGTCCGGCTGGAGGAAATATCGCAGCAAGAAAACGTCCGCGTGGCGTCGGCAAAGCCAAAGTCAGTCTTAGTCGTAGACGACAGCGCTACAGTTCGAAAGCTTATCGCCGGAAAACTCGAAAAAAGTGGCTACATTGTCTTGACCGCCGCCGACGGAATAGAAGCGCTCGAGATGTTAAAAACAAATACTCCGGACCTAATTCTACTCGACATATCGATGCCGCGGATGGACGGCTACCAAGTCTGCAAGGCTATTCGTGGAATGGATTCAACAAAAAACACTCCCGTAATTATGATTTCCGGAAAAGACAGCTTCTTCGATAAAGTTCGCGGCAAAATGGCAGGAACAACCGGATACATCACCAAACCGTTTGGCCCGGAGACGCTTATGAAAGTAATCGAATCCTACCTAAATGGGCAAAACGGCCAAAATGTTTAGTCAGCTTTGATCTGGAAACTACGGGTTATGGAGCCTGAGATTGCAGAAAAACAATCGATCGTTGAACTCGCCCGGGCTCCTGCGACTTCCGCAGAGCTACAAGCACGCATATTACGCTTTATCATCGGAGGGCGCCGTTTCGGCATCGTTGCTTCTGCTGTAATGGAAGTAACCGTGCCGCCCGAAATTACTCCAATTTCCTTCGGCTCGGATTTTCTCACCGGTATTGCTCCTTTGCGTGGAGAAATCGTAGCAGTTATCGATTTAGCCGCTGCCGTTGGAGAGGTTTCTTCCGCTCACGTTTCAAAGGCAAAATATATCATCCTGCATCCGATGCAGCCCGGAGAATCGCTGCCGATTGCTTTCGCGATCGATCGAATAGAAGAGGTCTCTACTATTCAAGCGGTCGATGTTGAAGCAGTTGATGAAAGTGAATCGCCCTGCATCGTTGGCCGCACCAAGTCACACAAGCCCCCAATCGAGATCGTCGACCACCGGAAACTGCCCAGAATACTCTCACATTCCCGTTAGCGAGCATGCCGCATACTGTAACGAAAAAAACTCCGGCCGATTCATTTTTCAACTCGTTGAAGGGACGAATAAGACTTGCCTCTATCGCACTCGCAATCTTGAATTGCGCGATCGGCCTCGGCTCCTACCTCGCATTTTCCTCAATGCTAATCTCGCCGGCAACCGCAATTGCCTCGTCGATCTTCGCGATGGCAATCCTAACGATTGCATTCGGTTTATGGCTTTCGACCGAAATAATTCGGCCAGTTGAAACCTTAACGCTCCTCGCCCGCAGCCTTGAGCGAAGCCCGTCAGCGGCCCTGCCTTCAACGACGGGGTCGGCCGAAACGGATGAACTGTTAAACGTCCTCCAGCGAAGTAGTAGGCAAATGCAAAACCTAATCAACCTGATGGATGATGTCGCTGCGGGTCGCACGGAAACCGCGTTTATCCCGCTGGAAAACGCCGACCGGCTAAGCGTTTCGTTTCAGAAACTCGTATCAAAAGTAACGGATTCCATCACCGCTAAACACGAACTGGACGAACTGACGAATGCGGTTGCCGCGCTTTCGATCGAGGCCGCCGAGGCTCGACAAATGCATCTCGATCTGAACTTTCGCGCAACAAACGCGAAACTAGCTGTAATCGCAGAGGCGCTAGAATTCCTCGCGTCTTCGCTGATGCGAGCGATTCAGGAGGCTAAACTCTCAGGCTCTCGGGTCTCAGACTCAATCTCTGAGGCACGCGGCTTAATCAACGAAGCACTTGCAAGGCGGGAAATGCGTGCTGCTGGTATAGGTTCCGCTCTCGGTAGCAGCGCAGCGATTAAGTTACGAGCCTCGGTTGCGCAACTTTCCGAGATTTTCGACTCGGAAAATCAAAATGAGGTCTTCGTCACTTCTGATTCAACGAATTTACTTCTTTCCAACAGACTCGCCAGTCTGAAAAATCGTGTTCAGGAAGTTTCCCGAAAAATTCGAAAGTTTCGCGATCGGTCAGCTGACTTGCCGGTCTTTGCGCGTAGCGCAAGTGAAATGGCGCGTCGCGCAAATTTGATCGCGCTGAATACGACCATTCAGGATTCCGAAATCGCAGCAAGCGCAGTCGAGATCATCGTCGATGAATTGAGCCTGCTGTCCGATCGAAGCAGTAAGCTAAGCGCCGAGCTGTCGTCGTTGTATGAATCGCTTTCGGCCGAGATCGCAGATCTGGAAAACGTTCTGACGGCCGCGAACGACGCCCTCGCCGATACAATCCGTAAGGTAGCTGTCGAATCGACGTACCGAGAGGACACTCTAAAATCCTTTCAGCAAATCCAAGGGATATTTCGCCGAATCGATGCCGCGTCCGTCGAAGCGGTTGACGAGGTCAATAAATTGCTATCTGCTGTCGAGATACTTTCAGATTTTGATCTGGAGCAATCGCTAATCGAGAGGGCCGATACAAACTTGCAGACGGCAACCGGGATTCTTTCTGAAATGCGCCAGCAGATCGCTAGCTCACCACTGTCGGCGTCGGTCAATGGCAGCGTCGATTATCAGAAGCAGAAGTTGGAACGCGGGCAGACCTCGAACCGCGCGCGGAATTAAGCGACATTGCGTAAAAATGACCAGCCGCACTTTTTCATTTTCATTGCTTTCAAAGCTGCTCGCGACAATAGCCTTCGTCGCGTTGCTCGCTGCGGCTTTTGTCTCTCTGGCGGCTGAAAGTCGAACACTTTCAACAGTCGTCGTCATATTGTCCGTGATTCTTGGCCTCGCCGGTTTAACTTCGCTTTTGATCAGCGACCGGGCAAAGACGCGCGAAATTGACGCTTCGGTCCGACTTGCCCGTGGCCTTGCAAATGGCGAAGCGATTCGCGACTCCGGCGATGGAGAACTTCAACAGTCGCTGAAGGCAATCTCCGACTATATTGCCGCCAATGCTCAAATTGCAATTGAAATTGCTGCGAGCGGCACGGCAAGATCGGTCCCGCTGCGATCCGAGGCTGATATGCTAGGGACAGCTTTCGCTACGCTCAACGAAAGCTTGAGATCAACGCTCGGTACGAAAGCTTCGCGCGATCTCCTGCAGCGCTCGATCGTCACGTTACTGAACGAAGTTTCCGCGGTTGCCGCTGGCGATCTAACGGTTCGGGCTGAAGTCGGTCCGGAAGTGACTGGTGAAATCGCCGCCGCATTCAACAAAATGACTACAAGCCTGTATTCGTTGATTCGTCAGGTAAAAGACGTGACGCTGCAAATATCTGCCTCCGCCGCCTCAATCAATCAAACTACCGAGCAGCTCGCAGAGGGCAGCATCGCGCAAGCGTCGCAAATATCGCGGACGACGGCAGCAATTAGCCAAATGACCCAACAAATCCAAGGGATTTTGGATGCAGCGATTGAGTCTTCAAAAGTTGCCGCCGATGCGCTTCGAAGCGCTCAAAATGGTATCAAAGCTTCGGACGACAACATTCACTCGTTGACTTCGATACGTAATAGAGTCCAAGAAACTGCGAAACGAATTAAGAAACTTGGCGAGCGGGCACAGGAAATCGGGCAAATCACCGAACTAATTGATGACCTCTCCGACCGCACCGGTCTCTTGGCACTGAATGCGTCACTGCGAGCTGCCGCCGATAGTAATGAGACGAAAGGATTTGGCCTTGTCGCCGAAGAGGTCGAACGCCTTGCCGAGCAATCGAACCGTCTTACGATGCAGATCTCGCACTTGACGCAGACGATAAATCTCGAAACAAAGGAAGTCCTTGCATCAATGGAAGAGACGATTCAGGAAGTTATCACTGGATCTTCTCTAGCCGACAAAGCAGGCCGATCACTGACAGAACTCAAGCGAACTGCTCAGCAGCTCTCGGAACTTGTGAAAAAGATCTCCTCGTCGTCGGACATTTCGGTCCGAACCTCTACCGACATTGCAAATGCGATGTCTGGAATTTCAGAGGTTACAGCCCTTGTCCGAAGCGGCTCGAAACGAGCCGCGGCTTCGGTACGATCGCTCGTAGAACTATCTCAGGAACTTCGAAACGCAATCGCACCGTTCAAGTTGCCAGCCGAAGCCAATCGAATGCCTGCAAACACTGACAATCCCAGAAACGAAATGCTCTACTAGCACTTTTATGGACGTGCACCTCTATCCCGCATTCGTTGACGAAGCAACAACTCATCTGGCGGATGTACGCCGGGCGTTGCTTTTTCTTGCGGGAACGAGCGACGCTGCTTCCGACCTGAAAGAAGCTACAGATCGAATACGCGAAATAGCCGAATCCGCCTCAATCCTTGAATTAACAGAGATTTCCGAAATCGCGGAATCGGCCGCAAAAAGCATTGAGGCAACGAGCGAGGCCGAACCGCGCGATCGCACATCGCTTGTTAATCAATCGCTGGATTTCGTCGCCACCCTTGAAAGTCTACTTTTGAAAGCAAGCCCTGACGATGAAAACCTCGCGCTCGACATTGATGATTTTATTGATCAGTCGTTCGGTTTGATCGAAGCTGGGCGACCGCAATCGGAAACAAAAAAGGTAACTTCCACGCCGGATTTGCAGGAGCGGGTAAACGAAGAGCCCCGCCCGGCAGCACCGGATCGCTTTGTCGTGGATGACGACTTACTCGAGGTCTTTGCGGAAGAGGCCGAACAGCTCCTTCAAAATATCGAGAACGGCATTGAAAAATTGATCGAGGATGCCGGAAACAGCGAAGCTCTTTGGGAAATCCGCCGCAATGCTCACACATTTAAGGGCTCGGCCGGAATTGTCGGTCTAAGACAATTATCTGAAATAGCCCACAAAATCGAAGACCTACTCGATTCGATCAGCGAATCCGACACAAAATCCAGCGACACAGTACTGGATCTCCTTCGCGATGCCGCACAATGCCTTCGCGACCTCGTCAAAGGTAATAAGACATCCGAAATCGAGAGTCGAATCTGCTCACTTTCGCATCGATTTGCCGAGGCAAAAAATCAACTTTCGAAAACTGCTGCGTCCGTTGCGGAAATGCACATTGGAGATTCCGGCGCCCCGACTGACGAATGCATTTCGCCGCCGAAAGACCGAACAAATATAATTCCGGCAATAAGAGAACTTTTTTTCGATGCTCGGCCGCAGCAATCACAATCGACACGTCCTGCAGAGGCTCGATCGATCGTGCGCATCTCACTGTCGGGTCTTGATGAAGTCGTTCGGATCGTTCGTGAAATGTTAATTGGCCGGTCGTTTTACGAGCAGCAGTTAAAGGATTTAGAGCGTCAAGTCGAAGAATTGGGCAACACAACTCGTCGTTTGCAAGCAACGAGCAGCAAACTCGAAATCGATTTTGAAACCTCAATGCTTTCGTCCGACTTTCCGCCGGCTTCGATTGGCCGAGACCGATCCAGCTTCCTCAATCCCACGCTGAGCAGTGATTTCGACGACCTAGAATTCGACCGATACACTGCCTTTCATCAAACTACACGCGAACTTATCGAGACCGCAGGCGACGCGTTTTCAGTAACGTCTGCTCTCGATGTCATCCGCGGTAATCTCGAAGCTCACTTTGAGGAACAACGCCGTCTCGTCGATGAATTGCAGGACAAACTTATACGCATTCGGATGGTTGAATTCGGATCGCTAGCAGCGCGACTACAGCGAGCGGTTCGGGTCACCTGCGATGAGGAAGGCAAGGCCGCGCAACTAACAATTGAAAATGAAAAGATCAAAGTTGACACTCAAATCCTCGATTCTCTGATCGAGCCATTGATACATTTGCTCAAAAATGCAGTCGCACACGGGATCGAAACTCCCGAGGTTCGCCGCCTTCTTGGAAAGCCAGAAACAGGCTTTATCGAGATTTCACTTGTAAACCAAGAAACTCACATTGTTCTTAGTGTCAGCGACGATGGTCGAGGTATTTGCTCGGGGGCACTAAAATCTAAAGCCGTTGCGCTTGGTCTTCTCACTCCGGAAGACGCAGCTCTGCTTTCCGAAGAAGATGCTCTAGAACTCGTATTTCTGCCCGGGCTCACAACGGCTGAAAAATTAAACTTAAATGCAGGCCGTGGCGTCGGAATGAGTATCGTCAAACAAAGCGTCGAATCGCGGAAAGGATCGATTGCGATTGAAAGCTCTCCGCAGCGGGGCACACGCTTTACTCTCTGGATGCCGCTGAAACTTGCTGTCACGCGCGTCCTACTTGTCAGTGCAAGCGGACAAACTGTTGCCATTCCGCTCAAACAGATCAAGAGAATTTGCGGTCCAGATGAACGCCTCGTCGAATCGAGCACAGAAACGGTAGTTGAAACACTAGGTGGAAAGGTGCCGGCGGTCGCCTTAGGGGATGCACTTACGGGCCGTTGGCTAGCCGACGACAAGTCCCGATCGGTTTTTATAATCGCGGAAAATCGAGGTCGCGATTATGCGATCGGCGTCGATGAGGTCCTTCGCACTGAAGAGGTTGTGATAAAGCCATTGATGGAGCCGATTTCAAATATACGCGAACTGCTCGGCGCGGCAATCATCGGCATTGGTCGGCTTGTTCCGATCCTCGATTTGCCAAATTTTCTGAAATCGAAGTTAGATTCGAAAAAAAAAGACATTCCAGAGGTAAAGCCGAATTTTGTCGCCAACGACAATTTGACGGTTTTAATCGTTGACGACAGTCCGAGCGTCCGCCATATGACAAAGCGGGTAGTAGAATCGGCCGGCTGGAGGGCCGTTTGTGCAAAGGATGGACTCGATGCACTCGAGCAACTCAAATTAGTCGGCCGAAAGCCCGCCGTAGTTTTAACGGACGTCGAAATGCCAAGGATGAATGGTTACGAGCTTTGCTCGCTACTCCGAAGAACGAACGCTTATGCGTCTATTCCAGTCGTAATGATAACTTCGCGTTCGGCCCTAAAACATCAGCAACGTGCTAAAGATTGCGGCGCCTCTGAGTATCTGACAAAGCCATTTAACGACAACGAACTGATCGCGCTAATCCGTGAGCTCGCGAAACCTATTTAACTGGCGGCTTGCTTGGTCGGATCTCGATTTTGCTCGCTAGTGCGCGATCCGGCATTGTAAGCAAATCGATCACCACTTTTGCAATATCTTCCGGTTGAAGCTGCCACGAATTTGACGCGTCCGGTTGGCCATTGCCGAAACCGGTATTCACGCTCCCCGGACAAATGTAGCTGACCTTTATATTGTCATGCCTGACTTCCTGCATCAGCGCTTCGCTAAATCCGTTCAAACCGAATTTCGATGCGTTGTATGCGGCCATTTTGGGATGAGGATTTTGACCTGCAAGTGACGAAATATTGATAATATAACCGCCGCCGCGACGACGCATTGACCCAATCGCATAATGGCAAGCGTAAAAAACACCAAAAAGATTTGTCTCAAGCGTCTCTCGAAATTCGTCGCCTGTCATTTCCTCGATCGTCTTACCAAAGTATCCGATGCCGGCATTGTTGATCAATATATCGATCCCACCGAATCGGCGCTCCGCCTCGGCTATCATCAACCGCACCTGATCTTCGCTGCGCACGTCGCACACTTCGCCCTCTACCCGTCCAAATCGCGATAGTTGCGCTACCGATTCGTTTACTGATTTGCGGCTACGGCCACAAATAAAAACCGACGCACCTTCGGTTGCCAGCAGCTTTGCGGCTGCAAATCCGATCCCTCGAGTTGCGCCGGTTATCACGGCAAACTTATCGATTAAATTCATAATTACTTGATCCTGTCTTCCAATTCTGAGCCCTGGCTCGCTTTTCGCGTTTTTATTTTCGGCGCCGCCGTCTCCGTCAAAATTCGGTAAACAATAGTCACGCTGCGATCGTCCGCTACCTCAACGATCTTGAATACTGCAATTACATCACGGCGTTTATCAAAATCGAGCTCGTTGTAAACGATGCCGGCCGCTGAACGCGCTATCTGCCCACGGTAAGCAATACCGCGATAGGCATACGTCGCGCCGACACGAACGGCTGCGCGAGTTGAAACTCGCAGGCCATCGTACTCATTGCCGCCTTCGATCCGAGCTTGAATCACAGCAATTTGCTCATAATTCGAGGCGAGCGGGATTGCGGCAAGTTTCGATATTGCCATCGACTGTAAGTCGACGTCCTGAATTTCCGTGTCCGGCAGTTCCGCAATTGCGGCATTCATAAAACTACCAGGTAGAGAAATATATTCGCCATCGAGCGCAATATCCGCGAGTCGTTTAATGCGATAGCTTCGCGTTCTGAACGAATAGGAATTTGCCGCGCCCGGCATTGTTAACTTTATACATTCCTCGCTCGCTTGAACTACTCGCAGGTTACGCGCACAGCCTAAGTCGGGCAATAAGCGTATGATACCGCCATTTCTCTCGCTTACGAAAGAATAGATTTTCTTCCATTTTGAATTCGGTTCGACGGCCTTCAATTCGCGGCTCGTCGGTTTGCGGTAAAGCTGGGTCGTGAATTGCCGCAGAGCAATCATTCGAGACGCGAGCCGATCGCTATCTCCGATCGAGTTCATAAATGGAGGCGTTAGGATACGAGGATCTTCAGGTGCAACACCACTATTTGGATTTTGACTTGAAACTCTGGGCATAGGCGATGCCTGCGGCACCGGCGAGGATTGTGGCACGGGAGTGCCCTGCGGCTGTTGACAAAATACTGCCACGCCAAAAAACAACACGAAGACTTGGACGATCAGGAATCGCATCCGTTAGCAACCCGATGAAATTCTCTTTTTCAAAGGCGCTGCCGCATACATTTTTCAACCGAGCATTGATTTCAACTGCTGGTTAACAATCGTCGGATTGGCCTTCCCGCCGGAAGCTTTCATTACCTGTCCGACGAAAAATCCAAAAAGTTTTTCGTTTCCACCACGATAAGCTTCAACCTGTTTTGGATTTTGGGCTATTATTTGCTCGACTATTCGAGCAATCTCCGCCGGGTCTGAAATTTGCTCGTAGCCTTTTTCCGCTATAATTTTCGGCGCTGCGTTAGCGGTTGCGAACATTTCAGCTAAGACTTCTTTTGCCTGATTGTTATTGATTTTGCCCGATGCGAGGATTTGCAAAAGTTCAGCCAAATCTTCCGGAGAGACGGAGCTCTCTCTTGCCGTCAATCCGCCGTCGTTCAACAATCGAGTGAATTCACCCAAGACCCAGTTTGCCGCAAGTTTGGGGTTGCCGGTCCGCCGTGCGACGGTTTCGTAAAATTCCGCAAAGCTCCGATCGGATACGATCTGGGAGGCGTCCGCAAAATTAAGGCCGTAAGCTTCGATAAATCGCGACCGCATCTGGTCGGGCAATTCGGGCATCGAGCGGCTGATCTCTTCAATGAATCCGCGCGATATGCGCAATGGTTGCAGATCCGGCTCGGGGAAATATCTGTAATCGTGAGCGTCCTCCTTGCTCCGCATTACTCGTGTGCAATTACTCTTCTCGTCCCAGAGCCGTGTTTCCTGTGAAATCTCGCCTCCGGATTCGTAGACGGCAATTTGCCTATCTATTTCAAATTCGATCGCCTTTTGCATGAATCGGACGGAATTCAGGTTTTTCAATTCGACCTTATTGTTGAATCTCGCCTCGCCGCGCTTTCGGACTGAGACATTTGCTTCGCAGCGGAGATTTCCCTTCTCCATATCCGCATCGCTCGCGCCGACCCACTCAAGAGCACGGCGAATATGGTTTACGTAATCGTACGCCTGCCAGGAAGTTCGAAAATCCGGAGCCGTGACGATTTCCGCAAGCGCCGTGCCAGCGCGATTCAAATCTATGTATGAGAACCTATCGACCTCCGGCAAACCTTCGTGGACGTTCTTTCCCGCATCTTCTTCGAGGTGCATTCTTGCAATGTGGACTGTCATCGGATGCCAATCGCGTGCGTGTCCGTGATCGTCCCGTTCTGCAGTCATTATCGTCAGTCGACCATTTGCCGAAAATGGCTGGTCGTACTGCGATATTTGGTAGCCCTTAGGTAGGTCAGGGTAAAAATAATTTTTCCGGGCAAAAATTGATTGCTCCTGTATTTCAAGGCCCAGAGCGAGAGCCGCTCTTGCCGCGAGCTCGACGACATGTCGGTTCAAAACAGGCAAAGCTCCCGGCAAGCCGAGACACACGGGACAGGTACGCGAATTTGGCTCGCCGCCGGAGTCTACCGCGCAGCCGCAGAAAATTTTTGTTTTCGTAGCCAACTGGGCATGGATTTCCATGCCGATTACAGCTTCCCAACCGTCCTTCATAAAAAAAAGCGAATTATCCCGATGATAATCCGCGTCAAAGTATAATTCAATTCCACTGTTGCTGCACGGCTATCGTGGAGTCGGTCGCATTGGCGGTTGCGGATATGGGCGTGGCGGCGGCCAGACATTACTGGAATAGCCCCCAGGCTCATAAATTATTCCGAAAGGCGTAACGCGGTATTGGACCCCGTCATCGTACGGCCGGTACCACACAGGCGGATTTGTATAGAGCCGATTGCCATAGAGAAAGAACGCGGCATAATCAATCCCGCGGCTTTGCGGGAGGAAAACATTTACCTGCGGTAAGTAAAGCCGCTCGACTTTAGCTTCCGCTTGTTCGCGTTCGAGCCGTAGCTGACGCAATTTAAATGAAAGATCTTCGCGCTCTTTCGCCTCGGCAGCTTCGCGTTTTGCAATTTCTTCAGGAGAAAGCCCTAATCGGCGATAAAATTCCTGGAGGTCTTTCTCTGCGTCCAGCCGTCGTTGCCTGAATTTTTCGAGATCCGCATTTGTTACTGTCTTCGTTTGTCCTAAACCAATTCCGGAGAATGCCAGAATAACTAAAAGAAAACTAAAGGCCGAACAAAACTTGCGATTCATTTGTCTGCACCTCCGTTTTAGCAGTGAACATCAAGATTCTAACACAACATCGCCAAAGGCCGTTCATTTTCTTTTACGGCCCTACCCGAATACTTTGAGCAGGGCCGCAATCGAGCCTTAGAACAAAAAACTCACGCCGGCACGAGCCGTACGGCCAATCGTTTTGAATCCGTTCTCGAAATATTCGTAACCGAATACGTTTTCGACCGTACCATGCAATCGAACGTTAAATCGTTCGCCGCGAAGCGGAAAAGTATATCCCGCGGTCAAATCACCGCGCCGGTTTCCCTTAAAGCGGTAAATGAACGTCGAAAACACCGAGTTACTAAATATCGGTGCAAGATACGACGATTCCGCATTGAAGTCGAAATTCACCCAAAAATTGCCCAGCCGCTGCGTTGCAGAAAGCGTGAAGGCGTTATTCGGGATGCCAAGCGTTCTGATGACTCCGCTACCGGAAACCTGCGGCTGGCGTTGGTCGCTATTGGTATATGTGTAGCTCGCAAACAAATCCGTACCGCGAAGCGTTTGAACCCGAAGCGAAACTTCGCCGCCTCGAGCAATGCCGCCTTTCTGGTTAACGTAGCCACCGAATGGTCGCGAGGTAGAGCCGATACTCCGAACAACATTCCCGAATCCGATCGTGTCTATCAGGCGATTGTAAAAATAAACCGCCGAAATTACCGCACGTCCCGAAAAGAAAAACTGGTCGATCCCTGTATCAAACGCAGCCGTTTTTTCGGGCTTCAATTCTGGGTCGCCAAGCGCTACGAAGGATGGGCCAAAAAAGGTACTGAAAAATGTACCGAACCGCTCAAAAAGCGACGCAACCCGATATCCTGTACCGAAGTGAGCACGCAGCTTCGTTCGCGACGAGCGAATGAAATACGAGCCGGCGCCATCGAACGTTAGTGCAGACGGAGGATTTTTGGTAACCACACCGCTATACGGCGCGTTTGATAGACTAAATACCGGGTCGCCGAGCCTGAATCGCTGAGCTCGAACGCCTCCTGCAAGTTGCAACCGGCCGCCGAAAAAATTCAGTTGATCCTGGGCAAACAATGTGTCGGAACGCTGCGAAACGCTCGTCGAGAAATTGCCGGTTCCGCTCGGCGTTAGCCCGCGGTTTTCAAATCTCTCATTTTCAAATTCATATCCGATCCGGATATTCTGGTTGCGATTGAGAGAAATATCGAAAGCAGCATTGACCGTCTGCACGTTGCCATCAAAAATACTCGTGGATGCACTTTGAAAGCCGACGCCAAGTGGGCCCGTTAAATTTCTTCGGCGCGTTGAAAGCCCGCTGTAAGCTGCACGGAAAGCGAATCGCTCGTTGATAGCCCGCGTGTAAACAATCTGACCATTGAAAAACTGTGAATACTGTCTATCGTCTGGGTCATCAGCGTCCGGCAAAAACGTTATTCTCGGTCGTGCATCGATGATTGTCCGATTTGTCGGTGGTAGAGCGCCGAGTGTATCCGGATTTGAATTCAGCCGGACAAACGCGTCGGATAAAAAAAATCGGACGGAAAGCAGCGAAGCAGGATCCGGCCTAAACTCTACTTTCGACTGAAAGTTTGTGTTATCCGCGTTGTCATTTCCATCGATACCTTTTGTGAAAGCAGTCCTCGCGATTCCAAGCGTGTATCCGAATCTGCCACTTTCTGTCGCATCAGAAAGGTTTACCCGGAATCTGCCGAGACCGAGACCGCCGGCCGCGGCCGAGATTTGTCCGTGAAATCCGGGTGAAGGGCTCGGCGTGCGGAAATCGATCGTCCCGCCAATTGCGTTAGTGCCGTAAAGCGACGATCCCGGACCACGCAAAATCTCTATTTCACTCACTGAGGTTAACGTAATGTCTCCGATAAATGGAGACGCATCTCCCGTAATCGCCGATGCATCGCGGAGCCGAAACCCATCGATCAGAATTGCTGTATCTTGGTTCCGCAGTCCGCGCGATTTAATCGTCGCCAGGCGGCCGAATCCACCGAGTTGCTGAATTCGCAACCCCGGCACAACTCGGAGCGAATCGACAAGCGTAATATCGGCACGCTCTCTCAACTCAATTGCCTGAATTGAATTCACTGATTTTGAAACATTTTCGATGGCCTGCTCCGAATCGGCAGAAATTGTCACTGTTTCATGTATTAGATTTGCTGGCTGTAAAGTTAATTCGACAGGTCCGCCGGAGGCCACCTCGACCTTCGCCGAGTACTGCAATCCGCCTCGGGTTAACCGCGCTTCAATGACAAAATCAGCCCCGACAGCTGAAAATCGAAATTTACCTTCCTTATCCGAAACAGTTGTTTGAATTGGCCAGTTAGTGAGTCCGCTTTTCAAAATGACCTCCGCACCGGCGACCGGACCCTTAGAATCGAGAACGCGGCCTTCTATCGTCCGATTTTGTCCAAACACACTAAGAGTTAATCCAAGTACCATACTTAAAAATATGAAAATAATTTTCCTCATTTTTTCTCCTTTCCTGCCCAACGCAGGACGGTTCAAAGCCCAGACAAATACGCAAAGTTCCCGGCTCCACCGACGCGTTTTACGTCGGCTCACGGTTGCGTGGGCAGCCCCGGACTTCCACCGGTGTTCCTTCGCCTCATTTGTCAAACACGGCGGATGCGCCGAATTTCGCTCCGCCCCTACTTCTCCGCTTAGTAAACCGCAGTTATTCGCGGTTTACCGTTGATCGGATGTTTATCGACGATTGCATCGATGCCGTAAACAGCTCTGATCGATTCAGAAGTTAAAACGCTTTCCGGCCGCCCTTCGGCGAAAACGCGACCGCTTTGCAGCAACAGAATGCGATCCGCAAATTGTGCCGCAAGGTTCGGGTCGTGGGTAATCACAATAGCCGAGCCGCCGCATTCTTCGGCTCGCGAACGAACAAGTTGAAAAATAACGCCTTGGTTACCGGGATCAAGATTTGCCGATGGTTCATCGAGCAAAAGAAGACGAGCCTCGCTTGCGAGCGCTCGGGCAAGGACCGCTCGCTGACGTTCACCGCCCGATAATTCGTTCATTAGCCGACGCTCGAAACCACAAAGTTTACATCGGCCTAGTGCATCACGTGCTACTGCAAGGTCCTTTTCGCTGTCAAGCCCGAAACCGGGCTGATGAGCAAAACGCCCTCCAAGAACATATTCCATTACTGAAACCGGAAACTTCGTCTCGTTCTCTTGAGCAACGACTGCGACAAGTGATGCAATTTCCCTTCTTGAAAGCTGCTGGATGTCCCGCCCGAATATCGATATGCTTCCTCCTGAAAGAGGCGCCGTGCGATTAATCGCACGTAGTAGCGATGTTTTCCCGGCTCCGTTCGGCCCAAGTATCGCAAGAACATTTCCTGTTTCGAGTTCGAATGCGACATCACTCAGCGCAGAGCGAGAATCATAGCAGACAGCAACTCCGCTAGCCTTTACCGCACATTCAACAGCGTATTTTGGCTCTTTACGATCGCTCATCATTTTCTGAGCAAATAAATAAAAATCGGCGCGCCGACGATAGCCGTGATTGCTCCGACCGGCAGTTCACGAGGTGAAATCGCAACCCGTGCAACCGTATCAGCCAAAACCACAAATGCGGCCCCCGAAAACAAAGACATCGGTAAAACAAACCGATTGTCACTGCCGCTGGCAAGCCTTACCAAATGAGGAACGGTCAATCCGACATAGCCAACCGAGCCGCCCGCTGCGACGGCAGCGCCGACAAGCAAACTCGCAGACGCAAATACTACAAGGCGAACGCGAGCCGTTTCCACGCCGAGATCCAGAGCGTCCCGATCGCCGATCATCATTAGATTAAGTGCCCGCGATTGCGAAATCAGTAGGAGACCTCCCGCAGCCAGCGAAGTAAACGTCAGAACTACGTTCCAATGAGTCGCCTGAGACAAATCGCCAAGCAACCAAAACGTAAAACCGCGAAGCCGCGCCGCATCGAGAACACTGGTAAGCAAAATAATCAGCGATGAAAAAAAGGTAGTAATGATGACGCCAGCAAGGACTAAACGCTCCGCGGTCATTCCCGCGCGACTTTTTGCAATCCGATAAACGATCACGGTCGCCATTGCAGCTCCGGCAAATGCCAGTATCGGTCGCGAGAGTGGAACGCTTTCAAGAAATACCAACCCGAGTAAGGTGCCGAGAGCCGCGCCATTCGAAACTCCAAGCAGATACGGCTCGGCGAGCGGGTTGCGCAAAAGCGCCTGCAACGCGGCGCCGGAAATTGCAAGACTTGCACCGACCGTCGCCGACAGCAAAACGCGCGGAAGTCTTATATCGAACAAAATCGTGCGCTCTAACTCACCCATCGAAAAAACATCGATTGGCTCGCTTCCCGCAATAAGCCCAATCGCAATTGCGATCGCAAGTAAAAGGCACGAAACCACAAAGATTTTCAGCATTTTTTCGAAGCGAAAATCACCTTTCATCAGATTTCGATTCCCGGATGCAGCGCCTTTGCGATATCCGCTAGCGCCAAAATCAGGCGCGGACCGGGCCGGGAAAGAATGTCCGCGTCGAAACGATAGACCCTTCCGGCTTTGACCGCAGGAGAATCGCGAAATACGTCGTTTGGCTCGCCGTTGTCCTCACTCGTTGACAAGATGATCACATCCGGCTGAAGCGAAACCGCGGTTTCACGGCTGATTTTCGGATAAGCGGTTGGAATCTGTTTCGTGACTACCTCACCACCAGCCTTTTCGACGACGTCGATCAAATATGAATCCGCACCGACGGTAAATAGCGGTTCACGCGAAATTTGAACGAACACGCGCGGCCTCGGCAAATCGCGAACTTTTTCGACGACCAATTGCTTTGCCGACTCTAATTGTTGCGCGGCTTGATCTGCTATCGCTTCGGTGGAAAACATTTGACCAAATGTTCGTAGATTCTGAGCGATTTGCTCGAGGTTTTTTGGATCCGCGACAAAAACCGGAATATTTTGGCGCTCGATCTGAGGAAGCGTCCCCTGCAGTTGCGACGCGGTGGAAATCAGCACTAAATCCGGACGTAAAGCAACAATCGTCTCAATGCTCGGAGCCTGCGTATCGCCAACGCGAGCTATTTGTCGCGCTTCGGGTGGATAGTTGCAATAGGTCGTGACGCCGACCAGCTTGCGGCCCGCACCGGCTGCAAAAACGGATTCTGTAACGCTCGGAGCTAGAGAAATGGCACGGTCGACTACATTAGCGACCTCGACCTTGCGGCCTAAATCATCCGTAAAAGTCCGCTTTGCTTTGTTTTGTTCACGCCCGCCCGAAGAGCAGGCAAAAATACCGGCCGCCGCCATCGTCAGCAATAGCGCCGTAGCAGATTTGAATCGACCCGAAAAATTACCAACAATCATAAAGGCTTCCATTTACGGCAAACGCGCTAATCCACCTTGCCGCAAATGGAAGCCGTTCCTCAATGTCTTAACTTCCCTTTAAGCGTGCCGTCGTGGTTTTGACGCGAAACCGACGATTGGCAAATACTTCGGCGAGGCGGTCCGGCTGGCTCCCCGAAGGAGTCTAACTTTTAGTTTGAACGCCTTTCGGTGATTCACGGTGACGCGATCGCGCGGGATTTTCACCCGCTTCCCCTCCTGGCCGCATACATGCGGCACCGAAGCCTTTGTTTTCAATAGAACGAACGCAAATTATTTCGTTTTACGAATAGAAAGTCAATTGCGCCGAGAATCGACGTGTCTAAGGAGTTGCGGCCCCGGTTCGGGAAACCGGAGCCGCTGCATTCTGGGAAGGTTTTCTGTAGGCAATGCGGAGTTGATAGGCAAAAGGCAGTTTTTATCGGGTTGGTCTTTGCCGGCTGGCAGATTTCTCCGCTTCATCTGCTTCACCGGCAGGGAAAAATTTTTCTTTCTCCCGCATCAATCCAAATCGCTTTGCTTCATTTTCGATTGTCGCAGGATCATTTTTTAGGTAATAGATTTCCTCCTGAAGCTCGATATTTTGTCGGGTTGCATTTTCAATCTGCCGATCCAGATCAATGTTTTGCCACTTTTCATCCGTAAATTCGCGATAAGCCCTGTAATTCACATAGCCGACGATCAGCAGCGACAGCGCCAGTGGCATCAAGAATACGAAAAGAGAAGGCGCGTTTCTCGTGCCCGCCGGTTGCCGCGGCGCGAGTTTGCGGCCTCGGGGACTGTTTCGCCTTGCCCCGTATAATCTATCCGAGTAGGTAGCGTTTACCTTGCTCAAGCAAATCCTCCAAATCGTCAGCAGATTCACTTTCGGCGTAGATTCTGACAACAGGCTCTGTTCCAGAGGGCCGCATCAAAATCCAGCTTCCATCTGTGAAAATGAATTTAACGCCATCCAAACGATTTATTGACACGATCTTCCGCCCCCCAATTTCGTCGGGCATCCGCCCAAGAATTTCGTCTAGCCTTGCCGACACGTCTGAGTTAACCGTTACCCCAATTCGCCGCGATTCAAGGCGACCAATCCGCGAGTAAAGATTCTCGAGCTGATCGGAAAGCGTACCGCCGCGAGCGGCCACGACCTCAGTAGCAAGCAGGCAGGCGAGAATTCCGTCCTTTTCCGGATAATGTCCGTAAATGGAAAGCCCGGCCGATTCTTCTCCACCGAGAACTATTTTCCCTTCGTTTATCAGCTCGCCGATGAATTTGAACCCAACCGGCGTTTCAAATAGCTCGACATTGTGAGTTTCGGCAACGCGGTCGATTAGATGTGACGTCGCAACGCTCCGGGCCAAGCCTAACTTCTTTCCTCGAGTTTCGAGTAAGTAGTCGGCAAGTAGAGCAATGAGTTTGTTTGCCTCAATAAATGTGCCGTTTGAATCGATAATGCCAAAGCGATCCGCATCGCCATCGGTCGCAAGCCCGAGAGTTCGATTTCCGGCGAGCACCGCATCTCGAAGTTCGTCCATTTTGTCAGCAGCCGGCTCGGGCGAACGTCCGCCAAAGAGCACGTCTCGCCAATCGTGAATCGTCTCAACTTCAAGATTTTGCCCCTGCAACGATTCATCGAGGTAGCCACGTCCGGTCCCCCAAAGCGGATCGTATGCGTAACTGCCGGAAGCCTTTGCTATTAAGGAAAAATCAATCTTTGTCCCAAGATCCGCCAAATAACCGTCTCGCGGGTGGAAGACTTCGATTGAACCGCCGGTGGTATCTTCCGGAACCTCGCCAGTGGCAATTAGCTGTTCAATTTGACGCGTAATTTCCGGTAAGGCAGGCGCTCCATCTGCGGTAGAAAACTTTATGCCCTGATATTCCGGCGGATTGTGTGACGCAGTGAAGTTCAACGCGCCCGCGGCACAATAGCGTCGGATTGCCCAAGCAATCGCCGGCGTCGGAGCTGGCGACGTACAAAGCAATACATTAAAGCCTTTTCGAGCGGCTAATTCAGCAGCCAGCGTGCCGAACTTTTCACCCATAAATCGGGTATCGTTTGCAATAACCAAAGGCATTGCTGCCGCACCAGAATTTATCAAATAGCTACAAATAGCGTTCGTCACGCGTCGAACATTTTCAAAGGTGAATTCCTCCGCGATGATTGCCCGCCAACCGGATGTGCCAAACCGAATACTCATACTGGACCCGAATCATCCGACCGTATCGAACCCAACCGGTACGTCTTCGATTCGTCGTTTCAAGTTTCTGGAAGATCTTTGGACTCTGGTTCTGAAACTGCTTACCTGATCCCTTTAAGCGGATGCAACGATAACATAAGTGCTTAGCAATGTAAAGGACGATTTAAGCGAAAAAAGAATATTTTTTTCTTGGATTTACGCTACCCGTATTGAGGTACGACTTCAGGTAAATCATTAAGCGCCGGTCACGCCAAAATATTCATCAATGGATACGATCGGCAATGAACAAGTGCTCAACATATTGAGTCATTTTTGATTCTTGCCTTATCGCCGCGAATGCGAATTTCCGTTTTTTGGGGAAATTCGCTGGCTTAAGCATTTCATTAAAGACTTCTCTGGATTTCGCGACTCTACGTCCGCCGTCGCTTTCCTCGATAGAGCGACCCGAGGGCAGTCGTATGGGATGTTTCGCAATGATACACTTACAATGGTAAGCCAGTCACGTGTCGCATTACGATACACGCCTGCATCACTGAAACCGTAGCCTGATAACTCCTCAATTGCTTGTAAACTCTGCGCAACAAGGATTTACTGCACTCTAAATCCTGACCGATGAGCATCCGAACGACCGTGGAAAGCAGGGCACGTGATTTGCCTCCCGAACGCAACGTACACCGGTTTAGTGAACATAGGCTTTTGCGCCGCATTCAATAAACCGTAAAAATCGCTTTTATTTCTGCGGTTAAAAAGTTTCAGTAGAAAGTTTCAGTAGTTGGATTTCCAGTTCCGATGGCAGATTTTGAGCAGATAGTGGCTATCGGTATTTTGAAGACGAGAATAAAATTATGACCAGACCAATAAAGCATTTCGAAAAAGGCCTAACGTACGTTGCAAAGGGAGCATTTAATCTGATTAAGGCCGTAAACCAATTTAAGCCGAATCCGTCGTTTGTTCCGAAATGGTCGGACAAACCGATTCTCAAATCTTGGGAAAAATCAAAGCCGACGCTTGGATTTCCCCGCCAGACGGACAGTTTATGTCCGAATTGCGTAATTGAAGCTCGCGAGGAAATTATCAGCGGCAAACGGGATGTTTCGACCTTGATCAATGAAAAGGTCGGCGAGATCAAGGCACAGATAATCGAACGCGACGGCCAGGTCTGGATGATAAAAGATTGTCCGATCCATGGCCATTTCGAAGATTTGATGGCGATCGATGCGGAATTTTTAAAGCACATCGAGTCCCTTTTCCCTGGCCGCGATCAACAAGCACATAATGATGAAAAACTTCATAATCATGGTTCGTCTTCAATAAAATACGGACGCGGTGCTGTTTTAACGATCGATCTCACGAATCGATGCAACATGATGTGCGATCCATGCTTTATGGACGCAAACCAGGTCGGATTCGTGCATGAACTCTCGCTCGAAGACGTAAAAGAAATTCTTGACAACGCCATCCAGATAAAGCCACGGCGTCAGATGTCCGTTCAGTTCTCGGGCGGCGAACCCACGCTTTCCCCGCATTTCATCGAAGCGATTCGCTACGCACGCAAAGTCGGTTATAACTCGGTGCAGGCAGCGACAAACGGTATCGAATTTGCGAAGTCAAAGGAGTTTTGCCGAGCCGCCGCCGAAGCGGGACTTCGATTCGTTTACCTGCAGTTTGACGGCATCGGTAACGACGCGAACTCACACCGTCAGATTGGCAACCTTTTCGATGTCAAATTGCGCGCGATTAATAACCTGCATGAAGCGGGCGTCGATATTATTCTCGTCACGACACTAGTTAACAACATCAACAACGACCAAGTTGGGTCGATTATTCGTTTTGCTCTCGAGAACCCAAAGAAAATCTCCTTTATCGCGTTTCAACCGGTTTCGTTCACCGGTCGCGATGAGCATATTACCGAGCAGCGGCGCCTTCAGCAGCGATACACGCTAGCGCATCTTGCTCACGACGTGAAAAACCAGGTCGGAATTACCGAGCCGACGCGCGACTGGTTCCCGCTTTCGCTAATGGGCGCATTTGCAGATTTTGCCGACGTGGTACACGGACCGGAGGCCGAATGGGGACAGGTGAGCTGTGGTTGCCATCCGAACTGCGGAGTTGGAACGGCGGTAATGGTCAATAAGTACACGAAGGAAATGGCACCTGTCCCGCAATTCCTGAATATCAAGGGACTCGTCCGCGATATGCAGCACATTTCGGATACGAATCGCGGTAAGTGGTTCTCAAACATTATGATGGGCCTTGCCCTTTTGAAAAACTACGATCCGTACGGCGCTCCGAAGAGCCTGACACTAGGTGGAATCCTGAAAAAGTTCGATAAGTCCTTTGGCCTTACAGGTAAAGACTATGGCAAGGTCGGGCCGGACAGGACTTTTGAGGATATCGAAAAGCGGCGAAAGGATCCGTGGAACTTCCTTTTCATCGCCGGAATGTGGTTCCAGGATTTGTTCAACTACGACTTCCGCCGAACGGAGATGTGCATTATTCCATACGGCACGCAAGAAGGCGAAATCAGCTTCTGTGCATATAATACGGGTATCGGTTGGAGAAATATAATCGAGCATATGCACCAAAACGCAACCGTTGCGCAGTGGTACAAGGAGCACGGCCGCCACGAGGTATTTGCCCGGGGCAAACACGTCGAACTCGGCGATAAGTCCCACGACCTGATTCTCAACGAGGTAGATCTCGCCCGGCCAAACAAACCGCAAATGGAAGGACCGAAAACGGCGGCTGAGGAAATGCAGATGATGCGAAAGCTTTATCAGCAAATGGTCCTTGAAAAGAATCAGATAAAGGGCGAAAAGCTTGTTCAGATCGGCGGCATCAAACGCGAGAAAAAGGCCGAAAAATCGGTCGCCGTCGCAGAGTAGTGGTTATTGTTAAGCTTTCCAGAGGCCAAAAGCAACCCTAAGGCGTCAAGTTTGCTTTTGGCCTCTGGTAGTGTTTTAATAACGATTTGTCCCGATTGAAAAAGATTTGGACAAAGCCGCGGTGAAGAACAAGGTGCAGCCGCAGAGCATTTTCGGCCAATAGGAGGTGAGAACAGAAAATGGCTTACATTGTCGTAAATCCGAATGAATCGATTGAAAATGCCCTCCGGCGTTTCAAGCGAAAGGTGATTTCCGAAGAGATTATAAAAGATCTCAAAAAACACGCGCATTTCATTCCTCCGAGCCAAAAGCGCAAACTCAAGGCAGCCAATGCTCGTAAGCGCAATCGTCGCCGCGTTCGCCAGCAGCGATCCAACGGGGCAAAACCGATGAACGCCTAGGCGTTGAACTCATTTTGCGATTCGGCTGCGTGGAGCCTTCCGGCTTCGCGCATTTTATTTTTGTCCTCCGTCGCTGAATTAAACCATCCGAAAATGCAGCTTTACACCGGGCAGCCTTACATCCGAACAAATCCAAACAGGCCGATTTGTCGCAAAATGATTGTGCGGTTTATACTTGCCTTTTCAGCCAATTAACGCGAATGCACAATCGAAAGCCGATTATTTTGATAACAAATGATGATGGCTATCATTCCGAGGGGATCGAAGCTCTTGAAGTGGCGATGCGCGAAATTGGAGACGTTTACGTCGTCGCTCCGGCTTCCGAGCAAAGCGGAGCTTCGCATAGTTTAACTCTTGCCCGACCGCTTCGAATTCGTCAAGTCGATGAGAATCATTGGACTGTCGACGGCACGCCGACCGATTGCGTAACGCTCGCCCTGAATAAAATCCTTCCGCCCGAAAAGCGACCCAACATTTGTCTCTCTGGAATCAACCACGGTGCAAACCTCGGCGACGACGCAACATATTCCGGAACGGTAGCCGGCGCTCTCGAGGCAACGATTCTAGGTGTTCCGGGTATTGCAGTCAGCCTTGTTGCCAATCGGACTTATGATTTCGATGAATCGGCGCGGGTCGCTCGCCGCATCGCTGAGAAGGCTCTTGCTGAAGGATTGCCGCCATTTACTCTACTGAACGTAAACGTTCCCAAAGGCATTCCGAAAGGGATTAAGATTACAAAGCAAGGAGTCAAATCCGCTCGCCCAGTCATCAGCGAGCACATAGATCCGCGTGGCAAGCCATATTATTGGATCGGCGAAGTGCGCGAGGGTTTCCGTGCCGAAGGCGGAACAGATTTCGAGGCAATTGACGAGGGGTTCGTCTCGGTTACGCCGATGCGGGCCGATATGACGAATTACTCGGTCCTGGACGAATTGAAAAAATGGGAGGAATTGCCGGCGGCAAAGACGCCTTAGTTCTTTATGAACGGTTTCACATCAAAGGCCAATTCGTTGAACAACCCGGGTGATGCATTCGAAATACCTCGGCAGCGAATGGTCGAGCAGCTGCGATCGCAATATTCAATCCGCGACGAACGCGTGCTTGCGGCGATGCAGTCAGTACCGCGGCACCTATTTGTACCGGAGGCTCTCAAAGCACAGGCTTACAAAGATAACGCGCTTCCGCTAGCTGCAGGACAAACGATTTCGCAGCCTTTTATCGTCGCCCGGATGACGGAACTTCTGGAGTTAAATGGCAGCGAGCGAGTACTGGAAATCGGTTTCGGTTCCGGCTACCAAACGGCGATACTCTCACTTTTAGCCCGAAAGATTTACGCAATTGAGCGTGTTAGGGAAATAGCAGAAGTGGCAAAGGCAAGGTTAATGGCAATGGGGTTTCGGAATATTTCGTATCGAGTGGCCGATGGGACGCTCGGTTGGCCAATTTATGCGCCGTTTGACGCGATTTTGGTCGCGGCCGGCGGGCCGCGAGTTCCCGAGACGCTTGTCCGGCAGTTAGATCCGGGCGGCCGCCTTGTAATGCCGGTCGGCCGGGAAGAAAAATCGCAAACGCTCGTTCGGGTCACGCTTACAGATAAAGGCCCTAAATACGAGGAGTTTGGACGATGTTCATTCGTTCCGTTAATAGGGGAGCACGGTTGGAAAAGCGATTGAATTTATGGAATCACTATCGGATCTACTGCATTATCTGAATCCGAAGGCCCTGATCGATACGCTGCTCGGGATTTTTGGTAACTGGGTCTATCTTGCTCTCTGGTTCATTATTTTCGCCGAGACTGGGCTGGCTGTCGGTTTCTTTTTGCCGGGCGACTCGCTCCTGGTGGTTGCGGGGCTATTCGCCGCCGCCGAAAAATTGAACATTTATTTGACGTTGACCGCCTTCTTCCTCGGTTCCGTTATCGGGGACAATACGGGTTATTGGACCGGTAGAATTCTCGGCGAGCGACTCTTTAATCGCGAAAATTCGCGTGTTTTTAAGCCAAGCCGCGTTCAAAAGGCTCATATTTTCTTTGAGAAATATGGCGTGAAAACTGTCATTCTAGCTCGGTTTGTGCCAATTGTAAGGACGTTTGCACCGCTTGTGGTCGGAGCGGCCGCAATGCCTTATGGCAAATTCCTCTTTTTCAGCATCCTGGGTGGCTTGCTTTGGATAAACAGTATGGTGCTGGCCGGTTATTTCCTCGGCGGCGTAATCGAGAATGCCCTCGGGATTCGGCTCGAGGACCATATCGAAAAGGTCGTCATCGTGATCGTCGCATTATCACTTATTCCGCCGCTAATCGAATACTTAAAGCATCGCTTTGCGAAGCGTCCAGCCGATTTGCCGACCGCTTGAGAATGCGGGCCGCAGAAAACGCTTTACGCGCCGGGAGATTTAGTTCTAAAATTATTCGTCGCTTGGGCAACTGATACTCCGTTTTCGGACATCCAAGCGGCGGTCCGACTTATCTTCTAAAATTGAATCTTTACAGAGCCTTGGGTGCCTATGAATTCGATCGCATCTGCAGTTAACGAGGAATTATCGTTTCGATCTGAAACTAAAGAGTTTGCGGCAAAGGGCGAAATGTTTCTAAATCCCGCGAGCTCTCAGGATACGTTGGAAATACGGCCTGAAACTAGCGATTTGGATTTAGCAAGAATGGCCGCTAGCGGTAACCTGGCGGCATTTGAAATGCTTTACAAACGGTACCATCGCCGTACTTTTAGTCTTGCGCTGAGGATGACAGGCAGCCAGGCAGAGGCGGAAGACCTAACCCAGGAGGTATTTATTCAGTTATTTAGAAAGATCGGAAGCTTTCGCGGCGATTCGGCATTTTCTACCTGGCTCCACCGGATGACGGTCAATCAGGTGCTGATGCATTTTCGAAAACGGTCCTTCAAAAATGAGAAAACCAGCGACGATGGCGAGATGCCCGAACAAACCGTCTCAGGTACGGCTAACCCGTCGCGAATGGCAGTAATCGATCGGATCGCGCTTAAAAACGCAATCAATGATCTGCCAAAGGGCTATAAGAGCGTGTTCGTCCTCCACGATGTCGAGGGCTTCGAACACGAAGAAGTAGCACGCTTGCTCGGTATTTCGATCGGGACTTCCAAATCGCAGCTTCATAAAGCACGCCTCAAGTTGCGACATTTACTTGCAAAACAAGCGGAGGAATCCGGCTGAAAAGGCCAGCTAGGGCAACCTCTACCCGTTTCGATCAATCTATTGGATTGGTTGACGGCGCGGCTTGCCCTGTTTAGTTTTCGGTCACGGATATTTCGCAGCTCAATTGCCCGATGAATTGCGTAGAATGTAAAACGCGTTTGGAAGAATTCCTCGCTGGTAAATTGGACCACGAAGGAAGAAGTGCAATAATCGCTCACCTAATCACTTGTGACGCTTGCACCCTAGAATGCTCGAGATTGGCCGAATTGATCGACGCATTCGATCGTTCTCGCGAAGAGTCTGTATTGGAGCCGCCGAATCCCTCGGCCATTTGGCGTCGGATTAGCAATACGATCGAACAGGAGCTACGGGCAAATTCCAAAGCCGACAGGCCGGACCCGGAAATCGAAGGTCCGCGTCGATGGACACTTTCAATGCGTCAGTTGCTGTTGTCGGTCGCCGCAATTTCGCTAACCAGTTCGCTTCTGACGATCGTGGGTATCAAAAATTATTTCGATCCGGGCGGTCCTGACTTCGTTTCGCGCTCGGTTGAAACACAAACGACATTCGAAAAGCTTTTAAGCCGCGTTGGTCTGACGGAAACGCCGCAAGAAGCCCGCGAGCGGCGGCTTCGCGAACAGCAAGCCGCAATCGAATATTGGTCCCGAAGGGTCGCGGCACGGCGAGCCTTTTGGGACGAAAAGCTTCGCCGTGGATTCGATCGCAATTTGCAGGCAATTGATCAGGCAGTAATCGAATACCAGCGCTCTCTTGAGCAGAACCCGGACGATGAACTTTCGGGCGAGATGCTGGATTCGGTAATGAACGAAAAGATGAGCCTCTTGCGCGAGTTTGCGGAATTATAGTTTTTGCTACTTTTAAATGCCCGCTTTTATCCGTTCATCCTGCCGCCGCATTATCCCGTTGCGTGCTACAAAGGTTGCGACTCTTTGCCTAATAATTTGGGCAGCCGGGGCCGCTGTCGATGCAGCTGCCCAAAGGCGATTCAATCGTTCCTATCCTGCGGGCCAAAACGTTCGGCTTCAACTTCTGAACCGTTCAGGTACCGTTACGGTCGAAGGTTGGAATCGTCAGGAAGTCAGCATCTCTGCATTTCTCGAGGCCCCAGCAGCGACTATCGAGCCACAGAGCCTCAGCGGTACAATTTACATAAACCTTGTACGTGATAACCAGGGTCGGGGCGACGTCGGCAGCGTTAATTTTTTGATCCGCGTTCCTTTTGAGGCATTTGTCGACATCGAAACAAAAATCGGAAACCTTAGCGTAACGAATGTCCGGGGCGGACTGGTGAGGGCTCATATAACGACCGAAGGCGATATTACATTAACGAATATCGAAGCAGACAATGTCTCCGCTCAAAATGGAATAGGTGATATTTTTTTCGATGGTATTCTTCAGCCAAATGGAAATTACCGGTTTGCCTCGATAAGCGGAAATATTTCGATCCGGATTCCGCTCGGCTCGTCGTTCAGGCTTGTTGCAACTGCTCCCTCTACTCGAAATATTTCCCTCGGAAATTTTTCCGGCGAACATCTTCGGTTTGTTGGCGACGGTCGCCGCGTTGCCGGTACAGCGGGTGACGGTAGCGCAACTTTAACGATTACAAATCAGCGAGGAACTATTTCCTTTCTGCGTCGGTAGTGGCAACAGGCCTGATCGTTTCCGAACGCGGTTAAGTGTTTACCCGACTAGGTTCGGCACGTCGCACGAATAAAACTATGAAAATCTTCAATCCCATTTTGGCAGCCGCCCTTTCGGTCATTTTTTTTGGACTCGCTCTCGGCCAACAGGCAGCACTAAAACGAACCATAGCAAAAACCGACAAATTCGACTTCGGATCTGGCGGAACAATTCTTATCGGCGGTTACCCCTCGGGCTCCATCGCGGTCGAGGGCACACAAAAAGACGAAATTGAATTGGAGGCGGAAATTACTATTGAGGCAGCCACTGAATCGGATTTGGACAGATTGTCTCGCGTCGTCGGGTTTTCGCTCGATGAAACGTCCGGAAGGGTTGAAATTGTCAGCCTCGGTCCGCAGAACCGTAGATACCTACAAAAAATAGATCCAAAGTTCCCGAAGGCACTTGTAGCCTCTTATGTCCGCATAGATTACAAGCTAAAAGTGCCGCGTTACTCAGATCTTCAAATAGATGGTGGAAAAGGGACTCTGTCCGTCAAAGGCGTTGATGGAAACATAAGAATAAATTACCTCGATGCAGATGGGACGATCGAACTAACGGGTGGGAGCCTCAACGCTCTATTCGGCAGTGGACAAGTAACAATTTCAATCCCGACGCGCAGTTGGCGGGGACGCCTTGCCGATGTTCAGATCGCCCGTGGAAACTTAGATATTTACCTTCCGGCAGGTCTAAATGCGGATTTGGATGCAACTGTTTTGAAGTCTGGATCGATAGAGAATAATTTTCCCGGCTTGGTTCCCAGAGTTCGAAAGGCCGAGTTTTCGCCGCAGGCGATCTCGGCCAAGTCCGGTACGGGCGGCATACCGCTCAAATTTATGGTCGGTGAAGGACGGCTCCGGATTTGTACCTACGGGGCCCGAAAAAAGTAGGCTTAGCTCGGTCACTTTAAACGTGTGTCGGGAAATCCTACGAGCTGGAATTTGAAGCGGCAAAATTAGCTTTCGAGATTCAATATCGCTAAAAGTCCGCGTACCGTCTCAAGACGGGTAATTGGCCGCGATCCAGAAAACTTATCGCCATCGAGAGCCAGAAATCCAGATTGCAACGCTACGGCTACGTATCCTCGCAACGATTGCGGGATTGACGCGGCGTCCGAAACTGACAGCGGCAGCACGGCACCTGCAACTCGCGATTCTAGCCCCGCCGCCCGTACGAACGCCACAGCTGCTGCCAATCGCGACATCGGATCGAAAGGTCGAAATCGTCCGCCGCTTTCGGCATCAAAGAAAAACGGGCCCTCCGGCGAAATCTGAACGCTTTCGGCAATGGAGCGGCCATACTTGTCGCGAACGTCGGAGAACATCGGCGTTCCTGCGACATATTGCGTTGCCAAGCCTGACCTCACTAACGATTCAGCGAAAACGAGCCGAGTCGTTGGAAAATTCGCCTTGAAACGGCTCCCTTCCGACAAGACCAGGTTCATTAACAGGCCTTGCTTGATTTCCTTTGATACATCAGCGGAAAGTGCTTGAAGGTCCATCAAACGAGGATACTCGACGCTGGTAATTTCTACGAGGCCCGAGACGTTCTGCGTGTAGCCGATTCCGCCGGAATGGTAAACCTGGAAACCGTAAGCATCAGACGCCGGCTGGCGGAGAACAACGCGTTCGGATCTTCCCGTAATTCCCGGGAGATTGAGATTGTTCGAAGCCCCTGCCGCCGTAGAATCCGAACGAAGTATCCTGAGGCCAAAATCATTTGTGCCGAGCGGCCACGAGGCGGTAAATGTTGCACGAAGAGTGTTTGGCGGAAGGGAAATCTGCTTGACGGCGGCAGTCGACGGATAAACAGGCAGCTCAAATGCCGCCAAAACCGAGGAACTGAATCGGACGGAATTTTTCGGAGTCGTCGCACGAAAAGCTCCGAATGGTCGGCTTGGAAATGCTGCTTTGAGGACCGCGGCATAAGTATTCAGAAGCCCGGCACCTGCCTCATGGTAAAAATATTTCGGAAGCGGGGTAGCGGTTCGCGAAATAATCTCTTTGATTTCCGATGTCTTTAAGCGCGGGTTTGCTTCCAACATAAGAGCTGCAGCAGCAGCTACTTGCGGAGCAGAAAATGATGTTCCCGACGCCGTCGTGTAGTACGGCAGTTCAGATGCCGAAAGGCGTTGAGAGTCTGCAGCGCCGAAGCCGGTAGTTCCCGTGGCAGTCGCCGGAGCACGCAAACTTGCAACATTCACTCCCGGCGCGACAACGGTCGGATGTGCCAGTACGTCGCCAAATTTTCCACGCGAAGAGAAGGGAGCAAGTCGGCCGTTTTCGTCCGTAGCGCCGACGCTAATTACCCAAGGTGCAAGCGCGTAAGGATTTAACGTCCCATCGCCGGGTCCGGAGTTTCCGGCTGAGAAAACCGTTACAATTCCGTTGTCCGCAAGCATCTTAGTTGCGATATTTACCGGGTCATTTGGGTCGAAAACGGTGTCTGCCGAAAAACTGCAATTGACCACTCGAACGTTGTAAAGTCCGCTTTTGTCGAGAAGGTAATCGAAGCCAGCTAAAACGTGAATGAGGCTCAAATCACCCGCCGCAAGGCCGAGCAAATTTGAACCGCTTGAGATACCGCGGAATTTTCCTGATGATGAGGCGCCGCTAGCCGCGATTATTCCGGCAACAAAAGTCCCGTGGCCGCCGCCGGTGTCGGTGTTGATCTGCCCTTCGATCGGCTGCGGATTTAGAAAGCCTACCGGCGCACTTTGAATATCGGCGAGCTTTACGTTTTGGACAACTTTGCCAGCAAGATCAGGATGCGAAGCATTGATCCCAGTGTCGAGAACGGCAACTGCGACGCCGCGGCCTGAAATTGGGAGTCCGGAGTTTGCAAGTTTCAAATCGCTGTCGGAGCTGACCTTTTGAGCTCGTGTACGTTCGAAGTAAGGATCGATATTTAGAGAAAGCGTACGATTGCCATAAATCGACCGGACAGATGAAAAACGTGAAATCGCTGCAATTTGATTTCGCGTTCCCGTTACGTAGATCATCGGCAGTTTCCTGAACCGTGTTCCGCCAAAGATTCCAATCGATCGCAGATCGGCTAAGTCTTGCTCGGTAACACTGCGATGATAAATGATTACTGCGTTTATATTGCTGTCATCGGTGGCATTGTTCAGCGCAATCGCAAGTTCAGGGTCAATGCTCTCAATTCCCGCGGCAGTATCGGCCCCTGTAAACGTAATCCCATCGGCCCCGGTTAATGTTATACCTCTTGGACGAGTGATATTGACGCCGTCGGCGCCGGTAAACGTGATACCATCAGCTCCCGTTAGTGTAATACCGGAAAGCGAGCGAAGATCGAACAGGACGCCATTGATGCCAACGCCCAATACCGTATCGGCCCCGGTTAAGGTAATGCCGTCTGCGCCGGTGAAGGTAATTCCGTCTGCACCTGTCAACGTAATGCCGTCCGCTCCGGTAAACGTGATGCCGTTTAGGGATCGACGAGCGGCTCCGTCAGCACGGGTCAAGGTGATACCATCCGCACCGGTAAACGTAATCCCGTCGGCTCCGGTTAAAGTGATTCCATTTCCTTGCCGGATGATTATCGAATCTGCACGATATTGGGTTCCGTCGGCGCCGGTTAGAGTGATGCCATCGGCACCGGTAAAGGTGATCCCGTCCGCTCCGGTTAGAGTGATGCCATCCGCGCCAGTCAATGTGATGCCGTTCGGGCCTGCGTAGGACGATGCATCTGCTCCGGTAAATGTAATTCCGTCAGCACCGGTCAAGGTAATTCCATCGGCGCCGGTTAAGGTAATTCCGTTGGATCTAAGCAGCGAAAAACCATCCGCCCCGGTGAACGTAATGCCGTCTGCTCCGGTAAATGTAATTCCGTCGGCACCGGTAAAAGTAATGCCGCTAGAACGTACAAATGTGAGGCCGGCAAATATAGGATTCACCGCCAACAAGAAAATCAGGATTAAGCAAAATACGTGTTTCATTTGTTTTCGTCCAACCAAACAACGTTATTACAATTGCTGAAAACTACCTGGGAGAAAGGCGGATGTGGGAGGAAATCGCAAACGCGGTTTGCAATGAATCCGGACGCCACCTCATTTGCGACGTATCGCTATAATACATCTGGCGGGCCGGAGATGCCATTCACCAGTTGCATCTCCGGCAAGCGTTTGTGGGAGCAAATCGCGTTCCAACTAGTTTTCGATCTAGTTTTCAACCGACGCGTTTATAAGCAGGTTGAAGGTCACGCCTTTTTCAAGCCGGATGTTCTTCTCGCCAGAGGAAAGCGTGGTAGAACTATTTGCCGATCCTTGCGCGCTCTGCGAGATTCGAATTCCGCCTACGGTCCCGATAACGGTTTCCGCTGCGCCGCCGGCGGTCGAAGAAACCGCTCCGACAGCACTTCCGGTGGTTTGACTGGCTGTGTTCAATACTCCACCTACCGCACTTCCAACGCCCCCAAGCAGTCCGCCGCCACCCGAGCTGCCTCGTGAAACAGAAGTGCTGGTTTGCGATGTACCGGCAACGTCCGTGTTTGCCATTTCGCCCAATGTTCCGCTCGCGCGTGTATCGACGATTGAAACGATCGAGGCGGAAATTGGTGCATTGAGACCATCACCTTCGATTCGCTCAAACACGAGTTGGAGCTTGGAAACGGCATTTTCCTTGGTTTTTTGCTGCACTTCGGTGATTCGGCCGATTAATCGTGCCCCTTTTTGAACGACGACTTCTCCATCCTGTTTGATACTTTTCGTCGCCTTTAAAATCACCTCATCCCCGACTTTCGCAGTGCGAACGTCAATCGTACTGGCAAGCATCGCTTCCAAACTCGTACCACCAGCGATCGTAGATTTAGAGCTTGAGGCCTCAGGAGCTTTCGCTGCCGGCTTCGTCGTTTTTTGTTTGGGAGTCGGTGCCTCGGCCGACGTATCCTTTTGACGTTGCCCAAAACCTGGCATTGTAAGTAGGAACAAAGTTGCTAAAAGAAACGCTTTTTTCATAAATATTTACCTCGCTACTCTTCACCGTTGTGAATTTTTTTTCGTACGTTGAGGAGAGTCGGTTTCACACTTGAACCATAGTCACAATACTAGCGGGAACGTCTTGAGGAAAACTTGAGCGCGGTCAATAATTCGTAAAAATCGACAAAACTAACCGGATTTTCGGTCTCGACTCAAGTTTTTCTCAAGTTTTAGGGTGCAATATTTTAAGTGCGTATGGCGATTTTGCATTTTTTTGATGTCGAAGGGTATGAATGGGAATCCGCGGATTGTTATGTTCCGACCCGTCGGTGCGCGAGCGAATCCGAGACAATCGCGGAAACTACCCATTTCCATTTGTTCAAAGAAAAAATCCGGATGCCTCAAACAGCAGAAACGATCCATCGGCCGCGATTAATCGCAGTCCTAGATCGAACCCTTGCGACCTTCCCTGCAACTGCAATAATCGGCAGGGCCGGTACTGGAAAGACCACGCTGGCTGCCGAATATATCGCTCGGAGCGGAAAGCAATCGCATAGCGCTTGGATGGAGGTTGGCCCAACCGAATTCAACTGGCAGTCATTTGCTTTACATCTTGCAGCTTCGGTTGCGGCGACTAACCGTGCCGACTGTTTGCTACCGGCAGCGTTCAACCTCTCGCCCGAGCCATTACCGGATGAGATTGAGACGTTTTTGTCGTCAATTCTCCATAATGATCAATGCCTAACACGTCTTCTGATCATCGATAATCTCCATTACATTTTTGATGCGCCCTGGTTTTGCGGATTTTTGCCGATTCTGATAGCGTCATTGCCGCAAAATTGCCGGTTACTGCTGATTTCCCGCAGCAAACCGCCTGGACCAATTTGGCGATTGCGGTCCAAGCAACTTCTCGGAGTAATAGACGAACGCAGGCTCCTGCTTTCGTGCTCGGAAATAAAAGCTTTTCGCAAACTTTGTGGCGTCAATGTACCGAAAAAAGCGGTTCGATGCTCGGGGCCCGATCGCATCGTTAAAATTTCAGATTTAACGTCAAATCGTTGAACTTGGCATTTTTCCTGCATCGTCAAATGAAACTTGAGATCGATTCACTATTCCCCCACCCAACCGATGTGCAATAATGACGTTTGCCATTTTCTCAAGTGAATCGGAATCGATGCGTCCGTCTCATTTCTTTTTGCGAACCAAGCTGCTTCCGCCGCGCTCGGCACCTAACATTCTCCCAAGGCCGCGACTTATCGAGCGCTTGAAGTCGAATCTTAATCTTCCCGCCACGCTTATCGCCGCTGATGCCGGCTACGGCAAGACGACTCTAATATCCGAATTTGTAAAATCACAGTCCCGCCCCGCGGTTTGGTATCAATTGGATCATACGGACCGAGATCCGAGCGTCTTCATAGGTTATCTCGCCCGCGGGATTCAGGATCAATTCCCTGAATTTGGAACCAATGTTTTAACTTACCTAAACGAAAACAGCGACGAGATTTCAAGGTTTCCTGAACGCTCGGCGGACTTATTGATCAACGAAATCCTTACCCGGATCGAGCAGCCATTTTTAATCGTGCTAGATGACTATCACCACATCGGCCGGGAGACGGCTGTCCACAGAATTGTTGATCGACTCGTAACATACTCATCGGAACTAACGCATATTGCGATAACCACCCGCGATTTGCCGCCGCTCGCAATTATGCGAAGGCGCACTCAATTTCCAGGAATGCTGATCACGCGTGACGAGCTGCTGTTTACAGATGAAGAGGTCAGGCTGCTTTTCCGCGAAACGCTCGGTATCGAACTTCGCGATGAAGAGCTTTCAGCTTATCGTGAACGAACTCACGGCTGGATAACTGCTCTTCAATTGGTCCGGCAAATCGCCGACCAGGAAATGCATGATAAAACCGGCAATCCCCGACCCGATTTCAGAGAAATTTTGAATCGCACCAGAAAGGACATCTTCGATTATTTCGCCGAGGAAGTTTTTTCCCGGGAATCTTTAGAAATGCGGCGGCTCCTTTTGTCGCTTTCGGTGATGGATTCGCTGCCGCTCGATGTTTGTACTGCACTTTTCCCGGAAAGAAGCGTTGCAGCTGCTCTTCCGGAATTGGCCCAGCGAAACGTCTTTCTGACAGTTGCGAGCGATGGCCACTCGGTCGAGGAGTACCGATTCCATCCTCTATTTCGCGATTTCCTGTTACGACGTTTACGCTCGGAAGTTGGACGCGCCGGAGTCGCAACCGAGCAAAATAGGATTGCTGAGTATTTTTTGGGACAGAATCAATGGGAAATAGCCCTTCCTTACTTGATTGCCGCTGAAAACTTTGAGCGGGCAGCGGCTTTGATAGCCGAGCGCGGCGAACATTGGATCCTGGCCGGCGCCTTTTCGTCGCTAGTTTCAAATGCCAGTAAAATTCCTCCAGAAGTTCTCGATCGCTATCCGCGGGCAATACTTCAGCTTTCGGAAGTTGCTCGTCTTGAGGGGCAAATGGAAAGGTCAGCCGCATACCTTTCCCGCGCGGTTAACCTACTTCAGGAAGCCGGCGACAAGGAAGGCAAGGCTGAGGCGCTTCACTCACTGGCAAGTATCGAGCGACGAAAAGGCAATCTATCGGAAGCATTCGAACTGCTAGCGCGGGCCGAGGCAATTGCCCACCCAGAATCCGAAACGGCAATGAAATGTGCGAATACCCGCGGGCTTTGTTTTATTGCACAGGGCAGGCATTCGGAGGCTGAGCAGCAATTCCGCGTTGCGCTTGAGCTGGCCGAAAAAAAGGGGAATCGTCGGTTTATCCGACTAATTACCCATAACCTCGCACTCTCGCCAGGCTATCGTGGCGACTTTTCCGAAGCCCTCCGATGGTTTAAGCGAATTTTTAGGGATGGTGAAGACGTCCAATTGCCGCAGGAGGCCATTGGGCACCTGAATATCGCCCGCCTCCATCTTTACCGCGGGGAATTCGATCAGGCTGAATCGCACCTAAACCGATCGATGGAATTATGCTCTCTCTTTAATTTGACGGGGTTGCGAGGTGAAATTTATGAGACGTTAGGAAACCTTTATCGTGAACTCGGGAATTACCGGCGGGCGACTGAATTTTATGATCGTGCCGCAACCGCTTATTCGGAGGTCGACATTTCGACGGCCGGACGCGAACTGAATGAGGAGGTTGCAAAGCTGCATCTTTCGACGGGTAACACCGAGCGGGCTCGGATCCTACTCGATGAGTTGATAGCCGAACGAAAACAGGCAGGCAACTTGAAAGGCGTCGCAACTGCCGAGCTACTGCTGTGTCGCGTCGCCCTTCGACAGGGAAAGCCGGAGCGTGTAATTAAAGATCTAGAGCGCCTTGCAGGATATTTCGCAACCGAAGGTAATTACTATGACGAAGCAGTCGCATTGATGACCCTTGCTGAGGCATATTTCAAAAGCGGCGACTTTGCCGCCGCTCTTGTCCCATTACAGCGGGCTGTTGATCTCGCCGCGCGGTTTGACTATGAATATTGGCTTCACAGCGAAATTCGGCAAAATCCTGAATTATTTGCAATCGATGAAATAGCCGACCGAATTCCGCCCGATTTACGCCTCGCGTTAGAGACCCCTAGCGAATCGGCTCCGGAAAAGAATGGCCTTACGGTCCGCGTCGAGGAGCGAACGGTGATTGATTTATCTGTTAAGGTGATGGGACCGCCGGAGATTGCGCTCGAGGGCGGCAAACCAATCCCGCCAGGCGCTTGGACGACACGCCGCTCGCGGGACATTTTCTGCTTTATTGCAACTTCGAATCATCGGCGTGCCGCAAAAGATCTCGTTATCGATACATTCTGGGTCAATGAAAATTCCGAAGCTATAGAGAAGAATTTTCATCCGGCCATTTCACATATCCGCAAGGCCCTAAATTTCGGTCAAACGATAAAACATAACTTTGTCATTTATAGAAACGGCGCCTATCTACTCAATTCGGACTTCGCATATTTTATCGACACAGAAGAGTTCGAGCTACTGATCGCCGAGGCGGAAAAATTCAGGCGTGAAAAGCATTTCGGTAATATGCTCCAATCGCTCGAGAGAGCCTACAGCCTTCGTCGCGGAGAGTTTATGGAAGGTGTCGACGACACCTGGGCTGAAAGCCGTCGGCATTATTATAATGAACAGTTTCAACGCGTCCTTGCCGCTCTCGCTAAGCAATATTTTGCTGAGAAAAAAATAATGACTGCGCAAAAATTTGCAAATGAATTACTTACGTTTGATCCATATCGCGAGGACATTCATCGCCTTGTTATGAAAATCTTCGCATTACAGGGCAAAAAGGCTGCGGTCAAGAAGCACTTCGATTCCCTAGCCGAAATGCTTCGTGACGAACTCGGTATCGAGCCCACTCAAGAAACAAAACGGCTGGCTAATGAACTCCTAAAATAAGCATCGAAACTCTCACCCTGCCTCTCCTCAAGTTTTTCTCAATCCACGAAGAACGAGGTTATCAAGTTTTTCTCAAATAGCCTTACATATACTCCTTCACGTTAAATCCCACAATTATCTTGTCCGAAGGAGAAACAAAGGTGAAAATAGGAAAACTTTTTTTTCGATTGGGAGTCGCTCGGTTCCTAACCCTGTGGGCCGTAATGACTGCAGCAACGCTCGGCGTCCTTGCTGGCACTCTTAGTCCGTCTCTAGAATCCGCTCTGCCTCAATTACCGGATTCGGCCGATGTTGGAATGGTGATCGTTTCGTTCAGAACCTCAAACGGTTTGAGCGAAAGGCATCTGGATATCCTTCGCAGCATCGGCGTAAATGGCGGTCAGACCTTTCCAACACTAGGAATGGTTGCCCAACCAATGACGGCCGGCCAGATCCGTTCGCTAATAAATCACCCGGATGTACTTTCCATCTGGTCAAATGACCAACTGGTTTACTATATGGACTCTGCCCGAACTTTGACCGGCGTCGAACGGTTGCGGATAGACGCGGCTTTTACGCTACGCAATGGCGGTATACCAGTTTCCGGCGATGGCGATTTCAGCGTCCTAGTCATTGATTCAGGTATAGACGCGACGCACGCGGATCTGCAATTTGGTCCAAAGGTAATTCAAAATGTTCAGACGATCGTCGGAACGACCACTCTTCAAGGTTTTACACCAAACGTTGCAATTGAGAACGTGCCGGACACCGATCAATCCGTTGGCCATGGAACCCATTGTGCCGGAATTGTCGGCGGGACCGGTGCAAGATCTGGCGGCGCTTATGCGGGAGTAGCGCCCGGGGCAAAAATCATCGGAGCCGGACTCGGGGCCGGAGTATTCATTCTCAACGCAGTTGCGGCCTGGGAATGGGGGCTGACCAATCAATTTCGCTACAAAATCCGCGTTGTTTCAAATTCATACGGTAGTGCAGGCCCGTACAATCCGGCCGACCCGCTGATGATCGCAGCGAAAAAAGCCTATGACCGAAATATGACCATCGTATTTGCGGCTGGCAATTCCGGCCCGGCGAAAGGTACCTTAAATCGCTACGCAAAAGCTCCCTTCGTGATAGGCGTAGCGGCCGGGTCGAAGGAAGGTGAGTTAGCAAGTTTTTCCTCCCGCGGAATTCCACGCGACGAGCGTCTCTCGAACTCAGACCCATTGGACGATTTTGACGCGCCGACGATCACAGCTCCCGGAACCGGGCGTGTTTTCGCATCCAACACGGGGCGTTTTACTACCGATATTATTTCCGTTAGGGCGATTTCGAACCTGACGGCGAATGGGACGACCGGCGATGCGGAACTGCCGCCGTACGCAATTCCCTTTTATACACAAATCTCCGGCACTTCGATGGCGACGCCATTTGTCGCCGGTGTCGTCGCGTTAATGCTGGATGCCGATCCGACGCTAACGCCAGATGAAATAAAGCAGATTTTGACTGACACAGCCTCGAAAATGCCGGGCAGAGCCGAATTTGAAGTAGGCGCTGGATACGTAAATGCCTACGCTGCTGTCGATAAAGTATTTAACCGTAACCGGCCGTACTCAAACTTCCAGGAAGTCTCCTTTAATGCGGTTTTCGGCGAGCAGCGTCCACCAGTTCAATCCTTCAACATAAACTTCAACCCGGCAGCGACCGCGGGGCCGACGTCGTCAAACGCCCGGCCGTTCACTGTCGAACCCGGGATGAACGTGCTCGACGTCTTTGCGACGGCGACAACCACTCCATCGACAGGATATACGAATCCGGTCGGTATCATCCTGCATTCGCCGGACGGAACAATTTATTCGAGCGGAATCAAGCTCCCAATTCTCGATAGCACGGTTCGTCAGGTCGTTGTTCAAAATCCGTTGCCGGGAACTTGGTTCGTAGAGGTTCGCGGCGTCCGTGGACTAGCCGCTGTTCCCGGAGCCTCGCTGCCAACAAGCGGTGCGGCCCTCCCAGGTCCAGTAAACGGAACCATTAAGCAAATAAAATTTATCCTTCCGCAGATACCCGACATTGTGGACCATCCGAAACGTGCCGCGATTGAAAAGGCATTAAAGGATCGGGTTATCGACATTTTCGCCGATGGGACCTTTCGCCCTGACGCACAAGTTTCGCGTGAGGATCTAGCTCTGTCGCTTGATATCAATACTGCGCTTCGCCAGTCGCTTGGCGCAACTCCCAAGTATTCAGACGTTTCCGGCGATTTATCTCGGATTGCCGAAGCCGTGACCGCGCGCGGATCCACATTGCGCGACTTTGATTTTGTGCCAACGGGGATGATTTCGGCCGCCGGATCAACGTTCAATCCGCTGGGCTCAGTTAGCAGACTCGACCTGGCAGTAGCGCTCATCAAAGCGCTCGGCCACGACGAACGCGCTCGGGCGCTAGCGGGAACCACGGTTACGTTTCAGGGAACTGCTCTAAGCGATAACTCGCAAATCCCGGCCACCTTGCGCGGATACGTTCAACTTGCTCTTGACAAAGGGCTTTTCGAGGCATTTCCAGCCGAGGTGCGACAGATCGCGCCGGGTCAATTCATCGTAATTCCCGGCCCACGCTTCGAGCCGGCTACGACGATAAGCCGTGCAACATTGGCAGAAAAACTCAGCCTGTACCGACAGCTATTCTCAGTCGGTGGGTAGAAATCACTCTCGGGAGCCGCAGTCTAATACACCGCGTAGACCGCGGCTCCAGCCTTAACGCGGAATTACTCCCGAAATCGCGGCGAAAAAATCTTGAGAAGAAAGAATTCGGAGGAAAGATGAAACAGAAGAAAAGAAAATCAACAAGCGGCGAGCGCGGTCTTGCCTTATTCCTTTTGACCGTAGCTGCCTCGGCCGTGTTCGCCGTTGGCTACTTGCAGCCGATGAGTCAGGCCGCTCCGACCACACAACTGGATCCGGTTGCCGCACAGTACCTGCGGCCGGCACCAAATTTTGACCTCAATGAATCGCTAAATTTGGCAGGAATGAGAACCCCGACGTCGCAGCAGTTGACGGCTCTTGAGGCATTGAAAACCGCAACCAATGCACCGCGGATGAGCACGCGTTGGAACGATTTTGGCGGTTCGCCGGATGTATTGTACGATTTTGCATCCCGTCAATACTCCGGGACTCCGCTCGAGGCCGCTCAGGCGTTCATCAATGAAAACGCTGCCCTGTTTGGCATTTCGGAGGCGAATTCGATCCGCCTTTTTAACCACACTGAAGCTCTCGGCGGAAACTTGTTTCGTTTTCAGCAAGTATTCAATGGTATTCCGGTGGAAAACGGCGGCATCGGGTTAGTGCTGAATTCGCAGAATCGTGTCGTTATGGCGTCAGGACCATTTTTCCGCGATGTTGCCGTAAATACCGAGCCGACGATTTCTGCCGAGCAGGCAAAGGCCGCAGCCTCTGCCGATATCAATAGTTTCGCAGCAGATATCCCAGGCCATGTCGCCGATTTGCTTCGGCCGGGTCTGCAGATGCTTTCCGAACAAGCTTCGGTCGTCGAAAGCGTTCCGCCGACGCTTGGGATTTATCCGACCGCCGCCGGCTACCGGCTGGTCTGGAAAATTGCAAAGTTTTCCACCAATCCATTCGGCCTTTATATGGTCTCAGTAGATGCACATTCAGGCGAAATTATCGCTCGGAAAGATTTCGTCAATTTCCAGACTGCACCTGGACAGGAAACTGCCGATATTTTCCCGAAGTATCCGACAATTACACAGGAACTTAGGGATCAAGGAATCATCAGCACCTGCCCGGGACCGCTCGGTCCGACCCCTTGCGGACAAGAGCGCGTGACACTTCGGGCATTTGATCCCTCGAATCGAACGACAGGCTTGAACGGGACTTTAACCGGAACGCACACGGTCGTGAATAATGCGCTTGCGACAAAGCAGCCGTTCTTGCAAGCAGCCCTCGGCACCTGGCACTTCAGGGTCGACAATCCGCCGCTCGAGGCGCGAACGAACGAGCGAGATCACTTGGCAGAACCGGCAGAGCATCAGGATGAAATTAATGCCTTTTTCTTCGTCACATATCTGCTCGAATATGTCGATTACCTTCATATCGGAGGCGACAATACGACCATCGGCGGCGGAGCATTCCCCGACAACTATCCAAATAAAACTACGCCGCTTCCGGCCACCGTGCATATCCCAAACATCTACATTGCTCTTGACGCAACTGCCGGGCGGCTTCCAAGCCCGACGGACCCGGATTTGGCTCAAAAGGTTCTGGGGCTAGATAACGCTTTTGCCCTGAACCTGACAAGTTTGATCGAAGCCGTAACGGGCACAAAATCGCCGGTCGTAGTCAATCCGACATCGTACGGCCACGGCTTTTTGTTCAATGACCTCGCGCTCGAAGGGACAGTTCCCTACCACGAAGGAATGCACGCGATCACATCACCGATCGCGGGGTTCGAGGGAACGGAAGGATCGGCCTTAAACGAAGGTCAGGCGGATATGTGGGCATTTACGATCACAGACAACCCGAGTCTTGGTGATTACGTAGTGAACGCATTTAAGCTCCGGCAAAGATTCCGCGAATTGGGTCGTGACCCCGATTCGATCGCCTACATCCGGAGCGCTCGCTCTACGCTGAAATATTCCGATATCGGCACGCGAGGCACCGGACAATTCGAGGAACATTATGACGGGGAAATCTATATGTCAACGTTGTGGGACATCCGCGAGATGCTCAACCGCGTTTATCCCGACACCTCGACCTTCAAAAGGCCGCGGCCGAAGGACGGTCGCCCGGAAAAGAAAATTTCGCGCGGTACAAATATATTCGAACGCGATTTTCTTGGTTCGATGTACATCCTCGGAACAACCGCACCGGACACAATGGTAAAGGCACGCGACGCATTTATAGTTGCAGATCAACTCCTTTATCCATCTGACTCGACAGATCCGTCGGCACCGGGAAAACATCGCGCGATGATCGAACAGATTTTCGCTGCAAAGGAGCTTGGAATTAATGCCCGTGAAGTCTCCGGCGGAAAGGCAACGATCTCGACGCAGGTTTCTGAATTTGCGGGAAATCAAGCGGCCCCTGCGATCCCGCAAAACATCCGTGTCGAGACAGCCTCGACAAAGAGCCTGCGAATAAAGTGGGACCCCATCCCAGGCGCAGTCGCTTATCAGGTCTTGAAGAGGAAAATCGCCTTCGCCGGCCGGCGCGAGCCAAACGGAAAACGCGAATTCCTCGATGGCGATTCGTCAACGACCGGTTTCCGACACGTCGCTTTCGTCGATGGAAATTTGCTGAGTTACGAAGACAAGGGCAAAGTCCAGGAAATATTCGCACCGGCCGGTCTGGGCGACCTGTTCGACAGTGAATACGTGGTTCGGGCGATCGGAGTCAATCAAAGCGGGCAACTTGGCTGGTCCGGACTGTCCGGAAGCGCCCGGTCGCTGAAAGTGCGTCAAGACCTTACGGCGCAAGTCGATTCGGCGATTTCAAACATTTCATTTTCGAATGGCATTCTCGCCTTCGACAATCGTCTGACGAATGCCCGCGGAGCATTCTCAATCGATAAAACAATCTATTCACCAGTTGAATTCCAAATCGTTCAGATTTCGAATCCGACTGTTACCGTCCGGAATGCGGATGCCAACGGAAATACTTTTGTTTACAATCAAACGCTTTCGCTTGGACAAACATCCGCACCGCGGCGCATTGAGTTCAACGATCCGTTCGCTCAAATCTTCAGCTTCGACGCTAAGATTTTTGGAAATGCCTTTGCGGGATCGACGATTGGTACCGGCACACAGTCGGGCGACGGAACATCGCAACCTCCAGCACCGGTTACGTATTCCATTTTTACCGAAACGCGAACCGGGACACTAGTGGTGGGCGAACCGGCCTTGAGCGCCCCGATAACATGGGGAGACCCTCGGTTCAAAGGCATCACGTGGGACGACATCGCGGTCGTTACAAAGTCGGATGCCATCGCGCTCGAGGGCATTCTGAGCTCGGCGACGGCGGTCGATTTGGATTTCGAGCTTAGAACTGCGGACGGCCAAGTTTTAATGCGGTCGGCAGGCGCAACGGCAAATGAATTCGTATCGGCTTCGGTCCGACCGAATACGACGTACATTTTCCGTGTCCTCGGTTTCCTTAATGGGCCATCTACATACCAGATCGTCTCCAATCAGCTTCTGCCGCAGGGATCGCCGAATGAAAATGGCGGAACTCGAACCACTGGAGGCACATCCAATGCGACGACGAACGTTGTCTCCGGACTGTTCCGCTTTACGGTAAATCCGCTGACAAAGGAAATAAACTTTGTCCGGCTCCAGTAGCGGTTAATGAAAGCTTTTGCGGATAGTCGTCGATTTTCGGCTATCCGATTGACGGGCGAATCGTACGTTAGAGGCGATTCGCCCATTTTTCTTGTTCTAAAACTCGCTCAAGAAAAACTCAAGTCGTCGCTGTTATTTTCCGATTATGGAGTCGACGATGAGAACTCGGATTGTTAGCAGCTTCGCGTTTCTTTTACTGATAATTTGCCCTTCTTTTCTGGTTTTTGGCGCGTCGATCGATCGCCGATTAGCAGAACAGGTTAGTGGCGCACCGCTTACTCCGACGCCCGTTATCATAACGTTCGACCGCAAGCCGACGTCGGCCGAATTTGCGATGCTGCATTCATTGGGCATCACCGGTGGCTACGTAACAGATCAGCTTCCAATGGTCTTGACGCGAATAAACCTCTTGCAATTTAATGAGCTCAAAAGAAGGCCGGAAATCAAGTCGCTTTATGCAAATCGTCTTTTTCGCCTATTTGATCTTGAAAGCCGAACGATCTCCGGCGTCGAGAATTTGATTCGCGACCGTGAGACGATCGCGATTAACAACGGCATTCCCTTTACGGGAAGAAATATCGGCGTATCGTATATTGATACAGGAATCGATGCGACCCACCCGGATTTGCAGTTAGGGCAAACCGTCGTCCAGAACGTGTTTTTCGCGACGGCAGAAGTGCCGTTGAATTTACCCAGCGGATTCGTGCCCATAATTCCGATTGAAAACAACCCGATGACAGATGTCGAGGGGGGCCACGGAACGTTCGGAGCCGGAGTTGTGGCAGGAAGCGGCTCTGCCTCCGGCGGCCTCTTCCAGGGAATGGCGCCTGGAGCGAAGCTAATCGGCATAACCGCAGGCAACGATCTAGGTCTGTCGACTTTTGCAATTGTACAGGCGATGGATTACACGCTCGTAAATCAATTTCGATACAACATTCGCATTTGCAACAACAGCTACGGGACAACGCTAGCCGATCTGCCCTATGATCCGAACGATCCGATTAACGTGGCTACTCGGGCTATGCACGATCGGAATATAACCGTCGTATTTGCCGCTGGTAACGACGGAGACACACCTAACGCAATCAACCCTTTTTCCGTGGCGCCTTGGGTAATTTCGGTTGCGGCTGGTGAAAAAAGAGGACTCGGCACGCCGGCCAATTTTTCATCTCGCGGCAACGATAACGGAACGGGCAGCGACACAGCAGGGCAGCCCGCAGATCCAAACGTGCCGCCAAATCTGCGGCCGGACATTATCGGTTCCGGTGTCGATATTAAAAGTACCAGATCGAAAGGCCCGGGCGTGACCAATCTAGCGGGAACGATACCAATATTCGTCGGGGCGAACGACCTAATGACGATCCCGCCGGCGCTCTTGCCATTTTACACAACCTCGCAGGGGACCAGTTTTTCAACGCCGCAGGTCTCCGGCATTGTCGCCTTGATGCTGGAAGCAAATCCTCTTTTGACCCCGGACGATGTCGTCACAATCCTTCGGCAAACGGCTAATCCGATGCCGTTCGAAGAACGAGTTGTGGGCGCCGGTTATGTCGATGCCCATAACGCCGTGCGGATCGCATTGTCGCTTTCGCCGGTTCCGCATCCGGCAAATCTTTTCCCGGTCAATGATCCGAATAAACCGCAAATTGTCGATGCAGAAAACGACCAAATCGGAACTACTGCGCAGGATATCCGAGAAGGATATTTTACTTACGACCCATTGACAGACGAGCTAGAATATCGTCTCCGCGTTTCCGATGCTTCGATCCGGACGCCGAATATGAGATGGACAATGCAGTCTAAGTTTGGACCTACGCAAATATTCGTCTCTGCCTCGATTGACGAAACTGCCACGAGCTTTAAGTACGGTCGAATCACAACTCTTCCGACCGGCACTCAAAATCAGGAAACGCTCGGCAATGCGGACTTCGGTGAAATAAGAGCAAACGAGATTCGCATCAGGCTCCGTATCGACAAAATCAATGCCGCTGTCGGATTCGATGTTCGCGGCACATCCTCAACGGCAACCCAGGCACGCACTCAATTGCTGATTGGCTCCTCGATTTCCGGCGGGCTCCTATTGAACTCTGACACCGCAACGGGATCGGATTTCACGATCGCAAGGCGCACAGAACCGACGCCAACGCCGACACCGACACCGACACCGACGCCAACGCCAGATAGCGACAGCGGCAATCGCCGGCGATTTGACGAGCGGTATTCCGGCACACTTTCTCCGGGACAAACATTTGTCGACGTTCCGTTTCAGCTCCGTCAATCTCCGCTTGATGCGAAATTCAATCAGAATCACGGCAACGAGCGATTGGGTTTCGCTCTATTTGACAGCGCAGGAAATCTGATCGCGATTGCTGAGAATAAGAGTATCTACATAGATGGCCTTCAGCCGGGACGCTATTTTTATCGAGTTTCAGGAAATGTCTCGAGGGCAGTTGATTTCACGATAAAAAGTGGTCAGGGGCGTTAGTAGCGTCCGCTCGCTTTTTATTGGCCATTTGCAATCGCGGCTTATGCCCGCGGGAATGACGTGCGGCTAATTCCTAACAAAAATCTTTTCGGCGTTCCACAGTGAGTACGGAATCAATACCGACGGCTGGACATTACCGACGCGGGCAGCAGCCGCCGATGTGACGTGCCTTACGACGACGGGAACGATGGGCGTTTGCTCAGCGATAATTTGCTGAATTTCATAAAAGATTTGTTTACGCCGCTGGATGTCCTGCTCGCGCGCTTGTTCAAGATAAAGTTGGTCGATTTTCGCTTCCCAATCAAATTGCGGATTTTGTTGTAACGGATGCCACTGATGCATCGGAGCTCTACTTAGAAGAAAGTTTGCGTACGCAGAAGGATCGATTCCCGTTACGGAAAGCCCCTGCAGGATCGCATCATATTCGAGCGTTTTTGTCCAAAGCTTCGTTATCGTTGCCAAATCCGCTGTTGCGATATTGACCTTGATTCCGATTCGTGCCAGATCTCTTTGAAGAGCGGCAGCAATGAGCTTCCGCTGCTCGTTTTCGCTTTGGACGGCGAGCGTAAATTCCACTCGCGTGCTGGAGCTGTCGTAAAGCGTCGGCAATTCATCGCCATTTTGCCTAAGGTCGAAGCCTGCCTCGGACAGTAAACGCTTCGCCTCGTTCAAATCGCGCGAGGAATTGCGAAGATTCGGATCCGCCCAGATGCGGTTTGCCGGCGTTACAAAACTGTAGAGCGGCGTGGCAAGTCCCTGGAGCGTGCTGGTGGCTATGGAATCGCGATCAATGGCAAAAGAAATCGCACGGCGAAAGCGCTTATCACTAAACCATTTATATTTCGGTAGAACCGTGCGCGATCTGCCGGCTGCGTCCTTTGTGTTGAGGTTGAACCAAAGGTGGTCTGTGGTAAACCCAGGCCCGAGGTCAATCGCTTGTACGGCATCACCAAGCATTTTCAGCGACGCGAAATCCGTAGCCCGCAGCCGATCGAGAATATCGATGCTACCCTGATCGAAACGAACGAACGCATTGTTCGGATCTGGAATCGTTTCCAAAATTAATTCATCGAGATATGGAAGCTGAATTCCAGATTCGTCCCTTTGCCAATAATTTGGATTTCGCTTGAGGACGATTTTCTCTCCAGGCGTAACCGCCGATACAACAAACGGCCCGGCCGTCACGACAGACTTCGGGTCGGCATCGATCTTCCATATTTCCGAAAGCCTACCGTCATTTTTCGCCGTCTCCAGGATCTGCTTTGGCATTACGAACAGGTTTTCCAAATAATTCTCCGGCGAAGCAACTGTCTCTGGAAACAAGAGCCTGAATCGCCGGTCGTCAAGTTTTTCTGCTCTAATTTCCTTTCCACCGATGAGCATCGAATCGCGAAACGCTACGGCCTGCGTCCTCGGGTCATAAATAGCCTCAAGCGTAAAAATCACATCGTCTGTTGTAATTGGCCGCCCATCAGAAAAAGTGAGGTTTTCGCGGAGTTCGATTTCGACTCCTTTTCCGTCAGGCAAAGGATTTATTGACGATGCCAGTGATGGCTCATAAACCTGCCGTATCGGATCGAAATCCACAATCCGCGATGACATCAAGAAAAACGTAACGATTAAGGTCGCTTCGTCTTGCGCAAGCAAGGTGTTAAGCGAAGCCACCGGGCCGGAAATCCGATAAGTGATACTGCCGCCGGCTCGCGGGATAGCTCCGTCGGCTTTCGGGTTCTTCGGCCGCTGCCCTGAATGGCAGGCGATCGAAAGGAGCAGAAACAAGGCAATCCCGAATAGAGCGATTCTTCTGTAAAAATGCGTCATATTACACTTTGGGAGAAATGCGATGGCAGATGTCCGTCGGATGTCCTAATAATGCGGGAGCCCGTGGGAGGCAAGCGGAATCGATAAGAGTTTAATGCCTTTTGCTTTGCATTTCAAACGCTGATGGGAAAGAATACCTTGGCGGCATTTATTTCATTGCTTCGGCTCGGTGCTCAGTGCTTAGACTCTTCGTACGAAAAGCTTTGCAGCTTGCCATTTTGCTTGTCGGAGTATCGGCGGGGGCGTTTTGGCTACTCGATGCGGCCGGCGGCGACGCCCTTGCCGGACTGAATGAAAATCCGAACATTTCCCGTGAAACCCTCGACAGGCTGCAACAAATCTACGGTCTGGACCGTCCCGCCACAGCGCGTTACGCTAGCTGGGCGGCTCGAGCTTTGCAAGGTGATTTGGGCGATTCGATTACCCTTCGGCTACCGGTTACCAAGATAATCGCTGCTAGATCTGCGGAGACGTTCAAATTAGCGGCCGTGACTCTATCAATCGCTTTATTCACTTCTTTTGGGCTCGCTTTTGCTTGCGTTCGCTGGTCAAACCCGATTTTTGATTGGTTCGTCGAATTCTGTGTGCTCGTCAGCGCCTCGCTGCCAGTTATAGTCGCGTCGCTGGCGTTGCTCGCAGTTGTGGCCTCTTCTTTGAGGGGCTTCGAAATCGATTCGCTAATATTGCCGGCTTTATCGCTCAGCCCACCGCTCATTGCAGTCTTCCTGGCACAATCGCGGCGAGGGCTCGACGCGGCATTAAAAATGGACTTCGTTACCACAGCGCGCGCAAAAGGAGTTGGCGAGACGGCAGTCATATTGCGGCATGCTGCCCGCATTGCGTTGAATCCGATCATTACGCTTACTGGCTTATCGGTCGGATCTTTGATCGGTGGGTCGATTATTGCCGAGTCGATCTTTGGCCGCCCGGGCCTTGGCTCCCTGACAGTTTTTGCGGTCCGCAGCCGGGACGTTCCGCTTGTTATGGGAATTGTCGTGTTCGTCAGCGTTGCGGTCTGGACGGCCAATTTTGCCGCAGAAGTATTGCAGATTATTAATGATCCGCGGTCAGCCGATTCCGAGCGGGCCTGAAAGAAAAATGAAAGCGGGTGGGCTCAAGCGATTTTTTCAAAGCGGCAACTTATCGTTAACTGCCGGCGCGTCGATCCTTTTTTTGTTCGCATTCGTGGCGGTTTTCGCTGATTTCTTTGCTCCTTATAATCCAACGGAACAAGATCGATCGATGCCATCCGCACCTGCATCGCGAATAAGATTTTTCGATAGCAACAACCGGCTTCACTTACGGCCTTTCGTATATCGTATGCGGCTGGCAAATCCCCTTTTTCTTCGATACGAGGAGGCAACAGATAGTCCTGTTCCGATCGGATTCTTCGTCCACGGTTTTCAATACAGGATTTTTGGCTTTTTCGAGACGAATCTTCATCTATTCGGCGCGGCCGACGGCAACGCAAACGTCTATTTGCTGGGATCGGACAGACTTGGCCGGGATCGATTTTCACGTCTAATATACGCAATTCAATATTCGCTGATTGCCGCTCCGATCGGGACGCTCCTTGCCTCACTAATCGGAATAATGATCGGTTTGATCAGCGGATTTTCCCCACGAAGCATCGACTTGGTGCTTATGGGCTCGGCGGATGCGATGCTTTCTTTACCGACATTGATCTTGATACTTGCTGCTCGAGCAGCATTTCCGCTTGAACTGCCGCCCAAACGTGCTATTGCTTTATTGATCGTCGTTTTCGCCTTAGTGGGCTGGGCTGAAATGGCGCGACTTTGCCGGGGACTTGTGAAATCGCTCCGTAGCAGAGAGTTCGTAATGGCTGCGCGTGCCATTGGGGCTCATCCGGCACGGATTCTTTTGCGCCATATCGCACCGAATACCGCCGGGCCGCTGATTACCCAGGCGACGCTAATGCTGCCGGCATTTTTGCTGGCTGAAATTTCGCTCTCTTTTTTGGGCGTTGGCATTCAGGAGCCAATGCCAAGTCTCGGTAATATGCTTGCGGAAGCGGCAGATGTCTCGCGGCTTGCGGCACAGCCACTGACACTTTTATCGCCGGCTGTCGCCATTTTTACTTTATTTTTGGGCGTCCGGCTAATTGCGTCTGCTCGGTCGAAAGCGGGCGAAATTATCTAATCCGCCTCTTCTAGCGCAGCGCTAGAATATCCTGTATTCTGAATAGCGAATTTCCGTAAATTGCTATGACGATTAAATCTGATGCCTGGCTTCGGCGGATGGCAGCCGACGGTATGATCGAGCCTTTTCTTCCCGAACTTATTCGCGAAATTGACGGTAGGCGGATAATTTCTGCTGGACTGTCGAGTTACGGCTACGATATGCGGCTTGCCGACGACGGTTTCCGTATTTTTACTTCCGCCCACGCCGTGGAAATTGACCCGAAGCATTTCGATGCACAATACTCACTTATCGAACCCGAACTCCGAACTTCCGAAGACGGTGCCCGCTATTATCTGCTGCCGCCGCACCACTACGGCCTCGGCGTTACGGTTGAGACATTTAGAATGCCACGAAATGTTACCGGTGTTGCGCTCGGCAAATCGACTTATGCCCGAGCAGGCCTGCTGGTTAACACGACGCCGCTCGAAGCGGGATGGACTGGACGACTGGTGGTAGAACTCGCCAATCTTGCAAATTTGCCGCTTCGGGTATATGTAAACGAAGGGATCGGACAAATACTATTTTTCCAATCTGACGAAGATTGCTCGGTTTCTTATAAAGACCGAGGAGGTAAATATCAAGGGCAAACGGGTTTAACCTACGCAAAAGTATGAAGCAGTTTGCTAATCTCCGGTGTGCGTTGCTGGCGGCAATGCTGCTCGCGATTTCGATTTCTGCACAGTCGGATGCAAGGCCGCGGGCCCGCGATCTAGGGCTTTCGATCGGCATGTTCCCGCCCGGCCGAGAGAATTCGATTACGGATGTTTCGGGCGTCTTGGTTGGACAGACGACGATTATACGCGGCGAGAACATCCGGACCGGCATTACCGCAATTGTCCCGCACGGCGGAAATCTTTTTTCCGAAAAAGTTCCGGCGGCAATTTTCGTCGGGAATGGATTTGGCAAATTGACCGGATCAACTCAGGTAAACGAACTAGGTGAAATTGAAACGCCCATTATTTTGACCTCCACGCTTTCGGCGCCGAAGGTTGCAGATTTCCTAATTGACTATATGCTCGCGCTCCCGGGAAATGAAAACGTCAGATCCGTCAATCCGGTCGTCGCCGAAACGAACGACGGGATTTTAAACGATATCCGTTCCCGGCCGATTGCCCGCGAAGACTTCTTCGCGGCAATCAGAAATGCCCGGCCCAGGCTGCCGGAGGAAGGATCGGTCGGCGCCGGGACGGGTACGATCGCATTCGGATGGAAAGGCGGAATCGGGACGGCATCTCGTCAACTTCCCGCAATGTTTGGCGGTTTCACTATCGGCGTCCTCATTCAATCGAATTTTGGCGGCGTATTGACAATCGCCGGCGTCCCAGTCAGCAGAGAAATTGAAGTGCCTCAATCACGCGGACAAACCGCAAACCAGCGCACGTCCGGTTTGCCATTTACGGCCGGCGACGGATCGATCATAATGGTCATCGCAACCGATGCGCCGCTCGATCATCGGCAATTAAGCCGATTGGCCGCGCGCGCAATCGCCGGGCTTGCGCGGACAGGTTCCGGAATGTCAAATGGAAGCGGAGACTACGTAATCGCCTTTTCAACAGCTAATCGTATTACTGAAGGAAATATTCGGAACACTTCCCTGCTCGCAAATGATGCGATGTCGCCGCTGTTCCAAGCCGTCATCGAAGCAACAGAAGAGGCGATCTTAAATTCGATCCTGCGGGCGAAAACAATCACAGGTAACGGCCGGACAATCGAAGCAATTCCGATCGAAAAAGTCCGCGAAATCCTCCGAAAATACGGCAGGATAAAATAAATGCAGAAACTGGCAAACTATATCGGAGGCAAATTAGCTGAGCCAGCCTCCGGCAGATACTTCGAAAATTTTGAGCCGGCGACGGGCAGCGTTTATTCCCTCGTCCCGGATTCCGACGATCGAGACGTCCACCGAGCTGTCGAAGCGGCCAAATCTGCATTTCCGGATTGGTCATCGCGTCCGCCAGAGGAGCGGTTTAATTTGCTAATGCGGATAGTTTCGCTGATCGAACGCGACCTCGAGTCCCTCGCACGAGCGGAATCCAAAGATAATGGCAAACCGATCTCGCTCGCGAGAAGCGTTGATATTCCGCGAGCCGCATCCAATTTCCGCTTCTACGCGACGGCAGCGTTGCATATCGCCAGTAAATCGCACGAAACCTTCGCCGCGGGAGGCACTCACGCAATAAATTACACGCTTCGCCAGCCGGTCGGAATCGCGGGTTGTATTTCACCTTGGAATCTACCGCTTTACTTGTTTACGTGGAAAATAGCCCCGGCACTTGCCGCGGGTTGTACCGTTGTCGCGAAGCCGAGCGAAATTACGCCGATGACGGCTTACTTACTTTCCGAATTGTGCATCGAGGCGAATTTGCCGCCGGGAGTACTGAACGTAATTCACGGAACCGGTGAAAAAGTAGGTTCGGCAATCGTTCGGCATCCGCAAGTAGCTGCTATTTCGTTTACAGGCGGAACAGCGACAGGCAGAGAAATTGCAGAAACGGCAGCGCCGATGTTCAAGAAGCTTTCGCTCGAACTCGGCGGCAAAAACCCAAGCATTATTTTCGCCGATTGCAATTACGAAGAGATGCTCGCGACGACCGTTCGCTCGTCGTTTTCAAACCAGGGCGAAATCTGCCTTTGCAGCTCGCGAATATTCGTCGAGCGGCCGATTTACGAAAAGTTTCGAACCGACTTTGTCGGACGCACGAAAGCGCTCAAGGTCGGCGACCCAAGCGATCCAACAACCGATCTCGGCGCGATAGTTTCGCGGCAGCATTTCGATAAAATACTTTCTTACATAAATCTCGCTAAACAGGAGGGCGGGCAAATTCTCTGCGGCGGAAAACGATTTAATTTTTCGCGACAGGCAGCCGAAAGTGTCGATGCAGGTCCGTCGGCAATTGCAAAACGTTCCGGGGACTTATCAAACACTTTATCGATAGTCGTCCCCGACGATTTAGAGTTTAATGATCAAAGTCGAGATTTGGCCGGATGGTTCATCGAACCGACCGTTATCGAAGGTTTGCCATACGATTGCCGGACAAATAAAGAAGAAATCTTTGGGCCCGTTGTCACGATACAGCCATTCGACAGCGAGGTTGAAGTTATCGGATATGCCAACAGCGTTCGCTACGGGCTCGCGGCAATGGTATGGACTGAAAAGCTTTCGCGTGCGCATCGCGTTGCGGCGATGCTCGAAGCCGGTATTGTATGGATCAATTGCTGGATGCTTCGCGACCTGAGAACGCCGTTTGGAGGAATGAAAGAAAGCGGAATGGGTCGCGAAGGTGGCTTTGAAGCTCTGCGTTTTTTTACGGAAGAAAAAAACGTCTGTGTTAAAATTTGATTATTGTGGAGATAGTCGCTCCCATCGAAATCTGCTTTGTTAACAAAATTATGAGGAACGTTCTTGCCTTTTTTCTTCTTGTCGGCCTATGCGTCGTCTCGGCTATGGGACAATTAAAACCACCGTCAGAATCGGTCTTGGATCGCTTTCTGCGATATGTAAAGCTCGACACTCAATCTGCCGAGGATGCCGGTAAAGTTCCGAGCACCGACAAACAATGGGATCTTGCCCGATTGCTTGAAAAGGAATTGAAACTTCTCGGTGCAAAAGACGTCCGGATAAGTGAGTTTTGCATCGTTTACGCGACGCTTCCTGGTAATCTACCCGATAATTCAAAGGTTCCAACAATTGGGTTCATCGCTCATATGGACACCTCACCCGCAGTCTCGGGTGCGAACGTTAATCCGATCATTCACCGAAACTATCAAGGCGGTGATATCGTTTTGCCAAATGACAGGACGCAGGTTATCACCGTCGCTCAAAATCCGGATCTCAAAAATCTCATTGGCGACGACATCATCACCGCGGACGGTACAACCTTACTCGGCTCGGACGATAAGGCAGGTATTGCGGAAATAATGACGATGATCGATATTCTCCAGCAGAATCCACAACTCAAACGCGGGAATATTGCAATCGCCTTTACTCCAGACGAAGAGGTCGGCGGCGGAATCGATAAATTCGACATCAAGGGCTGGGGAGCCAAGTTCGCTTACACGGTCGACGGTGAACAGCTCGGCGATATTTCTAACGAGACCTGGTCTGCACGAACAGCCACCGTAACATTTCGCGGAAAGTCCACACATCCCGGAACGGCAAAAGGAATTATGGTAAATTCTGCATATGCCGCTGCCGATTTTCTTTCCCGCTTTTACAAGGAAATACCAAATCGCCCCGAAACCACTGAAGGCCGCGAGGGATTTCTTCATCCCTATGTCGGGAATCTCGATGTCGAAACCTCGACGATCAAGATTCTGCTCCGCAACTTTGAAATAGCAGGATTAAGCAAACAGGAAGAAGCAATTAAACGACTGATTGCAGAAACACAAGGGCAATTTCCCGAAGTCAAGATCGAATATTCCAGCGTTTTAGGCTACCTGAATATGAGGGAGGTTCTAAAGAATTATCCGCAGCTTACTGATTATGCGATCGAAGCTGCCCGACGCGCAGGTATCAAGGCAGAATTAAGACCAATACGCGGCGGCACTGACGGCTCTCGACTAACGGCAATGGGCCTCCCGACGCCAAATCTTTTTACCGGTGGCCATAATTTTCATGGGAAGCTCGAATGGAATTCGCGCCGCGGATTGGAAAAATCGACCGAAACGCTTGTTAATTTGGTGCAGATCTGGGCTGAAAAATCGCCGCGGTGAACTCGCTCAACCCACGAAGCGATATTTCAGCACGCAGAGTTTAGAGTAATGAACGATCGAATCGAATCAATGCGCGCGCCCGAGCCCGTCGGACCGTATCCGCACGCACGCCGCGTCGGCAACCTGCTTTTTCTATCCGGCATCGGCCCGCGAAAACGAGGCCGCCCAGACATTCCGGGCGTAAAATTAAACGACGCAGGCGAGGTCGTCGACTACGACATTGAGGTGCAATGCCGGTCAGTCTTTGAAAATATCCGGTTTATTCTCGAAGATGCCGGTTCGGAGTGGGAAAAAATTGTTGACGTGACTGTATTCCTGACAAATATGAAGCAGGATTTCGCAGCATTCAACCGCGTTTATGGTGAATATTTTACCAAAATCGCGCCGGCGAGAACGACCGTTGAAGTCAACGCGCTCCCGACGCCGATCGCAGTTGAACTCAAGGTAATCGCGACGATTTGATCGGAACTCGCAGACGTATTTAACGTTTGCATTGGCACGCTGCCGTTCGGCGTTCGCCTAGCGTTGCGTCTAGGGAGGAAAGCTTATGAAGATTCGCCATCCACTGAATTTCAGCCAATGGCTCGACGAGCATCGCCACCTTCTGCAGCCACCCGTCGGCAATCAATGCATTTACGACGCTGAAGACTTCATCGTAATGGTCGTCGGCGGACCAAATTCGCGGAAAGACTACCATTGGGACGAAGCCGAAGAGCTCTTCTATCAGCTCAAAGGTGACATAGTCGTTAAAGTTCAAGACGAAGGCCACGCGGTCGATATTCCGATCCGAGAGGGCGAAATCTTTCTCCTGCCACCGCGGATTCCGCATAACCCGATCCGCGGACCCGCAACGATTGGGGTCGTCATCGAGCGTAAACGCCGTCCCGGCGAACTGGACGGCCTGCTCTGGTTCTGCGAAAACTGCAATGAAAAACTCTACGAAGAGTATTTTCAGCTCGAAGATATCACTACACAGTTCCAGAGCGTCTTCGCCCGTTTTTACGGCTCACCTAAACTCCGTAAATGCCGAAAGTGCGGCACTGTCTTAGAGCCGCCGCCCGTTGCCGCATAAATCTAACATCATATTCCGACCAATGCTCAAAATCGACGTTCACACACATATTATTCCCAAAGATCTGCCAAATTGGAAAGAGCGTTTCGGTTACAGTGGATTTATCCGGCTTGACCATCAGAGAAACTGCTGTGCGCGAATGGTTCGCGACGACGGAGCGGAATTTCGAAACATAAGAGCGAATTGCTGGGATCCGCAAAAGCGAATCGAAGAGATGGACGCTTTCGGAGTCGACGTCCAGGTACTTTCGACCGTGCCCGTGATGTTCAGCTATTGGGCCCGTCCCGCTCATTGCTCTGAAATCGCAAAATTTCTCAACGATCATATTGCCGGCATAGTGGCAAACTTCCCGCATCGGTTCGCCGGACTCGGGACTCTCCCGATGCAGGACACAGATCTAGCGATCGCCGAGCTCGAGCGTTGTCAGCGTATCGGACTTGTCGGCGTGCAAATCGGTACGAACGTAAATCAACTAAATCTCAGCGAAACGCAGTTTCTGGACTTTTTCCGCGCCTGCCAGGATTTGGGAATGGCCGTCTTCGTCCATCCATGGGATATGATGGGCGAAAAGCATATGCAGAAATATTGGCTCCCGTGGCTGGTTGGAATGCCCGCAGAAGTTTCGCGCGCAATTTGCTCACTTATTTTCTCCGGAACACTCGAAAAATGTCCGCAACTTAGGATCTGTTTCGCTCATGGCGGAGGAGCGTTTCCTGCAACAATAGGCCGAATCGAGCATGGTTTCAGAGTCCGGCCCGATCTGTGCGCCGTTGACAATCCGCACCCTCCACGGCGTTATCTCGGCCGAATGTATTTTGACTCGCTCGTTCATGAACCGGCAAAGCTCGATTATCTGATAACGCTCGTCGGCGCGGACCAGCTTATGCTCGGATCGGACTATCCATTTCCGCTCGGTGAAGCACAGCCCGGTCGGTTGATCGAATCGATGCCGTACGATGAAACCGTAAAGGAAATGCTGCTTTCCGGAGCAGCTCTAAATTGGCTCGGATTGGACGCGGAAACTTTTGCGCCGAATGCGGCGCAAAGGGTTCGAAAATAGTCTTCGGAGAGGGCTTGTATGCTGTCGGAAAAGATGGAGTTTAGCCTCGATTCAAATTTCGCAGCCGAATGCGATCAAAAGGATTCGCTCGCCCCATTTCGCGAGGAGTTTTTCATTCCGCGCTTATCCGATGGCCAGCCGGCGGTCTATTTCGCAGGCAATTCGCTCGGCCTACAGCCGAAAAAGACACGCGAATTTGTACTTACCGAGCTCGAAGACTGGGCCGAATTTGCCGTAGACGGACATCTGCACGCAAGGCACCCTTGGCTTTCATACCACGAATTTTTGAGCGAGCCGATGGCAAAAGTGGTCGGTGCAAGGCCAGAAGAAACGGTTGTCATGAACTCCCTGACCGTCAACCTTCATCTAATGCTCGTTTCCTTTTTCCGCCCCGTCGGCAGCAGACGAAAAATTCTGATTGAAAAGGGAGCATTTCCATCGGACCGTTACGCGGTCGAATCGCATATAAAATGCCGTGGGCTCGATCCGGCGGAATGCCTTGTGGAATTAGCGCCGCGAGCCGGCGAGGATTTGCTTCGCACAGAAGAGATTATCGCCACCATTTACGCGATCGGCGATGAACTCGCCCTCGTGATGTTTGGCGGGGTCAACTACTACACGGGACAGGCCTTTGACCTTAGCCAGATTGCCGCTGCTGCACACGCCGTCGGGGCCTTCGCCGGTTTTGATCTCGCTCACTCAGCGGGCAATCTGGATCTCAATCTATGGGAAGCAGATCCGGATTTCGCCGTCTGGTGTTCGTACAAATATCTTAATGCCGGGCCCGGAGGCGTCGCGGGCGTATTCGTCAATTCGCGACACTCCGCGCGGTTCGACATTTGCCGGTTCGCCGGTTGGTGGGGCCACGATAAGCAGACGCGTTTTCTTATGAACCCGGAATTTAAGCCTATAAAAGGTGCAGAAGGTTGGCAGATTTCGAATCCGCCGATTTTGCAAATGGCTGCTCTTTGGGCCTCTCTGGAGATCTTTAGCAGTGCAGGAATGGATAAACTTCGGGAGAAGTCCGTCAAGCTAACGGGTTATCTTGAGTTTTTGATCAGAAGCATCGGGGACGACCGAATCGCGATAATTACGCCCGTCTCGGTCAACGAGCGCGGATGCCAGCTTTCGATCCGCGTCAAGAACGCCGACCGTTCGCTGTTTGAGGTAATCACCGCCGAAGGTGTTTTCGCCGATTGGCGCGAGCCGGACGTCATTCGAGTTGCGCCGGTGCCGCTTTACAATACCTTTGAAGATGTTTACCGATTTTACGGAGTTTTGAAGCGTGCTTTGAACCGAATCTAAGTTTCTCGGCACGAATTGCTAGCCCTATGGATCGCATTGCAATTATCGGCGGAGGTTTGGCAGGCTCTCTACTTGCAATTTATCTTGCGCGTCA
>PSMA01000005.1:91841-102552 GCA_040289905.1 Blastocatellia bacterium
TGGGCGCTCTATAAATCTAGCACTTTCCGATCGAGGTATTTCGGCGCTTAGCCGCGTCGGGATGGATGATTACATGCTTGCAGAAGCCGTGCCTATGCGCGGCCGAATGATACATCTTCCGGATGGAACAACGACGCTGCTCCCCTATAGCGGGCGGAATGGAGAATACATATATTCAGTTTCTCGCGGTGGTCTAAATGCAGCGCTGATATCCGCGGCAGAAAGATTCCCAGAGATAAGTTTCCACTTCAATGAAAAATGTGTCAGCGCCGATCTTTCAACCGGAGCCGTCCGATTCGAGTCCGGACTAGAAATTGCCGCCGACACGATAATTGCTGCTGATGGAGCTGGCTCCACAATCCGTGAGGCGTTAAATGAATATTTGCCGGAAATGGATGTCCGACAGACATTTCTCGAGCACGGCTACAAGGAGTTGCACATACCGCCGGCATTGGGCAACAAGGGTTTCGCAATCGAGCCTAACGCTTTGCACATCTGGCCCCGGCATCAATTTATGATGATCGCGCTGCCTAATCTCGACGGCAGCTTCACCGCGACGCTCTTTCTTCCTCGAATCGGTAATCCATCGTTTGAATCGCTGAGAGACGAAAATGCCGTTCGGGATTTTTTCGAGCGCGAGTTTCCCGATGCCCTGCCGCTGATGCCTACATTGATGAAGGATTTTTTTTCAAATCCTACCGGACAATTGGGAACGCTTCGCGCGCGAGTGTGGCATTACCGGGGCCGCGTGTTGCTCATCGGGGATGCGGCACACGCAATGGTTCCCTTTTACGGGCAGGGAATGAACTGCGCTTTTGAAGATGTCAGCGTACTAGATGATTTGATCGATAAACATCTCTTTAATTGGGAAGCTATTTTTGCGGAATTTGAATCGCTCAGAATGCCGCAGGCGGAGGCGATTCAGCAAATGGCCGAGGACAACTTTTACGAAATGCGCGATGCAACGGCCGATCCCGTTTTCCGCCGTAAACGCGAGCTCGAAACGTTCCTCGAGCAGCGCTATCCGGATTATTTTTCGAAGTATTCGATGGTTACGTTTCGCGAAGACCTTCCCTACACCGTCGCTCGCGATCTCGGAAATGCTCAAGACCGTCTTCTTATGGAGATTTGCCGTCATGTAGAAACCATAGGCGAATTGAATGTTGCGGACGTTCATCGCCGCCTGATGTCGATAGCACCCCAGTCCCAAAAAGATGTTTGACCCAACCAAAATCAGATGCCTCGCGGATATTTCGATACCATTGCGATTCCGTGGTCAGCAGCCAAATGCTTACGGCGTATCGCCCGCTCGCTCGGAGCCCGTCCGAGCAGGAGATCTCGTCGGCGATACAAGGCTCGGAGGCAGCGTCAACTTCGAACGATACGAACTTATTCCACATTGTAACGGAACCCATACCGAATGCGTCGGCCATATTACGTATGAGAGGATATCACTCCGCGACTGCCTTCGCGACATCTTTTTTCGTGCAAGGTTAGTCAGTATCGAGCCCGTTTTCACTCGTCAAACCGTCGAAAGGCTGACCCCGCTGCATTCGCCAGGCGATCTTGTTATCACTCGCGACGCGATCGCCTCGACTATCGCCGGCGATATCCATCATACGGCCGGTTTGATCGTCCGCTCGCTTCCGAATGAAACCAGAAAAACTTTTCAAAGTTATGATGCCGAAAATCTTCCGCCGTATTTTACTCTAGATGCTATGGAAGCAATCGTCGCCGCCGGCATCTCCCATCTAATCGTTGATTTGCCCTCTATTGACCGGCTTTTTGATGGAGGCGTTTTACAAAATCACCGCTTGTTTTGGCGCGTTCCGGAGGGAAGTTTCGCTGCCGATTCAAGGACGCGAAGAAACACCACAATCACGGAACTTGTCTTTGTCCCCGACGAAGTGCCGGATGGCGAATATCTGGTGAATCTTCAGATCCCGCCATTCGAGTCCGACGCCGCGCCGAGCCGGCCGCTGCTCTGCGCGACGGACTGACCACTTTCTAGCTATCTCAAAGCATTTTCGAGCGCGGCCTTCAAATCCGAAAACCTGAATTCATAACCCGCGTCAAGCAACCGCTTCGGCACGACGCGCGTAGAATCGAGTAAAAGTGCATCGCCCATTTCACCGAGCAGCATATGCACCGCAAATTCCGGAACCGGCAGAAACGTCGGGCGATAAAGGACCTCGCCGAGTATCTTCGTAAATTCTTGGTTTCTCACCGGATTCGGAGAAACGACATTGACCCCGCCGCGGAGCGATTCGTTTGCGAGGACAAATTCCATAATCGCGACCACTTCGTCCAGCGAAATCCAGCTCATCCATTGGCGACCGCTGCCGATCACGCCGCCGAGCCCGAGTTTGAACGGCAAGAGCATCGTCGCCAAAGCTCCGCCGTCTTTCGACAAAACAATACCGTTGCGGAGTAAAACCGTCCGGACGCCTAGATCTTCTGCTCTTCGCGATTCGGTCTCCCATTGAACGCATACTTCGGCCAAGAACGTCTCGCCCGGCGGGCTGGCCTCGGTTAGCTCTTCGTCGCCGCGGTCGCCGTAAAAACCAATTGCCGAGGCCGAAATGAAAACCGCCGGTTTTCTTTTCAGTTTTGCAATCGCACCGACCACCGACCGCGTACCTTGAACCCGGCTATCGCGAATTGCTTTCTTCTTTTCATCACTCCAACGCAGCCCGGAAACGCTCTCGCCCGCAAGGTGAATTACGGCATCGAGGCCTTCGAGCGATTCCATTGCGCCCAGGTCGAATCCGGATTCCGGATCCCAGCGGACGCTGCCCGTCCCGGCAGCGGGCTTTCGCGACGCGCGAATGATTTCGACTCCCCGCGTTGCGGCCGATTTGCAGAATGCGGAACCGATCAATCCGCTCGCACCGGTTACAAGAATTCGCATATTGTTTGTATTACACTTTGAAATGGACAGTGTCGCGCGTTGATCGAAAGCACATTATTTCGCCGCGTCTGCCCGTAATTTTTTACGCACAAAATCCGTCAAGAGTCGGATTTCACGCTCGGTAAGCTGCGTCCTAAACGGTGTCATTCCGTTGCCGCCTTCGGAAATCTGATGTGCGATTTCTGCTTCCGTACGAAATTTGAATGGCCCCGCTCGTAAGCTCGGCACGATTGTCCCATCGTCCAGCGTCTTCCCTTCGCCCTCCGGTCCATGGCAAATCGAACAATGTTGACGAAACAACGAAGCTTCGTAGCTTGTATCGCTTGCAACTTTGTAAGATTCCGTTTTGCCCTTTCGGCAGGCAGTATAACCCGCCAACAATAGAACGGATCCCGCAACTGCAAGCTTTATGAAACGCATCGGCTCGATACAATCAAAAGTACTCCGCCAGAAGTCACAAAAGCAAGCGGCACGTAATTAGCGTGTGTTCAATTGCCGCGTGATTTTTCCAATTCCTGCCGAAGAGCCAGCTTTGAAATCTTGCCCGTATTTCCAAGCGGCAAACTCTCCCGAAATTCAACATATCGCGGATATTTATTCGCTGCTAGTCGCTCACGACACCACTCGATAAACGCCGTTTCAGTTAGATTCGATCCTTCCCTTAGGACTAGAAACGCCTTGACCTCTTCGCCGAGCCTTTCATCCGGCACGCCGATTACCGCACAAAGCGAAACTGCGGGATGGGTCATTATGACTTCCTCGAGTTCGCGTGGATAAACATTGTAGCCTCCGCGCAATATCATATCCTTTTTGCGGTCAACGATCGAAAGATAACCATCCGCATCCAATATCCCGATATCGCCCGTGTGAAACCATCCGTTGCGAAAAGCCTCAGCCGTCGCCGACGTTCGCTTGTAATAGCCTTTCATTACATTCGGGCCGCGAACTACCACTTCGCCGCGCTCACCCACCGGCACCGGACTATCGTTTTCGTCCACACAACGGACCTCAACGCCGGCAACCGGCTGGCCGACTGTTCCGGGTTTCGAGGGGCGTTCGAAATGATTGAAACAAACGAGCGGCGAAGTTTCCGACAGCCCATAACCCTCCAAAACGCGAACGCCGAAGACTTCCTCGAAACGCTTCATAACCTCGACTGGCATCGGTGCTCCGCCCGAAGTACAGACCCTCATATTCTCGCGTATAGAACTTACGTCAAAGCCGGTATCTTCCACGAATTTCAGCAGCGACCAGTACATTGTCGGTACACCTATCCAAAAATTTACGCGTTCAGCGATCATTGCCTCGAGTGTCACTTTCGGCTCAAACCGCGGCAAAAGTACTATCCGGCTGCCCCCGTATATATTCGCGTTCATCTGAACGGTCTGACCCGTTGTATGAAACAGCGGCAGAGTTATCAAAACCGTCTTTTGTGAGCCATCGGTGAAATCTAGGACGGGGAGATGAATTTGATAGGTGGTAACACTGTTAGACCAAATATTAAAATGCGTGAGCTCTGCACCTTTAGGCTGTCCGGTCGTACCCGATGTGTAGAGAATTGCACAGGTGTCGTCTGGAAGCGTTGCAATCGTTTCAAATCTGTCACTTTGTTTTGTAATTAACTCTGTCAAAGTTTGATGCGGCGGAAATGGCGACGGCGCGGCTGGGTCGGTCGTCATCGGTATGAAATGAAGACACGTCTCGACTGCCTCAAATGCTTTCAAGGTTTCGCAGCCAGTCGGCAATTCCGCTGTTCCTTCGAATACAATAACCGCTTTTGCGTCCGAATCCCGAAGCTGATATTCAATCTCACCTGCCTTGAAAAGTACACAGAGCGGCACAACGGCGGCTCCTGCCTTCATAATTCCATAATAGACAATCGGAAAATAAGGGAGATTTGGACAGTTTAGGGCAACCTTGTCACCGCGGCCGATTCCAAGTTGCGCGAGCGCTCCGGCGACTTTATTCGAGAGTTTTTCCAGGTCAAGATAACTAAGCCTTGTATCGCCGCAAACGATTGCTTCGCGTGCCGGTGTTAGCCGTGCGTGATGCGAAACCATTTTCGCGAGATTGAGTGTCGTCGCAGTGGTCATAGCGCTTGATTTTTCTAACGACGGAGCGAAATTTTCGCTGATTATAGCCTAAAAAATGCTTTTGGTTAAGCGTCTTTCGTAAGTCGTAGAGCAATGGTCCCCGCCGTCCGGATCTCCTCAGGAAAATCACGACACTGTATCGAATGAAAGCGAAACTCCTCGAGTGGCGACGGAAAATCCTCGCGAAAATGGCCGCCGCGCGACTCTTCCCGCCACAAGGCTGCACGCGAAACGAGTAGTGCAAGCGAAACGAAATTGCGAGACGCGGCCGACACATCCGCGGCGGCGATCTGTTCAAATTCCGCAATCGCCTTCGATATCCCATCCCGATTCCGGATTATACCGACGCGTTCCCACATAACGCGCTTTACACGCTTTCGGACTGCAGTCGAAATACCCTCGTTGGAGACTCGGCTTCTGTCGTTCGCCGCTCGAATCGTTCTGGCAAAGCTTCGAACCGTTTGATTCGATGTATCAGCTACTGCGGCAGCACCGGAACGAGCGCCAAAGACGAGACCTTCTAAAAGGGAATTTGATGCCAGCCGGTTTGCACCGTGAACGCCGGTGCAGGTAACTTCTCCAGCAGCGTAAAGTCCAGGAATATTCGTCCTCCCGTGGAGATCTACGCGAATTCCGCCCATAAAATAGTGCGAAGCCGGTGAAACCGGCAGCAAATCTCGAGCGATATCCAGTCCGTACGCTTTGCAGGTCGCATAGATTTTCGGAAAACGCTCGACAAGGAATTTCTCTCCGAGCTCGGTCATATCCAAAAAAACTTCACGCGAACCGCTCTTAAGCATTTCGGCGACGATCGAGCGAGAAACGATGTCGCGGGGCGCAAGCTCTGCACGCTCATCGTAATGTGGCATAAAGCGCTCGCCAAATTTATTCCGAAGAATACCGCCTTCACCTCGCATCGCTTCGCTTAGCAAAAATCGCGGCGCGCCTTTCAATGCCAGGGCCGTCGGGTGGAATTGAACAAATTCCATATCCGCCATTTCTGCACCAGCCGCGTACGCCATCGCCATACCATCGCCGGTTGCAACCTCCGGATTCGTTGTATGAAGGTAAAGCTGTCCGGCTCCGCCCGTGCAGATAATTACGGCCCGACCGATGATTTCGCGCTCTCCGCGAAGTATCGGGTCAAGAAATTCGACGCCGACGGCGCGCCCGCCCTCGACGATCAGTCGTTCGGTGCGTGCAAAGGGGACAATGTTTATATTTTTCTCGCTCCGCGCACGCTCCATCAAGGCACGCACGAATTCCGCCCCGGTTGCATCACCGTGCGAGTGCAGAATTCGGCGGCGTGAATGTGCCGCCTCGCGAGTAAAGAGAAGCCTCCCGTCCTCGCTATCAAATTCTGCTCCCCATTCAATCAATTGCCGAACGTATCGAGGGCCGTCATTCACAAGAGCAGCGACCGCTGCCGGATCACACAAGCCGGCACCCGCAATCAGGGTATCCTCGTGATGAAGGTTAGTTTCGTCGTCGTCCGCCATCGCAACAGCTACGCCGCCTTGAGCGTATTCCGTGTTCGACTCGCTTGCCTTATCTTTAGTCAGAACAGTTACCTGTCCGCCGGCTTCAGCTATCGCAATCGCCGCCCGCATTCCGGCAACGCCGCTGCCAATAATAATGTAATCCGTATAAATCGCCATCAATAGAAATTTATCAAATTGAGCGCTTTGCGTCTTACGCGGCTGGGCAAACCAAGCGGGTTTGATTCAAAGCAAATGGCCGCAGGCGGATCGACATCGCTTTGCGGCCATTCGGTTAGCAGCTTGAAGTCGAAACTACATTGGTATTTTTAGTTGCTGTCCAGGATAAATTTTATCCGGGTGATGCAGAATATCGCGGTTGTGATCCCAGATTGCCTTCCAAGTAATGCCGTATTTGTTCGCGATCTTAGTCAAATTGTCTCCGGCGACAACTGTGTACGTGTGCACTTCGCCGGCCGCCGCAGCATCCGCGGTCTGAATATTGAGAATTAGATCACCCGAGCGAAATTCAGGGTCGATACGCTCGTACTCGTCCCACAGCTGCTGCTTAGCCTCAGCGTTCGGCGCTACACCATTGATATGAAGAACACCTTCGCCCTCGGAGAGCTCATAGGTTGTACCGTTCGAATTTGCGAGTTCCAGTAATGTTTGATATTTCTCCTGTAGTGACATAATTGCCTCCTTTACTTTACGGTCAATTTATTATTTACGCGCTTAGGCTTAGCCTCATCAGCGGCTTTTTTCACCTTTTCCAAGTCTGACTTTGAAACTTCACCCGTCAAGGTAACTTCTCCATTCACGACGGTTACCGTAACCCCGGAAATACCGAGTTTCTTTATCGATTCGTTAATTTGGCCCTCAAGAATTTTATCTGGTGAAGGCGGCTCCGGCGTCGGCAATGGCTTAGTCGTTAATTTATTATCGACCGATTTAATGCCCTCCACCGATTTTGCCACGGATTCTGCCTTGTTCTTGACGGTTATATCCGCAACCTCGCCGTTTAACGTTGCAACGCCGCTGTTTACCGAAACCGAAATACCAGAAATTTTTTCCGCTGCGAGCTTCTCGTTAACCTTCTTCGTAAGCTCGGCATCGCTTTTTCCGCAAGCCGCAGCAAACAGGACAACCGAAAATAGCCACAAATATATGATCTTTCTCTTCATTTTCTTCCCTCTCAATTTTTTTTCAGAACTCGTTACAGAAACTTATGTTACACCACGCATTAAGACAATTGCACTAAGTCCGAGTTTTTGATTCTCGGTAATCTTGAACCAAACTGAGGAAATTTTCAAGTGAATTTTTCCGCGTGTCGGGAAAAGATTCAAAAGAACATCTCTTCCGCTATTTGACGGGCAACATCAAACGACGAGAGGCCCGGGCGAATTACAATATGCCAATCGGCAAGGCAGTAAACAGATCTCCGCTCCTCGAAGAGTTCCGCAGCCGAAGCGCGATTGCGAGCTAGCGGCCGCTTTTTTCGCGAACGCGATATGTTTTGCCAACAATGGTCGAAGCTTGCTTCCAGCCAGACGGTTAGATAACCCGCCGATTTGATCATTTCGCGATTCCTGGCGATCGTCCAAGTCCCGCCGCCGAGCGAGAGAATTTCTGGACTTTCGCTCATCAATAGGTTTTGCAAAAAACCCGATTCTACGGAGCGATAGTGTTCGAGGCCCTCGTCTTCGATGATCCGATCGATAGATTGCGACTGTGATCGCTCGATAAATTCGTCGAGGTCGATTTGCCGCCAGCCTGTTATCGACGCCAAATGACGAGCAACGCTGGATTTGCCGACACCCATAAAACCGGTTAGGGCAACTTTTTTGCAAATCGCTCTGTGCGTTTCTTTAAGCATATTGCGACGTTTGGCGACTCGGTTACGGATAACTTAGCTTGCGTAAACAATCAAAAAAATTTGGGAAAGACACGGCTACCGATTCCGCGCCGTCTATCGTCGTTTCCCCTTCGGCTAAAAGTGCTGCAATGGAAAACGCCATCGCGATTCTGTGATCTCCGCGAGCATCGACGCGTCCGCCGACGAGATTGCTGCGATACACACGCAAGCCTTCGTCGAATTCATCGACCGTCGCTCCCATTGCACGCAGCCCTTTGCAAACGGCGTCAATTCTATCCGACTCCTTGTATCGTAGTTCGCCTGCTTCGCGTATTTCGATTCCATCCGGCAATTGAGTTCCAAAAACGGCAAGTATCGGCACTTCGTCAATCAGATTGGCGATAATTGAGCCCTTAAGTTTTACGGGACCAACATTGCAGGTTGTTTCGAGACCTCCGAAGACTCTTAAATCACCGACGGGCTCGCCAGCATCGATTCGTCGAGCTTCAACAGAAATTTTTACGCCCGACGCCTCGAGCACGTCAAGAACCGCTGTCCGTGTAGGATTCAGACCAACTTTTTCGACATAGACCTCCGAGCCGGGAAGGCAAGCTGCCCCGACCAAAAAAAAAGCTGCGGAAGAAATATCAGCCGGCACGCAGAGCGATGCCGCACGCAATCCGCCGCCGAGAACCGAGATCCGCCGGCCGTGCTCTTGAGCAACTTCTTCAATTTGCGCGCCAAAAATCGGCAACATCCGCTCGGTGTGGTCCCTCGTTGGGACACTCTCAATGACAGTCGTTTTGCCCGATGCAAACAATCCGGCTAGCAAAATGGCAGATTTTACTTGAGCCGAAGCTATCGGCGGCGCGTATTCGATAGTCGAGAGCGGACGCCGCCCAGAGATCTCAAGTGGTGGATTGCCACTCGCTGCCTTGATTGTTGCTCCCATCCGTTCGAGCGGCTCGATTATTCGACGCATCGGCCTGCGGTTCAAGGATTCATCGCCAAAAAGAACGCTCGTAAATAGCTGCCCGGCCAGAGCACCAGCAAGCAGGCGCATCGTAGTCCCGCTATTCCCACAATCGAGCGCAGAGGCCGGTTCGCGAAGTCCCCGAGGACCGCAGCCATCGATAAATATCCGGTCGCCTTCGCGTCCGACTTTCGCTCCTAGCAATTCGATACACCGAAGAGTTGAATTACAATCCGAACTTGATGAAAAATTTCTGATCTCGGATCGCCCCTCGGCCAGCGCGGCCAAAATTGCCGCTCGGTGGGAAATAGACTTATCGCCCGGCAATTTGAGGTTTCCGACCAGCTTTCCAGTTCTTTTAATTTTCACAATTCTTATTCTAGAACGTTTTCGTCCGCTTTGTCTTGACAGTTCTGGACAGAGCAATTAACTTACAAGGCAATAACCGGTAATTTCCGTGCGAGAAGAATTTTCACTTCCAAGCCAAATTAATTCCGTAGACATCGCCGCGATGCGGATTGACGAATTCGCCCGAAAGGCCGGTTTCGGAGAGGAATTTATCTCCTCAATTGATCTTGCGGTTCGCGAATCGGTTGCAAACGCTATCGAGCACGGAAACAACCTCGAGGAATCGAAACTGGTTGAGATTACGCTTGAAATCACGGCCGCTGGATTTGAAATACAGGTGCGGGATTTTGGCGCGGGTTTTGACCCGCAATCTGTCCCTGACCCGACGAAGCCCGAAAACCTTCTTAAATCCTCGGGACGTGGCATTCTTTTTATGCGTGCTTTTATGGATATCGTTGAATGGAGCCGGCACTCGAAGGGCGGCACGATTGTCCGAATGGTAAAACGCAATTGAAATTCTTTTGTAGGTTTTGGACAATTGGCACGCCATTGTTCTAAAATCGTCTATCGCTATTAAACGCAAAATCAGGAGAACAAAATGTCCGATTTAACAATTTCCGAACGCCAGGCTGGCGACGTCACGATTCTAGATCTGGAAGGAAAGATAACCATTGGCGAGGGCAGCGTTGCGCTTCGAAACGCGATACGCCGCCTGCTCGGCGAGGGAAAAAACAAGATATTGCTTAATTTGGCCGGCGTCGGCTATATCGATTCGAGTGGCATCGGCGAACTCGTTTCAAGCTTTACGGCTGTTAATAAAGAAAGTGGAGCGTTGAAACTTCTTAATTTAACCCAAAAAATTCAAGATCTTTTGGCCATCACCAAACTTTTGACGGTTTTTGACGTTTACAACGACGAAGCCGCTGCACTCGCAAGTTTTAACTAAAAGGGTAATAAATCATCGTTCCGAGATTGGGATGGCGGGCGGCCAATTCCGCGCGCCGTCCCGTTTCTTTGTTGGAACGGTGCATCCGCAAAGCGGTATAATTCATC
>PSMA01000035.1:0-25613 GCA_040289905.1 Blastocatellia bacterium
AAAACCGATTGGTCCCGACGGACGGCGGCTCAATCCGGATTCCATCGAAGACTTGTCGTACTTCGACCCGCAAACAAACGAGCGATTTTATCCTTACATAATCGAGCCGTCCGCAGGCGTGAATCGGACGCTGCTAGCAGTTATGATGGATGCTTACTCGGAGCGGGTAGACGAGAAGGGCGAAAAGCGCGTTATCTTGCGCCTTAAACCGGACATCGCTCCAATAAAAGTGGCTGTACTGCCGCTTGCGAAAAACAAACCGGAAATCGTCGAACTTGCAATTAAGATTAAGCGGGACTTGCAACTGTCCGTTCGGGCCGTTTACGATGACACTGGCGGCATTGGAAAACTCTATGCGCGAGAGGATGAAATCGGAACTCCCTATTGCGTCACAGTCGATCACGAATCTCTGACGGACAGCGCGGCGACCGTTCGCAACCGCGATACTTGGGAGCAAGAGCGGGTATCACTCGACAATCTAAGAAGCTTTTTCGCAAAGAAGTTAGTGCTCTAAAGTGCCAGTAACCGAGCCAATGCTGCGATGAGCCAATCGACCAACGTATCGTCAAGAATAGGCGGTCGACAAAATCTGCAACGAATCGACCGCAAATACAGACTTGTTACCGCCATGAGCTCTGCCTTGCCGCCAGTGGCCAAGCATAAGTCGTTGTGGGCCGATCAAGTTTTCCCGGGCTTTCGTCTTTTGTTCAAATTTCGTAAGATGCTGTAAGCCCTCCTCGCCAAGCACCTCATTTCAACTGCTCACGACGATTTGTGATTAGCCGCACAACTTTGCGCCGACCTCTGATAAAAACAGACGCATTTTCGTGGAATTCGACAAAATCAGTAATGTGTTTCTCACGGTTGTGGTTGCACCACCGATGACGCCCTATAGAGCTTCGGTTCGGCGGTCGATTTGGGATACACCGATTGCTTTGAGGCTGCGCGGTATTTTAGAGGTTTCTTAATTAACTCTTCTCCTAAGGAATTGGATTTGATTTACAGCGCACTTATCTGAAGTTGCAACCGCATTCATTTCGAATCTTCTCAAAAGGGGTCGAATTTCCTAATTGCCCAGTAACGGGCATCGATTCAAATTCATCAGTGGAAATCGCAGCGACCCGAGTTGGTGAACTGGCCTCGTAAATATTGCCACCAAGCTCCTCCAAGGAGCGATTATTGTGATATCTACACGTGTACTGGTCTTACAATTTTCCCATCGACCAAGGGCTCAGTCACAAGGTAACGGCGCGCAGGGCCCGGCTCCCCGTTTACCACTTTTCGCAATGGTCCAATCGCAGTCACGATGGCAGCTCCAGCCGGATTCGTCATAAATTTCGCAATTGGGTAAAGCAGGCCTCAACCATCGGGATTGGTAGCAAGAGCAAAGACATAAGTACTGCGCGGCTCAAGGCCCGTGACTGCAGCTTCTAGCAGATCGACTAATTCCTGACTGTTCACTGCCGCAGTCGTCTGCGCTTTTGTTGTAGTCGAATCGGCCAGTTTCAAATGAGCCGATTAAACGACAACACCAAGAGGCACAAGATTGTGACTTCCGTTACCACGAGGAACTGCATTTGGAAGATAAACCAAGGCTTGAGGTGATTGTCCGATAGGAATTGTATCGGCTACGTTACTGGTTTGCGTGTCGATTACTGCAACAGCATTGCATTCTCTAACCCGACGTAAACCCGACTTTCGCCTCCCGAAGCCCATAGGCTGTGAGGAAGGTCGCCAATTGGAATCGGATTCGCTAATTGAGGCTTTTTAGTTGTTGTAAAACTTTGACCTCGTTTAATCCGCCGATCGTTATGTATGCTAGTTGTCCGTTTGCCGTCCTAACAAAGTTGGCATGGTTTGTAATCGGGCCTGTTTTCAAAACAGTCAAAGTTTTAAACGGCGGCTTCGCACTGATGACCTGAGTCTTGCCTACATCCTTCGGCACGCTCGGACTAAATTAGTATAAAACGGCTCTATAAAATAAAAATCGAAGTGGTTTAGTTTTTTTCAGGTTTAGTTAATTGCTTAATCATGCCCTCGAAAATGAATCGATGAAACGGCAAGACAGCATACCAGTATAATCTCCCCGCCAGACCCAGAGGTCTGAAAGTAGCAGTTTGAATTAGTCGATCGTTATCGACCTTAAACTCCAACCAGGCTTCCCCCGGAACTTTCATTTCAGCAAACAGTAGTAATCGTCCTTCTTCTTTGTTCGCGTACAGGACGCGCCAAAAATCTATCGGGTCACCGACATTGATTACTGACGGATTCGTCCGACCTCGTCGAAGTCCTACGCCGCCAAATAACTTATCGATAAAACCTCTTGTTTTCCAAAGCCAATTCCCAAAATACCAACCATTTGTGCCTCCTATACGCCAGATTTTATCAAGGCAGAGTGTGCGGTCTTCTATTAGTCTAACCCGTGTGTCTTTGAAACAACCGAAAGTAGGGACCTGGATAAAGTCGGTAACATTGAAATCTATTCCGCCGCTCGAGTATGCGTCTTTCCAACTCGAGACAATCTCGCCGTCTTCGATTTTATTAAAGGCTCGTTTTAGCGCGTCTTTATAATCGATAGGATTTATCCCAAGAATCTTATTTAAATCGTCGTTACGACAAACAACTTCAATTTTCATGCTGTTTACAAGCGATCTGGCGAGCTTGTACGACGTCGACGTAACGAAATAGAGCCAGTATGAAGATAATCTCGGAGTCATGATGGGAACGACAAAAATCTTTCGCTTTAGACCGCGCACTTGCGCAAAATCTAATAGCATTTCCCTGTATGACAATATATCGGGTCCACCAATGTCAAAGTTCTTATTAAACGTCGCTGGATTGAATAATGACCGCGATAGAAATGCAACTACATCTGAAATTCCGATCGGTTGGCATCGGGTATGCAGCCATTTTGGTGCAATCATAATCGGAAGCTTCTCAACTAGATCTCGAATAATTTCAAATGACGCACTTCCAGAACCAATAATTATTCCTGCCCGGAGTGCCGTGAAGTGGTACTTCCCTTTGCTGAGTTCGATTTCGACATTTTGTCGCGAGCGCAGATGTTCCGAGAGCTCTTTTTCATTGATAATTCCACCTAGATAGATGACATGTTTGACAGCCGTATTGTTAAGTGCATTCCGAAAGTTTGCTGCACAGGATTCTTCCAGATCTTGATAATCGTCGGACGATGACATTGAGTGAACTAAATAGTATGCTCCGTCGATATCTTGAGGAATGTTGGCCAGGGACTCTTTGTCTAACAAATCTACCTCGATAACAGTTATTTTTTCTCGCAAAGATTCAGGTGGATTGAACCGTTTTATGTCTCTTACGCAGCAAACTACCTCGTGTCCTAATTCGATCAAAACCGGAAGCAATCTCTTACCTATATATCCCGTAGAACCTGTAAGTAATATTTTCATATCAATTGGTTAGATCTCCTCCCGCCAAGATTACGCGCGTAATCCCAACGCACAAGATAATTTTCAAACCTAAAGGTCGATGCAAAGCATAGAGTCCTATTTAATCACCGAACCGCCAAGTTTTGTGAGTGTATCGCAGCGGATTGCCGCTTTCCCTCTAACAAGAGTCTAATCCATGATTAGAAATGATAAACAGATCCATTTTGAAAATCGTCGTCAGCTCGATAAAGGATTATATGTATTTCTGAATGGCCTTTGAGCAACTAATTTTCAGTTGAGGTTACTTGGGCGAGAGATGTCGAGGGTTAAATATCATCATTAGGTTAAGCGATATCAAACGATCGTCGTTCGTAGTGTCTTACGGGGTGTGAAGCGGTCGGATGAGATGTCCGAATTGGCGCCACGTTTTGATTGGGGCCTAATCAAAAACGTTTGAAATCTTTCATTCCATTGATTGTAGTTTTTGTGGCCGAAGACCCATAGGTACGGCTGCAGATTTTACGTACAATATAGTCGTGACAAACGTGTACGACATCGTGATCGACCTTTGCAGGTTGGTGAAAAATGCAGGCGGCAGGGCTCTTTTGGTAGGCGGCTGTGTTCGTGATGAATTGATGGGTCTCGAGCCAAAAGATTGGGATTTAGAGGTCTATGGCGTCGAACCGGAAAGACTACGGAAAATCCTCGAAGAATTTGCGCTGCGGTCCGTTGCCGACAAAATGAACAATGGCGGCAGCAGCAAAGCCGAATGCGAGGCGAGAGTCTCGCCGGTTAACATCGTCGGCGAAATATTTTCTGTTTATAAGTTTGGCGATTACCTTGATGTTTCACTTCCGCGCCGGGAGCGAAAAAGTGGCAGAGGTCATCGGGCATTTATTGTCGAAGGCGATCCCCATATGTCGTTCGAGTCGGCATGCTTGCGCCGTGACTTTACAATGAACGCCATATTGAAAGATCCGCTTTCGGGCGAAATAATTGACCCGTTCGACGGGCGCCGCGATATCGAGCAAAAGTTAATCCGCCATATCTCGGACGAAACCTTCTCAGAAGATAGCCTCAGAGTTCTACGGGCTGCTGGATTTGCTGCTAGGTTCGAATTCGATATTGCCATCGAAACAGTGCAGATCTGCAAGCAGATCGACGTCTCGGATTTGCCGCGCGAGCGAATCTGGAGCGAATTGGAAAAGCTGTTGCTTAAGGCACAACGGCCGTCACGCGGTTTGAAATGGATTTACGAATTCGGTGTTGCACGGCAAATTTTTCCTGAGCTCCAGGCCTTGGTCGGGGTTCCGCAGGAGCCCGATTGGCACCCGGAAGGTAGCGTAGATGTTCACACGATGATGGTCGTAGATGAAGCCCGAAAGCTGATCGATGATCTTGATTACCCGCGAAAGATTGCGGTAATGCTCGGCGCTCTATGTCATGATTTTGGTAAACCTGCAACTACCGCATTTGTCGATGGGCGGATACGTTCCCGCAGCCACGATGAAGCGGGCGTCGCTCCGACGATTTCGTTTCTTGACCGCCTAGGGATTTTTAAGTTGCACCATTTCGACGTTCGTCGTCAGGTAGTCGAACTCGTCCGATATCATTTGACGCCCGGCGAGTTTTATAAGTCAAAAACGCCGGTCGGTGCCGGCGCGTTTCGCCGACTTGCTCGCAAGGTAGAGCTCGATCTGCTCTACCGAGTTGCAAAAGCAGATAGCCTTGGGCGCAATCCCGATTGGCTTGCGCCGGAGAAACGTTTCGGGGCCGAAGCTCAGGAATGGTTTATCGAACGCGTTCGCGAACTTGAGGTCGAAAAAAAGGCTCCGGAACCAATCCTGAAGGGCCGTCACCTCATAGAAATCGGACTGGCTCCTGGGCCGAAATTCAAGGATATCCTAAATGCGGTCTATGAAATGCAGTTAGACGGGGAAATAAGTGACCTCAATGAAGCCCTTGCCGCCGCAAAGAACATCGCCAGCAAGGCCTAAAACCAGTTCGAAAAGTGCGTGGCAATTCTGAACGTAATGAAGCCGCCATTATGCGTATACTCTAAAGGGCCGGGGTTTGGTAACGTGAATTTCCGCTTTCTGGACGATCGCTATGCGCGATTCGTCTCGACTCGGGCGAAATCGCAATGGCTCGTTTGAAGCGGTGGCTTCCGACGATTCGCACGGCATTCGCTGGATAAATCCGGATTCAAAGATTCGCGTATTACCTTTGCCCAAAACTGATGCCGATTGGGCAGGATGGCCCGAGCGACGAGTTCTTGGCAAAAATAACTCTCTGAAAGAACTTTACTTATTTCGAGTATCTATTTAAGCGGGCAATGAGTTAGCGTCACCATTACCGAAAATAAGAAGAGCGACCGGAAACAATATCGGTCGCTCAGTGCCGTTTTGGCAATTGAATTTACTGCCTACCCTCGAGAAATGCTTTTAGCCGACGCGAACGTGACGGGTGGCGCAGTTTTCGCAGCGCTTTTGCTTCGATCTGTCTTATGCGCTCGCGCGTCACCGCGAAATGCTGGCCAACCTCCTCAAGTGTGTGCTCGCTGCCCGTATTGCCCAAACCGAACCTCATCTTGATGACCTTTTCCTCGCGAGGGGTCAATGTGGCTAAAACCTCGTCGGTAATCTCACGAAGATTGGAGAATGTTACGGACTCGGCAGGGTTAAGAATCGATTTGTCCTCGATGAAATCGCCAAGGTGTGAATCTTCTTCCTCGCCGATTGGCGTTTCGAGCGATATCGGCTCTTGCGCGATTTTTAGAACTTTGCGGACCTTTGAAACCGGAATATCCATTCGCTTAGCGATTTCCTCGCTGGTCGGCTCGCGGCCGAGTTCCTGCACGAGTAGCCGCGATGTGCGAATCAATTTATTGATCGTCTCGATCATATGCACGGGTATCCGGATCGTCCGCGCCTGGTCTGCGATCGCTCGAGTGATAGCCTGGCGAATCCACCAAGTGGCGTAGGTCGAAAACTTGTAACCTCGGCGCCATTCAAATTTATCGACCGCTTTCATAAGTCCGATGTTTCCTTCCTGAATTAGGTCAAGAAACTGCAGCCCGCGGTTAGTGTATTTTTTTGCAATCGAGACAACAAGACGAAGGTTAGCCTCGACCAACTCTTTCTTCGCCTGATTTGTTTCGTATTCGCCGGTGCTGATCGTTTCATAGGAACGCTTGATCTCGACTGGCGGCAGATGATATCTTTCTTCGATCTCGGATAACGCCGCTTTTGCCTCGGCGATTTTTCGATTTAGTTCGCGTTTTTCCGTTATCGGAGGCTTTCGCTCAAGTTTTGTTTTACAGTCTTTGATCGTCTCCTCGGCCCGTTTTATTTCTTCGACGACCTTTCGAATCGCGGCAATTAGAATTTGCATCGAATGCTCCGTTAGATTCAGGTCTCGAATCTCGCGTGCAATTTCAACACGAATCCGCGCTGCTTCACGCTTGAGACGTAAATAGCGTTTGCCGGGCTTTTTGCCTTTGATCTTTTCGCGTTCTTTTTGAAGAGCCTTGAAAGCTTTTATGGCGAGCGCATAGTTGCGTTTGATATTCTCAATGCCTTCGAGCGTCCACCGAAGGTACTCCTCAGCTTTGTCTTCTTCTAAGGAAATTTCGGCCTGCTCGGCAAAGGCGACCGCCTCGCGGATGCTCATTTTGCCACGCTCGAGGTCTTCGCCCATTTTAATCAGTCGTTCAATTGCAATGGGCGAACGCGAAATCGCCTTTCGTGTCTTTATTTGGCCGCGCTCTATTCGCTTTGCAATTGCGACTTCGCCTTCACGATTTAGCAAAGGCACGATTCCCATTTCCTTGAGGTAGAGACGGACTGGATCGTTGGACTTATCAAGCGTGCCGGCCGAAAGGTCAAGGTCGAGATCGTCTTCGTCCAGTGTTTCATCAACTTCGTCGTCCACTGCTAGGCTGGAGGCACGCTCAAGCAACTGGGCGTCTGATTCGGCGACAGATATATTCGCGCCTTCGAGTCGTTCGAGGACGTCCTCGAGGTCTTCGGCCGACATCATATTCTCAGGTATTTCCCGATGTAACTCGTCAAGACTCAAATATTTCTTTCGCTTGCCGAGCGCGAGTAGGCGATCCATCAAATCTTCTTTTTCGTCGTAGTCTGGCATAAGTTTCGAGATTTTGATTATTATCCCGTTAAGATCGTTGGTTGCAATAACAACTCGGGACGCCGGAAGGCCGAAAATCGCCGCCCGAACGCCCAATTATAGAAACTTTTAATTATATCACGATTCTCTTAGTTTAGTTAGCATACCCTGCTTCATTTTAGACAAATCTAGCTGTTCGGTAACAAGGTGAGTTACGGATTCAAAATCTCCGATCTGTTCGGCAGCGATGAGAGCACGGCTAATTTCGTACAATCGGTGCTCGATCGCCATTGACCTTAGCGAAAAGAGGCAATTTTCCGCCTCGTGTAGCACACCGTCGATAACCTCGCCTTTTTCGCGTTTAGGCTCTCCGATAAGTAATAGCGGAACCAGATCCCGAGCGATTTCGTCGTCTCCGACCAGATCGTTTAGTATCCCAATTTCGGGCTCCGCATTCATTTCCTCGAGCTTATATAGAGCTTCGAATATGCGCGCGGTTGCTAGGTGCTCGTAATCGCTTGGTTCTATTACCGGCAAAATCCGCGAGCGAAGTTCACGGTCATGGATCAGCAGCTCCAAGAGATATTGTTCGGCAACTGTGATCTTTGGCCTTGCGACGCGGCGAGCTTGTTTTGCAATCGCTTCGGGGTCCGAGGTTAGCGAGGATTTTACTGTTTTCCAAAGATCACGCTTAAGCGACGCATCTTCGATTCCAAAATAGGCCATAGCCTCATCGAAAAATTGACGCTTTTCTATCGGATTTCGAATTGCGGCAATTACTGGTAAAGTTTCTTCGATTGCATCTGAACGCTCGCGGGCATTTGTCATTGAGCGGCCATTCATCGCGGATTCGAGGGCAAAGGCGATAAACGGAAGTGCTCGGCCGCGGACCTGCTTGTACTCGGCGGCGCCTCTCGAGCGAATAAATTCATCCGGATCCTGACCGTCGGGCAAAACAAGCACTTTTATATCCATATCCAGCGCGGCAAGTTCCAATATTGCCCTCCTGGCTGCCTTTATTCCCGCCGAATCGCCGTCATAATTTATGACAACGCGGCGCGAATATCTGGCAAGCAACGCGGCTTGCTCTGCGGTTAAGGCGGTTCCGAGTCCGGCCACTACGTTTTCGATACCGTGTATGCTAAGGGCGATCAGATCCAAATACCCCTCAACAAGGATTGCAAATTTCGCTTTTCGGATTGCCTCTTTTGCATAAAACAGTCCATATAGGTGCCGGCCTTTGACGTAAGCCGCCGTTTCAGGCGTGTTCAAGTATTTTGGCTGATCGTCACCCATTGCACGGGCGCCAAAGGCAACAGTATTGCCTCGATCGTCCAGGACCGGAAAAATTATACGGTTCCGGAAGCGGTCAAATATCCGGTTTTTTTCTTCGTTTTTAGAGACTAGTCCGGACTGGATCATCAGCTCGTCGTCAGCGCCGAGGCCTTTTAGAAGATTCACGACCGAGTCCCACTTATCGGGAGCATAGCCAATCTGAAAACGGCGGCAGGTGCCCTCATCGATTCCTCGCGATCGAAGGTATGCGAGCGCATCGCGAGCCTTATTTTCGTTGGAAAATAGTTGCTTTTGCCAGAAGTCAGCCGCTGCTTTGTTGAGCTGAATAATTTTTTCGGCAAGTTTACGTTCGGCCTCGCGACGCGTCCGGGCCGCTTCTAGATTCGATTCGTTTTCCGTAAGTGGCAGCGAAACGCCGGAAATTTCAGCAACACGTCGAACGGCTTCCGGAAAATTCAAGCCTTCGATCTCCATCAGAAAGGTAAAGACGTTGCCGCCTTTGCCGCAACCAAAGCATTTGAAGAAACCTTTCGCAGGATTTACGGAGAACGACGGCGTTTTTTCCTGGTGAAATGGGCAGCAAGCCATCCAGTTAGCCCCGCGTTTTTTTAGCGGGACGTAACCTTCGACGATTTTCCGAATATCGGCGCGCGATTTGAGTTCGTCAATGAAATACTGATCGTATACCACGGCGTTGATCAATCCGATTTCAATTCCACAATTGTAGCGCCACTGCCGCCTTCGTGAGGAAAGGCGGCGAAAAACCGATTGACTAATTCATTCTGCTTGAGGTAGTTATGCACGAATTTTCGCAACGTGCCGGTCCCAAATCCGTGGACGATGCGAACGCGCGGCAGGGAACCAAGATACGCCTCGTGGATGAATTTATCCAATTCACTTTCGGCTTCGGACGTCGTTTTTCCGATCAAATTCAATTCCGATCGAGTCCCTGCGCCGTCTAGCTGCCTAATAAATTCGGGTTTTCTGACCGGCATCGATTCAACCGCGGCGACGAGCTTTAAATTTTCCAGTCGTTCACGTAGGCGTATCCGACCGGCGATGATTTCCGCAATTTCGCCTTCGATTTTTTCGATCCGCCCACGGATTCCGATTGGTGTAATTACAGTAGATCCGATGTCGATTTTTGTGCTTCCTACGGCGGCGGGCTCCGCCGGCTCCATCGCTACCGGTTCAGATGTTGAAAGATTTTCCAAAGCAAGCAGCACGCCACGCTTTAACTTGGCTTTGTGCCTCAAACGTTCCTTTTCGAGCTTTGCTTTTAACGCTGAATCTTCGATCGCCTCGATAGCGGCCTTTGAGCTTCGTTCAAAATCGTCCAGTGCGTTTGCCATTGAGCGCTCAAAATCCGCCTTTCGCTGACCCTCGAGACGCTTTGCCTCGGCCGTGAGAGCGCTGTATTTTTCAGCAACGGCTTCGCGTTCGGCTTCGAGGGCCTTTCGGATGTGTTCGGCCATTTGAAGTTCCTGGCGAAGTTTTTCTAGATATCTCTCCGCCTCGATACTCGATGCTTTCAGCAGCGACCTGGCACGCTCCGCTACATTTTCGGGAATACCAAATCGGCGCGCGATTTCAATGGCTGAGGACGCGCCGGCAAATCCAATCAAAAGCCTGTAGCTCGGCTTCAAGGTTTTCTGGTCAAATTCTACAGAGGCATTGATTACGGTCGGGTCGTTTGCGGCGTAGATCTTCAGTGCTTCGTAATGGGTGGAGGCGATTACCTGTGCTCCTAAACTGCGGAAATGCTCGACGATCGCGACGCCAAGTGCGCTGCCCTCTTCTGGGTCGGTGCCTGTCCCGACCTCATCCAGAAGAACGAGAGCCGGCGTTTGGCAATCCTTTATCATTTTGGCAATGTTCGCCATATGCGAAGTAAAAGTTGAAAGATTTGCTGCCAGCGATTGGTGGTCTCCGATGTCTGCAAGAACGGAGTTATAGAGCGAAACTCGTGCGGAGCGTGCGGGCACGGGAACGCCGGCAAGCGCAAGCAAACTTAGTAACCCGGCCGTTTTCAGCGCAACGGTTTTTCCGCCTGCATTCGCGCCGGAAATAATCATTGCGGGACGGCTTCGGTCTAACCGAATCGTCACGGGAACGACTCTGTCTTTCCTGGCCCGACGGTCAGGTTCGCCCGACGATTCGATCGACTCTTCGAGTAACGGATGCCGGGCGTCGAGAAGTTCTAGCGCCTCATCTTCTGTAATTTTAGGCACAACGGCAGAAAATCGCTCGCAAAATTGCCGTTTTGCACGTACGACGTCTAGTTGCCAGACGGCTTCCGCAGCTTTCGAAATTTCCTTACTTCGGCTTCGGACCGCGTCCGTCAGTCCGGCAAGAATTCGATGTATTTCTCGCTCTTGTTGATCGTAAAGGCTTTGTAATTCGTTGTTGGCCTCAATTGCTTCCAGCGGCTCGATAAACGCAGTCTGGCCGCTCGAAGAGAAGCTATGCGTAACGCCGATTACTTTGGAGCGAAAATCGGTCTTGACCGGGATAACAAATCGGTCGTTTCGGACGGTTATGATCGGGTCCTGTATCGCGTCGCCGGCGGCACGGATACGACTTTCGAGCAGGCGTGCTATGCGCGATCTCTGGAGGGAGATTTCGCTTCGAATTCGCCGCAGTTCGCCTGAAGCTAGATCGCTTATCTCGCCGCCCGGCAGAACGAAGCGTCGTATGTTGTCCGCGACGAGCTTTAGATCCGGGTCGATGGTCTCTGCAATTGACCAGAGATTCGGTACGGCCATTCGCTCCTGAGCTATTAACGAGCGGGCCGAAACAGCGCGGCTGCAGATATCCGCAATAAGCAAAAGCATTTGTCCTTCGGCAACGGCACCGGAAACGGCCAAGATCGACAATGCCGTAGACGGATCGTCCATCCCTGCAAAGTTCCAGTCAAGGTCCCTTTCCCGTTTTAGGTAAAGCGATTCTTCAACGGCCGAATGGGCTGACTCGATGATGTTTTTATCAGAGCTAGGAGTGAGATCTAGTGCAAGGCTACGGCCACCGGCGGTCTGCGTCTCGCGTGCAACCAGTTCAAGGACAGTATTAAACTCCAGAGTCGTTACCGAATAACTCACTGTATTTCCGGTTCAGCCAAAAGCCGCTGTTGCAACTCGGCCGAGGGCACCACGCAGTCTTTTTGCCGACCAAATAGTTCGTGGCGGCTTGCGGCGATTTTGCGATAAACCGTATTGATTATAGATCGCGGAATTGGCAAGAGAAGGTAAAACGCGGGCCAAAACCACGCCAACCGCCGGATGATCCTTAAAATCGCCGCCGCTTCCCAGTAGATTTTGCCATCCTCGACCAAAAGCAGAGAATCCGGCAATTTGTTTACCGCGAGGTCGCTGGCCGTACCTGCAATCAGATTTCGGCTGACGGTAGACTTCAGCGGTGCAAAGCGAAAGTAGCCAGGCTTGTCGTGCTGGATTACCAAATTCACCCAGTAGTTACAAAAATTGCATTCACCATCGAATAAAATGACTGCAGCCATCGCTTCTTTGATTATACTCGCCGGGCCGCCGCATTGCAGCATGGCTAGACGGAACGTGATTTTTTGTAAATTTTCCTCGAAGGAGCATTTTGCCAATTTTCGGAATTTGAAACTTTTGGCGTATGCTTTACGTAATCGTTTCACCTAAGCAGTTCTAGCTCTGAAAAAAAGACAGCCAACCTTTATGAAATTCAAGCAGCTCTACTTCGCTCTTGTAGCAGTCGCCTTCTATCTTTCGATGCCGGCCTACGCTCAAACGTATGCAATTCGTGACGCCCGAATCGTTACCGTTTCCGGCCCGGTGATCGAGAAAGGGACTATCGTCATTCGCGACGGTCTGATCGAAGCAGTCGGGCCAGAGGCTAGAATTCCGGCGGATGCAAAAATCTTCGAAGGCAGCGGATTGACAGTTTATCCGGGTTTTATCGATTCGCTTACAAATCTCGGCCTGCCAACTCCGACGCCGCGTCCGACGCCTAGCGGCCCGTCAGGTTTTCCGTTACCGTTGGCGGCGGCTGCGGCAACGTCGTCCCAACCATCTAATTCAAACTATCCGGCCGGCCTTCGCCCAGAAGAGTTGGTAATCGACGAGCTTCGCGCGGGCGATGCTCAATTTGAGAGCAATCGAAACGCGGGCTTTACGACGGCGCTTACAACCGGACGCTCTGGAATTTTCAACGGCCAATCTGCGCTTATAAATCTTGCGGGTGAAAGCGTGTCCGCTATGACGATAAAGTCGCCCGTGGCGGTCCATATTACCTTTGCAACGATTCCCGGAGCATACCCTGGGTCGCTGCTCGGTACATTTGCTGCGTTGCGGCAGATGTTCAATGATGCAAAGCGTTTGGATGAGTGGAAGCGGCTTTATGCAGCAAACCCAAAGGGGATAAAACGTCCGGACGCCGATCGGTCCCTCGAAGCGCTGATTCCGGTCGTCAAGGGTGAAATTCCCGTGGTTTTTGTTGCAAACAGGCGAAATGAAGTCGTACGAGCTCTGGACCTTGCAAAAGAATACAACCTAAAGGCGGTGATCGCGGGCGGCCAAGAAGCCGGAATTTTTGCCGATCGGTTGAAATCGCAGGCAGTTCCGGTGCTTTTATCTTTGAACTATCCGAAACGGACAACTGCTGCTTCACCGGAGGCTGATCCCGAAGATTTGGAAACTCTCCGATTCCGTGCCGAAGCTCCAAAGACCCCTGCTAAGCTTGCCGCAGCGGGCGTAAAATTTGCATTTTTTAGTGGCGGATTGACAAATCTCAACGATCTTTTCTCGAATATCCGCAAATCGACAGAAAATGGTCTGTCGCGAGATGCGGCGATTCGGGCGCTGACGCTTTCTGCGGCTGAAGTTTTTGGTGTCGCTGATCGTACGGGATCGCTCGAAGCGGGAAAAATCGCGAATATTACCGTCGTCAAAGGCGACCTACTCGGTTCTGACCGCTTTGTCCAATACGTATTTGTTGACGGAAAACTCTTTGAACAAAAGCCGCCATCACGTCAGGCGTCAAGCTCTAATGGATCGCCGGGACGCGCGGGCGCCGTAGTCTCGGCGGCCGCAAACGTTAGCGGTGCGTATTCAATCTCAATTCAGGCGCCGGGACAGGCGCTCTCCGGTAGGCTAAATATAGTTCAAAGTGGAGATTCTCTCACCGGGACGCTCGTAACTGACCTCGGCACGTCGGAACTGAAGAATGGACGTATCGGCCCGGACGGTTTTACCTTTTCGGGAACTGTGATCGCCGGCGGTGAAACTATCGACTTTACAGTTCGCGGTCGTATTTCAGGAAATGAACTGAGCGGAACGGTGGAATCGCAGATGGGAAGTTTCCCGATTTCCGGGACAAGAATTCCGTAAGAATACAGGATAAAAAACCTATGAAGAAAGTAGTTCTATCGTTCGCTGCATTTTTCCTTGCCTTTGGCCCGTCTCTATCTGTATTTGGGCAAGCGAAAAGCGAAATCCTTATAAGGAATGCTACCGTGCTTACGGCTTCACACGGAACGCTGACGAATACCGATATACTAATTCGCGATGGCAAAATTGCTCGAATCGGAAAGAACCTGACGGCCGCCGCAAATGCACCGACGATCGATGCGACGGGAAAATTTGTAACGCCAGGGCTTATCGACGCTCACTCACATTCGATGCTAAGCGCAATAAATGAGGGCACGCTTTCCGTGACATCAATGACGCGAATCCGCGATGTCCTCGATCCGAACGACATTGCCATTTACCGAGCGCTTGCCGGCGGCGTGACAAGCGCTCTTCTGCTTCATGGATCGGCAAACCCAATCGGCGGCCAGAGTGTGACAGTTAAGTTTAAATGGGGACATCCGGTCGAGGATTATCCAATACCGGATGCCATTCCCGGTATCAAGTTCGCGCTCGGCGAAAACGTCAAGAGGTCGAACTTTCAACCGCTACCCGGGCAAAGCGTACGCTATCCGCGTACGAGAATGGGAACACTCGAAGTCATCCGCGATGCATTTCGTCGCGCTCGGGATTACAAGCAGGCCTGGGACGATTACCGAGCTGGTAAGACGAAGATCCCACCGCGAGTAGATGAGGAATTGCAACCTTTGGTGGAAGTGCTCGAAGGCAAGCGGCTGGTACATTGCCATGGATATCGGTCGGACGAGCATCTTAACATTATGCGGCTCGCCGAGGAATTCGGCTTTCGCATCGGGACGCTTCAGCACGGGCTCGAGGCATATAAAATCGCTCCGGAGGTTGCAAAGCATGGAGCCGGCGTCTCGATCTTCACCGATAACTGGAGTTACAAAATCGAGGCCTACGATGCAATCCCGTACAATGCATACATTTTGTGGAAGAATGGCGTTCTCGTCTCGATCAATTCAGATTCTGACGAGAGGATGCGCCGTCTCAATTTGGATGCAGCGAAAGTTATGAAGTACGCAGGCGTCCCGGAAGAGGAAGCATTACGAATGATAACGCTCAACCCTGCTAAGCAGCTTCGAATCGATAAACGCACCGGATCGATCGACATAGGTAAAGACGCCGACCTCGTAATTTGGAACTTACATCCGTTTGATTCATTCTCCCATCCGGAGATGACGATGATCGAAGGAGAAATCTACTTTGACCGCGCGGCCGATTATCAAAGGCGCGAGCAGCTAGCGAAGGAACGAGAGGAACTGGAAAAACTCGATGTCAACCGTCCGCCATCTTCCGGCGGCACGCAGCCGAGAATACCTTCTGAGAGGCGCCCTGGCGAGCGCGACGATGCGGAATTTAGAGACAACGAATGATTTTCTTTTCGAGTTCATCCTAGAAATCCAGTTACAAGAATCTAAAAAGAAATGAACGTAAAAGCCCTTATAACCTTAATTCTTGCCTTGGCTGTAGCCACTTCCGCGCAAAGCGATGGCTCGCAACAAAACAAAAACGGAACTCCAGGCACATTTGCGATAGTCGGTGCACGCGTCGTTCCCGTTTCTGGCCCGACAATTGAAAACGGTACGGTTGTTATCAAGGACGGCAAAATTGCCGCAGTTGGCGTCGGAGTCGCGATTCCATCCGGTGCGGAAAGAATAGATGGGAAAGGACTAATTGTTTATCCCGGAATGATCGATGCTGCAACCGGACTCGGGCTTGCAGAAATTGGCCAGGGGGCAAACGCAACTGTTGATATCGCTGAGACCGGTACAAATAACGCGAACGCAAAAGCAATTCTTGCGGTCAACCCACATTCTTCCCACGTAAACGTTACGCGTGTCAATGGCATTACGACCGTAATGTCTGCTCCCACGGGCGGATTAATTGCTGGACAAAGTACGGTAATCAATCTTGCCGGATCGACGCAGGCTGAAATGGCGGTTGTGCCAACCTTCGCGCTCGTAGTCAATTTTCCTCGGATTGCGACCGGCGGCCGCTTCGGAAGCTTTGGCGGCTTCGGGATTCAGCAGGTCGATTTTGCCGAAGCGGTCCGGCGACGCGACTCGCAGCTCGACGAACTAAAAAAATTGTTTGCCGATGCTGAAAACTACGGCCGGAGCGTGGACGCCTACGCAAAAGATAAATCTTTGCCGGCACCGCAGACCGACCTCCGGCTGGAAGCGATGGTGCCCTACATTCGCGGCGAAAAACCGATTCTGTTCACTGCCGAGCGAGAACGCGACATCCGTGCTGTGATTAACTTCATCAGCGAAACTAAGGTCAAGGGCATTATCGTCGGGGGACAAGAAGCGTGGAAAATCGCCGAGGATTTGAAGAAAAACAGTATCCCAGTAATTTACACGAATATTTACAATCTACCGGTTCGTGATGACGATCCATACGATTATTTATTCTCGGCACCGGCAAAATTACAGAAAGCCGGCGTAAAATTCGCGATCGCAACGGGTGATACGGGAGCTGAAAACCGCGATTTGCCCTATCACGCGGGCCTCGCCGGCGCTTATGGGCTTCCAAAGGAAGAAGCGCTCAAAGCCGTGACGCTATATCCGGCGGAAATTCTAGGAATCGCGGATAAAATGGGCTCAATTGAGGTCGGAAAGGTTGGCAACGTCGTTGTGACCGACGGTGAGTTGCTAGATCCGCGTACAAACGTCCGGTATCTGTTCATAAATGGTCGCAAGATGCCGCTCACGAGTCGACATACCGAGCTATTTGAGAGCTTCAAAGATCGAAAATAAAATCCTCTCGGAGGCGGCCAAACCAGCCGCCTTTTTTAAGATTTCAATGGTATTTCAGCTCCCGCCGGGAAAAATTCTAATGCCGCAGAATTAAGGCAGTAGCGCTCGCCGGTTGGCGGAGGTCCATCGGGGAAAACGTGGCCCTGATGTCCGCCGCACCTCGCACACCGAATTTCAGTTCGGATCATTCCGTAGCTCGTATCGCGAACGTAATCGAGATTTTCACGATTAACTGGTCTGAAAAACGAAGGCCAGCCGGTTCCAGAGTCAAATTTATGTTCAGAGCTAAAAAGCGGCAGTCCACAAAGACGGCAGGCATAAATGCCATCTTTCTCATTGTCCAGCAGCGAGCCACAGAAAGGCGGCTCCGTTCCGTGGTGCAGAAGAATCCGCTGCTCTTCTTCCGTAAGTTCGGCCGCAAGCCGCGCGACCTGTTCTTTGGTTAGCTTTTCCATATTTTTAGTCGAATATTTTTTGCTCAAACCCGCCCCCAAGACTTCCTGAAATTTCCGTCGCGTCTAAAAACTATTCGGTCGTTTCGGGCTTCGTAGTCTTCTGTTTTCGCATTAGTTGGGACACCACGCGCTCGATTTCGCGAAGCCGTCTAAATACGGCAATGGCTCGCAGCCACTCTTTATTTTCGAAGGCCGGAATACCTGATAGAACTTTTCCCGGCTCGACGTCGTGCGACGTTGCAGATTTCGCAGTGATCACGGCATCGTCGCCGATGGTTAAATGTCCGGCGATACCTACCTGTCCGGCCAGGATTACGCGGTTACCTATGACCGAACTTCCCGCAAGCCCTGTTTGTGCACAAATAAGTGCATCTTCGCCGACAACACAAGAATGGCCGATCTGAACGAGATTGTCTATTTTTGCTCCGCGGCGAATCCGCGTTTCACCAACCGAAGCGCGGTCGATCGCAGTGTTGGATCCGATTTCTACATCGTCTTCGATTACGACACGGCCAACTTGGGGAATCTTTAGCCAACGTTTCTCTTCATCTCGGGCAAAGCCAAAACCATCGGAGCCAATTGTGGAATTATTGTGAATAATACAGCGGCGGCCAATGGAGCAATTTTCCCGAATAGATACACCGGAATGAATTACCGAGCCTTCCCCGATCTCGACTCCAGCGTAAATTGTCGCATTTGCGTAAATTCGGACGCCGCGCGCGATCCGACAGCCAGCTCCAATCACTACGTTTGCGTGAATTTCTACTTCCGGATGAAGGTTGGCAGATGGATCAATGATTGCCGAAGGGTGAATCAACACGCGTAGTTCCGGCTCGGGGAAAAAGGCGCGCAACGTTCGGGTATATGCGAGGTAGGGATCGACGGTTCGAATGATTGCGATGTCGTCGCGATCGAGCGCCGTTTTCTCATTTAAGAAAACCGCTGCTGCTCGGGTTGAGCGTATTTGAGGCGTATATTTCGGATTGGCCAGGAAAGTAATTTCGCCGGCTCCCGCGATATCGAGCCCGGCCGCACCCGTAATTTCAATTTCTGGACTGCCTTGGGTAATTTTTCCGCCGGTAAGTTCCGCTATTTCGCTGAGTTTCATATGGTTAACCTTGAATAACGCCACTCGAATCTGCAAAACTTATTTTGCCTCTAGTTTTCCCTCAAGAGAATTCCCCCAGTTTCGAAATTTGTTGCCCGCTTATTTCATTTCGGCCGGTTTGAGCGCCGAAATCGAGCAGGAGTAAATCATTATGAGCGATAAGGTGACGACAGCGGCGTCAAAATATCGAAGCGTTGAAGATTATCTTGCGGCAGAACGTAAGACTTCCGCAAGGGACGAATACCTCAATGGGCGAATCATTGCCAAAAGTAGCGTTAACCGTTGGCATAATCGGATTGTTTCGAATTCAGCTATCGCGATCGGCAGCCGAACGAGCGGTCAAAAATTCGAGATTTACATATCGAATATGCGAGTACGGCTTCCAAACAATCTGATTTGCTATCCGGATATAGTCATCGTAACCGGCGAACCGACGTTTGCCGATGCAGAAATGGATTTGCTGCTAAATCCGGCGATCGTAATCGAGGTTCTCTCGCCACTGACTCAAACATGCGAGAAAATGCAGCGGCTTGAAAGCCTCCTCGCAATGGAAAGCGTTCGCGAATGCCTTTTTATAAAACAAGACGAAATGCGGGCAGAGCATTATTCGCGTCAAAATCCAAAACAATGGATCTACAAAATTTACAACGAGCGCGAAGATGTCGTTTCGATCGATTCAATTGGATGCAAGATTTCGATGCAGGAGATTTACGCACACTTAAAACTCGAACGCCCGGCAATGGCCCCGCCTACGGTGAATTGAGTTGGCCGACCGATTTTTTTACATCAAGTCGATCGGATCGATTTCAATTTCGAGAAAGCGACGCTCGCACCCGAGAGTCGGCGCAATCTCAAGGGCTTCTTCGATTACGGTCCGTAATTTTCTGCGGTTTGGAGACTTAATCAATATTTGCCTCCGATACGCTCCCTTCAGACGGGAAAGCGCCGCCGGAGCTGGACCTAAAACGCGACAAATCTTCTCTGTGTTTGCGCGCTCAAGAGCCTGGCGAAAAAGCCTCGCGGTTTTATCCGCCACTTGCACATCCTTGTTTGAGGCAATCACGGATATCAAATGCGTAAACGGCGGATAGCCCATCTCCCTCCGGAACCGGATTTCGCGTTCGTAAAACTGTTCATAGTCCTGCTTTACGGAAGCCTTAAGGGCGTAATGTTCAGGATAATAGGTTTGGATAAGGACGCTTCCCTGCAGGTTTCCGCGACCGGCACGCCCGGCGACTTGGGTCAGGAGCTGAAAAGTCCGTTCTGCGGCTCTGAAATCCGGCAAGCCCAATCCTGTATCGACGGAGATGACGCCGACAAGCGTTACCGAGTGGAAATCATGCCCTTTAGCAAGCATTTGCGTTCCGATAAGTAAATCGTATTCCCGGCGTCCAAAGGCGAGCAGGATTCTGTCCAGTTCGCCTTTTCGCCGAACCGAATCCCGATCGACGCGGGCGATCCGAATTTTGGGAAACCGGGCGGCGAGCATTTCCTCGACCCGCTCAGTTCCTTCGCCGACGAAGTAGATGTATTCGCTCTCACAGGAAGGACAATTGGCCGGAACTTCGCGATAAAATCCGCAGTAATGACACGAAAGTCGTTGAGCCGATTTATGGTATGTAAGTGTAATATCGCAATTGGTGCATTTGATCATCTCGCCGCAGGTCCGACAGAGCACGAAAGAGGAGTAGCCGCGCCGATTTAGAAGAACGATCGTCTGCTCACCTCGTCGATGAGTTTCTTCAATCGCTGAAGCCAAAGCTGGCGATATGACAGGATCTTTCCCGAAGCGGCGAAAGACACTGCGCATATCGATCAGCTCAGCCATCGCCATCGGCCGACCTCCGATTCGACTTTTTAGCTCCAGGTATTCATATTTCCCGGTCCGAGCATTATGAAACGATTCGAGCGAGGGAGTCGCAGAGCCTAGAACGGCAATCCGATCCGCATTGCGCGCCCGCACGACGGCTAGATCGCGGGCATTATAATGCGGAGCTTCACTCTGCCGATACGAAGCGTCATGCTCTTCGTCGACAATTATCAAAGCAGGTCTTTCCAGCGGTGCGAATATGGCCGAGCGGGTCCCGATAGCTATTTTCGCCTCGCCGGAGCGAATTCGTCTCCATTCATCGAATCGTTCGCCCGTCGAAAGGCTTGAATGTAAAATTGCGACATTTGAGCCGAATTTGCCACGTAGCCGACGAGAGAAGATCGGCGTAAGTGCAATTTCGGGAATCAGAAGCAGCGACGATCGACCCGCAGCTAAAACTTTCTCCATTAAACGGATGTAAATTTCGGTCTTTCCGCTGCCGGTAACGCCGCGGAGCAAAAACGTTTGGTAAGAGTCGGCAGCGACGGCCTCGCTTAGGCGGTTAAAAACCGCCGACTGCTCAACGCTGAGCGTAACTTCGGGTTCGATTCCCCAACTATCGCCGTGAAGCGGATCGCGGAGCTGCTCGCAAGTGTAAATCTTTAGAACCTGGCGTCGAGCAAGCGTTTGTACCGGCGAAGCGCCGGTTTTTGCCGCGTCCAGCAAGTCGGTAAAATACATTTCGCCGCCGGCCAAACGCAGAGCGTCTAGGACCTGTTTTTGTTGCGGCGTCAAATCCTCGGGCACGTCCTCGCTCAGAAGGCGAACGGCCTTCCGCAGCTTCGGCCGGGCAATCGGCTCAGTTTTGATAGCTTCGACCGTCACCAGGCCGAAAGCTTCGAGCCGGGTAATTGCTCGCCGGACGCTTGCTGATGAAAAATGCTTTTCGAGGTCGCGTATTTCTGTCGGTCCCTTTTTCGCGATCAAATCGAGGATCTTTTTGGCTATACCGCGAATCGGTTTTTTTGCATCGCTGCCGGTTGCTCGGCCGTTCTCGGTGAGCCGGACAACCTTTTCAACAGACGAATTTATACCGGCTGGTAGCGCGGCCTTAATCATCTCACCCCACGATGACGCGTAATAATCTGCCGCCCACCGCGTCAATTCGAGGATTTCCGATGTAATCAATGGCTCTTCCTCCAACAGTTCGGCCACCTCTCGGATTTTCTCCGGCTCGGGTCCGCCTTCGGGAATCCGAGTTCCAAAAACATCGACGATGTAACCGGTAAGCATTCGCTTGCCGAATGGTGCAAGCACGCGGCAGCCAATTGCCGCCGATCCGGCGAATTCGGCCGGTAGCCTGTAAGTAAAGGTCATACGCGCGGGCACTGGCATCGCAACTTCCACGTATGCTACCTCGTTAATGGTTTTACTCGGTGTCGCGTTAGACATAGATTTAGCGGTGAGCGTTTTTGCGGTCAGTCGGCGTCCGGTCCGAACGTTTGTCGACCGATGAGCTACGGCGTTAAATCAAATCCGTGTCGCTATGATAATCTATCGAAATTAGCTATCAAACTCCATCTAACCGAGGTATTTGCAAATGTCATCGTTATTTAGCAGCGACGCGCCGAGCCGAATAACCAAAGGCCACATTTTTGGCGCTGTGATCGGCATCGCACTTATCGGACTTTTGCTGTTTCTGGCAATGCAGCGCCCTTCGATGGAAGATCAAAAGGCGGCCGTTTTAGCCGATGCGTTTCGCGAAGGCTCCCCCGAATTCAACGAGTTAACAAAGGACATCATTATCTCAACCAGCGAGGACACGATCGAATATCGAAATGCGTTCGGTAAGATTTCAATGTCAATAAAAGGAAAGATCCGCAACAAAGGTACGCACACGTTCAATGGATTGGAGGTTGACGTGGCAGTGATCGACCAGCAGAATCAGGTTGTCAAGGATAAGCGCGTGCTTGTCGTCCCGACGCAGGTCTCCGAACTTGGCCCTGGCGAAGCGATACCAATTACGCTTTCAATCGACGGCTTCGATAAAAATGACGATCGGGCAAACATTCGCTGGAAGGTAACCGCAATCAGGGTTGTTAAGTAAAGTTTTAGGAATTACCGTCCTTGAAAAGGTCATCTAAGCGGCCGCGGGCCGGAAATGCGGAAACAAAATGAAGCCCGGCTTGGGCACCGATGGAAATCGCTTCCGCGATCGCGTGCTCGCCTTTAACTCTTACAGTTATGCCGGCGGGTGAAACTTCTGTTGAGTCTGCGATTGTGGAAAATGCCGATTCGGCATACTGCCCGCCGCTACAAGAAAATACGATTTCAAAAACGCCCGGGCCGCCGGCCGTCTCGGAAAGTAATTCATCCAACTTACCGGATGCCGCTACTTTCCCGCCTCGCAGGATTGCAACGCGATCGCAAAGCGCTTCGACGTCTGAAAGTATATGCGTGGACATAAAAATCGTCTTGCCTTCTGCTTGGAGAGATGAGATAAGGTCGCGAATCTCGCGGCGACCGATCGGATCGAGCCCGCTCATCGGCTCATCGAGAAAGACGATTTCCGGATCGTTAATCAGCGCTTGCGCGAGGCTGACGCGTTGTAGCAATCCTTTGGAAAACTTGCGCAAGTGAGTATCGCGTTTTGCGGGATCGAGCCCGACGACGTCCAGCAGATTTTCAATCCGATCGGTTGCGGCGACGGAGTCAAGGCCAAAGAGTTCTGCAAAATACCGAAGCAGCTCTCTTGGCGTCAGATAATCGTAAAAGTAAGGGTTTTCCGGCGAGTAGCCAATTTGCCGCCTAACGGCGCGATCCGCTAATTCTCGGCCGAGGATCCGAACGGTTCCGGAGGACGGAAATAGTAAACCCATCAGGATTTTTATTGTCGTTGTTTTGCCTGCTCCATTTGGGCCGAGAAATCCGAAGATTCCGCCGCGCTCGACTTTCAGGCTAATGCCGTCCAGCGCCCGAACGCGGCGCTTGATCAGAAAACCTGTCTCATAGTCTTTAACGAGATTCTCAATTTCAACGGCGTATTGCATCGTTTCTGATGTGCAAATAATTGACTCATTCGATCGGCTTAGGTATTTTCGAAGCGGGCGAAATCGCAAGACGGCACCTGACGGTATCGAATCGATACGGCGTTCCGCTGGGATCTACTATTTCGCCGGCCGCGTCGATTCTAATCGGGTTGTTCGCCGGTAAGCGAATCGACCGAAAAAGCGAATTTACTGCCGCACCTAGCACAGGACAGCTGCCCGATTGCTCGCGCGCTTTTGCCAACCGCTCATTAATCGCTTCGAGCTGCTGATTTGCGTCAATTTCCAAGACTCGCAGCCGTGCATTTTCACGCGTCTGAGCGTCAGGCGAGTTTTCGTAAAGATTCAAGTAAATAGCACGCGCCGTTTCACGCTCTCCGCCGCGCGATTTCATCGCCGCCGCCATTTCTAGCATAAATCTCGGAGCCCCGGGCAGAGCCGCGCCGCGAGCATAGGCTTCCGAAGCGGACTGATATTCGCCGCGGCGCCAATAAATGTAGCCCAGATATTGATAAAAGCGCCATTTATCCGGATTGTTCTCGATTCCTTTTTTTATTAGTGCTATTGCCTGATCGGAGTCAATTGCCGGTAGTACGACGGCTCCGTACGCATATGCAGCGTAAAAATGCGGGTCAAGGTCCGTGGCATTTTCCAAATATTGATTGAGCAGTCGAGGCTTTAGCGGCCGTAAATCGTCGAGATTTATTTCGCCCTGGTACGACAAAAGTTTGCCGCCGATGTATTGCAGGCTCTGAATCCAGTACCAATCCGCAATAAGACCCTCGGCTCCCAAGGCGAGGCCGCGAAGCCGTCGTCCCTGAAAGGCAAGGTCGGTTTCGGTAATCGCATCGGGTAAAGTCGGTCTGGCACGGTCGATCCGGTCGCCAATCAAGGCTGCCGAGGCTAAAAGTGCCGCCGCAAGAGCGGAGAATACAGTATAACGAATAAGAACCCGTTGGCCTTTCATTTAAAGTTGCGTCTGGAGAATATCGCAATTGCGATAATTAGAATCGCACACGCGTAAATTATCGCGTAAGCCGCAGCGCCAAAAATCACGCTAACCGGCGGCAAAAAACCGTTGGCTGCTTCGGTCCGGAAACTGAAAACTGCTAAATTCGGCAAAACGTAATAAAGGAACTCGAGCAGTAACCCGACAAATAAAGTTCCGAGAGCCGCTCCGAGATCACGCAGCGAAGAGCTAAGATGGCCGATAATAAAGATCAAAAGCGTAAAAAGCGCGGCTAGCGTCGGCGTCGAGAACGACGAGAAGAGAATCGCAATCGCGGTAGTAATCAGCAGTTCGAAGTAAATCAGGACGATTGCGCTTATCGCAGGCACTATTAGCTCCGTACCATTGACGTAAAGCAATGCCAAGCAGACGCCAATTGCCATGACCACGGTGTTTACGAGAAGCGTTAAGCACAGCCCGATATATTTTCCAGTAACAAATTCCCAGCGGCCAACCGGCTTTGCGAAAATTGAGTAAACGGTTCGTTTCTCGATTTCCTTCGCTACCAACCCGACGCCGACGAATATCGCAATAAAGGTTCCGAAAAGCAGTATCGCGTTTGTTCCGAGATTGACGATGGTTCGTGCTTGCTGGCCGTTTGTTAATTCGCCAAGTAGGACAGCTGAGGCAGTGATCAGTAGAGCAAAGACGACAAGATTATAGAGAATTCGGTCGCGAATGGATTCACGGAAAGTATTTTTAGCTATTGCGGCGATTATCCGCACGGATTTTCTGGGATTTTCGGCCGGATTCATTATGGCAGACGCAGTAGCTCTAGAGAGAGAAATTAATTATCGGCATTGAAATTCTATCACAACTATTCGTTCTCTAGTCCCGTTGGCGCGGCTTTTTGATTCAGTTTCTGAGTATAGAGCCGAACGAAAATTCCAAACAGCGGTAGAAATGCCAATATAGCCAATGAGAATGGCCGGGAATAGACAACCGCAGAGGGTTCGCGAAATTCCAGCGAGACTCTGACTGGGCCAGGCGGGACGCGAAACATTATTGCTCCATCGCTCGCAGGCTTTAATGTGGCTTCAACATCGTTTAATCTAATCTGCCAATGCGGGTAATAAAAAAGAGCAAGCCGGACGTCTGCAGCCTCGCCAGGTCCAATTTGCAATTCGCGCTTTTCTGGCAGCCAGGCCGAAATCTGTGTTTCTCGGCTGCCGGCGTCAATCTTACT
>PSMA01000006.1:0-101178 GCA_040289905.1 Blastocatellia bacterium
GTTTACAACGACGAAGCCGCTGCACTCGCAAGTTTTAACTAAAGGGGTAATAAATCATCGTTCCGAGATTGGGATGGCGGGCGGCCAATTCCGCCCGCCGTCCCGTTTCTTTGTTAGAACGGTGCATCCGCAAAGCGGTATAATTCATCTTTAAGCAGGTCTGACTCAATGCCCTTGGAAATTAGATCAAGATGAAAACCACTCTTCGTGCCACGGCAGCAATTTTCGCTCTTGCATTCATAGTCGCCGGCCAGGACCTCGCTACCCAGAAATCGGCAGGAACCACGGATTTGGCCGCTTACGGAATACGAATTGAGCCTGACAAGCGGTTAATCGTCGTCCTTGCAGCAATCGACGCTGCGCGGACGGTAAACGACAAAGGCGAACCGGTACCTGTAATTTCAACTCCACTGTCTTCGGCCGGCCGGGAATTCCGGGAACTGCTCCGCAGCGATTTAGCGGCGCTCAATGAAGATCTAAGACAACGGATTTCAACCTTTTTACTCCTGCATAAGCGACGCAATCCATCGCTATCGGATGCAGAATTGGTCTCGTCGTTTATATCAATGGCCTACGCACTCTCGCCCGTTCCCGACCTCTCTGATCCGGTGGTAACTACCGATCTGCCGGGTAATTTGCTCGACGTATTGGATTTCGCTCCACTGGTCCGCGATTTCTATCGCCGGTCGAGCATCTCCGCCAATCTGCCGGAATACGTAAAGCTCTATCAAAAGGAAGCCGACTCGCGCCTACGGGCGAGCGCCGCAGAAATGGCTGCCGAAATGCTGGGTTACCTGCACACGCGGCCGCAACTAACGATCATCGAACGGATCAAAACCGAAACGCAGAAAAATAAAAAAACAGTCTTGACGAATGTAGAAATCCGCGAACGTGAGCGAAAATTCGTCATTGTCCCGGAGATGCTTGCTCCAGTTGGAACGGTCAATTTCGTCAACGTGAAAGATGAGTATTACGTCGTTATCCCGCCCGATAGCGAGCTACAGTCGTCTGGCGTCCGACGGAGTTTTCTTAATTTTGTTGTCGATCCGATTCTCCTTTCAGACGGCAAGGATATTACAACAATTCGCGACCAGGTAAAGTCAATCCTCGAGGAGCGGCGAAAGGTCGATTCGAAAATCTCGCCGGACGTTTATCTTACTATCTCGCGGTCTCTCGTAGCGGCAATCGACACTAGAGAATGGGAGTATTCGCGCCTTCGGGCCGCAACCGATCAGGCAAGGCGAAAAATTGCCACCGCAAAGACTGAGGATGAAAAAAGGCAGGTTAGTACCGAGCTGCGTAAATTTAGCGACGCCCTCGCAGATGAGGCTGCTCTGCGACTTTCAGAAGACTACGAAAAAGGCGCGGTTTTAAGTTTCTATTTTTACGACCAACTGAAAGGTGTCGAAGAATCTGGTTTCGATATTGCCGCGGGGATGCGCGAAATGATTCTTTCATTCGATGCGACCAAGGAAGCGGGTCGTTTCGAGCGCTACGCCGAAGCGCGCCGCCGTGCACAAGTTGCGCGAACCGAACGTAAATCGCCGGCTGAAACGAGCCCTTCTTTGATAGCCGATCCGATTGTAGAAGCTCTACTCGAAGCCGAAAAGGCTCTCCGCGAAAAAAACACCGCTGCAGCCGAAGCCCGACTTAAGAAACTGCAGTCCGAGCATCCAGCCGATCCACGCCTCTATTATTTCCTTGGCCGAATCGCCAGTTTCTCCGCTGAAAACTTAAGCAAACCCGATGAACAACGGGCGAAACTGCTGGAAGCAAAAGTGGCCTATGAAAATGTAATTCGGCTGGCGCAAAAGCAACCCGTAGATCCCGCGCTCCAATCGCTTGCTTATGTTGCGCTTGCTCGGATCTACGAGTTTTTCGATGAAAAATCCTACGCCCTTGCACTTTATGAAGCGGCTTTAAAACTTAATGATATTCCGGGCGGCGCTTATAAAGAGGCGATGGCCGCCAAAGCAAGGCTTAAGAAAGAGCAATGACCTCTCAAGTCGGCGAAACAAGTAAAACTGCATCAGCACGGTCAGCGCCGACCGAGTCGCCGCGATTTCGGTGCGGTTTCGTATCGCTGATCGGGCGACCAAATGCAGGAAAGTCCACGCTTCTTAACAGTCTCGTGGGAGAAAAGATTGCCGCAGTTTCGAACAAGCCGCAAACGACGCGATACAAAATCAAAGGTGTCCTCTCGCGGCCCGACGGGCAAATTGTGTTCGTGGACACGCCGGGAATTCATAAGCCGGGCTATTTGCTAAACCGCAGAATGATGGCCGCCGTCCAGGACGCTTTGCTCAGCGTCGATATTGTCCTTCTTGTTCGCGATGCAAGTGTCTCAACCGGCAATGGCGACCGTTTCGTGCTGGATATGCTGAAGCGATCTGCTCAACCCGCGATTCTTGCGCTAAACAAGATTGACAAGTTGGCGGATAAACGGCAATTGCTCCAGCTAATTGAGTTTTACCGTGGCGAATATGATTTTAAGGAGGTTGTACCGCTCTCCGCGCGCAAAAGCGCTACAACCACCGAACTTGTAGCCGAAATTATTAAATATCTGCCCATCGGCGAACCGATCTTTCGCGAAGACGAGCTAACCGATCAGCCGATGCGATCGATCGCCGCCGAAATGGTGCGCGAAAAAATCCTTCTCTCGACCGGTGAAGAAATTCCGTATGTTACCGGTGTCGTTACCGAGCATTGGGACGAAAGCGACCCCAACGTCGTCCATATTTACTGTGCAATTTACGTCGAAAAAGACTCGCAAAAACCGATAATTATTGGAAAACGTGGACAGAAGCTCAAGGAAATCGGGATTGCGGCCCGAAAGGACATAGAAAACCTGCTCGGGCGCGGCGTCAATCTCAAACTCTTCGTGAAGGTTGTCGAAAACTGGCGCAATCGCGAGCGCCAGCTAAACGAAATGGGAATACTAGAATGATTTTTCGTGCGGTCGTGCTATTGGTTATTTCGAATGTCTTTATGACGCTGGCGTAGTATGGCCACCTCAAGTTTAAGGACAGTCCGATCTGGTTGGCCATAGTTCTCAGTTGGGGGTTGGCATTGTTTGAGTACATTTTCCAGGTGCCCGCAAATCGGATCGGCTCGGCGTTCTTATCGCTCACCGAGCTGAAAATTACCCAAGAAGCGATCACCTTGACCGTTTTCACGGTTGTCGCATTTCTGGTTTTCGGCGAAGTGCCTAAGTGGAATCACGTAGTCGCATACCTACTGCTGGTCGGCGCCGTTTTTTTCGCGTTTCTCAAATAAATGAAGAAAAAGACCTGGGATGTTGTTGTCGCCGAGGTGGCAATTGAAGCCGCCGAAGCTGCCGAAAGCGCGTTCAATCTGCTCAATGCGTCGGGTACCGCCAGTTCATGGGCTGCAAGATCCGATTCCAAAACCATTTCCATCACCGGCTATTTCGAAAAAGGGCCGTCGCCCGCAGATGTGCGTTTGGCCATTCGAGACGCTCTCATAACCGCAGGCCATAAACCGGATTTACTTCTTGGCCTTTCGTCCGACATCATAATCGAGCAGGATTGGCTCGCCGAATGGAAAAAAGGTTGGAAGGCAACCCGATCCGGAAGATTCATAATTGCTCCGCCTTGGGACAGCGGGCCTTTTCCGGCGGCTGCTTTTGTAATCCGCATCGAGCCTGGAATGGCCTTCGGTACCGGAACCCACGAAACTACTCGGCTTTGCCTAGCAGCGATCGGCGATTTACTTCAGCCCGGATGTTCGGTTTTGGACGTTGGGACGGGAACCGGAATTCTAGCGATCGCTGCGGCGAAAATGCTCGGCTCTTACGGTCGCGGAGTAGTTGGTATTGACAATGATCCGCTTGCCGTAGAAATTGCCCGTCAAAACGCGCTCCTAAATGAAACGCCCGAAATTGCATTTCGAAGCGGGACGATCGAAACCGAGAAAAGCAGTTACGACGTGGTCGTTGCTAATCTTACGCTGGATGTAATTTTGCCGGCATTGCAAAGGCTGCTTTCGCTGGCAAAAAATAACCTGATACTTTCGGGAATACTCGTCGAGCAACTGCCCGAAATCACTGCGATGCTGAAAGCAAATGGCGTAAAAGATCGTTCGGTTCTGCGCGATGGCGATTGGGTCGCAATTATCGTCGCGCGCAGAGACGATTGATCTCCTACGGATTATCTTTTTTCTGCGGCACCGCAACTGGCAAATCGGTCCGTTCGACGGGCAAAGCAATCGCAGGAATCCGCGGACGTAGCTTTTCTTTCGGAGCAGCAGTCTTTAAAATCGGCGGCAACATCGGCGTCCCGAGCCGAACCGGCGATAGCGGAGCCGAGCGCTTTAGAATCGCGCCGCCGCGTCCTGCGATCCAGCAATTGCTCCCGCCACGATAGACTATCGATTGAATAAGCCGAGTCGTGATATTCGGTTGTTGTCGAAAGGTATTGCCGCCGTCATTCGTTACGATCACTGTTCCCAGTTCGCCTGCTGCGATTGCCTCATCTGGGCTCGCTGCAGTTACAGCGAATAAATTCACCGTAACCGGCGATTCGACGTCTGTCCAGCTTAGACCGCCGTCGGTCGTCCGTGTAATATAGCCACCGGCGCCGACTGCATAGCCGTGCAACTCATCGGAAAATGCAACCGCGTAGAGATTTTCCGTAATGTTCGTCGCTACCCGCGACCAGGTCTCACCGCCGTCCAAAGTAAGGAGGATCGTTCCGCGATCGCCGACTATTATTCCCCGCGTTGCGGAGACAAATTTAATATCTTCGAGCCAAAACCGCGTACCGGAATCAACTGGCTGCCAATATGCACCGCCGGTGTCGCTTCTCAAAATCGTTCCGTTTGAGCCTACGGCGAATCCGACGCGCTGGGAAGTAAAAAATATCCCGCGCAAGTCTTCCTCGGTGCCGGAGATTCCGCGGCCCCAGCTTACTCCGCCATTGTTCGTCCGCAAAATTGTTCCGCCGTCGCCGGCGATCCAGATTCTACTATCGCCAAAATATGAAATAGAGTTCAGGTTCGCGTCGGTTCCCGCGTAGGCTGGAAGCCACGTTTTCCCTGCATCGTTCGTAATTAGAATCCGCCCCGCCTGCCCCACCGCGTATCCAATTCGGTCGTCTAGAAACAGCAGATCGTTGATGTCTTCACGGCTTTCGCCCGAAAGTCTTTGCCAGCTGATGCCGCCGTCATCGGTCCGAGCTATCAGCCCATTTTCGCCGGCTGCCCAGGCGGTGTATTGATCGGCGAAATCGAGGGCCGAAAATTTTGGATTTGTCCGGACGTTTACCGGCAAAAACGTTCGGCCGCCGTCGCCAGTTATCCAGACCGTTCCGTTTGTATCCGTCATCGCTCCATAAAATGCATTGGCAAACGAAACGGCCAATATATCCGGCCGGGCAAACAATTCGGGCCGGGAAAAGGTTTTGCCGCCGTCGGAAGACACGACGGCGCAGCCCGAATCGCCGGCCGCTACAATTCTAGCAGGCGATGGAATTGCAACGCCCGAAAGTCGGACACTTCCGCACGGGTGTTGCATCTCCCAATTCTTCCCGACGTCATTAGATACCAATAAGGCGCCCGACACGCCGGTTACAGCAATTTCGCCCTGCTCGGAAAGCGCTACGGCCGTTAAATGCTCCTTGGTTCCGGCGTCTAGCCTTGTCCAGCTTCGTCCACTGTCTGTTGATTTCAAAATTGTCCCATAGGTGCCGACGGCAAAGCCGATTCTGAGCCTGCTTTCAGCCGATTTGCTTGAAAAGACGATTCCTGAAAGGTGATCTCGGACTTCGCTTTCGGCAAATCGCCATTCGCGGCCGCCGTTTTCAGTGAAAATTATCACCCCGCGCGTCCCGACGGCTACAGCTGAATCCTCATCAATGGCGAAAACTGAGTTAAATGATGTATTTGCCACCGGCTCCCGTGATTGCCAGTTGAAACCGCCGTCCCTCGTAAAAAGAATGGTCCCGTCGCCCCCGACTGCGTAGCCAACCCGGCCGCCAGGAGCGAAACTGATCGAATTTATATGGTTCCCCTGCGGAATCGGATTTTGCCATACCCATCCCGGCCCGCCAAACTGAGAAAAGGAAACGCAACAGACCGCAAGAGTCACTGCCGCAAGAGCCAGCATCCGGCCGCCGGACAATATCGAAAATTGCCCCCTGACCCAACCGACAGCTCTCGGTTGTGAAAAAATTTGGAGAAAGGCGCCTTTGGCGATCGAACGGTATCTGCCGCTAAGATCAAAATTCATTTAACACCGATAAAAAATTACGAGATTTCGACCGTTCCTATCCCCGCGGCCACTTCCTCCAGTAGCCGCTTATCTACTTTACCGGTTTCCGCAATCTTGCGGGCCGCCCGGTCTGCTATTTCCTGAACTATATGTCCCGAGTGCCCCTTGATCCATCGCCATTCGATCCGATGCGTGTCCAAGGCAGCATCGAGCCGCGACCACCAATTTTGGTTTGCCCGCCTTTTCCATCCGCTGCTCATTGTTTCGACAACGTATCGCGAATCCGAAAGAATCAGCACGTCGCAAGGCTCTTTCAGCCGTTCGAGCCCGAGCGCGGCAGCGGCAATTTCCGCCTGCTGATTTGTCGCTCGGCCGAGGTATTCTCCAAACGCTTTCCAGAGTCCATTAAAACCCAAGACAGCCACCGCAGCCGCACGAGCCGAGTCTTTTCCATTTCCGAGACTCGAACCATCGCAAACAATTACAACGTTTTTCATAAAAAAAGCCCAAATGCACGAACGCTAGCGACGCAAAAACCCCGGATCAGCCGATACGTATTTCGTGGTCTAGAAACCCCTCGAAAGTATCATCGTGTGAAATTACGAACAGCTGGTCGAAATGCCTAATAGCGCCTATCTGTATTGCCAGATTTTCCCTCCGGTCTCGATCGAGGTTTGTTGTCGGCTCATCGAAAAAAGCAATCCGGATCCCGGACAACTGCTTTAACAATGCCAGCCTGACGCTCAGCGCGGCCGCCATCTGCTCGCCGCCCGAAAGCAAAGCAAAGGGTCGTACATACCCGCCTTCCTCGACGATAATATTGTAATCCTCTGTCCACTTCAGCGTCCGCTCTGCGGTTCCGCTAATCTCACGAAAAAGATTATTTGCTTCTGCCGAAACGTGAAAAACGTAGTTTCGGGCCACTAAAGGAGCCGCGTCGCGAAGCGTTTCGCGAATAAACTCCGTCGTTGTCCGGATCTTCTCAAGTCTTTCACGTTCGCTGTAGCGATCTTCCAGATTTTTGCGAATTTGCGATATTTGGTTTAGTTTCTCACTTGCATCCGAAGCCCGTCGCTCCATCAATTCGAGCCGCGCCGCATCCGCAGACCTCTTTTTTTGTAATTCGAGTAAATCGCTTCGCAATTTATCTAGACGAGCCTTGTCGAATTGCTTTTCCAGCTCAGAGAGTCTCGAAGCAGCCTCGCTCTGCGCAGCCTGGGCAGCTGAAAGCGCCTCCAAAGCAGCAGATAATTTCGAGCGCCGGCCCGCTGCAAGTCGTGCGGCCTTTTCGTTGGCCAGGTACTGTTTGTATGATTCTTCCGTCTCGTCTCGTTCCTTGATGGCTTCCGCCAGTCGGGCTTCGAATCCGGCGTAAAGCTCCATTTGCTCGAGAATTTCGAGCCGCTCGGCTTCAAGCTTTTCCCGATTTTTTTCGGCAATCGAAATCTTTTCACGGATTTCGGGCTCGCGACGAACGAGCGATTCCAAAACGGTGGACGAGCTCCGCGGATCGGCTAAATCCTCAAGCGCCTTTAAGATGTTATCGATCTCGCCTTGCAGCGCCGCCGCCTTGTCACTCGCTTTCAATAGCTCTTCTAACTCACTGGTTAATGACTTTCCGTCGCGTTCGATTCTGCTCAGCCGTTCGCGAAGCGGTGCGATCAAATGCGATGCTTTTTCGGCTCGTTCGGCATCGGCACGCTGGCGATCGATCTTTGCCTGTTCGCGCGAAAGCTCCTCGATTTCTGCCCGCAGCGCGTTAAATCGCGTTGCGATAAACCCTTCTAGCGTCTGGCCGGGTTTAAGATTGAGGCATTTTTCCGAAAGTATGGGACATAGACCGTCTCTTATTTCTGCCTGCATCCGCTCGCGATGCTCGAGTTCTACGTTCAGCTCGGAAAGTCGGCGGAATACCGCGCCTTCACGGGCCCTAATAGCCTCGAGTTCCGCCCCCGCGAGGGCGATCTGCTCCGTTGCCTGCAGCTGCTCGTTTACCATACGGTATTCTTCGCGGAGCGTTTCGATCTTTTTCTCAATTGCAACAGCTGATTCCAACCGTGCCTGAGCCGCCGCCAAATTAGAGCGTAATTCCGAAAGGTGTTTTTCTAGTTCTGCTTGGCGCTCGACTAGACCGCTAAGATCTTCTAGCCGCGCGGCTGCTCGGTGGATTTCCTGCAAATCTTCGTCAAAGTGTCGGAGGTCGGCTTTGACGGCCGTTAAGGCAGAATCAATTCGCGCGAGTTCAAGCTTCAGCTTTTCGATTGCGGCTCGCTCACGTTCAAGTTCTGCCAGCTTTTTAAGGGCACTTTTGTGTTTCTCCGCACCCGCCGCATTTTCGCTCAGCACGGCCTCAGCCGAGAGCGACTCCGCAAGCTCCAGTTCGCATTGTCTGGCAACAAGGCGAGCGCGTTTCTCCTCGCCCGAAATAGCCTCGACCTCAGCAGCACTTCGTCGGTATTCGGCTTCTAAGGCCTCAAGCGAAGCAGTTTCGCTGCGAAGCTTCTCAATCTCGCAATCCAAATCGGCAATTGCAGAATTCAGAGACTCAACCTCACAGCGGATTTGCTCAAGTTCAGTAGATAAAGCCTCGCCGGCCGAAATCTCTCCTTCGGCACGCGCAATCTCTCTCTCATTCTCACTTTCTACACGCTCTAGATATCGAATGGTTCTGAGCAATTCATCGGCACTGCGGCGGTATTCATCGACCTTCAGCAGCGCGTCAAAGGTCCGCTTTCTTTCCGCCGGAGCCGCCAAAAATATAGCCGTCAGAGTTCCCTGCGGAACACCAATCGCTTGTCTGAATAGGGTTTCGAGATCTGTTCCCGGCTCTACCCCAAGATGCGTCTGCAAAAACCTTTTGACCTCTGCCGATTTATCCGCTCGGCGTGTCCCAAGCTGAGTATCGACTGCGTAATAGGCCGTGCCCGTATCCCGGACGATTGTGTATTCCCGCTCGTCAAGGCTGCTTACAAACGTCACCTCGACCTTTCCCTTGCGAGCTCCGCGGCGAACCAAATCCTCTTTCTTGTAGTCCAGCACGTTGAACAGAGTCCACGCGACGGCCTCGATTATCGTCGTCTTTCCGGCGCCATTGGGTCCAGTAATCGCGGTTGCGCCGAGGCCGAAGCTGAAGTCCGCTTCGGAAAAAGACTTGATGTTTTCCAGATGGATTCGGGTTATGTGCATTGGCGAAAAATGCGCGAGCTGATTAATTCCCCATGCTGATTTCCTTTGCCTAAGCATCGATATTAAGATAATCGGAAGCAAAGAAAAAGATTTGGAGAAAAAATAAATGAAAATCGCCACCGGGGAAGCGGTTATCGCCATCCTCCATACGCCGCGCGAACGTCTCTTCGGAATACTGGACGAAATTAGTACTGCTGGCGTGCATTTGCGCGCCGTTGACCTTGAATATTTTGACGACTGGTGCGCGGCGATCGCTAATGGCGAGCCCTATCTTTCGATGAGCGATTATTTCATTCCCATGTGGCGCGTTGAACGCATTGTCCGGGATTCGGGCGAGCCGACAATGCTGGAACTTTTTGAACAGCGAACCGGTCGTAATCTCGCTGAATTCTAATTTTATCCTCGATAGTTCGCTATTGTCCTCGTTCAATTGCTATCGAACCGCTTGCAGTCGTTATATTAACAGTTGCATCGCCCGTGCCGAACTGAACGACAATACTCCTCCCGCCACCGGTGTTGTTTTCTGCAAGAAGCTTGTACGGAATATCGGATTGAAAGCTGCCAAATCCGTAGGCCGCTGCAATTGTACCCGATGTTGCCAGTGGAATTCGAAGACGAACCGAACCATTGGTTGTCTTAAAATCATAGAGTCCGCCCGGCAGAAATCGCCCGTCGAAAACGACGGAACCGAATATCGAACCAGCTTCTATCTGGCGATGGATTACTCGCTGCATTGAGATCGCTCCGCTGTTCGTCTTTGCATGAAATTCATCGCCGGTTTCTCCTGGCTTGAGGTCAATTGCCGTAATATTGCCTGTGCTAGATCGCAGCCAAATCGGGCCACCCGAGGCTTCGACTAAAATATCGCCCTGAAAAACCTCGGCCGTTACGCCTGCGGATAAATTCCGCAACCGTAAACTTCCTTCAACGATAGTTACTTTTGCACGACGAACCGCGTGAATAACTATTCCGGCCGACCGACCGGAAATATCGACAGAAGCCGCATATGGAACGTCAAGTTCTATCGTCTGCGCCGCGAGGCAATTGCTGCCGACTGCATCGCGGTCCGTCTGACTCCCGATCAGAAGCCAGGCAGCCTTTTCGCTCTTCGGATCGCGTTCGAGCGTTTTCATCATCGGCTCGCGTCCGTTACGGACAAAAACGCGAATTTCATCTCGCCCCCAACCGTTAAGCTGAACTTCGCCCTCCGAAACACAGAACTTTAGGTTTACCGTCGCCGAAGTAGGAATCGCCTTTTCATAATTTGCGGGTCTTTCCGCCGAAATCGCTTGGCGGGGCAAAGGCTTTGGCGGAGGTAGTTGCGGCGGCGTTTGTGCAAAGTTTGCGGCCGCGAAAGAGAACGCAAGTATCAGAGTCAGAATAATCTTTACGGCGATTAAAAATTTCATAAAATTCGCACACTACCTGATACTGGCCATTAGATCCTGTCGCCGAACTGCACTGTTGAGAATATCGATTTTGTCCTGGTAAGCGGCGTATAGGATTCTACGCGCGGAGAGATCCTGCGGATTGCGGCGAACCACTTTCCGCATCTTGCGTATTGAAGCATCTATAAGATTAAGGTCGCGCTCGAGGCTAAGCCGGCCCGAAACGCTAAGCGACACCGGCTGAGCTACTATGCCTCGCTCGAGTCCGCGAATAGCCTTTATGTAACTCTCTTCGCCCGGGATCTGAGCTTCGCCGCGAAACGGTCCGGATATCCTACTTGAACTCTGTACTGCCCGCTGGCTCACGATCTTACGGATTTCGGAATCTTTTAGAGCTGAGCTTGCGAGAAAATCACGATTGCTTATCGGCGGCAGGTCGTCTGACGTTTCGAGCGGCAAATTGCCGCTCGAAGGCGGTGACGCTTCCGGACTGGCCACACTGTTCGAAGCAAGACTAGGCGTCGGAACGTCGGGCTGCTCTTGGTAAAAATGCATCAATCCGAAAATGACGACTACAATCGCGACTGCGGCGGCGGCAACCCCCTCAAGCGAAATCAAGCCGTCTATAGATCGAGTGAGTCGTCCGAAAAAAGATTGCCTTCTGTTATCAGATTGGATTTCGCTACTGATTCGCTCCCAAAGCCTTTGTGTTGGGACAAGCGTGTCCAACTCGCCTCCAAGAGCTGAGAGGACCTTTAAACTCTCCGCCTCCGCCTGCTCGAACGCCATTGCGCACTTTTCACACTCGCCCAAATGAATGGCAAAGGCTGTAATAGAGGCTGAATCTAGCTCCCCATCCAGATACACCTGGAACTGGCCGATTTCAAGGCATTCGGTCTTCATAAAACTCTTTCCGGAGATTTGCCGTAAACTTCGGCAAATTCTCTTCTCGCTCTTGCTATATAAGTTCCAACGCTGCTTGCATTCAACGAAAGGCTTTCGGCAATTTCCCTGTAAGTGAGCCCTTGCTGTGTTAGAATTAGGCAACTTTTCTTCGGCTCTTTGATCATCGCTAAAATTCGGCAAATCCCATTTGCGCCTTGGCGCTCATCAAAGGCGACTTCGATCGATCTACGACTTCCAGTGTTTGTTTGACGTAAGTTTGCTTCGGCGTGTTCGCCCTTATCTTCGAGCTCGTTGCGTTTCTGGCAAGGTTTATGGCAACGCGAATGAGCCATGGCCGGAGAATCTTTTCTCTTTCGATTATCGCCGGATTGCTGAACAATTTTACGAAGGTGTCTTACTTCACGTCTTCGGCCATCACATCGTCCTGAATGATGGCTATTGCCGCGCGAAAAACCGTTCGATGGTGCCGCGTAAAGGCCGCTTCGAATTTATGATACTGGTTGCCGCTGTTGCCTCCACCTGTTCGGACATCGACTAACTTTCCTACTATCTGTCCTTTTATCAGCATCGTGTGAATGCCTTCATCATCGAAAACACCGCTCAGGCCGAATTTATGACAAATCAGAGGAAAATTCCTCAGTATTCGATAATGATTACGCCTGGGCTCGAGCTGAGTGGGGCAAAATACTCGGCAAACGCGGTAATTATTACAATTTTGTAGTCCTCCGCGTCAGTCAACGATATCGGTAGAGACCGGGCCGCATTTGCGTCGAGGCCCGCGGCAACCGGCATCGCTACCGCAAGCATTCTGAGCGATTCAATCAGATGCGATGCACCGACGCCGAACCGGCCTGAGCTCTCGCCAATCGAGAGGCGAGTTTCTGCCTGCAGCTTATTCAGATGGGCAAGTAGCGACGCAGCAAGCGAAACGCCCTTTTCAAAACGCACAGAGAGCGGAAATAGCGTCCCGGAAGACTCCGCGGCAAGCATTTCGCGGATTCCTGAGAATCTGAAATCCTCAGTCGGAACCCTTGGATCAAGATAGATAGACGCTTTTAGGTCGTCCTCTGCAGCAAATTCCTTGACGATTAGAGACCTCGATCTTGCCGTGGCCTTCCAGTCAATCCGCCGCTGATCGTCGTTCGGTCGGTACTGACGGAGTGCGAGCAGATCCTGGCCGCTTCCCTTCCGCATCGAAAAAAGTTTCCCGCTTTGCGGCAGCGCGTCATAGATTTCCGACCCGAGTCTTTCAATCGACGGAAAGACATATAGCTCGGTCTCGCGTGCATTCAATCGCCGCCGGTGGCAGAAAAATGAAAATGGAAACCGGGTCGAGAGTTCAAAATCCCGAATCAGAAACCTACCGCGGACGGGAAATACGTAATTAACGATCGTCTCGACTGATTCTTGACCTTTAAGGAATGGAAAATGTCCGAGCGGTTTTCGGACGACTGGGGCTTTCGCCATTTTTTCTGCAATAAAACGCGGAAGGCTCTTTCTGTATTCGGCTGCTGCGATCGATTCCGTTTGCTCGGTTCCGCGGACTTCCATCACAACGGAAACTGCCGGCAGAATCCGTTTCCGATTGTCAATGTTTATGAGAATTCGAGTCGGTTCGCCCGCGAAAATCGCTTCCGGAAAACGCATTCGGACTTCAATTTTTCGTAAGCTCAACGATCCGAGGGCAAATCCAACAAGGATCGCAGCCAAAATAAATGCCAACACGAGAAAAAGTAGGTTATTTCCGGTATTCCATGCCGAAAATCCAACGATCGCAAAAAGAGCCGCGGCGATTGCACCGCCCGCGGTTAATTCAAACGGCAAATTCAACTCCGATGCCTCGCGACCGGCATTCCGCGCAAGAGGTGGAACAACGAAGACAAGGAGAACAACGACGAAAACCAGCGAAAGGGCTGCGGCAGTAAATGCAAGGCGCGGGTTCCCGGTCCGATGCGCAAGCAAAGTTAACCCAGCCAGCAAAATACCGGCCCCAACTGCCAGTAGACCGATTAGCGCAGTTCTAAGGTCCTTCAGGCCGATTAAACTGACAATTTGCAGTAAGCGGGACAAATTCGTTTAAGTCGAGGTGACTTCAAAAATTAGAGCGGTACAGAAACCCTTTCAAGTATGTCGGAAAGGATCGCCTCGGCTTCGCGGATATGGCTTCGAAGTCCGGCCGAACGCGAATTGACAATCACCCGATGCGCAAAGCACGGTATCACAAGATGCTTGATGTCGTCGGCGATACAAAATTCGCGGCCTGAAATCAATGCATTTGCCTGAGCTGAGCGGAAAAGCGCTAAAGCTCCGCGAGGGCTTACGCCAAGCTCCAGCCGCTCGGAATCGCGCGTTGCGGCGACAATCCTCAATAAATAATCCGTTAACGAATCATCCACTTTAACGGCCGCCGTCCGACGCTGGAGTTCGATAATCTCGTTACGTGTCAAAACCGGCCGTAGCAAATCCAGCGGATCGCTGCCTAAGCGGTCTTGCAAAATTTCCTTTTCATCTTCAAAACTTGGGTATCCGATCTGCAGTCGGAGCATAAAGCGGTCTAATTGTGATTCCGGTAGCGGGTACGTCCCGTGATGCTCGGATGGATTCTGCGTTGCAATCACCATAAACGGCGTCTGCAGCGGCCGCGAAATACCGTCTACCGTTACCTGCTCTTCGGCCATCGCTTCGAGCAACGCGGACTGCGTTTTCGGAGTTGCGCGATTGATTTCATCGGCGAGAACGACGTTCGCAAATAGCGGCCCGGGTCTCCATTCGAAATCGCCCGACCTTGGATTGAAGATAGAAAGTCCGATCACATCTGACGGCAAGAGGTCTGAGGTAAACTGAATCCGCTGAATACTTAGGTCGAGTGCACGAGCTAACGCAGTTGCAAGCGTCGTTTTACCAATTCCCGGTACGTCTTCGATTAAAAGATGTCCACCGGAAAAAAGACCAATTAAAGCTAGCCGCACGACTTCAGATTTACCGCGGATTACAGATTCGACAGCCGCCTGAATTGCCTCAATTTTGGTCGAACTCACAAAGCCAGCGGTTCCCAGCCCTGTTTCCGCACCATCTAATCCAATCTCGATCCAATCTCTCATTTCACACTTTGCCCGGACTTGTCTGGGCAGCCATTTCTACTTCAGCAGCATTTCTACCTTAGCAGTGGGCCGCGCTCAATTAGTTTACAGGATAAACGTTAAGCTTGGTATCCAAAAATTCGCTAGCTGACGTTGCTGGCACGGGGATCAAACCTCCTAATCGCACCACGTTCCTGCCGGCTTCAAGCAGCATCTTGTTAGGTCCAAAATCAAAGCGTCGGCTCGCTTAACATTTGCAACCTCTGATGTATAATCTCGTGTAGACGTTCGGCGAAAATTGCAGAATCCTTCTGGATTCCGGAGCATCGATATGACAAGACTTTACCAAAACAGATCTAGGGAACGCGGTTTTAACCTGATCGAGCTGATGATTGTTATTGCGATCATCGGCCTGCTGATCGGCGTTGGAAGCCTCGCGTGGGGAGCGATGATTCGCTCCGGAAACGAAACCGCCGCCGCAACGACGCTGGACAGGATCAGGACATTCCAGGCTCAATATGCGACACGAAACAAAGGTCGCTTTGGAACCTTTGATGATTTGGTCGCCTCATCCGGCCTCGATGAAAGCTTTCGCGGTGAGCGACCAGTAGTCAATGGCTACGTCTTTACGATGACGATCGAGGAGCCTTCCGCTTCGAAACCTGCTTTTTTTTCCGTTAACGCCGATCCGCAGGTTTCTCAAGGCGTCACGGCAACCGGTTATCGCCATTTCTACACCGATTCAACCGTGAGTACGATAAAAGCGACACAGGAAAACCGCCCTGCAAAGGCGGACGATCCGTCGTTCTAGAATAAGGATTGCTCAATTTGCAACAAAAGGCCGCAGTCTATAAATCGGCCAATCGGATTTTAGTTGAAAATTTAAAGCCGCCCGCTATCGGGTCCTCGGGGCCGCATTTAAATTAAAACAGCCGGCCGCGACTTTAGTTCACAGAGTTGACAGTCGGGATTTCGCTAAATAAAATCTTTCGCCCGCTTAGGCCGACTTAGCTCAGCGGTAGAGCACTCGCTTCACACGCGAGGGGTCAGAAGTTCGAATCTTCTAGTCGGCACCAAAAACTTCAACAGATTACGGGACAGTCGCCAAAGTGAGAATTGCCGTCTTTGATGTATTGCCAAGATCGTAACATTCACGCAAATCGAGATACGGAACAACGAATGCCGAGGCCGCTTTTCTGCCCCTAGGCCGTAAATTCGCTCTCGCGGCCGATGACTACCGCGAAATCGAGATCGGGCTTTTTTGGTTTATCGTTGCCTTTAGGCTCATTTCCGCGGGGCGGTTTTTTGTCTTCGGGTTTAATTACCGGCGGATCCTGTTTCGGCGGGGGCTTTTTCGGATCCTCCTTCTGGCCAAAGGCGGATACCGACAAAGCCAGAAATGTTAAAATTGCCGGCAATAGAAGTTTATATTTTTTCATTATGTGGTGAACCATATCTCTTCCCTTTCATTTGACGCTTTCGAGGAAGAGACCGATGCGTCAATAATTCCGGACAACAAGTAATGCAACAACGATGCCAGCCGCTTCTAAATAGATCAATGGCCAACAAAACCCCCAAATTGGACATTTCGACGGATTTTCATCCGTAGCCGATTTCTACGAAATACGCTATCATTATACGAAATTGTGAAAGATTACGTTACGACGTTTCTATGCAAAGCCGCACAAACCGCTTCCGAGAAGAATCTAAATGCCGGACGATTCAACAAAAAGCGATAACCTTAGAAAGATTCTCGTTCCGATCGCAACGCTTGCAACCATTGCGTTCAATTATCTTGCCGCCATTGGGAAAATAAACGATGTAACGCCGGACCGGATCTCATCATTGTACCCGACGCTCTTGACCCCGGCGGGCTATGCATTTTCTATTTGGAGCCTGATTTATATCGGCCTGATCGCTTTTAGTTTATACCAGTTACGCGCGGATTCGCCGACCGCGATCCGAGCTGTAAGGCCGCTTTACGTGCTTTCCTGTGCACTGAACGTCGGCTGGATCTATTGCTGGCATCACAATTTAATCCTGCTGTCTTTAATATTGATTGTCCTGCTGGCCATAACGCTGTTTCTGATCCAAACCTTCCTCCCGTCGCCCGTATCAAGGCGCGAGTATTGGCTTACAAAGGCGCCTTTTGGCCTTTATTTTGGCTGGGTTACGGCCGCTTCGCTTGTCAACTTTATGGTCTGGCTGCGGAGCATCGGATTCCAGATGTCGCTACAAACGGAAACAGAAGTCGCAATTACTCTTATCGCAGTCGCCACGCTGCTAGCCGTCCTGGTATGCATCCGTCTCCGCGATCACATCTATCCGCTTGCGATCGCGTGGGCGTTGACTGCTATCGCCGTTGCCCAGCAAGGCCAAACGGCAATTATCGGCGCCGCAGCCGCTGGGGTCGTCGTATCGCTCGTGACCGCATTAAGTTTCGTGATTTCAATGCCCGCATCCAAATTTCGGCGCGAAAGCTAACGATCTTCCTTTTCTTCGCCTCGGGCTACCTATTGCAGCCAACCGAGCATATAATCGAAAGATGTGGATCCAGCCTCGAAAATTTGCATTTCGCTTGCTGGCGCTAGAGCTCCGCAAATAGCTGTAGCCCTCGCATCCGTACGCCGCTTCGATCCGGCTATTTTTGAAATTCGCTTCGATTCGCTTGAACCAGCGGAAATAGAATCGGCTTTGAAGATTGCAAAGCAAGCGGCCAGCACCGGCGCTAAAATCCTCGCTACATTCCGCCCGAAAAGTGCGGGAGGTTTCCGCGACATTTCTATCGAAGAACGAATCGAATTTTGGCAAAAGGCTTCAGATTGCGGTTTTTGGGGTTGCGATTTGGAGCCAGAGGACGTGTTTCTGTTTCCGGCAAGCTCATTTTCGAATATCATAGTTTCGTTTCATAGCTTCGAAGCAAAGCCGGCCGATTTGCCGCTCGAGGAAATCTATGGCAGGCTCGCTTCTATTCCGAATGCGATTATTAAAATTGCAGCTAATGTACCGGAAGCAGCCGATGGGGCGGCACTTTGGCAGTTGCTCGGCCGCGCGCGAGAATCTGACTGTAAATTTATCCCCATCGGAATGGGAGAAGCCGGGAAATGGACGCGGATTCTCGCCACGGCCTTCGGCTCTCCGATGACCTATGTCGCTATTTCGGATAATTCGGCTTTGGCTCCTGGGCAAATTGCTGTTGACGATTTCCTGAACCTTTATCGCGGCCAATCGATAACGCAAGATACCGAAATTTTCGGGCTTTTGGCTGAGAATACTTCTTATTCTCTCTCGCCGATTATTCATAATGCGGCATTCGCAGCAACAGGAATGAACCGGGTTTTTATTCCGTTTCAGACAGCCTCCGTAAAGAGATTTTTTGAAGAGGTCGCAGAGAAAAATCTTTTCAAGCTGCGTGGACTTGCCGTCACGAATCCGCACAAGATCGATGTAATGCGATATTTGGATGAAATAGACGAATCAGCCGAAACGGTCGGCGCGGTCAATACGGTTCTATTTACGGAAAATCGTCGGATCGGATTGAACACAGATTTGATGGGATTTATCGGGCCGCTTAAGGCACGATTTCCGGAGCTGAAGTCTTCTCGCGTCGCAATCATCGGCACAGGCGGCGCTGCACGGTCGGTTGCCGCCGCACTCCGGCGCCAGAAGGCCGAGATTTCGATTTTTGGCCGCGATTTGGCGAAAGCGGTTTCGATAGCGGCTTGTTTCGGCGGCTCGGCGGCACAACTCAAACCAGACGGCGAAACAGATTTTTCCTCCTTTGACGTGGTTGTAAATGCGACGCCAGCAGGAACCATCGGGCCGCTTTCGGGCGTCAAGGTTGCGACCGCGGAACGGCTCCAAGGTGTTCGGATCGTTTACGATCTCGTTTACAATCCGCCGCGGACACCGCTCATCGTCGCGGCCGAAGAGGCTGGCGCCGAGGTAATCGGTGGGCTCGAAATGTTGATCAAGCAAGCGGAGGCACAATTTGAGATCTGGACTGGCTCGTTGTCGCCAAAAGGGGTAATGGAAATCGCAGCCCAGCAATATTTTGGAAATGCCGCGAAAACTTCCGAAGCGGACTAAAAATGTTTTCCGAACGTTATAGCAGACAGATTCTCTTTCCCGCAATAGGTCTGGCCGGGCAGGAAAAACTAGCCGCCGGGAGCATCCTCGTACTCGGCTGCGGAGCCCTCGGCGCTTCACACTGCGAGATGCTCGCCAGGGCCGGTGTCGGTCATCTCAGAATCGTCGATCGCGATTTCGTCGAATACTCGAATCTCCAGCGTCAAACGCTTTTCAAAGAATCTGATGCCGAATATCGCCTCCCAAAAGCCGTCGCGGCCGCCGCTCGAATCGCGGAGATTAACTCGACGATCGCGGTCGAGCTGATCGTCGCGGATGCGAATTCATCGAATATCGAGGATTTTACCGCCGGCTGCGACCTGATTTTGGACGGGACCGACAATTTTGAAATTAGGTACTTGATTAACGACCTTGCTGTAAAAAACAGTATCCCGTGGATTTATGGTGCGGCCGTTGCGTCTTACGGAGCAACGATGACGATCATTCCGACCGAGACACCCTGTCTTCGTTGCATATTTCCGGAAATCCCAGAGGCAGGAAGTGCCCCGACCTGCGACACGGCAGGCGTCATAATGCCAATTATTTCCAGCGTTTCGGCAATTCAGGTCTCGGAAGCGATCAAATACCTGTCTGGCAATCTCGCTGATCTGCACCGCTCGCTTTTACAAATTGACGTCTGGTCAACGCAGTTCAAAAAGATCGCACTGCGCGGTCCAGACACGAAATGTCCCGCTTGTAACGAGCGCCGTTTTGAATTCCTGGATGCAGAGCGCCGCGATTTTACGGCCGTTCTCTGCGGCCGAAATGCCGTCCAGATTTCTCCAGCAAATGCCGGTCGGCTTGACCTTGACGGCCTGGCAGACAAGATAAAGTTCCTCACCTGGACCGAGCAAAACGATTTTTTGCTAAGATTTGAAATTGATAATTTTGAGATAACCGTTTTCCGCGATTCACGAGCGATCGTTCGCGGGACCGAGGACGTCGACCTCGCCCGCCGACTCTACGCAAAATACATTGGCAATTAAAAATGTTTTTCTTACAGCAAAAAACTATTGGAACTGAAAATCTTCCCCAAGTTGTCATCATCGGCGGTGGATTTGGCGGCCTGGGCCGCCAAAGAATTAAAAAACAAGCCGGTTTCAGTCACATTGATCGATCGCAAGAATCACCATTGCTTTCAGCCGCTGCTTTATCAGGTTGCGACTGCGGTTTTATCGCCGGGCGAGATTGCAAGTCCGCTACGGCGAATACTTTATCGCGCTCGCAACGTTGAAGTAATCCTCGGGGAAGCTAAAGATTTTGACCTCCGGAATCATCAGGTCGTTCTCGAAGGCGGCGACCGTCTAGATTTCGACTATTTGATCGTTGCTGCTGGCGCGCGGCATTCGTACTTTGGGAACGATCGTTGGGAAATGTTTGCACCTGGACTGAAAACAATCGAGGACGCCTTGGAGATGCGGCGGCGAATCCTCCTTGCATTCGAACTTGCCGAGCGCGAAGCGTTTTTCTCCGGCATTAGACGTGAACCGACCTTTGTCGTCGTCGGCGGGGGCCCAACGGGCGTTGAACTAGCCGGCGCGGTAGCGGATATCGCTCGACAGGCTCTCGCCGCAGACTTTAAGGTTATCGATACAAAAAAATCTCGGGTCGTTTTATTCGAAGGCTCAGATCGAATTCTCAATACCTACACGCCGGAACTTTCAGCAAGTGCTCTGCGTCAACTCGAAGAGCTCGGCGTCGAAATAAGGCTAAACAGCTTTGTGAGAGCAATCGAGCCCGGTCGTGTCCAGGCGGGCGATGAATGGATCGACTGTGACGTTGTGCTTTGGGCAACGGGCGTCGAAGCCTCGCCGCTGGGTAAATTGCTCGGAACGAAAACCGATCGGGCCGGTCGCGTACTTGTCAACAAAGACCTTTCGATAGCTGAGGATCCGAATGTCTTTGTAATTGGCGATATGGCCTATTTTCAGCAGGAAGATGGCACAGCTGTTCCGGGCGTAAGTCCCGCGGCGATGCAAATGGGCGCACATTCGGCAAAAAACATCCTCGCCGATATTTCAGGCAAACCGCGCAGCGACTTTCATTACATCGACAAAGGCTCGATGGCAACCATCGGCCGAAGTCGCGCAATCGCGGACGTTTTTGGCTTAAAGGTAAGCGGATTTATCGCCTGGTTCTTCTGGCTTTTCCTTCATATCGTTTTCCTGATTGGCTTTCGCAACCGCATTGTCGTAATGACCGAGTGGTTCTGGGCATATTTGACGCGCGAGCGCAGCGCCCGATTGATAACCGGTGACGCGGAAGAATTGAGCGCGGCAAAAAGATTTATGGAATCGGATTGATCCATCCGACTCGAGCGGCGCCCGCGGTCATGTTCACTTGCCGCTCAAAGTCGGGGCGACGTGTATTTTTGCCTCTGATCGCTTATATTTGATTCGGCTCGGATTTTCACGAAATGAATTATACAAAAATAAAATTTTTCGTTTCTCGAAGTATTTTCGCTGCCCTAATTTTGCTAGCGACTGTGTCTTTTCTGTTTGCGGGTGGTCCGCTCGTTTGGTCGGTAAATTCTGCATCCGATGTGCTGCGCGGCGAGGCTTTGGGCGTTTCGGTCGATAAAAACGGACGAATTTTTCCAGCTCCCGCCGTGCAGGAACTAGCGACAGCAGGCCAACCGTTTGTTTGGACTGCGGCAGCGGATTCTCAGGGTCGCATTTATTTCGGCACCGGACCCGAAGGCCGACTTTTCCGAGTCGAGCGCGACGGTAGGATGGCCCTTTTTGCGGATTTTAACGAAATAAACGTTTCTGCCATTGCAATCGCGGCCAGCGGCGATATTTTTGCCGCAACATCACCCGACGGAAGGGTCTACAAGCTAGATTCATCGGGCAAGGCGTCAGTGTACTTCGAGCCCGGCGAAAAATACATTTGGTCGCTAGCAGTTCTACCGGACGGCAGCCTCGCAGTTGGAACAGGTACCCAAGGCAAGATTTTTCGCGTTCGGTCTGCAAACGCGAAGCCGCTCGATTCGCTGCTGTACGATTCAGCCGAAACGCATATAATTTCGCTAGCAGCCGACCGCAACGGTAATCTGATAGCAGGAACCGACCCAGGCGGTATCATCTTGCGAATCGGCTCGGATGGTAAGGCTTTCGGACTGATAGATTCGCCGCTGCGCGAGGTTCACGAAGTAGTCGCCGCGCCGGACGGTTCGATTTACGCGCTTGTTCTCGGAGATTCGATTTCCGTAGCGAAACCTCAAGAGGCGCCCGCCGCTATCGCATCCGCGACGGTTTCGGTTGAAAAGCCAAACCCAATATTACCGGCTGCACCACGCCGCAGTAAATACGATTTGGCCGGTGTAAAATCGGCGGTCTACAAAATCAAGCCCGATGGGAGCAATTCGCTGATATGGACATCGGCAACGATTTCCGGGTTTTCGCTCGAGGTGACGAGCGGCGGCGTTTTGATCGGGACATCCGAACGCGGACGTATCTATTCGGTCACCGACTCGGGGGATGAAACTCTCTTTGTGCAAACAGACGCGGGACAGATTTCCCGCATCATTCGAGGGCGGCAGGAAATATTTGCTGCAGCTAGCAATCCTGGAAAACTTTATCGAATCGGCCCTGATACCGTTGCCTCTGGCGAATATCGGTCGGCAGTTCTAGACGCGAAAGGGACAGCGAATTGGGGCACTATCTGGTGGACGGCTGCCGGAGATGTCCGCATCGAGACGCGAACGGGAAACACTGAAAAGCCCGATGAAACCTGGAGCGGCTGGACGCCCGTTTCAGCGCAAAATGGACGCGGCCGGATCCCGAGCGGGCCGGCGCGTTTTTTGCAATGGCGAGCGTCGCTTTCGGGACCAAAGTCAGCGCTGACCGAGCTGAACGTCAGCTTTTTACCGCAAAATATTGCGCCCGAGATTACCTCGGTGCAAATTCTACCCGCAAATGTCGCCCTATTACCGAATCCGCCAATTCAGATCGACCCGAATATTGCCCTCGCGGGACTCGACCCTGCCATTTTTGGAATCGTCGTTACTCAACAACCGCCGCGCCGTGCATATCTTCGAGGCGCCAGAGGTTTTCAATGGACGGCTGAGGATCGGAACGGTGACCGCCTCGAATTCGATATTTACATCCGCGAGGCGGGCTCCAGCGAGTTTGTCCTCTTGCGCAAAGGGCAAACCGAAACCTTCTTTTCGCTGGACGGATATACACTAGCCGACGGACGTTATGTCTTAAAAATTGTCGCACGCGATACGCCGTCAAACCCCGAGGCGGACGCGCTTTCAAGTGAATTTCAGACTGAGCCGTTTGATATCGACAACACGCCGCCGGTGATTACGCCATCCGCACCGAGGAAAAGCGCTGCCGGTAAAATTGCGATTTCGTTTACAGCAATAGACAAAACGGGCTATATCGCCAGGGCGGAATACAGCCTCGATGGCGGCGATTGGCAGACCGTCGCACCCGTCGACGGCATCGCGGACGGGCCGGAGGAAACTTTTGTCGTCGAAGTCTCGCAGGACAGCGCCAGATCGCGGCTGCTAACACTGAGAGTCTTTGATTCGAGCGGCAACGTCGCTGCGACTTCACTCGTCGTTCGCATTAATTAGTTGGAGGCTCGGGGAAGCGAATCGTTCTCAACTCTTCGTCCTGAGATAAATGGCGGGTGGTTCGCTCGGTTACACTTGGCGGGACAAGCTCGCCAGTATTGTAGTTCGAATTTGGCGCAGCAAACTGCAGGCTCTGTGGCGGCAATTTATTCGGCTCGGTGCAGTCCAAAGTCGGAGCTGCAACCGCTGCTGCATTCGCCTGGCGAAGCTGCACGTATTCGGCAACGCCAGCCCCGAGAGTCGAAAACGCTGGGATCAGCATCCAAAACCACCAATATTGCCCCATCTGGGTTGTGGACAAAGCGATCGCTACAAAAATGAATGCCAAACCAGTAAAACATTTGACAATGGCTCCCGAAAGGCTGATTGGCTTTCCTTTTGGATTGTACGTTACCGTCGGTAACCGGCCGGATAGTGCCGTCGCTATTACGGCCAGGTCTGTACCGCAACGGCGGCAAAACTTGCCGTTATCAGGATTTTCGATTCCGCACTTTGGACAAAACATTTGCTCTTTAACCCTCGCTCTGCTCTCTAGTTAAATTGCGTCGGCAGCGCCTCGCTTCAAACATTATTACGCCCGCGGCTACCGAAACGTTCAGCGAACTTACTCTTCCGAACAGCGGAATCCGGACAAGACAATCACAGCGTTCCCGCACAAGCCGATGTAAACCCGAACCTTCGGAGCCGAGCACCAAGGCGGTCGGAAGTCGCCAATCCCATTCGGTGTATTCGGCGTCAGCGCCGGCGTCGGCGCCGACGATCCAGATGCCGCGTTCTTTAAGCCGTTCGAAAAGGCGGTTGAGATTTCCAGTTCGGGCGATTTTCAAATATTCGGTCGCGCCTGCTGCGGTTTTTACAGCCGAATCCGTCAAGCCGGCCGCACGCCGGTTCGGTAAAATTACGCCGTCGGCTCCGGCACATTCGGCGGACCGGAGTATCGCACCGAGGTTTCTCGGGTCCTCAATTCCGTCAAGAATTAAAAGCAGCGGTGTGACCGGCAAGGATTCTATCAAATCGTCTTCGCCAAAATAATCTGCAGCAGCCGCGACGGCAAGGATTCCCTGATGATTTTTTTCCGCATCGGCGATTCGGTCGATCAGCCGCCGCGGGACAGATTCGATCGGGATGCCCGCCGCCGACGCCATTTCAAAAATCTCCCCGAATCGTGCCCGACGAGAGCCTTCGGCAACGAGGATTCGCCGTAGCCGCCGCGGATTGTTACGCAGAGCCTCAGTGACGGGATTCGTCCCGTAAATGACCGAATCATCCGATCGGTCAGCGGGTCGCGGCCTCCGGCTGTGAACCTTTTTCGACGACTGAAAGCTCTTGCTTGCAAATTTTTTCATAAGTAAAACGAGAGCATCCGCGAATATCGGGTAAACTGGTCGGTATTGTCGGTCGTCTCGCCTTTCGCGAATCGGACGTCGAAACCGATCCTGTAAATCCCGCGTGATGCTATTTTCACATCTGGCGGCCAGACGGCCGCTAGATCGCCTGCGAGATCTTTGTACGTTGTATCTATCGTCGCGTTCGGGCACAGTTCGGTAAGTTGGCGGATCAAAATTCGCATATTCTCTTCGGCCAAAAACTTTACCTCGCGGCCAAGACCGGAGAAATCGCAACCGTCTGCACGAAGACGAAATCCGCGATGTTCATCCGAAAGGAAAATATCCAATACCGCAGTATCGCGGCTTGTAGCCGTTATTTCGGGTCTCTGCTCAGCGTCTTTTCGGCGGCGGCCCGATTGCTCAATCGTCGACACAAAAAGGCGGCCGAGGACGCCAGTTATCCGTTCATTGCGACTAATTTCCAACGTCTCGCCGGTATTGAAATCTACAAATTTAAGCTGCGCATTTGTGAAATCAAGAGACCTAATTCGCAATGGTGGCTTCTTTAGGTCCAATCGTGCGTCGTCGAGGATGTCGCACTTAACACCTGCTCGGGTAAGTCGCTGGCAGATGGCTTCCGCTGCTGTTCTGCTCGAAACGCGGCAAAGCGGAAACGGCACGGCAAATTTTTTCGCACAATCGATCGCTTCCGGTGAAATTCCAAAGACGGCAACAGAGTCCGTCAGTGTTTGTCGATCCGAAATCTCGGCATCCGGGAGCGCGATGATGTTAAATGCCCGCTCCCAAATTTCTGGCTTTCTGATGACGAATCGCTCTTTGCCGGCGGCGACACTGTCTCGCTCCAAATCCGCGCCACAATAAAGGCATTCAAACCTATCTTGCGGATTTGACCTTTGGCAGTCCGGACAAGCCGTCATTTCCGGCCGCGCAGCGGAAAACGAACGCGTCGAACCGCATTCGTTAAAATCAGTTTCGCCTTTATCCGTAGCCATATCGTACCGGACGATTCTAGCATTTTCGGCTCGAAAGTGCTTGACCGAAGCCTTTAATCGTAGGAAACTAAAAATTAAGCCGGACACGCAGCCGGTTGCATTAGATTTCGGATATCAGATAATCGGATTTTCGTTTAATTGGTTGAAACGCTTTAACGGCAAGTATTTATCATTGAATTAAAAGGACGAATTTCGCCGCGTGTAACTAAAAAGTTTATCCGCCAATCAGTATGCACCGGCTTCACGGGTACCGGAGGGGTGAAACCCGAGGAGCACAGCAATGCAAGTTGAGACGACGCCAGGAGCGTCTTGGAAGTTTGGCCATCGCGGCCGCGTTGCAGTTTTTATCGATGGCAACAATCTTTTTCATGCCGCACGATTCCACAACATAGACATCGATTACAACAAGTTGCTTAGGTATCTCCTAGGAGACGGCCGTCTTTTGCGGGCGTTTTTCTACACTGGCGTTGACGTCGGAGCTGAGCGACAACAGGGATTTTTGCTCTGGATGCGGCGCAATGGATTCCGGGTAGTTCAAAAGGAGCTCAAAACATTTTATGATGGCACGCGAAAGGCAAATCTGGACGTTGAAATAGCGGTCGATATGCTTAGTCTGGCCGGCCGGTACGATACCGCGGTTCTGGTTTCCGGCGACGAGGATTTCGTTTACGCCGTCAACGCCGTTGCCTACAAGGGATGTCGAGTTGAAGTTGCCGGCTTTCGGTCGAATACGGCACCGCGACTGATAGACGTTGCCGATTTTTTCATAGATCTCGGTGAAATTGCGGACTTCATTCGCAAAGACCTTTCGCAAAGCCAGGAATTCGAAGTTCCGTCGTTTATACCGCCCGGCATAGCAAATGGCGAGACTGGAAGGCACCGGGATGCTACCGGTCGAATCCATCGGACCGGCCCGGGATTTTCCGAAGACGAGAGCGTAAGCGGAGATCATTTAATAAGAATCCGCGACGAAAGATGAGAATCTTCAAGCTCGATGAGGCAAATGCACTTCTGCCGATGCTGGGGCCAAAACTCCAGCGAACAAGCGAGCTATACAAAAAGGCGGAAGAGTTTCGCGATCAAGCATCGGCAGCAGCGTCCGCTTCCCAATTCGGCGGCGGTATGTTGGGCGGCTCGGTTTATATCAGAACGCTTTATGAAATAGGTAAACTAACCACGGAAATCGCGGTCACCGGCGCTCAACTAAAAGACTATCGGACTGGGCTTATCGACTTTCCGTCAGTGCGCGATGGGCGGTTGGTTCTTCTGTGCTGGAAACCAGAGGACGGCGACGAAATTGCTTGGTGGCACGAAATGGACGCTGGTTTTGCGGGTCGCCAGCCTATTTGAGCCGGATTCCTGAGTTTCTCGGAGACCGCAACCCGATTGCAAATCATCGGCTTACTGTTGACGGCTTAAAGTAATTTCTGATACTATCACGGAAATTCGGCTGGTTAGCGCCCGGATTCGTAACGCTTAACAATTCGAATCACAGCCTATGACTTGTCCCGTCTGTAAACGCGATTTAGCTCCGACTCTGTCGATTTGCTATGCGTGCGGCGCGATGGTTAAAGATTCTGTGCGCGAGGAACTAGCATCGAGGATCGAGCGTGTCTCGCCTCCGCGCATTGCCGCCCCGCGAATCGACACGCCGGATACCTCGGCAACGGTGGCGGCCGATGGAAACAGACGTCGAACTCCAGAAAAAGTTGGGCGCGTCGAGCAAATCGAAACAACCGAACTGGAAAATAAAAAGACAAGTCCGACCCTTGTCGGCTTTCAGCCACGCAATGCATCCGTACCGGATTGGCGCCTGCAATTGCAAAATTCCGTCCGGCAGAGAAAAAGAATTGCAGCCGCAAACCCGGCGCACGAGGAAAATCCAAACAGCGTAACGACGATTGGAGCAACTGCCCTAAAGCCGAAGCCGTCCGAAAAGCTCTCGAGCCCGGAAACAGATCCGCTTCTTGAGCAGGCACTCCGCCGGATCGAAGAATCGAAGAAAAAATTTCTGATTGATCCTGCCGGGCAAAAGCCGCCGCAAACGTCGGCACGCAATTTCCCGTTTAATCTTGTTTCCCGCAATGACGCGCCGGATGCGGGCGCTCCGCGGGCCACGGTGAACGTGCCGCCAAAACCGCGATTGATTCGACAGGCCGATTTGCCAAAAAGCGGTTACGACACAAATAAACTCCCGCCGATCGACGACGTAACGTTGCCTCCATCGGTTTCTGCACCGTCAGAAGCTACGCAGCAGTCAATTATGCCGGAACCGGCGAAGGCCGAACCAAACCCTTCGTTTTCTCGGCCATCTGAGACATTGAAAAGCGCGGCCACAACAGCCAGGCCCAACAATGACGAGCGAGCGTCGTTTCCCTCTACGGAATCGCCAATGATCAATCCCGCGGAGCAGTCGGAGCAAATCGAATTAGATGTGGAATTTGATGACATTCCGTCGGTCGGGACGCGACTGTTAGCTGGCATGTTCGACGCTCTGGCCGTAGCTTTCGTTACAGGTACAATCCTTTTGCCGGCCGTTTATTTCAATTCCAAATTATTCTCAATCTCCGGCATCCTTGCAGCAGCCGCGATTTTTGGACTTGTTTATTTCGCATATTCGGCTTTTTTCGTCTGGTATTACGGCCGAACCCTGGGAATGCAAATTTTCGGGCTCGAGGTAATAGATGCTGAGGCAAACGAATACCCGACGCTTCATCAGGCAGCAGTTTATTCAGCAGCTTCTTTGTTTACTTTGGTCTCTCTCGGCCTTGGGTTTATTCCGGTCTTTCTAAATCAGGAACGCCGGGCCGCCCACGACCTTATTGCGGGCACGGTTCTCGTTCGTGAGATCTGAACGCCATTATATTCTGACGCCTTTTGCCATCTCGTCCAGAACGATCCCGAATCGCTCTGGACATTTTTTCGCTTTCTGTAGCATCGAAGATGTAGGTATATCCAACGAAACCTTGGATTTGAAATTATTACATCTTGTTTCAAAAGAAATCTCCGAGCAATTGGTCGGCCGGCGGGTGGAGCGCGCCGCCGCGTTTGGCAGCGACGTGCTGCTCGATTTCGGGCTCCGCAGAAAACGGTTTCTTCTACTTTCCGCAAGTCGAAGATTCGCACGAATACATCTAACACACGTCGGATCGGAGACCTGGCAGAAAAGTACACGAAATGCTGATGCCGCACACTTTGAACTAGCGCTACGGAAACATATTTCCGGATTGAGGCTGATTTCAGTCGAATGTGCGAAAAACGACCGAATCGTGTACCTCCGCTTTAGCTCCGAAAATGGCAATCGCTTGTTTACGGTCGTCGGACAGTTCACCGGCAGGTCAAGCAATATTTTCCTCGTTGATTCCGCGGGCGTGGCGATCGCCGCCGTGCGCGATCAAAATCGGCCGGGCCTTATCGGCTTGGAATATACGCCGCCAAAACGAATCGAGGAAACTTTTGTAGACGACTCGCTTCGACTTTCGCTTGACGGGACAAACACCGTCGAAGTTTCGGCAGCACTGGACGCATATTTCAAGCAACGACTCGAAGAAGAAGAATTCAATCGACTTGCGGCGTCTGCACGCTCTGCCGTTAAATCCAAAATTCGAAAAATCGAGCGACTTGCGGAAAATCTGAGCTCTGACCTCAAGCGTCACGGAGACGCTCGAGAGTGGAAAAAATTTGGTGACCTGCTCTTAGCTGCAGCAACCTCTGCTCGCCGCACCCCGACAGGTTTTATCGTCACGGACTATTTCGACTCAAATCTTCCCGAGATCGAAATCCCTGCCGATGAGGGCGACTCGACTACGCAAGCCGCAGAAAAATATTTTCGCCGATATTCCAAGGCAAGAAATGCCAGCCGCGTGTTGACTGAAAAAATTCTCGAAGTCGAGGCTAAAATCAAGCTTCTCAACGCGGAAGCAGAGAAAGTTGAGGCCGCAATCGCGGCCGGCGATCGCGATTTGCTTCTTCCAAAGCCGGAAAAATCAGCACGAGTCGAACAAGAGAAGAAAGCTAGCAAAGCAGCAAAAGCCGCGGCTGCGGGTTGCCGCCGATTTGTTTCTTCCGATGGATTTGAACTTCTTGTCGGGAAAAAGGACAGCGACAATGATATATTGACTTTTCGAATCGCCTCTTCACGAGACATCTGGCTCCACGCCGCCGATTATCCAGGCTCGCATACCATAATTCGCCGCGCCGGAAAGGCCGAAATACCGCATCGGACATTGACCGAAGCCGCGCGGCTCGCCGCCTTTTACAGCAAAGCCCGCAGACAAACAAAGGTCGCAGTCCACTACACAGAACGCAAATACGTCCAAAAAAGAAAAGGATTGCCGCCGGGGCAGGTAGTACTCTCCGATTTTAGGACAATCCTTGTCGAGCCGGGAATTACTGTTGAGGCTCTTCGCTAACGACGCGGTCAACGATTTCTTCCAGTTTTGCCAATTCTCGTTTGCCCGCGCCTTTGAAGATTCCGCGGAGCCGGCCTTCGCGATCGACCAGAAAACTTTGCGGTATTCCACCAAAACCGCTGATTTTGACTAGCTCATTCTGCAAATGTAAATCTGCCCAGACGAGCGTGTAGTTGAGCTTCATTTCGCTAGCAAAACGCTCGATCATCTCGCGCGTATCGTTTTCTTCGGTATTGAGACCTATTATTTCAAAGCCTTCGTCGCGATATTTGTCCTGCAGCCGGACGAACGTTGGCATCTCATCTCGGCAAGGGCCACACCACGTCGCCCAAAGATTCAGGAGAAGAACTTTCCCTCTTTTATCGGATATTTTGAATGTCGTCTCGTCTAGGTTTTTCAAGTCTGAGTCCAAAACCGCGCGCGGTAGCATCGGATAAGCAGTAGCCCCATTTCCAGTACCATTCGTTCCGGCAGCCGACGCCACATTCTCCGCCTTCGAATTTTCAGCCGTCGAAGGGCCTTGTCCTGACTGTCCCGAGTTGCAACCCGAATTCAGGGAAAAGAAAATTGCGAGAGCCGCATAAAACAGACCAATTTTTATCGCCGATTTCATAAACTCCATTATCAAATAAAATCCTTTAATCTCAGAATCACCACGTTCGCCAAAACCAGAGCACCGAACATCGCCATCAACACGATCTGGTCTAAAACCTCATTCATCCAAGGATGTAGAAACACGACAAAGCGGCTAAGGTCCTCCGGGATTTTACGTATTTCGCCAAGTTCGGGTTCGATTGGCGTCGGGCTATTTAGCGGATCGGCCTGATAAGCTCGGGCCGCCTTTTTGAACTCCTCTAGATCGACGCGAAATTTTTCAACCACAGCATCGTTCTCTGTCTCTATCCATTTGTAAAGCCCGCGACCCTTTGTCTTCCCGCGCGGATCCGCGCCTTCGGGCTCGAGAGTGTCGAGGGACGAAAATCGCTTGATCGCGTCAAATGACCACGCCGCCGGCATCGCCAGCCCAACCAGACGTCCGACTCCAGTCGGCACACCGACGATACCCGAAAGTAGGATCTGCGGTATTAGAATTAGCGGCACGATGCCGGTTGCCATTTCCGAACTCCGAACCAGAGCAGATACCAGCAGGCCGGCCGATATTCCAACGGCTGCCGTCAGGACCATTACCCAGAACTGAGGCAAGCCAAAAAGGTCGCCCGGCATCGGGTTCAGTCCCACAACATCGAAGAGTTTCAATGGGACAAAAAGCAGCAGGCACTGAATCCCGACGATTATCCCAAGAACGAATAGCTTTGAGCCGAGATATGGCAGAATTCCCAAATTTACCATTCGCTCGCGACGATAGATTGCGCCTTCACGGACAATTTCCCTTGCCGCCAGCGATGTTCCAAACCAGAAAGCAACTAGCGCGACAACAAAGTAAAGAAAATCACGCGGCTGTCGGCTACCGACGGCAAAAAAGGTTAGAAGAGCGATAGCCGGCGCCTGAGCAAAAAGTATCAGCAGCGTTAATTTATCTTTGAGCAGAACCTCAAAATACCGTTTCGACAGCGTTACCCATTGTCCAATTGCCCCGAATATTCCCAGTCTCCGCTTTTTTCTCGGACGCGATGGACCCAACCTCCCTGCCTCGTCGATCGATTTGCGGATATAGTTTTCATATTCTGGCGAGGCAAGAAAGCGTTGTTTCCATTCCTTTGCAGCCGATTCTGTCGCAGCCGACCGGGCGGATTCTCCGGCGGCCGTGATCGCACGCTCGATCGGCTCTTCGAGTTTATCGAAAAGCCCTTTAAAGTCGGGAACACCGAAATACCTGAGTGCCTCCTCGGGCCGCCCGAAAAACGCCATTTTCCCTCGCATCATGACAACAATCTTGTCAAAGAGGCGGACATTCTCCATTGCGTGTGTCGACATAATTACAATGCGCCCGGATTCCGCAATCTGACGGAACAGGCGCATTATCTTGTCTTCGGTCGCCGGATCTAGTCCCGAAGTTGGCTCGTCAAGAAATATGATCGACGGCTTTGTAATCAGTTCAACCGCCGTTGAAACCCGTTTTCTCTGACCGCCCGAAAGATCGGCAATCTTTACAAACTTCCGCTCGGCAAGCCCCGTAACATCGAGAATTTCATCTACGATTTGCTCGATCTCCGCGCGTGCTGCATCCCGCGATAGCCGCAGCCGGGCAGCATAATAGAGCGTCTTGTAGACTGTAAGCTCGCGGTGAATTATGTCATCCTGCGGGACGTAGCCGATCGATTGTTTGAATGAATCAAGGTGCCGGTAAAAATCTAGGTTGTTTATTAGGACGTTGCCGCGCATCGCCGGCCGAAAACCGTTCAACGCATCCATTAAAGTGGATTTTCCCGATCCGGAAGGCCCGAGAATTCCAACGAATTCGTTCGGCCCGATCGAAAGGGAAACATCGTCTAACAGGATGATTTCATCGCCGAAACGGTTTTTAACCCGTTTTGTAAGATTGACAGCGTCTATCCGCGTTTTGGCCCGCGTATCGTAAATGCCAAGCCGACCGTCAGGCTCAAGGCGCAAAAGAAACGAGCCTATTCCAATCGAATCGCCCGGCGATAACACCCGTTTGCTGACTCGGACACCGTTAATATACGTGCCGTTTGTCGAGCCGAGATCTTCAACGGTTACCTGTCCACTGACTGCGGCTATCCGCGCGTGTTTTTTGGAAATTTGCAGACCTTCGAGGACTATATCGTTTGTGGTATCGCGGCCGATCGTAAGACTCGATTCCCCGCTAATCGCCGCGGTAAACATCAGCTGCGGTGCAGAATCCGATACCGGTCTTACGGGCTGGCTCACCTGGACACCAGCGAAAACCGTCTTTGACCCAGCGGATCCAACCAGTGCCGCACTTAACCGCTCGACGGGCGATTCTAGTCCGGCCGGTGCCTTGATCGACGGCGCCGAAAATCGGATTTCTGGTCCGCCCAACCCAAGTTGAATGACGTCATTGTCAAAAATCTGTATCGGAGCTGCAATCCGCTGACCGTTAATAAAAGTGCCGTTGAAGCTGTTGTTGTCAAAGAGTCTGTATTCGTTTCCGATCCGACGTATTTCAGCGTGCCGCCGCGAGACCATAACCTCACTCGGATCGAACACGACATCGGCGGTGGTATCACGACCTAACCATAGTGTATCCTTTTGGATCTCGAAATCGGGTCGTCCGTCGCCGAACCGAAGCCGCGGAAGTGACGTCGACTTAGGCACAATCGGCGCCTTTGCTGCTGCAGGCGACTCGATTTTCGACGCGGCCGGCGATTCCAATCCGATAACGTGCAGCACCGGCCCATCGCTGCCGAGTTGGATTCGATCCCCGATAGCTAGCAGTGATGGACGGACTATTTTCGCTCCGTTCAGGAATGTTCCGTAGCTTGAATTGCGGTCGATGAGGTACCAAAAGCCATCGCGGAAACGGATTTCTGCGTGGCGGCGGGAGACCATCGGGTACTCGTCACTTGAAAATGCAAGCGTATTCTCTGCCGGGTCGCGGCCAAAAGCAATCAAATCCTGAGCAAAGATGTGCTCTTTTCCCGCACCGCTTTTTTCCTCAAGGAGAACTATGTTCATCAAAAACAGTTGCGCCGGATAAAGACTTTGATGGTTTTCGCTCTTTAAATTGCCGTCTCAAGTTACGAGACCTTTCCTAGCGACGTTCCCGAAAATAGCCGTTCAATGGACTTCTCGATGCATTATTTAGGCCGAACCAAGCGAAAACCGAGACCGGGACTGCGCCGGCTCGCGGGAGCGGCAAATCTAAATGTTGAGGTGATGGCATTGGGTCCCGTTGTTTTGTCAAATGCGCCGCCGCCGCGAATCATATAATGCGGTTCCGGCAGCTCTCCGATCGTCAAATTGCTTCCAGGATACACCCAGGCCTGAGAACCGGTCCATTCAAAGACGTTTCCGATGAGATCTTGAACGCCCCAGTTGTTTGGACAGGTTTTGGTGCCGACGACGACTGGGATATTGTTTGGCTCATTGATATGTGCGCACCGCTGTTCGAACTTATCGCCCCATGGATAAAGATTCTCCTTAGATCCATTCCGTGCCGCGTATTCCCATTCCTGCTCTGTCGGAAGACGATATTGTACACCGTCGCGCTTTGAACGCCATTCGGCAAAGGCCTTTGCGTCCTCGATGTTTATGTAGCGAACGGGTTTATTTTCATCGCCCGGTACCGGTTTACCGTTTTCCCAATGTGCCAGGAACATCTCCTCCGACGATGGCTTATACCCGGACGTGACCATAAATTCGTAAAATGCGGCGTTGGTCACCTCGGTTTTGTCCATGTAAAAGCTGCTAATGGTTTCTTCATGCTCCGGCAGAGACAGTTCGCCGTCATCGTTTCGGCCCATTTTGAACCGGCCACCGGGTATAAAAACCATTTCAGCTCGGACCGTTGGAACCTGCGGAGTTGAAGTGTTCGTCTGGTTTGTATTGGCTACAGTCGGCGGCGCTGAACCAATAATTCCGGTCCTGAAAGCAATCCAGAGACCTCCGGCTCCGATAATTGCGAGGAATACGAGACCGACGCCGCCAAGAAGTACGGGAACGAGCGATCGCTTGCGGGCCACGGGCGGAACTGCAATCTCGCGACCCGTGTCCCACGCCTGAACAGAGGTTTTTTGGAGTTCATCCGCCGCATCCTGTGTAGTGCTCATTCGGATCGGAGTATTCTGGCCAGGCGTGCCGGACGCAGATATCGGGCCCCGCGGTATTGCTTCCGAAACAGGCATCGGAATTCTTTGCGCTTCCGAAACTAGATCGGCAATCACTTGTTGCGGGCGTCCGTCACAAACGACTTCTGCTGTCCAGTCGGGAAAGCCCTGATAACTGACACGGAGCCTGTGATTGCCGCTTTGAATCCCGTTTAGCGTGATCCAGCCATCATCGCGAGTTTCGCCAACGGCAACATCATCGACAAAGACCTTTGCCCTCGGAGGAATTGTGCGTATGTTCAGCGTTGAGACCGGCAAGGTGCCAGTCGACGAGGTATGAGCGCCGCTCGTGGACGGGTAAATCGCTTCTTTTAATTCGGCTATCATTACCTCGACCGAAGGCGTGCGTTTTTCTTTTTCCTTCGCCAACGTATGCATCACCGCAGCTTCCAGCGCCGGCGAAACATTGATCCCGACAGCGGAAAATGGCGGCGGCGGATCGCTGATATGCTTTTTCATTATCGCCGGTATCGATGAGCCCTTAAACGGTACGTCTCCTGCCAGCATTTGATATAGCATTACACCGAGGCTGTAAATATCTGAGCGCGCGTCGGGCTCGTCATCAGCCCATTGCTCCGGAGCCATATAAAACGGCGAGCCCATCAAACCCGTCGTCTGTGCTTGGATAAAGCTTCCGAGCAATTCGCCGGATTTTATTTTTGCCAAACCGAAATCCAGGATTTTGACCGCCTGCGAGATGTTCGGGCGGTCGCTGCAAATCATGATATTCAGGGGTTTTAGATCGCGGTGGACGATTCCTTGATGGTGGGCGGCGCCGACACCCGAACAAATGGCCGTCATCAGCTCAAGCGCACGCTTCGGATCGAGGCGTTTTTCGCGTGTCAAAAGATCGTGGAGTGATTCACCCTCGACGTATTCCATAACCAAGAACGGCGTCGAGCCGGCTATCACGCCGTAGTCGGTCACGGCGACGACGTTTTGATGGCGAATCGCGGCAGCCGCAAGAGCTTCCTGGCGAAACCGCGTAACAAGCTGCGGATCGTTTCCTACAAGGTCCGGAAGGATGATCTTAATTGCCAATTGGGTTTTCAGGTACGCGTGCCTTGCTTTATAGACAACGCCCATCCCGCCTTGTCCCAGGCGCATTTCAAGCTGATATTTCCCTTCCAAGACCGGCTCACCCGGTATGGTATGCACGGTCGGCATTCCATCGCGTGGACAAGTTACAACCGAATCGGCATAGCACGCTTTACATAATTGGCATTCTTTCATCGCAAGCCGACCGAGATGCTCTAAGACGAGGTAAGGTTCGCTGAGCCACTCTATCAAATTATTCGAATGAGGACGACGGGAGGCATCACCGCTCAGACACGCTCAAATTCTAGTTTCTTTAGCCTTTGCAAGCAAGCATACTGCTGCCGGATTGTCTGCATTGGCCTACTTTTATCGAACCACGATGTTGACCAAACGCCCGGGAACGACAATCGTTTTCAAGATCTCTTTGCCAGACAGGTAATCCGCAATTTTTGTATCCGCAAGCGCCAGTTTCTCAAGTTCCTGATTTGCGACATCTGGAGCGGCGGATATTCGGGACCTGAGTTTGCCGTTAACCTGTACCGCAATTTCGACCGCTTTTGCCCGGGCGATCTCCGGATCCGATTCGGGAAAGCTGGCTCCCGAAGCCAGCATTCCGCTCTCATTGCCTGTAATCGCCGCATACATTTCCTCGGCGATATGAGGCGAAAACGGAGTCAACATCTTCACTAAAGCCGCAACGGCTTCGAACATCGCAAAAACTTCCTCCTCCGGCGCCGAATCTGGTTCGATTCCCGAGTCGTAAATTGCGTTGCAGAGCTCCATAAGAGCCGCAACCGGCGTATTGAACTGGAGCGACTCGAGCGCCTCGGTTACGCGGGCTATTGTCGAATGCGTCTTTTGCCGGAGTTTGCGCGCCCTTTCGCTGAAGTTTTCTCCAATGCCGACGGCGTCTGTCACGTTGTAGGTAAAACTCTGAAAAATCAGGTGCCACTTATATACAAGCCGCCAAACCCGTTGTAGGAAACGCACCGCCCCTTCAATGCCCGATTCGTGCCAAACCAGCTCGCTTTCCACCGGCGCTGCAAAAAGAACAAAAAGCCGAGTTGCGTCGGCGCCGAAAGCCTCGACCATTTCATCTGGGTCAACGCCGTTACCTTTTGATTTCGACATTCTTTCGATCGCGAATTTAAGCGGCTTGCCTTCAGAGGATAGAGCCGAAATGATGCGCCCTTTTTTATCACGCTCAACCTTTACCGTATCCGGCGAAAAATAAATGCGCTTACCAGTCGAATCATCAAAAAAAGTTTCGCCGACAACCATTCCCTGGGTTAGCAGCCGGGAGAACGGCTCCCCGAAACTGACGAGCCCCAAATCCTGCAATACCTTCGTCCAAAATCGGGCATAGATCAAATGCATCACCGCGTGGTCATCGCCGCCGATATATTGGTCCACTGGCGTCCAGTAGGCCGCAACTGAAGGTTCAAACGGCATCCTGGAATTTTGCGGATCCGTGTAACGAAAAAAATACCAGGACGAATCGACGAATGTATCCATTGTGTCGGTCTCACGTCGCGCTGCGCTGCGGCATTTCGGGCAAACGGTATTTACAAACTCCGGTATTTTTGCAAGTGGCGATTCGCCTGTTCCGGTAATCGGGGCATTTGCCGGCAATTCAACCGGTAAATCTTCGTAAGGTACAGGAACCGTTCCGCAATGGTCGCAATAGATAATCGGGATCGGCGCTCCCCAAAATCGCTGGCGAGAAATACCCCAATCGCGAAGTCTATACGTGACGGCCGGCTCGCCAAAACCCTGTTTTGCTGCGTATTCGGCCATTTCCCGGAGAGCTTCCTCGCTTTTTTTTCCGTTCCACGGGCCGGATCTAACGAGAATGCCAAATTCCGTCAACGGCCGATCGAGGGCCAGCGAATGTTCGCTCTGATGTTCTTTGACAAGGTGAGGCTCGCTTATTACCTGTCGAATCGGAAGCCCGAATTTTTTTGCGAATTCGAAATCGCGCTCGTCGTGAGCCGGGACGCTCATTACGGCACCGGTCCCGTATTCCATCATTACGTAATTGCCAACCCAGACCGGTATCCGCTCATTGCTGAATGGATTAATGGCCTCAAGTCCCGTATCGATACCATCTTTTTCGAGTTCCTCATCGCGTTCGCGAGGGCGCGACATTTCGGCTATTATCTCGTCGATCTTTTGCTTTACGCGCTGCGCGAACGACTCCCTATGGGCCTCGATTATTGGGTGACGCGGCGAGACGACAATTGCGGTTGCCCCAAAGATAGTGTCTATGCGAGTAGTAAATACACGAATTGCTCGCGGCTCATCGACTGCCGAAATGCCCGCGACTTTAAAGTCCACAAAAGCACCTTCCGAGCGGCCGATCCAGTCGCGTTGCCGTTTGATTACATTTTGCGGCCAGCCATCTTCGATTTCTGCAATATCAGTTAGCAAGCGCTCGGCATAGGCCGTTGTTCTCAGAAACCATTGCTCGAGGTCTTTTTTCGTAACAGCATTTCCGCAACGCCAGCAGAGCCCGCCGCTAGCCTGTTCGTTTGACAGCGTTGCCTTGTCATATTCGCACCAGTTGACCTGGGTCATCTTCTTGTAGGCAAGGCCCATTTCATACATTTTTAGGAAAAACCATTGGTCGAACTTGTAATACTCCGGCCGATGCGCCGCGATCTGCCGTGACCAATCGTAACTCAAACCGAGGCGTTCGAGCTGGCCACGCATCACCTTTATGTTTTCCTCGGTCCAGTCGCGCGGATTCACGCCGCGCTTTATCGCGGCGTCCTCTGCGGGCTGGCCAAAAGAATCCCAACCTATCGGATGCAAAACATTGAAACCTTTCAGCCTTTTGTACCAAGCTATGGCATCCCCGACCGAATAATTCCGGACATGCCCCATATGCAAGTTGCCCGATGGATACGGAAGCATTTCGAGCTGATAAAACTTTGCTCGCCCGTCGCCATCAGTCGCCCCAAAAATCTGCGATTGGGACCAGCGATCGCGCCATTTCGTCTCTACTTTTTTCGGAAAATATTTTTCGTCCATATTTTCATTGGGCCAGTCCGAATTTTCAGCCCGCCGATGGAAAATCCCGTGAGATTTTTAGTCTAAACCAATTTCCAAAAACTATCCATTTAGTTTGCTTCAATCGTGAAAATTCAAAATAAACCGATACACTTTTCGGCTTTCTGTGGTATTCTGACTAAAGATTTCAGGATCGAGGAGTTTTTCTTATAAAACACTTTTCGAACATCAATGACACGGGCCGAACGGCCGCCGCCTAGAACCCGAAACTCTCGGTACGGTCGTTTGGCTCCGCGAAAGAAGGAGGCAGCCAATGGCCAGACCGAAAACCAATCTAACGCGCTCTAATTATTTGCAGCCCACTCGCGACTCGCTTCCGACGCCAATTGTCGCCTCGCAGGTTTTACCGGTGAAAATTCCGTTTACCGATGATCTTATCCGATCGCTTGGGGATTCCTATGAAAACAAGCGAGCGCGGCAGGTTGGCGAATGGGAGCGGACTCAGGCGACCTTGAAAAGGCCTTCAAGGTAACATCGGCGAAATGATGGCGTCTCGGATAGGCAGTTTTATTGCGATTACGGCATTGTACCTGGCGTTTTGTGCCGGTTTTACCTTTGCTCAAAGCGCCGGGAATCTTTCGGCTTTGATAAAATCGTCCGATGCCGAGCAGCGGCGAACGGCAATATATTTACTGCGGCTCGATTGCCGACCGGATTCCGTCCGTCCCGTTGTTTTTTTGGCCAATGACCCCTTGCCAATCGTGAGGGCATCTGCGGCTCCGCTTTTTGCCTGCCTTCCGACTCAGGAGGCCGAGCCGCTTTTGGCTCAACTGCTCACTGATGAATCGTCGTTTGTCCGTAAAGAAGCGGCGTACGCGTTTTCAAAGTTTACCGATTCTCGCGAATCGCTTGCCCTAATTTCAGCATTCGGCCGCGAAACTGATCCCGAAGTAAAAGCGGCAATCGTTGTTTCGCTCGGAGCAATCGGCGGGCAAGAGGCCGTCCATTTGCTCGTTAGACTTTTGCAAAAACGCCCAAATCTGGAAAGCTCGTTTCTTCTCGCAGCTGCCGCTCGGTCGATCGGCCAAATCGCGCAACGGCTTTCGACCGGTTGCTTCGACAGTACGATTCCGCAAAGCTTCCTGCCGGGAAAATTCAAAAATCTCAGCCGAGCCAATAGTCTGGAGGCTGTTCCCGAGTTTGAAATTGCCATCCGTCCGCTCGAGAGTATAGCTGCTGACGAACGCAAAGAATACGACGTCCGGCGGGCAGCTATCTTTTCACTTGGCACAATCGGTAGCGAGCGCTCTCTTGCCGTCGTTAGATCTGCCGCGGTATCCTCGGACCCGTTTCTCTCCGAGATCGCCCGCGAAGCGCTCGTCCGCCTCGGCGAAAAGCCGTAAAAATAATCTGGAAATTGAAATCTTGATCCGGCCTCTCTTTTTCTGTTTTAATTGTTGAATGCAACCGATTCAAACGTCGGATACGTCCCGACAGAACCTGGCGGCTGAATATATCCGCATTCGCGAAGCGACCGAAAAACTCTGTGATCCTCTTGAAATCGAGGATTACGTCCCGCAACCGATCGTCGATGTGTCGCCCCCGAAATGGCACGTTGCACATACTTCGTGGTTTTTCGAGGAGATGATACTCAGGCGTTTCGCAACCGGTTATCGCCTTTTCGACAAGGAGTTCGGCTACTTTTTCAATAGTTATTACGAAACATTGGGCCAACGCTCGGCTCGCGATCAGCGCGGTTTTTATAGCCGCCCCACGGTAGCAAAGATATTCGAATACCGGCGCTACGTAGATTCCGCAATGCTCAAGCTGATCGAAGCCGGCGTACACGATGAGATTGCCGGATTGATCACGCTTGGGCTAAACCACGAGCAACAGCACCAGGAACTTTTTCTGACCGACCTCAAATACACCTTTGGCCTAAATCCGCTTTTCCCAGCGTACAGAAACGATTTTGCACTTGAAGAGGCGGCTGACGACGGCTCCAGCAAACTCATCCCATTTGACGAAGGAATTTACGAGATAGGATTTGCCGGCAACGGATTTTGCTTCGATAACGAACTGGCCCGCCATCGCGTCTTCCTCGAGCCTTTCAAAATCTCTGATTGCCTTGTAACTAATGCCGAGTACATAGAGTTCATCGAGGACGCGGGCTATCGAAATTTTCGCCTCTGGCATTCCGAAGGCTGGGATTGGATCAACCGAGAGCGGATTGGGTGCCCGCTGCATTGGCATTTCCGCGATGGCGAATGGTTTCAGTTTACACTTGCGGGTCTTCGGCCCGTGCTTCCGGATTCGCCGGTTTGCCATATTTCATTTTATGAAGCGTCCGCATTTGCGGAATGGAGCGGCTGCCGGCTACCGACGGAGTTCGAATGGGAAGCTGCCTGCAGCAAATTTGATTGGGGACTTCGCTGGGAATGGACAAATTCGGCTTATCTTCCGTATCCAGGTTTTAGAAAACCCGCGGGAGCCGTCTCAGAATACAACGGCAAGTTTATGATCAACCAAATGGTTCTCCGCGGAGCTTCGGTAGCGACGCCGCCTGGACATAGCCGCCAAAGCTATCGGAATTTCTTTCACCCGCACCTGCGCTGGCAATTTACCGGTGTCCGCCTTGCAATTTGACGCTGGACAATTTAACGGTTGTCGACACAAAGTATCGAGTTGATATCAAAGGGGCTATATGATTACGGGCGCAAACTCCGAGGTCGATTCATTTGCTGATGATGTTCTGTCCGGATTATCCGAAACACCGAAACACCTCTCGTCCCGATATTTCTATGACGCCGAGGGCTCAAGGCTTTTCCTCGAGATTATGAAGCTGCCCGAATATTACCTGACGCGGGCGGAAACCTCGATTTTCAAAACTCATTCTGTCGAAATCTGCAATGCGTTTCTGGAATTTGCGTCCGGTGGTATTGACATTTTCGAACTAGGAGCGGGCGATGGTGCGAAAACCGCGATCCTCATCGAGCGATTACTCGAAATGAAGGCCCGTTTTTCGTATCTCCCGATAGATATTTCCGAGGAGGCAAACGATATTCTCGTCCGGAGATTTGCACGCCGCTTCCCTAACTTACGAATTGCGCCGCAAACGGGCAATTATCTGGAAATTCTCGATTCACTGAAACTGAAATCGGAGCGCAGGAAAGTCATACTCTTTCTAGGCTCGAATATCGGTAATTTCGGACAACCTAGCGCGGATAAGTTTTTCAATCGATTGCGGGCCGCGATGAATCCCGGAGATCTTCTTTTCATTGGATTCGACCTGCAGAAAGACCCGAAGACAATTCTCGCGGCTTACGATGATTCAAAAGGCGTTACCAGAGCGTTTAATCTCAACCTCCTTGCAAGAATAAATCGCGAGCTCGGCGGCGATTTTGACTTGAACTTATTTTCACACTTTGCGATCTACAATCCTGCCGACGGCGCGGCGCGCTCATTTCTGATCAGCCGCAAAAGGCAGGCGGTGCATATCGCCGCGCTCGGAAAAACATTTTATTTTCAGATCTGGGAGCCGATTTTTATGGAAATCTCGCAAAAATACACCCGCCAAATGATTGTCGAACAGGCACGCCGAAGCGGATTTGCGATAAAGCGGGATTTTGTCGAGCCGGACTACTATTACGTAGATTCTCTTTGGCAAGCTGTTTAAAACGGCGTCCTGGCGCATAGCCTGTAATCTGACCGACGCGATGGAAACCATAGTATTACGCTTTGAAAGGATCGATTCGACAAATTCGGCAGCGCTCGATTATGCAAAACGCGGCGCCGACGAAGGTCTCGTCATCGTCGCCGCCGAGCAGACGGCCGGCCGCGGACGCCACGGACGCATTTGGCACTCCGCCGCCGGCGACGGGCTTTATTTCAGCATAATTCTGCGGCCCACGATTTCGATTGAAAATTTTCCGCTTTTGACTTTAATGGCGGGAGTTGCAGCAAAAGATGCTCTTGAAGAATTCGGCGTCGCCGTCGATCTAAAATGGGTAAACGACCTCCTTGTGAAGAGCCGCAAAATCGGCGGCATTCTAGCGGAGACAGCCGAGACGGACCGCGGGCCGGCCGTCGTTATTGGAATCGGCATAAATCTGCGATCGCGGGCGATGCCACCTGAGATTGCCGAGATCGCAACCGCGATCGAGGCTGAGACTGGAACGCTAGTTTCAGCGCTTTCAATGGAATCGGCCTTAATCAGGTATCTCGTTTACTTTTACGACATAATTTCCGGCCCAGACGGCTGCTTGAAGATCCGCGAAGAATGGCAGAAACGCTCAACTTACGCAAACGGCAAATTTGTCCGTGTTACGACCGAAGACGCAGTAATCACGGGACGCACGGACGGCCTGGAAAAAGATGGAGGGCTTCGCGTGATTACCGATTCGGGCCTAGTGGTAATCCGCGCTGGCGATGTAGAGAATCTTCGCTTCGAAGGCGCGAGCGCTGCGCCCGAGCAGCGTGTCGATTGAAGTTTTGTTGCTTTAGTAGTAGTTTTTAGCTATAGGTGTTTTATGAGCGACGAATTTGACTTTGAGGATAACGAACTTTTCGAAGACGATGCAGAGGAAAGAGATTGGGAAGTGAAAGAATCGCTCGAATCTGATCCGACTTCGCGTGTGCGAACCACGATTCTCGAGAAAAACAGTATGATCGGGCTACTCAGCATTAGAAGTGCAACCGATGGCGCCGCAATTTGCAAGGTCGATCCGCGCGAGGCTTTCCCTGCGCTCAAGGTTTACGACGATCCCGAAATGGCAAAAAAGTGGTTTTCAAAGGCTATCCGTACAAGCGTCGAACGCGGTTGGCGTGTATTGTATGACGGATTGCCGCTCGAGGGTTGACGCAACGCCGGACAAATACCTTACCGCAACGATCGGGAAAATCGCCCATAGAATGTGCGGTTTTCTCGTTTTTGTTTTAATCAGCTTTTACTTACGCGGAAATGCTACTTGCGATTGACATCGGTAATTCCACGATAAAATACGGGTTTTTTGAAGCCGGGAAGATCGTCGATCGTTTCTCGGTTCAGACGCGCCGGGACTATTCGGCCGATGAACTGGAATTTGACCGCCTGCGAAAGATCAAAGGCCGCTTCGGGAAAGCGTCGGTTGAGAGGGTCATCGCGGCATCGGTCGTACCTGAATTGCGTGAGGCCGTAACCAAATCTATTCTCGAGCTTTATCAACTGACACCGTATTTTGTCGATTCCGACTGGGATTTTGGAATCGCGATTCGATACACTCCACGTTCTACCGTCGGAGCGGACCGCCTGGTAAATGCAGCCGCCGCCGCGGCGATTTATGGTAAGCCGATAATTACATGCAGTTTTGGAACTGCGACCACCATTGACGTCGTCGATGGCGAAGGGGTTTTCCGCGGAGGTGTGATCGCGCCCGGAATCGCAACGGGAGCCCGCGCCCTGTCCACTTCAACGTCGTTGTTGCCATGCGTGGATCCTCAAATGCCTGAAAAAGCAATTGGCGAGAGCACGCCGCAGGCTATGCTCTCGGGCATTGTTTTGGGGCATATTGCTATGGTAGAGGGTATGATAAGCCGAATAAACCGCGAACTCCGCGCCCAAGCTCCGGTCGTAGCCACAGGTGGATTCTGTAGACTTATCGCGAAAAACTCGCCGGCAATAGATTTTCTTCGCGAAAATTTAACGCTCGAAGGGCTACATATGCTCTCCGACCGCCTGCGGCCGCAAGATTAAACAACACAGACTCGCCTCCCTACTTAAAGGTCGGCAAAAACTTAGGCTTCCGGCGGGCTTTCTTCGCCTGTTCGAATGCATACGCAAGGCCGATAAGTTTTCCCTCGCTGAAGGCTTTTCCGAAAAACGAAATACCGATCGGAAGTTCGCGATGGAAACCGGCAGGAACCGTGATATTCGGATATCCCGCAACCGCCGGCATCGAAGAGCTCCCGACGTAACCGCTCCCGCAATCCCCATTTACGGTGTCGATCATCCATGTTGGCGCATTTGACGGCGCTACTATCCCATCAAGGTTATGCTTTTCCACCGCTTCGTCAATTCCCTCTTTTTGCGAGAAGCGGCGGCACATTTGGCGAGCTTCCAGATATTCTTTGTCGGTCAACGGGCCTTTTTTCGCAGACGACTCGAATATGCCCTGGCCGAAATATTTGAGTTCGCGGTCCCGATTTTCTAGGTTAAATTTTATCAGGTCATCAAGAGTTTGATATTTCCCGCCGCGCTCGCGGAGGTATCGCTCGAGCCCGTCTTTGAATTCATATTGTAGAACGGTGAATTCGGCATCGCCGAAACGTCGCAAATTCGGAAATTTGACGTCGATCAACTCCGCGCCCGCCTTCTTCATAAGTCCAAGCGCAGCGTCCATTATTGAGTCAACGTCTGCACGGCGTCCCCAGTAATCCCGAGCAACACCGATTCGTGCGCCCTTTAGAGCTTCTACACGAAGGCATGTTGTATAGTCCATGACCTTACCTGCCGAGCCTTTCATTGCCGAGTCGCGAATGTCTGACGCGGCAATCACTGACAGCAATGCCGCGGCATCGGCAACGCTGCGCGTCATTGGCCCGGCGGTATCTTGTGATTCGGCAATCGGGATAATTCCACTGCGAGAAACGAGCCCAATTGTCGGTTTAAGGCCGACAAGCCCACAAATTGAAGACGGGCAAACAATCGAGCCATCGGTTTCGGTCCCAATTCCAACGGCTGCCAGATTTGCGGAAATCGCCGCTCCGGTCCCGGAAGAGGATCCGCACGGATTGCGGTCAAGAATGTACGGATTGCGCGTTTGTCCGCCGCGAGCTGACCATCCGCTGATCGAATCGTTGTCACGGAAATTTGCCCATTCGCTAAGATTTGTCTTGCCAAGAATGACTGCGCCCGCCTCTCGGAGCCGTTCAACGATAAACGCATCGCGTTTTGGCGTCGGCGCATCTACAAGAGCAAGGCTCCCTGCGGTGGTTTTCATTTTATCCGCAGTGTCAATGTTGTCTTTGATTACAACCGGGATGCCGTGCAGCGGACCTCTTGAGCGTCGCATTCGGCGTTCACCATCGCGCGTCCGCGCGGTTTCGAGCGCGTCCGGATTAATCTCGATGATCGAATTTATTTTCGGATCGAGCAGCCGAATACGGGCGAGGTAGAAAGCCGTTAGTGCTTCACTAGTCAAGATTCCGCGTTCGAAAGCTGACGTAATTTCGGTTATCGACGCCTCCTCGACTTCGAATGCCCTTCGGCCGCGACGTGTTTGTCCAAAAGCCTCGATGTCCAAGACCGCGCCAGCAGCTCCAAGCGCCGCAAGGCCGATAAAATCGCGCCTATCCAGTTTTATCATCTCTTTAATTCTCCAGGAAAGGATTGGATTTACTCCAGCATTTTGCGTTAGATCGAGGGCGAAAAGCAAAAGCAATATGCGATAATTCAGAAGTTATGAACAGCCGTCCGCCAGAGATACCGCCGCATAAACTCATTCGTGCGCTCCGCAGTTATGACTTACTGCCCGCGATAGTCTTCTTGCCGACGCGTCGCAAATGTGACGAAGCCGCGGCCGAGGTCGGCGGCGACCGCTCGCAGTCTGCCGATCATGAAAGATACGAACGTCGCCGGCGGATCTTTGAAGAATTCGCCGAAGCGCACCCGGAAATCCGTAGCCACAAACATCGGAAATTGCTCGTAAATACGGGCGTCGCCTCGCATCATGCTGGGCATTTGCCGGCGTGGAAACTGGTCGTCGAGAAAATGATGTCGCTTGGGCTTTTGAATGCGATTTTTGCAACCTCAACGGTTGCGGCCGGCGTAGATTTCCCGGCGCGAACCGTCGTCATTGTAAATGCCGATACGCGCGGAAATCGTGGCTGGCGGCCATTGACGGCAAACGAGCTCCAACAAATGACTGGCCGCGCAGGGCGGCGCGGCCGCGACAACGTCGGATTTGCGGTCCTCGTTCCCGGCCAATTTCAAAATCCAAAGCGTATTGCAGAACTGCTGAAGGCAAAACCAGACCCTCTCGAGAGCAAATTCCGCGCAACCTATACGACACTCGTAAACCTCCTCGATGCATTTAAAAACTTTGAGCAGATTCGCGAAATAGTTGAAAAGAGCTTTGCATTTCGCGAGGCGGCGCGTCGGATTGAAAAATCGCGCGCAAAAGCAAGCGAGCTGCGTTCGCAAATTGCCGAAATGCTCGATAAACGGCAAATCGGGCTTTCGGCACAGGATTGTATTGGCTTTGAACGCCTTACTGCGGCACGCCGCCGGCTTGTAGAGCGATTGCCCGAAACCGCAAACCAGATACGGTTTTCCTGGCTTGAATCCGTAGTCATCCCGGGCCGCGTCGTAACGCAGGGCCGCGGCGCAAAACGCCTCTTTCTCGTCTTGCAGGTTAACCACGGAGCAGTTTCGGCAATTAGAGACGATGGCCAAGGCACTGTGATCCCGATTTTGCGTATAAATCGCGTGTTCTCAAATATCTACCGGCTAAGCGAAAGCCAAATCGAAAAGGCCTTTTTAGATGTTTACGAAAACCGCAATCCGCCGCTTGATGAACCGAAACCGGCGCAGCTTCCCTCGGATACTGCCGAATCCGAGGCGGTTTTCGATGCCGCAATCGAGGGATTTTGCTCTCAAGCGGGCACACGGCGCGACGAATATTTAGCAACACTTTGGGAAGCGGCGCCGTTGGCGGCTGGGATAGTCGAACTCGAAAACGAGATCGAACGGCTTCGAAGCCGCATCTGGGAACCGTTCGAACGTCGTGCCAGAGTGCTTGACCATTTCCACTACATTGACTTGGCCGCCGAAATTGTCACAGATCGCGGTAAATGGCTTGCCGACGTCCGCGTCGACCGGCCGCTGCTCGTCGGTGAGGCTCTTAGCCGAGGCGTATTTTCCGGCGTCGGTCATACGATCGTGGCCGGTTTGATGGCGGCTGTTGCAGCCGACAGTGACCGGAATTACGGCGATTTACGGCTCTCGGATGAACTAGCTGAAGCAATGATGGCTTTGGAAGAAACGATTTACGAGGTGTCAAATGCGGAATGGCGCTTCGGCGTCGAGCCAAACGAAGAGGTCAACCTTTCCGCAGCAACAGCCGCGGAACTCTGGGCCTCCGGTGCCGGTTGGAATGAATTAGTAAAACGGACCGGGGCCGAGGAGGGCGATCTTTTCCGTCTCATCTCCCGTACGGGCGAAGCATTGCTTCAGATTGCCCAGCTCCGGGCAACCCATCCAATCGAAGCTGCCGTGGCGGCTGAAACCGCAGAGGTCCTTCTCCGCGCCCCTGTCCGCTAAAGCCTCGGTTAAAAGTTTTCGTAAATTCTGCTCTTAGCGGGCGCTGCCCGATGTGATTCCAATCCTTTGTTCTATCTGTTAGACTTGTTCCAGAGCCGATTGTGGGAAGGTTGAGAAGATCGAACGGCGGTTAAGCGAGGGGAACATGAAGGTTTTGCTGGCGGAAGAATACGGATTCTGTTTTGGCGTTGAACGTGCCGTGGAAATGGTCGAGCAAGCTCTCAGCCAGGGCGAAACAGTTCGGACGCTCGGGCCGCTGATTCACAACGAGCAGGAAATGAATCGCCTGGCGGCAAGCGGCGTTGCGACCGTGGACAAGCCGATCCAGATCCGCCGCGGTGAAACTGCGATTATTCGCGCCCACGGCGTCACGCCGCAGGTTCAAAACGAACTACGCGAGCGGGCCTCGAAAGTCGTGGATGCGACCTGCCCGTTCGTGACGCGCGTTCAACGCCTTGCCGCACGGGCTGCGGCCGAGGATCGACATGTTGTCGTTGTCGGCAGTCCAGACCATCCTGAAATGATAGGCGTGAAGGGTTATGCACCCGACCACGCGTTTATCGTTCGCGATCCATCCGAGGTTGCCGGGCTGCCGAAACTAAGGCGTCCGCTTGTTGTTTCGCAGACTACGATCAAAGCCAAAACTTTTTTCGACACGGCGGAAGCGGTAAAGACAAAAACCGACGATGACGTGCAGGTTATAAATACGATTTGCTCTGCGACGCGGGACCGTCAGGACGCTGCCCGAGCACTTTCTGAATTGGTAGACGCATTTTACATAATCGGCGGCCGCCATTCGTCAAACAGTCTGAAACTTCTCGCCGTCTGTAAGGAACAATGTGAAAAAAGCTTTCTCATCGAAACCGAAGATGAGATCGATCCGCGGGATCTTGAATCTGTTGAAACCGTCGGCGTCACGGCCGGTGCGTCGACTCCAGAGTGGCTTGTTCGCCGCGTCGTCGATCGGCTCGAAGAAATCGGTCGGGAGATGGCCGTGAAGTGAAAGCCCTTCAAATTTGTGAGAGAATCGCAAAATTGAAAAGCCGGGCGGTAAGTGTTCAAAGCCCGGCTTCATAATTTTCGATCGAGGAAAACTTACTGATTGGTTTCCGCGAATCGAGGTAACACAATCGCCCTGTTAAGATAGACACCGAATTCCGTACCGGCCTTGACTTCCGCATCTTCGCCTTTTGTAAATTTCTCGCCCAAAAAGCCTCCGCCAGCACCGATTAATCCTCCGATCAATGCGCCTTTGCCGCCGCCAATCGCAGCGCCAAGAATCGCTCCGCCGGCGCCGCCTCCGCCAATAAATATAACTTTACGATGCTTCATCCGGTCGCCCCTGGCCGTCCCCTCGCTATCGCTTTTCGCATTGTCGCTGACTAGTTCCGTCAAAGAGCCGTTGATGGCCCGCTTGTTGCCGTTCGGCAATTCTAAGCGAATAAAACTGGTGTCAATCGTACCTGGCTTTCCCCCTTTTTGCGCCTTCTGGACGGCATCGACGCGTCCGATGATTTCGCTGCCTTCCGGAATAACAACAACTCCATTCGATGAATAAACCGGCTCGACTACGGTAACCGTAAAGGTATCGCCGACCTTTGCAGACTTCGAGCTGATTGTGTCGTTCATTCTTACGCGGATACGCTTGCCGGCCGGTACCGTGTACGCCTTTGGCGCAACTGGCCGCTTGGCTGCAGCCGTCCGCTTTTTGATAACCGGCCGCTTGCGCGTTTGTGCAAAGGCTTCAGTTGAAAATCCAGAGGACAGAAATGCCAGCATAAGTGTTGGCAAAATAAGCATTTTAAGGTTTCTCATAAACTTCCTCCCGAAAAATTGATCGCATTGCTGCAAGTTATTTATACACCATCTAGGAAGAAAAAGCTCCAGATCCGAAGACTTCGACGCATTCCCTAATCTCTCGGTTGGCAACAAATTTCGCGCAACCAGTCCGGCTGTCAATATCGAAAAGGATGGGCAAAGCCAAAACTTTTTTCTGAAACTTTCGGCTATTCGTTGTATTATTGGGGAGAAAGTTGCATTTCTAAATTTCTTTGGCCTTTTAGATTTCGCACGCCGCTTTACGAGGTTCGCGCCTTTTTGCGGCAATTAACACGGCCATTTGCCTCTGCGGGTATGCCTTTACTGCGAGAAACTCTTCTGCTTTTCCTCCTCAATCTTCTCGATGCCGTTTTAACAATAATTTGGGTTCGCAGCGGAGTAGCAAGCGAAGGGAATCAGGTGATGGCGCACCTGCTTGAAATCGGTGATGCAACTTTTTTGGGCGTAAAGATTGCGATCGGCACATTTGCTGCGCTTGTCCTTCTTCGCTGGAGCAACTGGCAACTTGCCCGTTATGGCGTCACCCTGGCAATTGCCATTTACCTTGGCGTTATGGGCGTTCATTTGATGACATATCTAACGGCCGTCGGCTACCTCGCTTCCGCCGGCATACTTTATTTTGCGAACTAATTACAATCGTAACGTCTTGGTCGCTGCGCGGAAGCATTAATTCGTCGATGCAAGTCTGCTCGCGCCGCAATGGCCCAATTGCACAACGATTTCTGTACGCAGCAGCATCTAAAACAGCCGAAGGCTTCTTCATTATATTGAAATTTCGGGGTATCTTACTTCTTATGAAAGGTAAAAGTGTCTACCAACTGTCGGCGCGGCAGTTACTTTTGCTCGCGTTAATCGCAGCGTTTGCTGCTGCGGGTTTAACGATCGGTTTTTTTTACGTCAAACAGCGATTCGCCACAACTGATCTTGCGGCCATAGCAAATGCAGAAAAGGCTCCGCCAGCAATCTCGGATCCATCTACGGTTTCCGATGAACAGAACAATATTGAGGTATACAAGGCAGTCTCACCCGGCGTTGCCTTTATCAGTACGACGTCGTACACGCAGGATTTTTGGGGCGACGTTCAGGAAGGACGTGGAACCGGTTCAGGCTCGGTAATTGACCAGGAGGGCCATATTCTGACCAATTACCACGTTATCGAAGGCGCCCAAAAACTTACTGTAAGCTTTGGTGGCGAGAAGGTGTATCCCGCGACCTATGTCGGCGGTGACCCGGACACGGATCTGGCAGTTATAAAGATTGATCCGCCCGCCGGCGGGTTAACGGTTGTCCCATTGGGTGATTCGGACAAACTGGTCGTCGGGCAGAAAGTATTGGCAATTGGCAATCCATTCGGACTCGATCGAACGCTGACCACTGGCGTAATTTCGGGGCTGCAGCGGCCAATACGTGCGCGAAACGGGCGGCCGATCGACGCCGCTATTCAAACCGATGCGTCTATTAATCCGGGCAATTCCGGCGGTCCGCTGCTGGATAAATACGGCCGGATGATTGGTATCAATTCGCAAATTCTTTCGCCCGCGGGCGGCTCAGTCGGGGTCGGATTCGCAATTCCAGTAAACACGGCAAAACGTGTGATTCCCCAGCTTATACAGTTTGGCGAAGTTCGCCGGCCAAAACTTGGTGCCATATTGCCCAGTGTTTCCGATCTACGTGACCAGGGCTATCGGATGCCGGTGGAGCAAGGACTATTGGTCTATCAAGTTGCGCCGAATTCTCCTGCGGCGACGGCCGGCCTCCGCGGCATTTCGCCGTCTGGCGTAATAGGCGATATCATAATCTCGGCCGATGGCCAGCCGATGCGTGATCTGGACGATTTATACCGCCTGCTCGATAAAAAGCAGTTTGGGGAAACGATTCAGCTCGAGGTTTTGCGTGAAGGGAGGAGAATCAATATCCCCGTAAAGCTAACCCCAATGCCCGGAACATCGCCCAGATCGCGAAGGGCGGAGTAAATTCCGCGGACAAATTCTGTTCCCCGGCGGCGCCAACTTCCCAGCCCGCCGGGCTTTATTTCGATGAAGGCAAAGGATTTTGTCAATGACGGATTTGGCTGGGCTTGCCGGCACTGTCTGGCTGAAATTGCCGATGATTGCGGTTCGGGTACCAGCAGCGGCAGGCCGCTACCTCGTCTTTTTACTGAAGGCGAAGCTGAAAGCAAAACGCCCACGCTTGCAAATCCGGCTTTGGCTCGCTGGGCTGATCCTGCACGCCGAATGCTCGTCTGTCCGCATTGCGGAATTACTGAATTGATCGACGTAGCCTGACAAAGATCGTCGGTACGGAAAATTTCAAACAATCTATGGGCTATTTACGCGAGCTGGACATCGCCATGGAACTTGCACGCAATGCCGGACGGCTTGTAATGGAATTCCGTCGCCGCGGTGTTGTTGCCGAAAGCAAACTCGGCGTTGACAGTTTTGTCGAGCCCGTCACCGAAGCCGATCGGGCAGCCAGCGAAATAATTATGAGCGGCTTGCAAAGAGCGTTTCCAAAAGATTCCATTTTGTCCGAGGAGGCAACCGATCCCGGCGAAAGCCGCTTAGCCAACAACCGTGTTTGGATAATCGATCCGATTGACGGAACGGCTGGCTTCATTCGCGATGACGGCGATTTTGCAGTCCAGATCGGTCTGGCCGTAGCGGGCCGGCCCGCTGTCGGAGTTGTTTATCTGCCGTCATTCGGTAAGTTGTATTTCGCCGCATCGCAGATCGGTTGTTGGTCGATTGATGCGACAGGCAAAAAGCGCCGGCATTATGTTTCCGATAAATCCGATTTTTCAAAGGTCAGCGTTGCTGTTTCCCGAAATCATCGCAGCCCACGGATCTCGACGATCATTGAGAAACTCGGGCTCGGCAGCGAAGTGCAGCGCGGCTCGGTCGGACTGAAAATCGGTCTAATTGCGGAGCAAGAAACCGATTTGTATATACATCTCAGCCCGCGAACAAAGAGCTGGGACACCTGTGCTCCGGAAATTATTCTTACCGAAGCCGGCGGCAAACTTACGGATTTGTGGGGCGGTCAATATCGCTATGACCTCAGTGATGTCCAAAATCACGGCGGTATCGTCGCGTCAAATCAAGTGATTCACGCTCGCGTCGTCGAGTTACTTGCGCCAATATTAGAAGAATTCGGCCGAAGACCTAATGGCGATGGAAACCAATACAAATTTAACGTCCTTTAGGCGGTCGGAATAGTTGAAATTGAACTACTCCTGCGCCGAGAACCGAGGTATTGACGAATACCTTGGCGTGCAAGCGAGAAAATCGGTCTGCGATTTTGGAAAATCACCTTTGCCCATTCCAGGCTTCCTAGCTGCGGAAAATAAATCCCACGAAAAAATAATCGAGCTACGAGATGGCCAATACGTACGTCCAGCGGCCGGTCCGCGATTGCATCGATAGCCGCTGCATTTCTTTGCGGGCTATATGATTGCGTCCAAGCAAACCGCGTTTCGGCTCCCGCATCAGAGATGCTCATATTTAGTGGCTCATGTGCCATCACAAAGGGCGCAAAGTCCAGCCAATGCTGCTCTCTCACCAACCGATCGCTTTTCGATAGGCGCTCGTAAAGCGGAGTTCCCGGAAAGGGTGTCAACTGCCCAAAAACTGGCAGTCCTGGCGGCCAGCTCTCAATTTCTGCAAGGGTTCGTGCAGCCACGCCGGGCCTATCATTGTCCATTCCGAAGATAAAAGATGTGATCGCAAAAATGTTGCGCCGCGCAAGGCCCTCGAGCACCTTCCGGTATTCCGATGGCTTTGAGAACTGTTTATTGACATCGGCCATGTTTGCGGGATCTATGGATTCCATGCCAATGAATACCCAGCGACCTCCAGATTCGGCAATAAGGTCTACGAGTTCGTCATCCTGTAATAGATTTGCACTTATTTGAGCAACCCAAGGTAGCTTCGCCTTCGCTTCAATGATCTCTCGGAGCAAACCTTTAAGTCGCTTCTTATTGATAGCAAGGTTGTCGTCAATGAAGAAAACTGCAATCTGGCCTCTTTCCTTCGCCGCCCTCGCCTTTAGTCGAAGTAATTCATCGATTACGCTCTCGTTCGTTCGAAACCTAATCGAATCACCGAAAAATCCCGTGACGGTACAGAATTCACAGCCGTACGGACACCCACGTCCAGTTTCGACGGGTACTACGAAAAACTTACCCCAACCCGAACCGAGGCGCGACAAAAAAGGCCTTAAGAACCTTGGCACGAGCGAAAACTGCTCCAGATCCAGCGTCTCCCAAGGAATATGCGGATACGGCTGCAAACTCGGTTTGATATCTCGGCCCTTTAAGTCCATAGCCGGGGTATAAACTTCCTTCAATTTTCCAGCAACAAAGTCGTTAACGATCTGTGGCCAAGTCTCGTCTGCTTCCCCAAGCGCTACTGCATCTGCGAAACGCTTTCCGCCCGAGCGTCCGAGCGCTTCATCTGGACACTCGGTAACATGTGGGCCGCCCATTACTACGGTGATCCCCGCCGTCCGCAAAGCATCCGCCACGAGGTATGCCCTGGCGATCATCCGCGTCATTGCGCCGATACCTACAAGACTTATGTTTTCGCTTTTACAAAAGGTAACAAGTTCGCGCGGCGTCATTGCCTTCGCGTTTCCGTCTATAAGAATAACTTCGTGTTCCGCCGGCGTTAGCGATTGGAGCAAAAACATCCAGAGATGTGGCATGAAATTTCGCGTGATCCCATTATCGGGGTTGTAAAGTAGGATTTTCATACTTCCCTCCCAAAAATATTCTAGCTACTTTACCTCGCCCTTCATCGTTCGGCTGGTCAGACGGTGTTCAATGTAGTTTGCGGAGCTAAAAAATGATACAGCCAGTGAATTAAAGAAAATAACGAAAACAAGACTCTGAAAATCCTAACATGAAGCGGTCATAATCCGCTAGCGAGTAAGTACAAACCTCAAAATACGCATAAACGTGATATCAGGCAAAACACGCCGAAGAAATAATAATCCCTTGGTGTTGACTGGATAACGAAGTCGAGTGTTTCGGTCTGTTGCTGCCTCATAAATCCTGTTCGCAACCATCAGGCCATCGGGAGCAGTTTCACCCGATCTCTGCATATTTGGAAGCACGCGGGCAGCGAAATATCGGTATTCATCAACGTCGTCACGGTTTGCCGAATGCATCGAACGCGAATAAAAATCCGTCCGAATCGGGCCCGGTTCAATAATCTTTACGCGGATTCCAAATGGCTCGAGTTCGAACTGCAAAGATTCGGAGAATCCTTCAATTGCCCATTTCGTTGCATGATAAACGCTGTAGAGCGGAAATGTCATCCGTCCGCCGACCGAAGCGACATTTATTAAAGTACCGCGCCGCTGCTCGCGGAAATATGGTAGCACCGCTCGGCAAACATTCATCACCCCGAAAACATTTGTCTCGAATTCCATGCGGATTTGTTCGTCGGTAAATGCTTCAAACGGCCCGGTCAGTGCATAGCCGGCATTATTTACAACCGCGTCGATACGCCCGAATTTTTCAAGTACGGCCGAAATCGCCGAATGAATTGACTCGGTATCCGTAACGTCCAGTCGAAACACCTCGACATCGGCGATCCGACCAAGTTCGGTTTCGCGATCCGGGTTTCGCATGGTTGCGGCAACACACCAATTCTTTGTCTGAAAGAGTTTTGCAGTCTCGCGGCCAATGCCACTCGATGCTCCGGTAATCAATACGACTTTTTCCATTGCCTTTCTCCCTATTTCCCTCGCGAGACGTGCCGAATGTTTTGGCTCTACGGCCGCGGCAATTTCCAACCTAGCACAAGGCTGCGGATTTTTAATACCCGCTTCTGCGAATTTGCGCGATTCGCAACGTAAAGTTCGCTAGAAAAGACAAAGCACTCTCGAAAATAATCGAGATTAGTAAAATATCCGCAGTCAGCGGCGACAACTTGCCACAGCCGTCGAGAACTGGTTTTCGCGCAAGTAGCTTATGGTAAGATGGCGATATGAAGTTTCTGCATATCGCCGACGTGCATTTGGGCTGTACGAGATACCACCTGCCGGAAAGCCCACGGGATTTTTTCGACGCTTGGTCGGATGTTCTCCGGCGTTATGCAATTGGCGAAAACGTAGATTTCGTCCTTATTGCCGGTGATTTTTTTCATAAACAAGTCGTCCCGCCCGAAACTATGAATTACGCCGTCGAGGGCCTTTCGATGATGCGGGAAGCGGGCATCCCGGTTGTAGCGATTGAGGGAAACCACGATAAGCGCTCGGCGGATAACGAATATAGCTGGCTTCGTTCGCTTTCGCGTTGGGGATTCCTGATTTTGCTCGAGCCGGAAACTGAACGCGGCCGGATCATCTACCGGCAATGGGACCACGAGCTCCGCCGAGGCGGCTATTTGGATATCGGCGCGGCGCGGATTTTCGGTTCACATTGGTATGGCGATTCTTCGCGAATGGCAACGGCTATGCTTGCGGAAGCAATCCGCGAAACGGGTCGCGAAGATGCTTTTCGGATTCTAATGCTGCATACGGACGTCGAGGGCCATCAGACGCATCCGATACCGGCGCTTCCGCTCGACGCAATTTCACGGCTTCGCTCGGTAACGGATTACATCGCCCTTGGGCATACGCATCTGCATTACACGATCGACGGCTGGGCATTCAATCCGGGTTCGATTGAAATTACGAATGTCTCAGAGTTCCACGAGCGGCGCGGCGCTTTTGTAGTTACCTTTGACGAGCAAAAGCGGATTACCGCCGTCCACACGGACGACTACCTTTCGCGGCCATTCCAGCGACTCAGCCTCAATACAGAGGCTATAAAAACGCCCGAGGAGTTTTCCGAAAGGTTTCTGCAGCTTATTCGTGAAGAGGCGCGAGCACCCGAACCCGATTCACCAAAACCAATTATCGAGGTCACGCTCCGCGGACGTCTTTCATTTCCTGCCTCTGCACTGAGACTTTCAGAACTAAAAAAATCTGCTGAAGAAATTGCCGCAGCTCTTCACGTCCGGATAAAAAACAATACGGTTCCGATTGAGTTCGCTGAATTCGAGCTTAGTACCGACGACGATCGCGATCAAATTGAACGCCGCGTGATAGAAGGTCTTGCCGGACGCGACCGCCGCTTTGAACGCCTTGCGGGGAAACTTCCCGATTTGGTCATCGGTGTTAAGCGGCTTGCGCTTTCAGATGAAGCGCCGACAACGATTGCTGGATTTATCTCCTCAATCATTAGTGGCAATGAAAGCGGCTAAGCTTGCGTTAGTCTCTAACGCAGAGCCCCGAGTTCGGAGCGGAAGAAGTCAATTATTCGTTGATCGTACGCCTCTGAAGTTTCTATCGACGCGCTTAGGATTCCCATTCCCGACGGGCTGAGATCGGTTTTCGAGTCCATCCGAGTCGAAGGTTGGAAACACTTACTCAACCTTGACGTAGATTCCTGAAACTTTGCCGCATCCGAGCCTGCAAGCAGCAATACGCTCCGCCCCTGCAAATTTCTCGCCGATTCGCACGCGCTCGTCCGGTTAAAACACGCGTCGTAGAAATATGCGTAGGTCCCGAGTTGCGCCAACCGGCCGGTGACAACGCTTGCAAACGGAAACCGTCGTTCAACCGCCGCCGCAATCAGCGCGTTGGAATCCGCCGGTACGGAATCTAGCGCAAGAGCTTTTATTTCCGGTTCGGCCTCCGCGGCAAAAAGAGCCTCGAGAGCTCCCATCTCCAGCCCGTAGATTCCAATTCCGCCGCCGACAAGAGTAAACTGCTCCGGAGTTTTGAGGTTTTTGAGAAATCTTACGGCCGATAACACATCCTCGGCCTCACAGCCGCCAAAAGAGCAAACGGTTTCTCCGGGTTCGGGCCCGTGGCCACGCTGCTCGGGCATAAAGACGGTAAAATTTGTCGCTTCATTGAGTTTTACGCCGAGATTGAGCACGTAAGAGCGGTCTGCGCCGAAGCGGTGCAATAAAATAACTGCCGGTTGATTCGGCTCGCCGCGGAGCAACCAGGCCCGCAGACTAACGCCATCTTTACCCTGAAACGTCTCATCCGTAACCTGCGAGCCGCGCGAACTTAGCATTCCGTATTTCGCCGGCGTTACGAGGTAACCGAGATGCTGTGGCCGAGCGACTTTGTAATCGAGCCAAAGTGCGGCTATTGCGGCAGCCAGGATTAAGAATATGAGGATCGGTGCCAGCAACTTTAGAATACTTTTCAATAATCGCTTTGATTTTGCCATGGTGGATTCGGGTGATCGTTGGGGCCCCACACGCGGGAAATTGCGTGCAGGGCAACTTTTATCTAAGCCAAAAGAAAAGGCTTCTGGGAAGACCTCCAAAATGTTAACATAAGTTGAGAAAAACGAGGAACTTTTTTGTGAATACATTGGTCAAAATGGCTTATAAAGCGTTGTTTCTAATCGCGATGCTATCTGTTTGGGCGGCCGCACAATTACCGGCGAAATTGGTTGCCGAGCCTGCAACGCCCGCCGGGACGCGGATTTTTCCACTTTCGGATGTTCGCGAGGGACTTCGCGGGAAGGCATTTACCGTCTTTAGCGGCAGCCGACCAGAAGAATTCGGCGTCGAAATCCTCGGCGTCGTGCCCGGCGCCATCGGACCGCGACAGGATATGATAATCGGGCGTCTGCACGGCGCAAACACCGATAGAACTGCCGTATTCGCCGGTATGTCCGGTTCACCGGTTTACATTGACGGCCGGCTTGTCGGCGCGATTTCGTACAGTTTTCCATTCTCCAAAGAACCCATCTGCGGCATCACGCCAATCGAGCAGATGCTCGGTATTTTCGAATCGAGTCCAAAGATCCGCCGTGCATCCGACGAGCCAAGGGCGTTCTCATTTTCAGAACTTGCCTCGGCCTCGGGGCTCTTACCGGTTCGTCCCGGAACGGAAAATTCCGGCTTTCTTGCTGCGCCCGGCAGCGGTCCGATTGCCGCCGTTGCCGGCCAATCGTTTAGACCTATTGCAACGCCGCTTACTTTTTCTGGCTTTTCCCAGCAGACGCTCGAGGTCTTTACGCCGGAACTAATTTCGGCCGGACTGTTGCCGGTAGCAGCCGCCGGCGGAGGTGCACCGATTACAAAGCTCAAGCCGGCAACGGAAACAACACTGACCGGTGGAACATCCGTCTCGATGCAACTAACCCGCGGCGATTACAGCATAGCCGCCGCTGGAACCGTTACTCTTCGCGACGGCGACAAGATTTATGCTTTCGGGCATCCGTTTCTAAATCTCGGCTCGTCCGATCTACCGATGGCCGAATCTTCTGTCGTGACCGTCATTCCAAACGTCAACAATTCTTTCAAACTTGCCGTGCCCGAAGCGATGGTCGGCTCGATGACGCAAGATCGAGCAACCGGCGTCTTCGGTCGACTCGGGAAGGTGCCGGCGATGATACCCGTAACGTTGTGGATAAATACAAGTCGCGGCGGCACAGAAACATTTAATTTCGAGGTTGCTAAAGATGAAGCGTTAACGCCTCTGCTGCTTAATATCACCATCTACAACTCGATCACAGCGCAAGAGCGCGGCTTTGGCGAATCGACCGTCTCGATTGGCGGAACGATAGCCATAAAAGATCGCCCGGCAGTCGCGATCTCACGGCGTTTCGCGGGCCAACAGGCAACCCAGCTTGCCGCCGTGTCGGTTGCCTCGCCGGTTGCGGCATTGCTGCGCAGCGGCTTTGACGAAGCTAAAATCGAAAAAATCGAACTTGAAATTAAATCCGTTGACGGGACGAAAACAGGTACGCTCGAGCGCCTTGCCATCGACCGCTCCCGTGTTCGCCCGGGTGAGACGCTGGAACTAAGTGCCTTTGCCCGGACAGCGACGGGGCGGATTTTTCTTGAGAAAATACCAGTTAAGATCCCGGAGCAGACGCCGGAGGGCATTCTGACAATTACTGTCGCCGACGGCGCACAAATTCAGCAAGCCTCCGGCGCTCAGCAGTTTATACCGCGCGATCTGACGGAACTAATAAAAATCATCAACGAGCTTAGACCTTCGGATCAGCTCTTTCTCCAGCTTTCGCGATCTGCGCCGGGGGCGGTAATTGGCGCTGGGGAATTGCCGAATCTGCCGCCGTCGGCAATCGCGACGATTAACAATGAACGATCGGCAGGCTTTGCACGGCCGGTGCTTACATCCGTGATTTTCGAAACACCGTTGCCGCCATCACAGTTAATCATTAGCGGAAAGCAATCGGTAACGATCGAGGTTGTTCGCTGATCGGCCACTTGGCCTATGAATCCATTCGCAGACGTCTTTGCCGCCATTCAATTTGCCGCCGAAAAACACGCGGGCCAAACAACAAAAGACGGCCGACCTTATATCAATCACCCGATAGAGGTCGCCTATTTACTGGTTGAGTTTGGCGATATCGCCGACCCGGAAATCATTTCGGCGGCGATTTTGCACGACGTGATCGAGAAATGCGGCGTCGGACGCGAAGAATTGGCAAATCGATTCAGCGGTTCAATAGCCGACGTGGTCGCCGAACTCTCGGACGACAAAAGTTTACCCGAAGCCGAACGCCGCCTCAGGCAAACTGCGTCAGCCGCCAATCTTTCACGTAGGGCGAAAGTGATACGCATCGCGGACAAGATCAGTAATCTAAAGCAGCTAAAAAACCGGCCGAATGCCGAATCTGACGACAGTTTGGCTCGTTACGTCGAATGGACATCTGGGATGCTGCCGATGCTCTCGGGTGTCTCGCCCCGTTTGGAGGCCCTGCTAATGGAAACTTTGGCTTGCGCCAAAGAAAAAACATAAAGTCGGCTGACTGTCCGGTATTGAGCCGCACCAATCAGCCGACCGCAAAGAGCAATTACTAATCCAATCAGAAATCCAAGCGGATCCCCAGTTGAAACTCGCGGTTGTAACTTGAATTGAACGTAAACGACGGTGCTCCCGAGACAAATGTTCGTGGGGTGCCGAAATTTGCCGTCCGTGTGAGCCTTCCGCCGCCGGCAGAGCTGAACGTATAGAGAGAGTTGTTTACGGTCTGTACGTTCGACCGGTTAAATAGATTGAAGCCCTCACCAAAGAGCGTTAATTTCGCCCTTTCGCCGAGGCGGATAATTTTTCCAATCCGCATATCAACGATATAAATCGCCGGCGTCGAAAATTGATTCCGCCGCGTCCCCGGTGCGCGGTCGGTGGCCGAGTTTCCGTCGGCGTTCGGGTCGCCAGATACGAGAGCCGAATACGCAAAGCCGGATTGGGCGGTAAAGATGCCGGTTATCACATAGTCGCTGACAATCGCCCGAAGCAACTTGTTCTCAATTTGCTTGAACGAACCTATCTCGTAAACCGGCGAGAATATAAACCTATGCCTGACGTCTAGATCCGATCGTCCGTATTCGCCCGAAAGATCGAACTGATTTTCAGCGAGCTTGCCGTCGTCCGCGCCCGGCACTACGGAAGTCTGATCCGGTTTATCATCTTTGGCCTTAGAGAGTGTGTAACTCGAAATAAACTGCCAATTGTTCGCCAGCCGTCTGTTGAACTCAAACGTCACGCCTTGATAAAAGGATTTTGCTGTGCTCTCGAAGCGGCTAATGCGCTGAAATGCGGAGATCGGCCTCGGATTCGAAAACCTCAGGACGGTCAACGATTGTCCGGTCGGAACACCGGTAGAATCGAATACCGGATAAACTGTCGGTACCGGCGAACTCAGATTCACGTTTCTCGTCCTCGTAAGGGAATTTCCGCGAAAAAGCGTGTATCGCACCGCGAACGTGTAATTCTTAAAGACTTCACGTTCGAATTGCAGGCGCCCTTGCTCAGTGAAGGGTTGCGAATAATTACTCGAAAATAGATAGAGGTTAACCGGCGCAAGCGTCGCCCCCGTAGGCACTGCGGAGAAAATGTTCGGGTAAACCGGACACAGAGTTGGCGTTGCTGTACAGTTGATATCGATCGCAACTACCTGAATCCCGTTTTGAGAATGGGCAGTTCCAGTCATAATCGCCGGCGTCCGTCCGTAAAATAGACCGTATCCACCTCGAAGTACAGTTTTGTCGTTGAATGCGAAGCTCAAACCAATTCGAGGGGCAAGATTATTTTTATCTTCCGGCCGAAATCCTGTGTCTAATCCCCGCGAAATCAGTGCGCTGTTCGGATTTGTAATCGGCGGCTTGGCAATCACCTGATAATCGTATCGGAGTCCAAAATTCAGCGTCAGCGCGCGGCTTGCTCTCCAATCGTCCTGAATGAATGCGCCGTATTCGTAATTGTTCGGCCTTGTTGTCGGCCCCGTCGTGCCCGGCCCGGCAAAGCTTTGCCGGTATCTTGAAGGCGTACTGGCCGCTAAGGCTGCGTAGCTTGGGAATGTGTAGGATCCACTAAAAAGTCCCGGGAAGAAATTCAAAATCCGGTCAAAGAGCAAATCGACGCCATATTTCACCGTATGCGTCCGCCAAAGGTAGGTTTGATTATCAATAAACTGATAACGATTTATTGTCGTTTCCCGCGGACTGAAGTTGTTACGGCCAAAGAAAAACGTACCGTCATTGATGCCCCCTGCGCTCGCAGTGACTGCAGTTTCCGGCGCTGTGCTATTAGATTTACCAGGTTCACGGTCTCGCGAATACTGGAAGCGGAATTCATTGATCCAATTACTTCTAATCGTAGTCGTAAGATTCGCGGTCAGCGTCGTGGTCGTCACATTGCTGTTTCCTGTATGCTCGAACGCACTCAGTGGACCGGCATTTTCAAGGTTTGTTCCCGTAAAATTCTGCTGATTGAAGCGGATCCAAGTCTGATTCTTATTGTTTATGTTGAAGTCAGTTTTGAAAAGAAATGTGTCTTGCTTGCGAGAAACATCATATGGTGCAACCCTTGGCGCAATTATTGCCTGCGCTGCCGGCGGAGCAAACGGTAAAGACCGGAGCACGACTGGGTTCGGCAGTTTTGAGCGCTGACCTTCGTAAGCCCCAAAAAAGAAAGCTTTATCCTTTTTGATCGGTCCGCCAAAGGTTCCGCCAAACTGATTGATTTGCCCCGCGGGCCTCGGCCTTCCAGCGGAGACCAAGTTGGGATTGCGGGCATTTAGGGATTCGTCCCTGAAATATTCGAACGCGCTTGCCGCGAAACGATTCGTCCCCGATTTGGTTACCACGTTTATGACCGCGCCGGCTGCTCGGCCAAATTCCGCCGAAAAGCCATTCTGATTTACCTGAAACTCTTTGACTGTATCAATAGAAAACTGTGAAGGAGCACGGCCGGAGCCAATTCTTCCCGTTGCTTGCCCAAAAAACGTGTTGTCGCTGCTAGCACCGTCAATCTGAATGCTATTCAAAGTGCCTTTTTGACCGCCGACGGCGAGGTCACCTGAGCGCGTCGGGTCACGCACTATTCCCGGCGTCAGCACGGCAAAATCCAAGAAATTGCGGCCATTCGTCGGCAAATTCCGCACTGCATTTTCGTTTATGGTTGTCGAAATCGAGGTTCGGGTCAATTCAACGCTTTCGCCTGAGGCGTCAACATTGACAACGTTCTGCGTGCCCGCCGGAGCAAGCTCGATACTGAGTGAGTATTTCGAACCGACCGTAACCTTAACATTATCGTAGCGCGCCGAAGCGAAACCCTTGGCAGCGGCAACTTCGACGAGATAGTTTCCGGGCGGCAAAAGAAAGATCACGTAGTTCCCATCAACGTCGGACTGGACGCTTTTTTTAAATCCAGTATCTTTGTTGGTCGCCGTCACGGTTACGTTCGGGACGACCGCTCCGGTCGAATCAGTAATCCGGCCCTCGATATTTCCGCTCGTCGACTGTGACTGAGCCGCGATTGTCGTGGTTATTAAAAGAAATGTCGAAATCAGAAAGAAGAAATTTCGCATAATGGACTCCTTATCAATTGAGAAAAAAACTTACATTTAACGACTCGAAGCCTGAATACTATGCCCAGTCTCAGTCTGAGTCAAACCAGGAGTCGTCAGGTCGTAAGATTTTTGAAACAGGTAAGAATGCGGTTAGCCTTCGCGATAGGAACCCGACGGTGGGCTTAGGGCTGCGTCCCCAGGCTGGATGAAGGCTCGGCCCAAGCTTCGCCATCGGAGTAAACCTCTTTTTTCCAAATTGGGACCGTTCTTTTTAGTTCGCCAATAAGCCAACTGCAGGCTGCGAATGCTTCGTGCCGATGCGGAGCGGCGACGGAAACGACTACGCTCGTCTCGCCGATTTCGACGCGGCCAAGCCGATGAATAACTGCTACGGCCGAAATTCGGAAAGCCGTTTTTGCCCGAGCGATCATTTTTTTCATTTCTTTCAGGGCCATTTGTTCATACGCTTCGTAAACCAGATACTGCGTTTGCCGGATTTCGCCGTTTGCCAAATTGCGCGTAAATCGGCGCGCGTATCCATCTAGCGTAACCGTAGCTCCACAGTCTTCCGGAACAAATCGCCTCGCGACGTCACCAACGCTTATCGGACGATTGGTCAATTCGGCAATATCCATTTTCAGATAGCTTCAATGCTAGAGTGTTGGGGAAATATATCTCGAACTTCGCAGCTTGCTGCGCTCGATGCTGCTTATTGTGGCAACGCCAAATATTTCGCCACGCTTAGCCGCCGCTGACCGGCGTAAATAATGCAACTTCGTCGCCGTCGTTGAGTCTGCGTTCCGCTTCGGCGTATTCCTGATTAACAGCAGAGAGCAGCTGTAGAGAATCAAGCGGCGGGTAGTCGCGGCGCAAAATCTCGATCAATTCACCGACGGTGATATCTTGGCCCACTGAATAACTCAAATCGCGATTTTTTGCAGCCTCGGCGGCGGCGCCGAACAGCAGAATTTTCAAGTTCATATCAGCTAGCCGGGCTATATACCACCGAGCAGTCAGACCAGCTCGGAAAGCCTTTCCTATTTTATTGCACCTGCAAGCGGACTTGAAGCAGAGGCGTAAAGTCGCTTTGGCATACGGCCCGAAAGATAAGCCAAGCGTCCGGCTTCGACGGCGAGTTTCATCGCTTTCGCCATTTGCTCCGGGCGTCCCGCTTCGGCTATGGCCGTGTTCATCAGTATTGCATCTGCGCCGAGTTCCATTGCGATTGCAGCATCCGACGGCACACCAACACCGGCGTCTACGATTATCGTCGCATCGGGCAACTGTTCACGCATAATTCGGAGATTTGCCGGATTTTGAACCCCGAGCCCTGAGCCGATCGGTGCAGCCAGCGGCATCACGGCAGGACAGCCCGCGTCGAGAAGCTTTTTTGCCATAATCAAATCGTCGCTGAAGTATGGCAGGACGATGAAGCCTTCTTTTACCAAAACTTTAGCAGCTCCGAGCGTTTGCTCGTTGTCGGGCAAAAGCGTTATCGGATCGCCAATAACCTCAAGTTTTATCCATTCCGTCCCAAGTGCTTCGCGCGCGAGCCGCGCAGTCCGAACCGCATGCTCGGCATCGAAGCAGCCGGCGGTATTTGGCAAAATCTGCATCGCCGGATCAAGATAATCAAGGAAAGATTCCGTCTTGCCATCGAGCGGGACGCGATTGACGGCGACCGTTACCATTTCGGCTCCCGAAGCCCGATGCGCGGCCCTCATTTCTTCGTAATTTCGGTATTTGCCGGTTCCGATTATCAGCCGCGAAGAAAACTCTTTTCCCGCAAGTAGAAATTTATCAGACATCTTTTTGCCAACCCATCAAAAGCAATGGTTCACATACGGTAGCTGTTATCTGCCGTGTCAACGCTATCCACCACCGACAAAATGAACAATTTCGATTCGGTCGCCTTCGGTTAAGAGTTCGGTGTCCCAATCCGCCCGTGAAAGAACACTTCGATTCCGTTCGACGGCAACGCGCCGCGCGGGAAGTGCCAGACGCTCGAGCAATTCGGTTACCGAAATAGTACCGTCAAGTTCGCGCTCTTCGCCATTAACGAAAATCCTCATATCTGAAGATTTTCGCCTATCGCCGGATAAAATTCAAAATACTTTCAGCCGTGAGCGACTAATCGCCTCAATTCTGCTTCGTCGCCATCGCTAATTGCGCGGGCAAGCAGTGCAGCACGCCCTTCGGTAAAAACAGGAAACTGTAGATTTATACGTGCGATGCCGTTTCGGTCTGTTCTTGCATGGAATATCAGGGGTCGAAACGTAGAGCCGAAAATTTTGACCATAATTTGTGCGTCCGGGACGACCTTCCGCTCGCTGCCGCGGCAAACTATAAACGTTACTGTCCGATGTTGCCCACCGCGGAAATCCGAATCGCCGGGTAATTCTATCGTCAGGCGGTTGTTTACCGGACGGCTCTTCCCGACCAATTCGCTGACGATCTTTATGGCATCATCGGGAACTACCTCAACGGCGTCCGTAGTTTCTATTTCATTGGGTTCAATGGGCTTTTCTACCGGAAGTGGAATCGGAACAGCAAGATCATAGTTTTCCGCCGGCCAAACCGCATTCAGATTCGGTAGATTGGTCTTCTGAGAGGGCAGCGAAGACTTCAGCTCGAACGATTCTGCGGTAGTTTTGGTTGCTTTTGCATCAGCATCCTTTGCCGAAAGCCTCTTGAGGTCTTCGACTCTTCCGGCTCGAATCGCCGCGCAAATCGTCCGGTGCTGCTTTTGCAACCGCTCTGTTAGCGCGGGCTCATCGACCGAGCCATTTATCAAATCGTCGTACGGCGTCCGTTTACTGGCAATGATGGTCCCGCGATCGTAAATAAGCGTTACGATGAGCGGCTTTGCAGGGCCTTTGTCCTCCGTTTGGACGTGATAAATCTTGCCGTCGAATTCTATGTCGGTGTTAAATCCGGTGATCACTTTCTTTTCAATACGTTTCGGAAAGGAGCGGTAAAAGATAAGAACGAAGATCTCCGCCGCTTAAAAAATTAGCATAACCCACATTCGAGGTCAACGAATTTGCGCCGGCCCGGTGTGCCGGCAGCTCCAAAGCGCGCCAGTTACAGCGAATTACCTTCCGCCAGGAAATCACCGCCTTGACACTCCAAATTGCTTAACATACGATAATCTTTGCTCCGAAAAACATTTCATCCTAAGGTTTTTTGAGCCCGCAAACGCATTTTTTCGAGCTCAAAGGCCGCGGCAGACGAGGGTCAGATGTCGAACTTCAATTTAACGGATTATGCCCCGATCGGGCTGATGTTTATCGTTGCGATCGGCTTTGCTGTCAGTCAAATACTGGTTACACAGTTTATCGGCCCAAAGAAAAAAACGGCTACAAAATTAATGCCGTATGAATGCGGCAAAGATCCGGTTGGGAGCGCACGCGATCGCTTTTCAATTAAGTTCTATACCGTTGCGGTGATTTTCCTTTTATTCGATATTGAGGTTCTGTTCATTATTCCGTTTGCCGTTGCGTTCAAGAGCCTTCTCGGACTTGAACGGCTTGGCGGCGTGGCCTACGGAACGATAGCATTTATCGAAATACTCGTATTCATCAGCACATTGATCGTCGGCTATATCTACGTTTGGAAGAAAGGCATTTTCGATTGGGGCTTGCAGGCGCGGGCCGAAGCGCGGGCTGAGGCTAAGGCGGCCGCGCGGCGGCGTCGCGAGGCGGCCGAAAGACAAAAGCTCGCCGCGTAGGAGTTTGCAAATTATGGGTCTCGAAAATCAAATATTCGAATCGCTGCCTGACGTCGTAACCGTAAAGCTAGATGCGGTCGTCAATTGGGCTCGGAAAAGTAGCCTCTGGCCTGCGACGTTTGGTCTTGCGTGCTGCGCGATTGAAATGATGAATTCAGTTTCGGCCCGAAATGACCTCTCCCGATTCGGAGCAGAGACGTTTCGCGCCAGCCCTCGGCAAGCGGATGTAATGATCGTCTCGGGTCGAGTTTCACGAAAAATGGCTCCAGTGCTACGACGAATTTATGACCAAATGCCTGAACCTAAATGGGTCATCTCAATGGGGGCTTGTGCGACATCGGGCGGAGTCTTCGACAATTATGCGATCGTTCAGGGTGTCGACAAGATCGTACCGGTCGATGTTTACGTTCCGGGATGTCCGCCGCGGCCGGAAATGCTTGTGCATGCGGTAACAATGCTTCAGGAGAAGATAATGAAGGAATCGCTTCGCGATCGCGTTGACACGGATGAAACCGAATCGCGAGCGTCTACCGTGCCGGGAACTCTGCCGGTAACCGAGGGAACAACGCTCGAACGCGAAACCGAGATTGAGGTAGCGCGAAAAGCAGCGCCGAGACCATACACGGTACCATCGCGGCACGAACGCCGGCGTTCGTCTTGAAAATTGGCCTCAGTTTGTGACACTAAAAAGCCGATTCTATGACCGAAAAACTCCATCAATTTGTTGAAGCACTTAGAAACCAAAGTCCCGATTGGGTGTCTGATGTAATTGACGCACTCGGCGAAGTAACCGTGTTTGTTCCGCGCGAGGCGATCGTGGATGCCTGTCGGTTTTTACGCGATGAACATAAATTCGATATGCTTGCCGACCTCTGCGGCTGCGACCGCGGCCCCGAGGAGGATCCGCGTTTTGAGGTCAATTATCATCTTTTCTCTACTATTCATTACAACCGGCTGCGGCTTAAGGTGTTGCTAAGCGAAGAAGATCCGGTGGTTCAAACTGTAACGAGCGTCTGGAAAACCGCAAATTGGCATGAGCGCGAGACTTATGACTTACTCGGTATTCAGTTCAAGGGGCATCCAGATTTGCGCCGCATACTACTTCCGAGCGATTTTGACGGCTTCGCACTCAGAAAAGATTATCCGCTACGTGGCTTTGAGCCATACAGCCTAAATTAGCCGGCGGCGAAAAACCGAAGTACGATTTCAGAAATTTATGAATACCGCAGTCGAGAACCCAGCCGAAGAAGTAAATCCTGTAGATCCGGCACTCGAAACGGAAATGACGCTTTCGATGGGCCCGCAGCACCCTTCGACTCACGGCGTCTTGCGTCTTGACCTAAGGCTTGACGGCGAACTTGTTACTAAGGCAACGCCGGATATCGGTTATCTCCATACCGGAATGGAGAAACTTTTCGAATACAAAAAATATCAGCAAGGCATTGTCATCACCGACCGGATGGATTATCTCAATCCGCTGGGGAACAACCTCGCATACGTGATGGCTGCCGAAAAACTCCTTGGGCTGGAAATACCAGAGCGGGCGCAGGTTATTCGCGTACTAATGTGCGAACTGCAGAGAATCGCATCGCATATGGTCTGGCTCGGCACATCGTGTCTCGACATCGGCGCGATGACGCCCTTTTGGTTTACTTTCAAAGAGCGCGAAAAGATTCTCAATATTATCGAATCCGCGTCCGGCGGTCGTATGACGCCCAGTTATTTCCGAATTGGCGGACTGATGATGGATCTCCCGGCGGGCTTTGACAATCGCGTCCGCCAATTTTTGGACAAGTTTCCGGAGGCACTGGAAACCTTCGATACGCTAATTACGGGAAATAAAATTTGGCAATCGCGTACAAAAGGTATAGGCGTAATCTCCAAGGAAGAGGCAATCGACTGGGGCCTGACGGGGCCATCGCTTCGCGGTAGTGGCGTCGAACTTGATATCCGGCGGGCCAATCCGTACTCGGGTTATGAAACTTACGACTTCGAGGTTCCGACGGAGCCGGACGGCGATGTCTGGTCGCGGTTCAAGGTTAGAATGCGGGAGCTTCGCGAGTCGCAGAAAATAGTCCGCCAGGCTCTCGAGCGGCTAAAACCTGGCCCCATAAAAGCCGACGCACCGAAAGTAGTCCTTCCCGATCGCGACGATATGCGTAAGCATATGGACGCTCTTATCCACCATTTTCTGATCGTTGCAGAAGGCTTTAACGTTCCGCCGGGTGAGGTCTATCACCCGATCGAGGCGTCAAAGGGCGAACTCGGCGTTTATATGAAAGCCAATGGCGGACCGAAACCCGAACGAGTGCACTTTCGAGGCCCGAGTTTTGTAAATTTGTCGGCCCTGCCAGTAATGGCAGAAGGCGAAATGATTGCCGACGTCGTCGCGATTATTGGCAGCCTGGACATTGTCCTTGGAGAAATAGACCGTTGAGGCTCTGAACCGGAATTATTTGAACCGGCCAATTGTGTCCAAAGAAGAAATTCCGGATCAGCAGCGCTTTCGTGAACGGATTTACAAGTCAGCTAAATATGGCAGCAGTAACACCGACAACCTATACCGATGAGATCGTTTATACCGACGAAGTCGCAGAATTTTCGCCGGAAGTCATCGACGAAATGCGTTCGCACCTGAAGAAATATCCAACGGATCGAAGCCGCTCGGCTTTGATACCGCTTTTGTTTGTTGTCCAACGCGAACGCGGATACATTGACAATCCGGGCGTAAATTTTCTCGCAAAGTTTCTCGGACTCGAAGTAACCGACGTTTGGGAAACGGCGACGTTCTATTCAATGCTGAACCTCCGCCCGATTGGTCGCCACCATATTCAGATTTGCAAAACGCTCTCATGTAAAATTATGGGTGAGCCGGAAATAACCGAGCATATTTGCTCAAGGCTCGGAATCAAGCCCGGCGAAACCACCGCGGACGGAAAATTTACAGTCTCGCTCGTTGAATGCCTCGGCAGTTGCGGAACTGCGCCGATGATGCAGATCGGATTTGAATATCACGAGAATCTAACGATCGAAAAAGTCGACAAGATCTTAAACGACTGTGATTAATTATGAATAATCCCGACTTGATCAAAGTTTCGTACGACTCGTTCGCAGCGGGCGAAATACCGGGCATGCTCGGCTCGCTTTCTGAGGATAACTCCCGGACGGAAGCGGCCGGGTTTCCCTTTGCGGGTACGGATATCGGCCCGAAGTGCGTTCTCGAGAATATGTTTGCGGGGCCCGCAACCGAATCGGACCGCTTCGGTGCCAAGTCCGAATGGATAGTCGATGGCCGCGATACGTTAGTGGTCTTCGGAACTTACCGCGGGACGTCCAAAAAGACGGGCAAATCAACGAGCGTCGGGTTCGCTCATATTTACGATCTCAGCGGCAGCAAAATTGTCAAATTGGTCGAGCATATGGATACGGCAAACGTTGCCGGGGTTCTTCATTAGATTAGGTAGGGAGCAATAGAACACGAAAGACAACGATGGAAATCAAAGCAATCGGCTGCGAACCTTTACAACTCAAGCGAATGCACGTAAAAGACGGGCATTCGCTCAACGTATATCGCGAAACTGGTGGCTATAAGTCTCTCGAAAAGGCACTCGCTTTGTCGCCGGCCGACGTTATCGAAGAAGTTAAACGTTCGGCCCTCCGCGGACGCGGCGGCGCCGGCTTCCCTACTGGACTAAAATGGTCATTCGTCCCGAAGGATTCAGCGAAACCGAAATACGTGGTCTGTAACGCCGATGAGTCTGAGCCGGGAACCTTCAAAGACCGATATTTGCTCGAACGCGATCCGCACGCACTTATCGAAGGAATGATAATCGCCGGCTGGGCACTCGGAGCGAGCACGGGCTATATCTACTACCGCGGCGAATACCGATATTTGATCGAAATTATGGAACGGGCCCTGGCCGAAGCGTACGAAGCAGGGCTTCTCGGCAAGAAAATTCTGGGCTCCGGCTTTTCGATGGACATCTATACTCACACTGGCGCCGGAGCATACATTTGTGGAGAAGAAACTGCGTTGTTATCCTCTCTTGAAGGCTACCGCGGCCATCCAAGAATGAAACCGCCATTTCCAGCCATCGAAGGCCTTTACGCCTGCCCGACGGTCGTCAACAATGTTGAAACGCTAACTGCTATTCCGCAGATAATCGAAATGGGAGGTATCGCCTGGCGCGATCTCGGAACCGAAAAAAGCGGCGGGACGAAACTTTGGTCCGTCAGCGGCCACGTAAAACGCCCAGGAGTTTATGAATTGCCGATGGGCTATTCAGATATGGAAAAGTTCATTATGGAAGATTGCGGCGGTATGCTCCGAAGCGACAAAAAATTGAAAGCGGTAATACCGGGCGGATCGAGCGTTTACATAATGAATGCGGGCCAGATCATCGGCAAGAAGGTAACGATGGACTACGAAGGACTTGTCGAAGCGGGCTCTTCGGTCGGCTCGGGCGGTTTTATTGTGATGGACGAGACCGTCGATATAGTCGAATCCACAAAAAACCTTAGCGAATTCTACAAACATGAATCGTGCGGCTGGTGTACGCCGTGCCGCGAGGGAACGGACTGGCTTGTCAAGATCTTTGACCGAATTGCGTCGGGCCGTGGCCGTCCGGAAGATGCCCAGTTGCTGCTTGATATCGCAGATAACATCGAAGGCAAGTCGTTCTGCCCGCTTGGCGATGCCGCAGCGTGGCCGATCCAGAGCGCAGTCAAGAATTTTCCGGAGGATTTCAAACGAAGAATTGCGAACAACTAATTTCTGCCGTTGGACGGAGATCTTTATCTTTGAGCAGCTATTTTACTGATAAACTTAAAAGATGCGGCGGCGCTCTCTGATTTCGAAGCGCATTCTATATTTAGGAGCTAGGACCGCAATAACCGACTTTATTCATTTCAAACGATCGGGGCGTTTCGCGGCAGAAAACGGGCATCGCATTCAAATTAATCGAACAGCGAGAAGCCAACAGTAGAATGCTCTACCGCTAAATTCTTGACGAAATGGTCGTTCGTCAAACGCCCATTTACCGAGAGCGACCTCCGGCTAGGCATCTTTCTGAATATGTCTCGCCGACGTTTTAGGATTTGGACGATAACCGAGTATTTGGTTAAAATTCAGCTTTTGAATTTTTTGCGAGGTGATTTCTTATGGGAAAAGGTGATAAACGGACGCGGCGCGGGAAGATTTTTGCCGGCTCATACGGCAAATCGCGGCCAAAGAGAAAGAAGAAAAATACGAAAACGATCGAAAATAAAAAGTAGCCGGAATTTACCAATTGTTATAAATGTCAAAGGAAATCGTCACAATAACCATTAACGGCAAGCAGATCGAAGCGGAAAAAGGCGCCGTCCTGATCGACGTCTGTCGAGACAATGCTGAGAACATTCCGTCGTTTTGCTATTACAAGGATCTGGAACCGCAGGCTTCGTGTCGAATGTGTCTCGTCCGGATCGAAAAAATGCCAAAACTGCAAACTTCCTGCACGATAAAGGTTGCCGATGGAATGGTTGTAACTACGAAAAGCCCCGAAATCGAGAAGGCTCAGCGGGCGATGGGCGAGTTTTTGCTGGCCAACCATCCACTCGATTGCCCCGTTTGCGATCGTGGCGGAGAATGCGAGCTGCAGGAAGTAATTTTCGATTGGGGCAACGTAGAAGAGCGATTTACCGAATACAAAAACGTCAAACCGGAGAAATTCCTTTCACCGATTGTCGCCAATGATCCCCAGCGCTGCATACTTTGCAAACGTTGCACGCGCGTTTGTCACGAATGGATGGGCGAGGACGCCATAGAGGCCGGTAATCGCGGCGTAAACACCGTAATTGGGACATACGGCGGTTGGTTAAATTGTTCGCAGTGCGGTAACTGTATTGAGGTTTGCCCGACAGGAACCTTGCTTGACGGCGTTTATCGGCACGCCACACGGCCTTGGGAGCTGGAGCAGACGATCTCAACCGATGTTTATGGATCGGACGGAATGCAGATTTCGATCGGATCGCGCGGCGGCAAAGTCCATCGGATCGTAGCGCGCGACCGTTATGTAAACGGCATCAACGGCGAATTTTTGGACGTTCGCGCACGTTTTGCCCATCAGTTCATTAATCACGAAGACCGCATCCGATCGCCGCTGATCCGTTATAAAAAAGGTGGAAAAGCAATACCGGCAACCTGGGACGAAGCCTTGAAATTCGCGGCTTCGAGGCTTACTTCGGCGGGTGACGGCGTCGCGATTATCGCAAGTCCGCGGCTTACGAATGAATCGCTTTTTGCTTTGCGACGATTTGCCGAGGAGGCAAAAATTGCAAACATAGCGGTATCGGACCGCGAATCAATGGCAGATTTTTTTGCGAATCTGAGCGTTCCGCTTGCTACTCATAACGAGCTGCGCTATGCCTCGACAATACTTCTGCTCGGCGGCGAACCCGAAGAAGAGCAGACATTTACTGCCAAACAAATCCGCCAGGCGGTCCGTAATTCAGGGGCAAAGCTGATTGTTGTCAACTATTGTCCGATTCGTTTGCGAAAAATCGCCTCTCGGTTCGTACATCTGCCTCCGGACGGCTACGACCTGTTTTCGCTGGCGCTTTTCGGAGAAATCGACGATGCCGAAGCGGCCGCAAAACTTGGTATCGAGCCCGAGGAAATCGGAGAATGCCGGCGACAAATAGCCGAAACCGAAGGCGATCTGATCATCACGGTTGGATCGGAATTGACGCCGTCAGCACAGGCTCTGTTAGCGAGTATGGCTTCGCGATGGAATTCAGATTCGCGTCGCGTGCTTCTGCATCCGCTTCCGCTTTATAACAACTCCGTCGGAGCGATCGATATTTTCCCTTCGGCAAAAGGAGTTTTCGAGGCCGTATCCGCCGCGGATGCTGTCTATGTCGCGGGCAGCTTGCCGGATCCTTCGCTTTTAGCAGGAAAGGATTTCGTGGTTGTCCAGGAATTGTTTGAAACCGATACAACCGCTTTTGCAGACGTAATTCTTCCGGCAGCAAGCTTCGCGGAAATCGACGGCACATTCACCAACAACGCCGGCAATGTCCAGCGCGTTCGAATGGCAATCGAACCGGTTCATCAATCAAAACCCGATTGGATGATAACGGCTTCGCTCGCTCGTGAACTAGGTCTGGATATCGGTATTGAATATTCGGCATCTGCGATTTTTCGTGCTCTCGCGGCTGAAGTGCAGGCTTACGCTGCACTTCGGTATCCATTGATGAGCGATGAGTCGAATCCGGCCCGAGCAAACCATTATTTTGCCGAACGTGACAACCGACATTTGGTCGAAACAATGCAAGCAGCGGCCTCAGATTTCGTTGCCGGTGAGAAACTGGTAGTAGAGCCGCCTATCGGCCATCGGCTCCATCGCATTACAACGATGACGGGCAAAACGCCACAATTTCATTTATTGGCGCACGGCAATCCGAAGCCGAAAAATCTTCTTGTTTCGCCGCTTGAGCAATTTGAGCTCGACGGCACACCGAAAGAAGAAACATGGCCGATCGTGATGGCCGTCGGGGCCGACGACCGCGAGTAGTTCGCCGGCTGGAAATCGATTTTCTTACAATTTGCCGCGACGGTTTGCGGCGAACGTTTGGACTTTATGGAATCTGCACTTAAAACCGCATTTCCGCTGATCGTCTACCTGGTGGCGATATTGCTAGCCTTCCAAGGCGTCCTGATGATCGTCGCCTACACGGTGCTCGCCGAGAGGAAAGTTCTCGGTTGGATTCAAGGCCGAATTGGCCCGAACCGCGTCGGACCGTGGGGGCTGCTGCAGCCATTTGCGGATCTCCTGAAGTTTATCCTCAAAGAAGACATCGTCCCGGATAAATCGACAAAATTCGTCTATTTCCTTGCGCCGCTCGTCGCACTTACAGCGGCCCTGATGCCGATCGTGGTTTACCCATTCGGCCCGCCGATCGCGGATCCTTTTGGCTGGTTGATTCCGTATGTTTCGGGAACGGGGACTTTCGGCGACGCAATCGTGTGGATCGCCGAACAGGCTCGCAATATGCCGCTGACGATCGCCCGAATAGATGTTGGGGTGCTGTACGTTCTTGGTGTCACGTCGGTGGGCGTTTATGGAATTGCTCTGGCTGGTTGGTCGTCAAACAGCAAATACAGCCTGATGGGCGGCCTTCGTTCGTCGGCTCAGATGATTTCGTACGAGCTTGCGATGGGAGCATCGGTCATCGGCGTGGTAATGCTTTCGGGTACGCTCGATCTCAACGGTATTATCGCAGCCCAGATAAATTCGCCGTTTCGCTGGTTTATAATCCCGCAAATACTTGGTTTTGTGGTGTTTTTAATTGCGGCTTTTGCTGAAACAAATCGGGTCCCATTTGACCTTCCAGAAGCCGAAACTGAGCTCGTTGCCGGCTTTCATACCGAGTACTCGGCTCTTAAATTTGCACTGTTTTTTATGGCCGAATACGTCAATATGTTTACGGTCTCGGTGATGTGCACAGTTCTTTTTCTCGGTGGCTGGTACGTCCCGGGCCTTGGACATTTGCTCGAGCCGGGCTCGATAGCCTACGCAGTTGTCAGCCACCTTGCGTTTATTACGAAAATCTGTTTCTTTCTGTTTCTCTATATTTGGGTACGTGGAACTCTCCCGCGTTTTCGGTTCGATCAATTGATGAACTTTGGCTGGAAATTTCTTTTACCTCTGGCTTTGGCTAACGTTATTCTGACGACCGTGATGGTTTATTTTCTCAGCCGCTAAAAGCGGACCGGAAAAACCGGCATCGCCGGTGTTTACTACGAAAAATTTTCTCGGAATTTGGTATGTTAGCATCTGTATTGTTTTTTCTTTTTGCCGGTTTTGCGATCGCCTGTGCGGTTTCGTTGGTTTATCATAAAAATCCGCTTTACAGCGCGATCTCGCTGATCGGAGTGTTTTTATCGCTCTCATCAATTTATTTATTACTTGCGGCGCCTTTTCTCGCAATTGTACAGGTCTTAATTTACGCCGGCGCGATTATGGTGTTGGTGATATTCGTCATAATGCTGCTCAATCTCGAAGAAGACAGGCCGCTGAACAGATTGCGCCATTTGTACGCTGCCGGTGCTGGTTTAGGGCTTGTGTTGCTGCTGCAAACGCTTTTTATCTTCTACGCAGTTGCAAGCGTTCCGAATCGCCAAATCGAAGCAAACAAAACCGTCGGTGACACGTTGAACATCGGCCACGCAATGTTTACGGAATACTTACTGCCGGTCGAAATCGTCGGAGTTCTTTTACTGATGGCGATAATCGGCGGCGTTGTACTGGCCCGCCGGCTCGATCAGCCGGAAATAGAACTTGTAGTCAATCGGGAACTTGAGCGACGCAAGGAAGAAGAAGCAAAAGAGGAACCGCGCATCGCGTTTTAGCGCATTCGAAAAGGAATTATGGAACCCAATCTGGCAAGCTATTTGGCTCTTTCAGGCGTGCTATTTACTATCGGGGCCGTCGGGGTAATCTTTAAGCGAAACGCAATCGGAATGTTTATGTGCATCGAGCTTATGCTCAATGCCGTAAATCTGACGTTCGTTGCGTTTTCGCGTTACTACGCCGATGTTAGCGGGCAGCTTTTCGTCTTTACGGTTATGAGCGTTGCCGCGGCCGAGGCCGCAGTCGGCCTCGGGATAATCATCGCGTTTTTCCGAAACCGTATTTCGGTTGATGTGGACGACGCGAGCATCCTTAAAAACTAGCAGCTTATTTGCCTTTGCGGGCCAAGGTGGCAAAAACGTTTTCTATTTTTTCATTAACTGAAGTTCAACTGGATTCTGCGGGTTATCTTTTCGAGACAAATCCCGCCGAAGCGATTTTGTAATGATTGAAAACAACTATCTGAGCATTCTTATATTTGCTCCGCTTGCTGGCGCGGTAATCAATTGGCTAATCGGCGGGCGACTCCGCAACGAGTTCTTTAGCGGTATTGTCGCGTGTGGTTCGGTTGCCGTTTCCTGTATCGTTGCATTTGCAATTGCGTTTGGAATTGCGACGCCGCATCCGGGTGCTCTCTTTGCGGATAAACCGATCTTTGACCAAATTTGGACGTGGATTTCGGTCGGCGGTTTTCGGGCGGATTTTGGCTTAGCAATGGACCGGCTATCCGGAATTTATGCGCTATTTATCACATTCGTCGGGCTTCTGATACATATTTTTGCAACGGGCTATATGCACGGCGACAAAGGATTCTACCGCTTTTTCGCTTATCTGAATCTCTTTATGTTCTCGATGCTGACGCTCGTTCTTGCGGACAACTTTCTGCTGATGTTTGTCGGATGGGAAGGCGTCGGGCTTTGCTCGTATCTGCTAATTGGTTACTACATTAATCGCGACCAGGCTCGAAAGGCCGCAAAAAAAGCCTTTGTGATGAATCGAATTGGCGATTGGGGCGTTTTGATGGGAATATTTCTCGTCTTTACGCTGACAGGCTCGATTTCGTTCTTCGATAAGGCCATAAACGGCGAAAACGTCCCGAGCGCGCTCGCCGCGATCGCCGCGATGGGTTCAGAGCCATTCGGAGCCGGGACGATCTTTGCTGGCGGCATTACCTCGCTAGCATTGCTACTTTTTATCGGTGCAACGGGTAAATCTGCGCAGATACCGCTTTTTACCTGGTTGCCGGACGCTATGGCCGGCCCGACGCCCGTCTCCGCGCTCATTCACGCTGCAACAATGGTGACCGCGGGCGTCTATATGGTCGTCCGCTGCAATGCGATTTACCAAAATGCTCCAACCGCAATGTTTGTCGTTGCGATAATCGGCGCCGCCACTGCACTGTTTGCGGCGACGATCGGCCTTGCGCAGAACGACATTAAAAAGGTCTTGGCATATTCCACCGTTTCGCAACTCGGATATATGTTCCTCGCGTGCGGCGTAGGTGCCTTTATCGCGGCGATCTTCCACGTAATGACACACGCATTTTTCAAGGCTTTGCTCTTTCTTGGTTCGGGCTCCGTAATCCATGCAATGCATCACGAGCAAGATATGCGAAAAATGGGAAATCTCCGTAAATATATGCCGGTAACGTTCGTAACTATGATGGCGGGCTGGCTTGCAATCTGCGGGATTCCGATCTGGGCCGGATTTTTTTCCAAGGACGAGATTTTATATAAAACCTTTGCCGCGACCAACTTGCCGCTGCCGTGGAATTACGTCTTATGGGCCGTCGGGCTAATCACTGCCGTTTTGACCGCTGTTTATATGACGCGGATGATGTGGATGACATTTTTCGGTAAGGAAAGATTCCATTCCGCAGCAAAAGAGCATCACGCCGACGCCGCCGTCCATTCTGGCGGAGATACGAACGATGATGAGGAGCATCATTCGCTACCGCCCAGTTTCAAGCCGCACGAATCGCCCTGGACAATGACTGTTCCGCTGATGGTGCTTGCCATTCTTTCGACCTTTGGCGGCCTCGTCGGCGTCCCTTATGCATTGAGTGGAGGCACAATTCCAAATTATCTCGAGCAGACGTTAGACCCGGTTATTGCCAAGCGTAATTCGCACGCTTCGGTCGAAAATATGCATTCGAGCGCGGCAAATGAAGGCGTCGCTGCTCCGCACCACGCTGGGGCCGATGTGCATTCACTGCATTCACCGGATGAAATCCGGACCGAACGTTTACTCGCTGGTCTGTCCGTTCTGCTTGCATTGGCCGGAATCGGAATTGGCATCGCCGCATTTGGTAAGGATCCGCTGCGACGGTTGCCTCGAATACTCGAGGAAAAATGGCGCGTCGATGAGATTTACAATGGCCTGATTGTTGATCCTTTAACGCGTTTCTCTCGCGAAGCGCTTTGGAAAGGTTTTGACCTCGGCTTTATTGACGGGATTGTAAATGGAATCGGAACGGCAGTAATAGAATTCGGCGCTGCGATTCGGCGAATACAGGTCGGCTATGTTCGCAGCTACGCGGCGATCATCCTTCTCGGTGCGCTGATCGTTGTCGGCTATTTTATATATTTCGGCCTCAAGCTGATAGTTTAGCTAAAGGCCGGACGGTGAATTATCCGCGGCTTATTTTCTGCGGAGGAAGACGCTAAAACAATGGATTTTATAAAAGCCCATTTACTGACGATATTGATTTTGCTTCCAACAATTGGAGCTGCAGCCGTAGTGTTGCATCGGCTATTTTGGAAAAATGACGGCCATCTGAAATGGATAACGCTGTTTCTGACGTTGGCAACGTTTCTCGTTTCGCTTCTTTTGCTATCCGGCGATTTGGCAAAAAGCGGCTTCAGATTTGAACAAAATATCCCTTGGATTCCGGCTATCGATACAAACTACCACGTTGCAGTCGACGGCCTAAGTGTTTGGCTTGTACTTCTGACGACGTTCATAATGCCGATCGCCGTAGTTTCTACTTGGAATGCGGTCGAAAAACGACGAACGGCATTTTACGTGTTTCTTCTTTTGCTTGAATCCGCAATGATCGGCGTCTTTGTTTCGCTGGACTTGCTCCTTTTCTATCTCTTTTTCGAAGCGACGCTTGTACCAATGTTTTTCCTCATCGGCATTTGGGGCGGAGAAAACCGTATTTACGCCGCCGTCAAGTTTTTTATTTTTACTGCAGTCGGCAGCCTCCTGATGCTCGCCGCAATTATTGCACTCTATTATGTCCATTTATCCGAGACTGGCGTCGGCACGTTCGATTATCTTGTATTGATGCGGTCTATCGAGCTCGGGCACCTCGCGTTTACTGGACCACTTGCTGCAACTGGTACGCTCTTATTTCTCGCATTTGCACTCGCATTCGCTATTAAAGTGCCGGTTTTCCCGCTCCACACTTGGCTGCCGGATGCCCACACCGAAGCCCCGACCGCAGGATCAGTGATTCTGGCTGCAATTTTGCTGAAAATGGGCACCTACGGCCTTTTGCGATTCAATTTCACGCTATTTCCGGAAGCAAGCCGGGAGTTTGCTCCGCTTTTTATCGCCTTATCGATTGTCGGGATTATCTATGGTGCTCTGGTCGCGATGGTGCAACCTGATGTAAAGCGCCTCGTGGCGTATTCATCGGTTGCTCATATGGGTTTTGTTATTCTCGGGATGTTTTCATTCACCGAGTGGGGAATGCAGGGTGCGGCCTATCAAATGCTGAATCACGGCGTTTCGACCGGCGCGCTCTTTTTGCTCGTTGGCTTTATTTACGAGCGACGTCATACTCGACAAATCGATGAATTTGGCGGACTAGCGAACGTAATGCCGGTTTATGCAACGCTTTTCGTTATCACGGTAATGTCCTCCATCGGTTTGCCGTTTCTCAACGGTTTCGTCGGCGAATTTTTGATAATGCTCGGTATGTGGAAATCTAACGCACTTGCGATTACCGCGGGCGTGAATTGGAACATTGTTTCGACAATGCTGGCCGGGACTGGAGTTATTTTTGCGGCCGTTTACCTGCTTTGGATGACTCAACGGGTCTTTTTCGGCAAAATTACTAATGCAAAAAACCGGACGCTCGCCGATTTATCAAATCGCGAAATCGGGCTAATGGTGCCACTGATCATCTTGATGGTTGTTATGGGAGTTTATCCGCGGCCGATATTAGAAAGAACGCGGGAAGCGGTTGTCGCAATTCAAAGACAAGTAATGCATCGCGCCGGCGGTGAATTGGACCAAGCAGCAAAAATTAAAATCGAAAATCTTGACGAATAATGAACACGCTTATCTTAGCCGATTTGATACAACCCGATCCGAACATCCGTGCAGTTTTGCCGGAAATGCTCGTAGCCATTGCCGGCATTGCGGCTATGCTGTATAACTCGTTTCGCCCACTTGACCGCGTCACGACTGCGGTGATCTCACTACTCGGCCTTGCGGCCTCGGCAGTCGCCCTCGTCTCGCTTTGGAATCCAGGAGAGCTCGGCACCCAGTCCTGGAACGGAATGATAGCCAACGACGCAGTCCGCGTCACCTTTACGGTCGTATTCCTCATCGTTACCGCGATGACAATCCTTATTTCGACCGTCTGGATCGATCGTGAAAACGTACCCGCCGGCGAATACCATGCGCTTTTAATGTTCGCCACTTTCGGGATGATGCTGATGGCCTCCGGCAACGATCTGGTCGTCATATTTCTTGGCCTCGAGACGCTTTCGATTGCAACCTACGTCATGGCCGGTCTCCGCCGAAAAGATTTGAAGTCAAACGAAGCCGCAATGAAGTATTTTGTACTTGGCTCGTTCGCTTCGGCGTTTTTGCTCTATGGAATGGCTCTCGTTTACGGCGCAACTGGTTCAACGAATGTTTCCGAAATAGCCGACCGCATTGCCGACGCAAATTTTCCTGCGCTGCTTTTGATAGGCGGGGCGATGATGATCGTTGGGTTTGGCTTTAAGATCGCGATGGCTCCGTTTCACGTCTGGACTCCGGACGTTTACGAAGGAGCTCCGGCCCCTGTCACCGGCTTTATGGCGGCCGGACCAAAGGCGGCGGCGTTCGCTTCCTTTGTCCGAGTGTTCGTTATCGGCTTCCCCCTAATTGCCGGCTTGGAAGCCTCGGCAAGCCTGCATCACGCTTGGATAACCGCAATATCAATCCTTGCAATGCTGACGATGACCGTTGGTAACGTTGCGGCGATCCTCCAAAACAATGTAAAGCGGATGCTCGCATATTCTTCCATCGCGCATGCGGGATACGCCCTCGTCGGCTTCGTTGGCGCCGGTATGGCCGGCCGCGGCAATGCACAAATAGCCGCAATTGCGGCAGTTGCGTTCTACCTTTTGACCTATGCCGTCACGAACCTCGGAGCGTTTGCAATAGTTTCGCTAATCGCACAGAAAAATGATCGGCGGAGCGATTTCGAGGATTATAATGGCATTGGCTTTCGCTCGCCAATACTTTCTTTCACACTTTCGCTCTTTATGCTCAGCCTGCTTGGCTTGCCCCTGACGGCAGGTTTCATCGGCAAGGTTTTGGTTTTTCGTCCGGCTTTGGAGGCCGGAAGTACACTTCTTACCGCACTGGTAGTCGTTGCGGTTGTAAATACTGCAATCTCGGCATATTATTACCTGCGGATGATCGTCGTAATGTTCTTCCGCGAGCGGATCGCCGAATGGCGGGAGCCGCGAATACCCGCCGCCTTTGCTGCGGCTCTTGCAATTGCCGTCATTGGCGTTCTTTACCTCGGTATCTTCAGCGGAGGGCTGATAGAAAAATTCGTTTCGGCACGTCCGCCTCTTTCTGCCGATTTGCGCTAGTTGCGAACTCTATTTCTTTGGGCAGCCCTCGCCTCGATTCGCGGCGGCTGCTTTTCTTGTGCAAACTTAAGTAAAGCGGAAAATGAAAGTCAGCATAGTGACACAGATCCGGCGGCAATTGAAGGAAGAATGGATACCATCGCTTTATCGCTTGCGTGTCCGGTCGGGCCGTACCCGTCGCATCAGTCTTCCGATACCAAAACGGGAGAATCGCCCCGAAATTTTACATACGCTGCTCGGGATTGAGTTAAAGGTCGGGTGCCGCCGTTTCGCCTGTCCGGACCTGGCAACGGCGCGCTACCTACTCGTTTTTGCTCGTATCGGCTGTAATGAGGTGGCGGTTCCTTACGACATTTCAAAACTTTCCGTGATTGCGGACGAGCTTGAAACTGCTTGGCAAAAAACTAATTTGCTAATGCGGGACTCGCCCGCCGCAAGCCGACGAAAAGTGCTTGCAAGTATTCGCGACCAAATCGCCGATATCGGCGCGGGCAACGCGATGCCGGAATTTAACACAAAGACACGCTTCAAACGGCCAAAATAAATGTGCGTCGGCAAACTTAACGTCCTGTTAACCTCGATGTTATACTGGCGTCGGGGCTTTTGCTGCGCTCTAGCGGCATAAAAGAGCTTTTCGACACGATGTTCGATTCCAAGCAATATTTAGCGAAAGTCGAGGAATTGCCATTCCGATTGGGCAAAAAATCGTTTTGCCGCTATGAGCCAATCGAAAAACGGATCGATCACGCAAAGGTGCTGATCGTCAATTCCCTTTTGCGTTATAAATCGGATCTTTCGGCTCTAGCTCGCGAGGAATGGCGAGAATCAATTGCAAGCCGTCTCGCATTTGAGCGAAAGGTTTCGTCCCTGGCCTGTGACAATATCGCCCATAACATTAACCGCTTAGTCAAACAGCCCAAAGTGATGACAGTTCATCTATCTGAGGTCGCGCAGGCCGCATCGGACTTCCGCCCAGATGCGATTGTAATGAGCGGAACCTATAGTGATTTTGATTATTACAATCCGGAGCACCTGACAGGATTTTCTCAATTCATCAAAGCAACTAAACTGCCACTTTTAGCAATCTGCGGCTCGCATCAATTGGTCGCGTTGTCGTTCGGCAGCGAACTGCGGACACTTGACGATCGTAAACTCTCCGAACGACGTACGGATCGCATCATCGAATATCAATATCGCTTCGTAAAAATCGTAGATCGAAGCGACCCGATCTTCGATGGAATTGATGATGCCGCGTCCTGCACTTGGCAGGATTATGCAAAAGAAGCCGGTATCTTACGCGTTTGGCAAAACCACGGCGTGCAGGTAATCGGTGTCCCAGCGAAGTTCAAACTTTTGGCAACTTCGTATCTGTGCAAAAATCAGATGATGGTCAAAAATTCCGACGGCCAGCTGATATATACCGTCCAGTTTCACCTCGAGAAATCATTTGAGGATTGGGCAAAGAATCCAACCTTCTGGGAACATCCGAATGAATCTCGCGACGGTCGAATTCTTTTTGAGAATTTTCTTAAACTCGCCCTTCGGCACAAGTAATTCGAAATCAAAAACCGCCTGCGGCATTGCACCACCGGCGGTTTTCGACATTTGGAGAACTACCAGGATCAATTTAATCGTTCGTCCGCTCGAATCCGGTCGTCTGCACGTATTGGAAGAATGGCGTACCCGGCGGCAACCGCGTTGGGTCAAGAAATGTGCTGTCGAAAACCCAATTTCGAATTGGCGGATTGTAAACGGTATTGCAGCATTTGAAGGATCCATTATTGTTTCTCGAGTTGTAAAGATTAATAAGTGAGCCGGCGTAATCTAGCCGCTGGGGGGGCGACTGGCCGGACGGGTCGGTCCACATCTCAAGAAACCGTTTGAAATTATGCACTCCTCCATTGAGCCGCGGTGAGATGCCGCCTTGATTCGGAGTTCCATTAAGGCTAGCGATTGTGTCGCCCGCGATCATTGCGAATCGAATTTGGGTGGTGGTTGCCTTGCGGCCCCGTTGGTTGTACGGCGACGCAAAGCTATTGCCGTCGTTCCATCCATCGGTGTAATTGCCGAGTTCCTCTTGAGAGGACGTATTGTCATATTTGCTGTTCGAGAGAATCGTCACCGCATCGGCAACAATCGACGCAGGAATATGCAGCGGCGTATCGAATGGCAAGTATTGATTGTACGGCGTATTCCCGCTCGACGGCACACTCGCGACGCCCGTCGCATTATAGTTGCCTTTGACATAGACGCCGTTTTCCGACGCGACTGTGAAGCCTTTTGTGTTCGATGGATTCGACGCATCATAAATACCAGGCAGCACGGCGCCATTAATTAGCCGCACGCCGCGGCGATAGTATTTATGATCGTTGACGGCGCCGGCATCCGGATAGATCGTATCGTCGCGATAGCGGGCCGCCTCATAATTCAAGGGCGAAACGGCTGTAGTCAGGATATTTAGAACGCCGTCTTTATTTACGTCCTCGCCCTTCTGCATTATTCCGTCATTTCCAGGCGGAGAGCCGTAAATGTCCTCCATATCGTATTCGCCATCAAAATCCTGATCGCCCCGCCGGTCTGAAATGTATAACACCCAACCGCCCTTCTCTGGAATATCCGTTGACCGAAGACCGCGTCCTTTCGATTGTGCAAAATCCGTATCTACCGGGAATAGGCCGTCAAAATCGCCACGGAGAAACCGGCGAAGATTCGCGACATCGATGTCGATAAGGCTCATTACGCCATTTCTGGAGATTTTTCGCGGCGTGCCCGATGGATTGTCAAAAAAAGAATTCGGATAATAGGTAGCGCTTCGCTCATCGTAGTATAAACCTTCGCGCGCGTCCCACATTTCGATCGGAAACGGTACAATAGCCTTGTTAAAGTTTGACGAGTTAACTTGTGCAGGTTTCGAATGGGCGTATCCGGATAATTCGCATAATTCGGATCCGGATTTACTTCTGTTGTACAGCGGGCACAACCATCAGTTACATCCGTTGCTCCTGAATAGCGAACGACGGCGCTGTAATTCTCGTCGCGATCCGCCCCTTTAACACCTGTCACATAGCTCGGCCTGCCAGAGGGATTGGGATCTGATGGAACGGTGGGTCCCGGGATCAGGAATCTCTGAATTTTTACGATCGACCGGCTATCCGTTCCCTGCGAAGGAGGCTGCGGGGTTAAAGCAGTGAGATTAGAGCCAGCGCGGACGCGGTTGTCCGGAAGTGTATGGATGTAACCCAGAATTGCGAAGTTAGGCCCCGAACGAGGCTGCTCCGTAACTCCGAGAGAGAGAATGTCCTCCGTAATGTCCTCCGTGATTATCGAGCCGTCAACCGGATTTGTCCGGACGGTTTCAACCTTGATCCATACCTCGCGTCCGGTATAAAGGCGTTCGCCATTTACGCGAGTTGGACAGTAATTAAAGCCAGGATCCGAGGATGAGAGCTTCATACACTTTGGCTGATAACCCCGCGCCCACAATTTAACGTCAGGATCGCGTGGGTTAGGATCACCCCCAAGCCCATCGATATATCCGTCAAGCCTAATACCGCATTTCCCGTTAACTGCATCCTTCTGAGATAAAGCGCAGCCCGGTAGTTTCAATTTGCTGTCCGAAAGGCTAATTCGAATACCGGTTTTGTTCGCGAAACGCTCGGAACGCAAGACATCGTTGTCTGGAGGGCCGTCGAAATAATCCCCGGGCGTCGTTGCTGTCGGAGCCTGTTTGCCCCGGCGAATCATTTCGATTAGGTCGATATCGCCCCCAATCTTGAGCGGTAATTTTAACGGCTTTACGTGGGCCGCGATATTGCCATCGAAGATTGCCGTTTGGCTCTCGAAATTAGGGTTGACTCGACTCGGAGGCAAATCCGGGTCTGACGCGAAAACGTTTGGTGTACCATTTAAAACGCTGCCGTAAGTCGGAAGAAACTGCTTGAAAACACCTGACGCGTTCTTGATATAGGTTGCAGAAAGAGAGCTATCGCCAGTGTATCCGTTTCGCCAAGTTTGGGTTACGATTTCGCCTACTGCCGTGACGCGGGAATCGAAATATACGCCGTCATTGCCTGGCGAGATGAAGAAATGCCGGTTTGAATGTACGCGTCCGCCAAAGCTGAAGCGTGGCGGCCGGTAAAGTTCCAGGTCATCGTCATAAAATACACCAAACTGAAAAATCGGAATTCGGTTGTTAAGAATATTCCGTGTGAGCTGAACCTGTACGCCGGTCATCGTATCCGTCGCCGTCGTACGAAGTCGCCAGTTGTCGCGCAAAGCGTAGAGTCCCGAAAACGGCCCGCCTGTCAACGTTTCGGCACGCGACGTCGAGGTTTGGTCAACTTCCTGCAAAAACGTGTATTGTCCGCCCATCGCGGTGGAAAGGCCGGGATTCCGCGATCCGTCGCGGACAATATCAAGATCCGAAACCGTAGGCGAAAGCTTAACCTCGAAAACTTTGTTAAAGTTGCGCGTCATCATTTCGAGGCTTCCTTGTGCCGCATAGAAAGTACGCCCTTCGGCCGCTTCATTTCCGAGAGCCGCAGCCTCTGTAGCTGTTCGCGTAATCGCCAATGCAGCAAACGCGCTTACGAGAGCGAGAACAAACAGCGCGATTACAATCGCCGAGCCGCGCTCATTAATGCTTTCGGTGGAAGGGCTTTCCAATGTTTCAATCGGAGTTTTGTATTTCATAGTAAACCTCCCTTTCGCTTTGCGGATTCCTGATTTAATTATTCAATTCGCCGATTTAATTCGCGTCGTATCCGAGATTTCTGGTGCTGAACGTAGACGTCAGCGTGGCCCGATAGGGCTGGCCCGAAGTATCCAGCTCATAACTGCGGGCGGAAATCGTAAATCTGATTTGCCGCACTGCCATCAGCCGAACAGTTTCGTCGTCCGCCGTACCCGGCACGCCGTCCGGCCCGGCCGATGGATTGTCGCTCAGCGTTCCGTCGTCCATTACGTACTTGATCTGAAAATCTTCAACCCCGTAAACCAGGGGCTCGTCGACAAATGGAGTTGGCGCAGTCGTGTTGACGTATTCGCGACGTGTCAGAATCCCATCGGTTGTTACAAAATAGGTAACCATCTTTACCCTTTGCAGGCTAGCCGGCACAGTGATTCCGCGCAACGGGCCGGAGGGGCCCGTTTGATTGAAATTAAGCGGGTCGCCATTGGCAAATTGGACTTTATTTGAGCCCGCAAGACCAGTCGATACACCTAACGTGGCTCCTGTATTTCCGGTGATTAAATAAAGATCGTTGATCCGGCAAGCAGCATTACTGCCTGACAGAGGTACGATTTCATCAATTCCGGTAGCCGTCGTCGTTGCGGCATTTATACTGATCGGCGAAGAAACCTCACTTCCCGGCCGGCCAACAAGATTAAAGCTGGAATCCTTAAAAAAGAACGTAACCTGGTCTGTCCGCATCCCGCTTAGCGTGTTGAGCGTTATGTCATTGGCCGCAATAATCGGTGGAACAGTATCGCGTGTAGTGTCGTAATAGTTTGGGATACCGAGCAATGTGGTTATCCGGTCGTCTGGCAGAACAACAGTCGTCTTCAGCGGATAGCCATATCCGGCATTGTAGGTGTCGCGGCCAAGGAGGTTCATCCCAACGCGGATCGTCTTTGAAAGTTCCACCTCGCGGTTGACCGTTGTACGGCTATTTCGGCCTGCCTGTAAAGCCGCAAAGATCGCACCGGTAACAATTAAAAAAATTGTGATTGAGACAAGCAACTCGAGCAAAGAAAAGCCGCGATCGAAACGCCTGCCGGATTCTCCGGCGACTTGTTCCCGTTTTTCCCTTTTCATAACTCGCATCCTCTAGTTCTGCACCGAATAATCGGTCAAAACTGTTCGCAGCACTTCCTCACGGATTGCTAACCCTATCGAATAGCGAACCCTGACCTCAACCGAGCGCATACGCACAGCCCAAATTCCTGGAGTCGGGCAAATCGGCGAAGGACGGTCTGGATCGCAAATGTCGGTGATCGTTATCTGTCGTTGAAAACCCTCGAGAGGAGTACCCGAATCATCCGCAGTCCCAATAACTTCGTCTGGGCCGGCATTTGGCAAAACTGGCCGCCAGCCAGTAAGAAAGACGCCTTGCGGGATACCGGCTCCGTCGGGATTGCTTCCCACATTACCAATCGCCTTCCAACCAAGCCGTGTGGGGTCTGTTTCTTTTGCCGACATAATGGATTCCATCGTAGTCGCTGCAATGTGGCGGGCGGTTAGCTGCTGTTGCTGTCCGCGGGATTGCAGGACCGACGCGGAAATTGCGGCAAGTACACCGAGGATTCCAACCAGTAAAATTACCATCGCAACCATCACCTCAATGTAGGAAAAGCCACTTTCCCCGGACCTAAAGTCGAAAATTTCGTTTTCAGTTGATCGACGATTCATAAATTAGCCTGCTGAAAATCTAGTTCCGTCATATTTCCAATAGCGGACCGCCCCGCTACCGCCGTAAACAGTAATTGCCCGTACCTGCTTTGTATCAGTAGGAACGTCGCTCGACGGGCCCGCTGATGGGAAGATAAACATCGTTGCACTAATCGGGTTGTTTGCCGCAGTTACTACAGACCCGTCGCTCCGAAACCGCAACGCCCACACTCTATGTCCAACAACGGGCGTTGCTCCGCTCATGTGTCCTACCGAATCAACCGAAAACACTGCCGGATTGTAATTTGGTGGATTCGGTTGTGAAATTCCTGCGGGCTTGACGTCCAGTCGAAGAAGGCCAGGCGCCTCAAACGGTATGGATTTAATCAAAGTATCGTCGGCAGGGCCGTTTTCGTCGATGATCAAAAGTGCATTGTCCGTCATATCGACTTCCATTCGGAAAGTCCGTCGCCGAGTGAGAGCAAGCTGGCTTGTCTCGCGCATTACGTCCATTATCTTAAGCGCCTGTTCTTCAGATTTGTACAAAACACGATAACTGTAAATGTACGGAATAGTGACGGCCACCATTATGGCTATTATTGCCATTACAACAAGTAGTTCAGCCATTGAGAACCCGGCAGAACGCACGCCGGACGGCGAGCTGAGAAGACGGACATCTGCGCCTGATTTTTTCATAGACGTTTAGAGAGTCAAGCCAGACGTCTGCGGTGCGTTCGGGTTCGTTAGGTGTAAATCAAAGAAAGGCGTCGGACCGGCGAAACTTGAAGATCCGGCAACACTAAATTTTTATCACTAATGTTTTGATTAGTTAAACATTTTTGATGGCTGTTTAACACCCCAATGCAGAAAAAGGTCAGTTTAATGACGGGCAAAACGGTCAAATAGCTATTGAACCGCACTTTCTGGAATTTTTGACTTTTAAACTTTCTAGAAGCACTTTTCGGGGACGTTTTCCAGGGTCTTTGCGATCAGCATATCTACAACAGCGTTCAAGTCTCCGCCGCTTTCCTGATAAACTCGTAGCTGATCGTCAGCCGACGTGCCGCGTGCGAGGATAGTGTGGATATGTTCAATTTCACGGCGAGAACCTAGAGGATCAACGACATCGTCGACGAATTCCAATAACTCGCAAATCAGGTCGCGGACCGGAACCTCTTTTTGCTTTCCTAGGTCAAGCAGCAAGCCGTCAAGTCCGTATCGGATCGCCCGCCATTTATTCTCTTGAATCAGGCGGCGATGATAAAGCCGGAATCCTAAATTTTTATCGATCAGAGAGTTAAGCTTTGCGACAATCGCCTGAAAAAGAGCCGCAATTGCGATCGTATCGTCAACGCGCGTTGGAATATCGCAGATTCGAAATTCGAGGGTCGGAAACTTTGGATGTGGCCGGATGTCCCACCAAATTTTAGTCCCGTCTTCTATACAGCGCATTTTAATTAAAAGGTCAACGTATCGCTGAAACTGCTGGTAAGATTCAAAATGGTCTGGAATATCAGTTCGCGGGAATTTTTTAAACACTTCGCTACGATATGATTTCAAGCCAGTGTTAAAACCAAGCCAAAAAGGCGACGAAGTAGAAAGCGCTAGTACATGCGGCAAAAAATATCGGGCCGCATTCATAATATGAATTCGACGATCTAGGTCTTCAACCCCAACATGAACATGGAGCCCGAATATCAGCAGACTGCGGGCAACCATTTGAAGTTCATCGACCAGCAGTTTGTATCGGTCGCCTTCATAAATTTTTTGCTCGGACCATTTAGAGAATGGATGGGTCGAAGCGGCAACGATCCGAAGACCTTTTTTTTTGGCAAGAGCCGAAATGATACAGCGGAGTTTAGTAATATCCTCGCGAGCTTCCTGGATATTGGTGCAAACGCCGGTCCCAACCTCGACCATCGATTGGATCATTTCGGGCTTAATTTTTTCGCCGAGCAGGAGCTTGCCCTCAGCAAGGATCTCGGAAACGTGCGAGCGAAGCTCCCGAGAAACTGGATCTACAATTTGAAATTCCTCTTCGATCCCAAGCGTATATTGTTCGAACATATATTAGACCGCCGATGTTTTTACATCAATGTTCCTTGGCTTTATACGATTCAGCTAAAACTCTTCCGACGACTCTGGGCGATTATTGTAACCGAGCGACGGCAATTTTTATACTTTTTTCCCCAATCGACGCCAAATGCTCCTCGGCTTAGGCGCTCATTTGTTTTGCAATCTTCAAAAATTCGCCCGCAGCATGCGACAATTCCGCATTTCTTCGATAAATAATGTTGAGTTTTCGCTCAAGTTTCATCTCCCGCACGGACAGACCGACGAGCTGGCCGCTGTGAATTTCCGATTTTGCCGAGAGCTTCGGGACAAGAGCAACGCCGATTCCGGTTTCGACTAATTTTTTAATTGCCTCAAGCGATGGCAATTCAATGGAAATATTTAGCCTTGTGTTGTATTTGTCAAAAGTTTCGATGACCTGCCTTCGATATGGCGAAGGGGCATTATGTGCGATAAAAGCTTGATCGCCAAGCTCGGTAACAGATACCTCACTTCTCACAGCTAGCGGATGGCTGGGCGCAGCTATTAAAACGAGTTCATCCACCATAACAGATAGCGACCGAAGGGTTCCGTTTGACGGTTTGAAGGAAACTACGCCGAGTTCGACCTCGCGTGCCGTAATTTGATCTGGAATTCGGCTCGCGACGCCGCGCTGAACCTCGACTTTAACCGCCGGATGCCGCTTATGAAATTCTTCGATCACGGGCAAAAGATAAAAAACCGTATGCTCGTTTGCGCTAAGAGACACTTTACCACTTTGCAGGTTTCGCAATTCACGCAAAGCTGTATTCGCCGCCTGACGCAGATTCATCATTTGCCGCGCATAATCAACCAACAAAAGTCCGGCTCGGGTCAGCGTCCCGTCCTTCGAAGAGCGGTCGAAGAGTTTTTCTCCGGTTTCCTGTTCAAGACGACGTATCGACTGACTGACGGCGGGTTGGGTTCTGCCCAGCGATTCAGCAGCGCGCGAGAAGCTTTTTTCTCGTGCAACGGCAATTAGCACTTCCAACTGATTAATATCCATGACTCGCTTTCTTCCTGATACATCTCGCAAATTCAAATCATAATCATATTATCATAATTTATTATGATGTTCGATATTACATAAACTTGACTTTTACTTTTGTTGCCACTTAATACCTCTGCACTCGTAGTAATCTTTGTAAATTTCCGGTGGGCACTATGTTAACAGATAGAATTGTTATTTTCGACACAACGCTCCGCGATGGTGAACAATCGCCCGGCTGCTCAATGTTTTTAGAAGAAAAGGTGAAAATGGCGCGACAGCTTGAATCGCTCGGCGTTGACGTTCTGGAAGCGGGATTTCCACGTGCATCCGAAGGCGATTTTGAGTCAGTAAAGGCTGTCGCGGCGGAGTGTAACGGATTGTGCGTTGCAGCTCTTGCGCGTGCAAACGATGCGGATGTCCATCGGGCGGCAGAATCGCTCCGCCCCGCGGCAAAAAAGCGAATACACACTTTCATCGCTACCTCGGACATTCATTTGGAATATAAACTGAGAAAATCACGCGAAGAGGTGATCGAACTGACGCGCCGGGCCGTCTCGCTTGCTGTTTCAATGGCCGACGAAGTCGAATTCTCTGCCGAAGACGCAACTCGGAGCGATCGGGATTTTCTCTTCCGCGCGCTCGACGCTGCCGTAGAGGCCGGTGCTACTATAATCAATATTCCGGATACGGTCGGATATTGCCTACCGAACGATTTTGCTGCAATTGTTGGCGACGTCGTAGCGCGATTTGCAGGTAGCGATATAACCGTAAGCGTGCATTGCCACAACGATCTTGGCCTAGCGGTTGCTAACAGCCTGGCTGCGATCGCAGCGGGCTCCCGCCAGGTGGAAAGCACCATAAACGGAATTGGCGAACGTGCGGGAAATGCGGCTTTGGAGGAGGTCGTAATGGCAATGACCGTAAGAAGCGACCAATTCCACCTTACACACGGCATCGATACGCGGCAGCTCTACCCGACGAGCAAATTACTCTCTTCAATGATTGCCTTCGGCGTCCAACCTAATAAAGCAATCGTGGGCGCAAATGCCTTTGCCCACGAAGCCGGAATTCACCAGCACGGGGTTTTGAGCAATCCGCTTTGCTACGAAATTATGACACCCGAATCCGTCGGCGCTCCCAAGTCGGATATCGTACTTGGAAAACATTCCGGCCGCCATGCGCTTATTGCACGGTTTGCCGAACTCGGGCGCCCGCTCGAAAATGATGAAGTTGACTTCGTTTATGAGAAATTTGTGCGGCTCGCCGACCGGAAAAAGAATATTTATGATCAGGATTTGCTGTCACTAATTGTCGAAAGCGCTCCCTCCGTGAAGGCGGCCTGATGTTTCAAAATTCAAAATGCAAATAACAGTTTTACCGGGCGATGGAATTGGACCCGAAGTAACTGCCGAGGCGATTAGGGTTGTCGCGGCGATCTGCAAAGCCGGAAGCATCGATTTTGATTATTCAATCGAGACCATCGGAGGCAGCGCGCTCCGCGGCCTAGGTGACGCCCTCCCCGAAATTACGGTCTCCCGTTGCCTTAAGTCGGACGCAGTTCTTCTTGGCGCGGTCGGAGATCCGGAATTTGACAAGAACCCACGGGAAAGACGTCCCGAAGCCGGCCTTCTGAGGTTAAGATCTGCGCTCGGCGGATTTGCGAATCTGCGGCCCGCAACGGCAATTGCGGCGCTGGCAGATTCTTCGCCGTTACGGCCTGAAGTTTTTGCTGGAACGGATTTGCTCATTGTTCGCGAATTGCTCGGCGGGCTGTACTTTGGCTGGCCGCGTGGACGCAAAGCCGACGAGGCGTTTAATACAATGCGCTACCGACGGTCGGAAATCGAGCGTTGCGCTCGCATCGCATTTCAAGCGGCCCGCATCCGCAAGAAAAGATTAACGTCGGTTGACAAGGCAAATGTACTCGAAGTATCCCAACTTTGGCGCGAAGCGGTTTCAAGGCTCAGCGAAGAAGAGTTTCCGGACATAACGGTCGAGCATATGTACGTCGATACTTGCGCAATGCATCTTGTCACAACTCCGTCGCGATTTGACGTAATTCTTACGGAAAACCTTTTCGGCGACATACTCTCGGACGAGGCCGCCGTCCTTACGGGTTCGCTCGGGATGCTTGCCTCGGCTACAATCGGCGGAAAGGTCGGCCTTTTTGAGCCGGTGCATGGCTCGGCTCCCGAGATTGCGGGCAAAGGCGTTGCCAATCCAATCGGTGCTATCGCATCAGCAGCAATGATGTTTCGTTACGCCTTTAAAAACGTCGCCGCTGCAGTTGCAATAGAAGATGCGATCGCCGACGCACTATCCGACGGCTTACGAACAACCGACATTGCGGCAGGCGGCGAATCCGTTTGCACCGAAACAATGGGTCGGGAAATTGCAGACAGGGCCGCAGCCCGCTTTCTTGCAAGCCGCGGTAACGCAGCAAGTCTATAAATGAAAACGCTTTACGAAAAAATTTGGGATCAGCATCTGGTCGCGTCCGGGGTCGGAAGGCCCGATTTGTTGTACATTGACCTTCATCTGATCCACGAAGTTACCTCGCCGCAGGCATTTGCTGGATTACGTTCATCGGGCCGCCGCGTTCGGCGTCCGGATCTAACGTTCGCAACCATTGACCACGCGGTGCCGACAAAAGACAGACATCTGCCAATGGCGGATAAAATCGCCGCAAACCAGATTGAAGCGCTGCGTAAAAACTGTCGCGACTTTGATATAACGCTTTTCGATATCGGTAGTAGCAAACAAGGAATTGTACATGTTTTAGGTCCCGAACTTGGCCTTACGCGCCCGGGGATGACGATCGTCTGCGGTGATTCGCACACGGCAACGCATGGCGCTTTCGGCGCCTTAGCTTTCGGGATCGGCACGAGCGAGGTCGAACACGTCCTTGCCACTCAGACTCTACCGCAGCAAAAATCGCGTAATTTGCAGATCTGCATCGATGGCAAGCTCCAGCCCGGAGTCACGGCAAAGGACGTAATACTCACCGTCATAAACCGAATCGGAACGGCAGGCGGCACGGGGTTTGTGATCGAGTATTGCGGCGAAGTGATTCGCTCGTTTTCTATGGAATCGAGAATGACGGTTTGCAATATGTCGATAGAAGCAGGTGCCCGCGCCGGCCTTATTGCACCGGACGATATAACGTTTTCGTACCTGAATGGACGACAATTCTCTCCGAAGGATGAAAACCGGGCCGTTGAATATTGGAAAACACTCACTTCTGATTCCGACGCGAAGTTTGACGCGCTGTATGAATTCGATGGCTCCGCAATGGCTCCAATCGTTACTTGGGGAACGTCACCGGAGATGTCCGCTCCGATAGATTCGATTGTCCCTGATCCAGACGCAATCTCCGATTCATCGCGGCGCTCGGCTTATATCCGAGCGCTTGAGTATATGGATCTTGAGCCGGGGACGTCGATTTCAGCGATCCAGGTAGACCGAGTATTTATTGGCTCCTGTACAAATTCACGTATCGAAGACCTGCGGTTAGCAGCAGCCGTCGTTGCCGGCCGAAAAATTTCGCCTCGCGTACGGGCAATGGTTGTGCCCGGTTCGACGCAGGTCAAGCAACAGGCCGAGAACGAAGGGCTCGCGCGGATCTTCGTTGACGCCGGATTTGAATGGCGTGATCCCGGTTGCTCGATGTGTCTCGCAATGAACAATGACGTTTTAGCTCCCGGCGAGCGGTGCGCCTCTACCTCAAACCGCAACTTTGAAGGCCGTCAAGGACGCGGCGGGCGAACACACCTTGTCAGCCCTGCAATGGCGGCCGCTGCCGCAATCGCAGGACATTTCGTTGATGTCCGCGAATTCGTCGCGAAAAAAACAGGATGGAACAATTTGTAAGATTTTCGGGAAAATGCGTCCCGCTGATTAGGGCGAATATAGACACCGACCAGATAATTCCAAAGCAGTTTTTAAAAAGTGTCTGCCGGTCGGGCTTTGGCCGGTTTCTTTTTTACGACTGGCGTTTTCAACCCGACGGCCAACCAATCAGCGATTTCGTCTTGAACCAGCCGAAATTTTCAAATGCCTCGATATTGATCGCGGGCGAAAACTTCGGTTGTGGCTCGTCCCGCGAGCACGCACCTTGGAGCCTGTACGATTATGGATTCCGGGTAATTATAGCACCGAGCTTTGCTGATATCTTTTACAGCAATTGCTTTAAAACGGGCCTTTTACCTATTTGTCTGCCGGCCGAAAAGGTTGTTGAGTTTGCTTCCGCGGCAATGCAAGAATGTGGCTTTTTGCTAACGATTGATCTGCCGAATCAAATAATATCCAGCACGAATTTTATGCATCGATTTGAAATCGAGCCATTCTACAAGCGCTGTTTAATCGAAGGGCTCGATGAAATCGGCCTGACGCTTGAACAGGAAGCGGAGATAACCAGATTTGAAAACCGCTTTCGTTCGCAATTTTCATTTCTAGAATTTCCGTGATTTTGCAGCTACCGCAGTCTTCCAACCGCATCGGCCACCACTACCGCCCTGTTTGCTTTTTTTCCCCTTGCAAGTTACCATAAACCCTTGAAAATTGCTTATTTTTACGAGCTTGCGAGAGCATTGAAAGATTTGAACTGCTTTTTACACTGCTTTTTACTACGTAATCGATCGCAACTGATTTATGGGCTTTTCGACAATCGCAATCCACGCGGGAAATGAGCCCGATTCAGCGACCGGAGCTGTCAGCGTCCCTATCTATCAAACCTCGACCTATGCCCAGGAGGCTTTGGGAAAGCATAAGGGCTACGAATATGCCCGGACGCAAAATCCGACACGATCCGCCCTGGAAAGGAATATCGCCGCACTTGAAGGAGCGAGCTTCGGTTTTGCATTTGCGTCCGGAATGGCGGCGATTGACGCTGTCCTTAAACTTGTAAAGGCAGGAGATCACGTTATTCTCGGCGATAACACTTACGGCGGAACCTTTAGGCTTTTTTCTAAAGTTCTGGCAAATTACGGTATCGAGTATTCGCTCGCTGACACATCGGATTTGCAAGCGGTCGAATCATCGTTCCGGCCCAATACAAGGTTGATCTTCGTCGAAACGCCGACGAATCCGATAATGACGGTCACAGACCTTGCTGCTGTCTCGGGCCTTGCGCATTCTCGCGGCGTAAAGGTGGTTTGCGACAACACGTTTTTATCGCCTTATTTCCAGCGGCCGATCGAGTATGGCGTTGATATCGTGGTTCATTCAACGACGAAATACCTAAACGGGCATTCCGACAGTGTCGGTGGCTTTGTTGCACTCAACGATGAGCAGGATGCAGAATGGATTCGATTTGTCCAAAACAGCGTCGGCGCCATCCTTTCGCCATTTGATTCGTTTCTTGTCCTTCGGGGAACGAAAACGCTGGCCGTCCGAATGCTCGCGCACGATAGGAACGGGCGGGCAGTCGCAAATTTCCTCGCTGACCATCCGAAAGTTGAACGGGTCTATTATCCTGGTCTTGCGTCGCATCCGCAGCACGAGCTTGCAAAACGGCAGCAAAGTGGATTCGGCGGAATGGTATCGTTTGAAACGGGCTCTTTGGAACAGGCAAAAAAGGTCTTAGAGGGCGTCAAGCTCTGTACTCTTGGCGAGAGCCTCGGAGGCGTTGAGACTTTGATCTCCCATCCGGCTACGATGACGCACGCTTCGGTGCCGGAGGAAACGCGTCGCCGGCTCGGAATTACAGACGGCCTGATAAGAATCTCAGTCGGGATCGAAGATATTGAGGATATAATCGAAGACCTCAGTCAAGCTCTGGGATAAAACGGTATTCGGTTGCGTCGCATTGTTTTCTCCAATGCGGCAACCTTACCCCGCAGAATATGTTTACTGTCGAAGTTCACGCCACATCGCACGTTGGACGCGTCCGAAAAGGTAACGAGGACAACTATTTGCTCCTTAATCTTGGCCTACGCCGTGTATGGACTTTATCAGCCGATGGCGATGAGTTAATTGTCGAATCGCAGTTGTTCACGGTTGACGAAAATGGCGTTGTTCTTGCCGTTTCGGATGGAATGGGCGGCGCACTTGCAGGGGAGGTTGCGAGCAAAATGGCCGTTGAATGCGTCTCAACGAAATTGCTCGAAGAAATAGACACTGAGGACATCGCCCGCACTCCTGAAGCTGCCGAATATGAGCTGATTGCGAAGCTCTACAACGCAACACTTTATGCCAATCATCTCGTCCACGAGCATGGCCGCACAGACCCGCAGTTTCAGGGTATGGGAGCAACATTTACGGGAATTGGCATAACGGCTCGAGGCGTCGATATTATCCAGGTAGGTGATAGCCGCGCCTACCTGATTCGGAATAACAGGATTTATCAAATTACAAAAGACCAATCGCTTGTCCAACAGCTCATCGATGCACAACAAATTTCTCCCGAAGAAGCTGAAACCCATACTTTGAAAAATGTAATCCTTCAAGCTCTCGGTGCACAGAATGAAATTTTCCCCGTATCGGCGCGTCTGAGCCCATGCAGGAACGATGTTCTTTTGATTTGCAGCGACGGCCTTTCCAACAAGGTGAGCCCGGCAGCGATCCAGCACACAATTACACAAAATATCGATTCGCTCGGACAGGCGGCTGTATCGCTTATCGAACAGGCAAATGCCAATGGCGGTGAGGACAATATCACTGTAATCATCGCAAAAATCTCTGGCGACGATTTGCCTGTCGCGGAAGGCGACGATGTTCAGCTTGAGATTCTTGACCTCGGCAATATCCACGACACTGCCGAGCAGGATAGGGACGAAGAAGACACCGCCGAAATAATTTAATCGCCGCGCCAATCGGGTATAGATTTCTCCGCCCGCCGGACAATGATAGACGAGCCCTGAACTCGGATTACCTCTACCTTTTCACCTTCTTCAAATTCGGTTTCGCCATCTTCGGGAAACGCAGTCCAAACCGTGCCATAGACCTTGACAGCAGCTTCTCGTAAAGCTCCACGGCTTGCGTGCGTTACAGTCCCAACTTGTCCCGGCAAAGCGTCGATTCCGATTCTCGGACCGTCTCCCGGGCGATGGATTAAATACTTAGAAAAAATTGTGCGCGACAACCCCGTGAGGATAACCGAAATGACCGCAAACACGAAAAACTGCAGTAAAAGACTACCGCCGAGCATTGCGACCAGGGCCGCTACCGCCGCCCCAATTCCAAACCACAGAAGCACGAAGCCAAGCGTAAACGTCTCGGCAACAACAAAAATAACTGCCAAAATTACCCAAAACATCCAGAGATAGTTTTCCATATCTGCAGGCGAGGCCTTTTTGCCGTTTGCATATTAGCATAACATTTTTATTTATTCGGTTCGCAGAATTCGAACTTGCAGCAGCTTTCGTCGCCAAGAAAAGTTGTGTAAACTTGTAGTTCAGGCTGGGGTGGCGGAATTGGTAGACGCCCAGGACTTAAAATCCTGTGCCCTTAGGGGCGTGCGGGTTCGATTCCCGCCCTCAGCACCATCTTTATCCAGAAGCTGCCGTCACCCGATCTAAGTTTTGCAGCGATCGCTCCACCGGAGGTGGGTTTGAAGCTTACAGGAACAATTTTATTTGGAGTTATAGTCGCTCTCATTTTCGGCGTAGATTCTCCAGCGAAAGGCCAGCCAAGCAATATCCAGAAAAAAGCGGAAGCCATCTCGGGCGATCGGTTCGCCTACGCAACCTTTACCCCTCGCGGCGTACGTATTCTCGCCGCAAAACGGCCTCAGCGGGCAATGCTTTTGGCCATTGACAAGGGACTCGCAGACCTTTTTGCGATCGCCCGCAGCTATGGCTATACCGCGAAATTGAGGTTCTCTGACTATACCGTTTATATCGGCCAACCCGATCGCATTACCTCAGCAAATGGGTCCTACTCACCGGACATCGCCGTCCCGGCAGGCCAATATTCCGGCTCTCGATACGATAAAGGCGGATATATTTACGCGGCCGGCATCGTCATATCGAACGCAGGCTGCGCGTTTCTGCTGCCAGAGTACTCACGCGATTTTGAACTCGCAGCCGAGGTCGTCCGCTTCGAAGGCGAACATATCATCCTGTTTCACAACGACCGGCCTAAGTACAACGCAACTGCGGATCACAGCCGCGGCGGCGGCCATCCAATTTTGAAGTGAATCGGTCGCCACCGCTCGGGCGATCATCCATCCTATTTCGTGCATGGAACAAACGAATAGGTAGTATCTTCAAGTATCTCAAGCTCCCACACGGATAGGTTCGATCGATGAAAAACAGCTCTGACTGGGTCTTTAACCGTCAAGAGGAACTCTGGCATACTCTTTGCCGGCCCAAAAGACACACGACGGGCCCGCGATAGGCGGAATGGCCATGGGAACGCGGGATGCATTTGTTGGCACCAGCTTTGGGTCCGTTGTTGGTCTTTCAGACTGTTTCCGCGGAGGCGAGGCGAAAATTACGAATAGCGAAATTCTGCAGTTTGTCCTCAAAAAGGATTTGGTTTTGTCGGCAGAAGATTATTGACAAGAATCGAGAGCTTTGGCGGAAGCGTTTCTAACGCCGAAGCCATCAGTGAAAAAGCCCGATGTGAAGGGGAGAGCGCGTCGGGCTTTTTCGCGCCTTTTTGCCGTTTGCAGTCGATTGTGACACAATAAATTGTTTATTCGTTATAATTTACTTTAATCAGGAAGGTTTGCAAATGGTTGGAAGACATAAAATTACGGTTGTCGGAG
>PSMA01000036.1:0-3037 GCA_040289905.1 Blastocatellia bacterium
CACAGTCCAAGTATAGCTGCCAGTATTGGAAACATCGGTTGCTATAGCCGAGAACGTCGACCCGCCATTTGTCGATAATTCGATGGTCACGTTTCGATTAAATCCGCCAGTATTTGTCCAACCGATAATGACTTGCTGGCCGACGATGACAGATCCGTTGTTCGGGCTGACGTTGATGATGCTGTCGGGTACACCATCAAGCGTTGTATCACGATGCCAGCCAAGATCGCGCATTATCTTCCGAGTCAGGTCAAGATTAAGTGGAAGATCGCATTTGATGGCCGGTTCCATCAATAGGTTTGGGGTTGCAGCAGTATTGAAATGAGAAAGTGAAGAACCGGATTGGAGGGGATTTGGGGTGTAAAGCTCGACCCGGCCCGTCGAGGTTTCACGACCTGCAGTAAGAAAGCCTGATTCAAGCCTTACGCTCGGCCCATCGAATAGAACGTTGTTAGGATTTATCGCAGACGCCGCACGTTGAGCGTTTGTCATTTGATTCCAGTAAAGGCCAATCGAGCGATCATACATCTTGAGCAAAAATATATCTGGAAACGAAAGGAAATATTCCCCCGTTGAGCCATTTACAAAAGTCTGAAAGCCTAAACCGTGGCCAAATTCGTGTAGGGTGACAATGAGCAAATTAATTCGCCCGGGCGGAACTGCGTTGTCATAACCATAATAAAAGCGAGTTCCCGGACCGAGGCAACCATTATCGACATCGGAATTGACCGTTGCGGAAATGTCAGGACTAGAGTGTAGGTCTTGATAGGCCCGCTTATTCGCAAGTGCTTGTGGATACCAGGTGTTTGTGAATTCGGCACCAAAAAAGTTGCGATGCAGCGTGGACGCCCCAGACGAAGCGAGTACGCCACCACCAGACGAGCACGGTTTCAGCGGGTCAAACTTCGCATCGACCGTTATCGTCACGCCGCTGTCAAGAAATGCTCCCCAGATTGATGCGGCTTGATTGAAGACGTTAAGCCGCTGCGCTCCACGCGTTAGGCCAAAATTACCGCCTTCGCCAATGACAAAAGCAGGTAAGATATCGTTGAATCCCTCGGCCAAACCGTCGTTGTTTTGGATCACAATATTCGCGGACAATTGGCTTAGCCGTGCTTGGCTCAACTGATAATCTGAGATCAGACGGCTGTAAAACCGGAATTCGTCAACGCTCATTGCGTGAAGCGCTGCGATCAAATCGATCGATTCGGGCTCCGGACCGCTTTTGCGAATCGGCGACCCCGTTTCAAGATCGCGGCCCAAAAAACGATTTGCCTCGCCAATGCTTGCGATACACGCCGCGACGGGCTCGCCGCTTGCATTAAGTTTGCCGAGGATGACATTCTGAAATTTACCCTTTAGGTCTGCGAAAAATGATCCGTCGGCGCGTTGCTGTTCGATGATGCCGTCGGCAGTCCTGTCCGTGAGTTTTCGGATCGATGCAGCCAATGCGGCATCGTCGGTCAACTGTTTCACCGCAGAGAAGTTTTTGCCGGAAGATCGCTTTTGACTCGGTTGTGACTGAGCGACTGCCGTTATCGAAATTTCCGAAATAAGAAGCGTAAAGAATGCGATGGACGCGAGATAGCGGAGTGGCGAATAGGATTTCATAGGAGACTCCCAAGTTGATTTTTTTAAAAGTTCTCACGAGAAAGTTTGTGGGAAACGCCTTGACTCGGTTTTGTGAGGAATCGGCCGGATCCTCAACTTAGGCGGTAGTATTTAAATCCAGGGGCAGAATTCGTTTAAGTGGTAAAATTCCGGCTTTGCCGAGCCGCCTAATGGAAAATAGGGTTATCTTCTGGGAATTGACATACGGAGGTTTCGGGCAATATGCTCAAAGCTTTGTGGCTTTTACGACTGAGACAATAGACAAATTGCGGGAATTGCCGATTGGTATATTCGATTCCGGCGTTGGCGGGTTGACAGTTTATCGTGCTCTCCATAATCGGTTGCCACAGGAGCATTTCATTTACCTCGGAGATACGGCGAGAGTGCCATACGGAACGAAATCGCTCGCGACCGTAGAACGATATGCGCTGGAAAATTCGGCGTTTCTGGCGAATCGTGGAATCAAGATTCTTGTAGTTGCCTGCAATACGGCTTCGGCGCTTGCCTTACCAAAAATTAGGGAACTACTCGGGATCGAAGTCATTGGCGTAATTGGGCCGGGTGGGCGACGGGCTGTCGCGCAACTTATCGATCGTGGAGCGAAGGCACGTATTGGCGTAATCGCAACCGAGGCAACCGTCGCGAGCAATGCTTACGTTGAAGCTATCAAGCGTGCTTCGCCGACCGCGGAAATACGGCAAATTGCTTGCCCGCTATTTGTTCCGCTTGCCGAGGAAGGTTGGACGGCCGAACCTGAGACATTTTCGATTGCTGCTCGATATCTTGCGCCGATGGTCGAATTCGGCCCCGAGGCAGTCGTCCTCGGATGCACACATTATCCGATTTTGCGTGACGTCATACAGCACACAATCGGTAAAAATGTTATTCTCATAGATTCCGGCGAGGCGGCAGCTGAAGAGGTTGCCGATCTGCTCATCGGGAAAAATTTAGATAGCAAACGAATTCCGCCACAGCGACGATCGGTTTGCGATGATTTGGACCATTTCTTCGTCACGGACGCGGCGGAAAGGTTTGCCCGAGTCGCCGAAAGGTTTCTCGGCGCAAAACCCGCAAAGCTAGAAGCGGTCGAACTTTAGAACCGAAATATTCAGGGTGGACTTGCCGGAATTATTATGACATTCAGGAGAACTGATTCCCGAGCTGCGGACCAGATTAGGCAGACGCGAATCATTCCTAACATTTCGCCGTATGCTGAAGGCTCTGCACTGATTGAAGTCGGCGGAACGAAAGTAATCTGCACGGCGTCGGTCGAAGATCGCCTGCCACAGTTTCTCCGTGGTAAGGGAACGGGCTGGGTAACGGCCGAGTACGCTATGCTTCCGCGGGCAACGAACATTCGCACCCAGCGGGAATCTCAGCGTCCATCAGGCCGAACACAAGAAATCCAGCGTCTTATCGGCAGGGG
>PSMA01000036.1:3153-25208 GCA_040289905.1 Blastocatellia bacterium
TTACGTTGCTCTTGCCCTCGCCTGCCGTAGGCTGGTGTCAAACGGCACGCTGAAACAATCGCCGATTTTGACCGAAGTCGCGGCCGTAAGCGTTGGTATAATCGAAGGGACACCAATTTTGGACCTTGCCTACAACGAAGATTCAGAGGCCGACGTCGATATGAACGTTGTATTTACGGGCTCCGGTAAATTTATCGAAATCCAAGGTACAGCAGAACGCGAGCCTTTTAGCCGTGAGCAAATGGACCAGATGCTGATGCTGGCAGAATCCGGCATAAAAAAGCTTTTTGCCTTACAACGCGAAGCGCTAAGATAGGGCAACAAGATTGAAATCAGCCAGGCGACCCCAACGCCGGTTGCAGGTCATTTGATCCGCAATGCTGTTTCGACTTCGAAAGTATTTTCAGCGGTTAAACTGGCCGCTGCGAGTGTTGGCGGTCATCTTCCTCGTTTTGGTAGCACACACGTTGACTGGCGGCCTTTGGCGGCTTGTTGATCGTCCCGTCACCGCCCCGCTTTTTCTAGCCTCCATCGTTGCTACTGCTTGGCTTGTTGGTTTGCTGCCGGCAATATTCGCGTCGATTCTCGGCGGTCTGCTTATTGATTATTATTACGTTCCGCCCTATTACACATTTAGCGGCACCGTCGAGGAGACGCTCCGAATCGCCGTCTTCATTTTTGAGGGAGCGATACTTGGGTTTCTTGTCGATCGGTTGCGGATCGGGGCGGAAGAGCTCCAAGAATCGCGAGAGCAGCTTCGCCAGCTCAGCCAGCATCAGCAAACGCTCCGCGAAAGCGAACAGAAGCGAATAGCGATGGAAATTCACGACGAGCTGGGCCAATTGTTGACTCGGCTAAAAATGGATGTGCATTTTCTAAAGCAAAAAGTTTCCTATGCCGGAAAGCCGGAACTTGCCGGAGAATGCCGGAGCGAGCTGGAGAAAATTGCGGCGCAAATCGATGCAACCATTTCCACCGTCCGGCGAATCGCAACCGAACTACGGCCGCCGGTGTTAGATGATTTGGGACTCGTTGCAGCCGCGGAGTGGTTGGCAAGCGAATTCGAACGAAATACGAGAATAAAGTGTCGGTTTTTTGCCACTGAAGAGCATATCGACCTTGATCATCAATCAAGCGTGGCCGCATTCCGCATTGTCCAGGAGGCACTGACAAATGCCGCGCGGCATTCGGCCGCGACCGAAGTCTGGGTCTCGATTGAACAAGAAGACGAACTCTTGCGGGTGCGAGTTGAGGACAATGGGATCGGCATTTCGGAGGACGCAATTCTCGGTTCGGGAAAAATGGGAATTCTTGGTATGCGTGAGCGGGCCAGACTCGTTGGAGGCTCCTTAAAAATTCTCCTGCGTAAAACTTCTGGCACGATTGTCGAATTCGAGATCAACAATAATCTTGGATCAATAATCTTAGGTCGAACGAAATGATAAGAGTAATACTTGCAGATGACCATACAATTGTTCGGCATGGCCTCGTTCAGATTCTCAATTCGGATCCGGGAATTGAGGTAATTGGTGAGGCAGCTAGTGGCGACGACGTATTGCGTTTGCTACGGTCTGTAAAAGCGGATGTCGTCGTGCTGGATATAACAATGCCGGGCCGCAACGGGCTCGAGACCTTGAAGGAAATAAGGGAAATGGAGCCCGGCTTGCCAGTGCTGATTTTAAGTATGCACCCAAGCGATCAATACGCGGTCCGGGTTCTCCGGGCCGGTGCTTCTGGATATCTGACGAAGGAAAGCGCTCCGGCCGAACTCGTGCAGGCGATAAAGCGGGCGTTTCGCGGCCAAAAATATCTGAGCCCAGAGGTCGCCGAGCTTCTCGCTGGATATATTCAATCGGGGTACGACGATGAACCCCACAAAAGACTCTCGGACCGTGAATTTGAGGTCTTTGTCTCGATTGGCTCGGGTAAATCCGTCTCGGAAATTGCGGAGGAGCTCTATCTCAGCGTCAAAACCATCAGTACCTACCGAAGCAGGATTTTAGAAAAAACAGGGCTCGCAAACAATGCTGAAATTACGCGCTATTGCTTGGAAAATAGCCTGATCTGAGGTATCGGCTGTAAGACATACGCTGACACAATATTCAGTTAAGTCCGACAACTTTTTCAGGAATTTGTTGATTGCGGCAAAGCGAGCTTGTGTGTAACCTGACACAGGTTACTACGGAGCCGGCCTCTTCTACTGGATTGGGGAACTGTGGAAGATGGTCTAACGCGAAAATCGGGATTCGGGCCCTTGCCGTCCGGACTCCGATTTTTCGTTTTTTAAAATCATTCTTCGCGTCGTTGCCAGAACGTCGACTGTAAGGGAAAGTCTTATAAATCTTTAAGCCTAGTCCGGATCGCTTCATTCGGAACGTCCTATTGTAAAGAAATGTAAAGAGTGTTACCGTGGTCTTAAGGCTCCACCGAATCAGAACAGGTCGAATTATTTCCGGAGCGGGCGTTTTCGTTGCAAAGGCCGGAATAGTCCGGCTGCAAGAAACGGAGCTATGCAGGAAGGAGGGTAAACGGTGTCGCTTTCGTCGGACTTTCCACTAATTTTGGCTTTGCATCGGATTGGCTATCCGCCGGCAAATGCGCGGATTCGGGGACTTTTTACTTCACCAAAACTACTAAGATTTGAGCTTCACATTCTGAAATCGCTCGGCTATAGATTCTGTACGCTTTCCGATGCATTCCTCTTCCCGCGTCCGCGAACGGCCGTGATTACGTTCGACGATGGATACCGAGACAATCTTACCGCGGCGGAAAAAATTCTAGGCGATTTCGGAGCTCCTGCGACCCTTTTTGTTGTAACTTCGGACGTCGGTAAATCAAACGTCGTCTGGGGCGAAGCGGACGAAAAATTGCCGGCGGAGATGCTCAGCTGGGAGGAACTTAGGACACTAAGTTCATTGGGATGGGAGATCGGGAGTCATTCACATTTTCACGTCCATCTCGAACGCCGAAGCGTACTCGCACAGCGTGATATGATTGCAAAATCAATCGAAGCGATCGATGAAAATCTGGGTTTCCGCCCCCGCACTTTTGCCTATCCTTACGGAAGCTACAGTTCAATTACCAAAAATCTTTTGCGGGAGCTCGGTTTTTCCTATGCTGTCACAACCCGCAGCCCATCGAGCGGCGAACCGTTCGATTTCGACTCACTAGAGCTGCCGCGAATTTCGGTCGGCGGCCGGCACCTTTTGCATTACTTTCGAGCAGCGAATCGAACTCGACTCGCCTTGCAGAGCAACGGGTCATTCGATGGAGTCGTAATTCGCTTGGGTTCCCGAGCACTGCTATCAGCCTTAGGTAGCAAGCACTTTTCGGCACGCGATAATATAATGCCGTGAGATAAGCGAATTAAACGGCCGCAAGTGTAATCCAGAGTTATTTGCATTATCGAATCCTGAAAATCGATCGTAAAGCCGCTGAATTCCGTAAATCGGTAATGCGATTGGAGTCCAAAGATATTCGCGAATATTTGGAGCGATGAACTTCAGATCCAACGGCGCGAGACCCGCTTCACGTAACGTCCGAATTAGGACATCTAGTGGAATCGGTTTCCAGGTCGGAAAATCTCCCACAAATCCTTTGTATTGCGAAGTACGGCCGAAAAAAGCGTATAGCAATCTGTCACGAATCGAGAGCAGATTGTCGTTCGAGACAATTAAAATTCCATTATCCGTGAGTATTTCGCGAAGGCCTTCGAGAAAAAACAAAGCATTTCCAAATTCCATTACCCCGCTAATCGATGTAATCACGTCGAACTTGCCCAATGTTTTTGGCAGGTGCTCTCGAGCTGCGTCAATCGCGACAAATTCCGCAACGGTTTCCCGCGGGACGACAGCGGCTGAAAGATCGGCGCCAAACCTCTCAGAATTAGGAAATATGCGTGCAGCAGATTGTAAGAATAATCCATCTCCGCAGGGAACGTCTAAAAATCGAAGCTTGCTCTCACGGTCCAGTCGTCGACCAAGATAACGAAGAATTTCGGCGTTGACGCCCGGACATGTATTCCCGCGCTCGAGCTGATCGAGCAGAGCGGACATATTTCCTCTCGGTGAGACCGATGATTTGCCCTCTTTCATTTGCTCGGCGATGATAATAGTTGCGCCATCGAGTTGTCCAGCCGGCTTTTGACCTAATCGGCTGCGGAATCTAGAATCAAAACTTGGACTTTTAAGCAATGGAGCGAACGAAATTGTGTAAAAAAGAATTTGCCGGCTTTTCGGCGATTATTACCGGCGGGACGCGCGGCATTGGCCGTGAAATTGTACTCGAGCTAGCGCGGCGCGGTGCAAACGTTGCATTTAACTTCGCAAAAAGTGCCGACGAAGCAGAGCGTCTTCAAAAGGAAATAGCGGAGCTCGGCGTTAGAGTGTTCGCCGCACAATGCGACGTGGCAAATACGGAGGCCTCAGCCGATTTTGTCAAATCCGCGGTTAGCGAACTTGGCGGCTTGAATTTCCTTGTGAACAATGCTGGGATTACGCGCGACCAGTTGATTCCGCGGATGAAGGAGGAGGATTGGGATGCCGTAATTGACACGAATCTGAAAGGCGCTTGGAATTTTTCAAAAGCGGCCCTACGCCCGATTATGAAAAACGAAGAAGGCGGATCGATACTGAATATTTCATCGATCTCCGGCGTCGTAGGGATGCTTGGCCAAACGAATTACTCGGCGTCAAAAGCGGGAATGATTGGTCTTACAAAGGCGTTGGCAAAGGAGGTTGCAAGTCGAAAGGTTACCGTTAACGCGCTTGCTCTTGGATTGATCGAAACGGAAATGGCCAGCGGAATGAACGCCGAATATCGCGAAAAGATTCTCTCTCAGATTCCGCTTGGTCGGCTCGGCACCGCAACGGAGGTGGCGGAGATAGTGTGTTTTATGTTCTCGCCCGCGGCCCGATACATTACCGGACAGGTCATTCAGGCTGATGGCGGGTTGGCGATGTAGACGTCTAATCGATCCACCAGCATTACTTTAGTTTTTTCCGCCGCTTACAAAATGTCACTGGAACCATTTTTTGACGAGGAAAAAGATCCTCCGCCGATTGATATCGAGGAATATCTCGAAAAGGAGCGGCGATCGATCCGCCGAAAATCTTATTGGGCGATCGGACTCGGCGGCTTAGTTGTAGCGGCTCATATTGGATGGTTGATAATCTTTGCTCTGGCCGGAGCCGGGCCGGATTTTTCAATCCTCTTTCGGAGTCTATTTTTCGTCCTCGGCCTATTCTTTTTATGTGCTGGAATTTACGGAATTTACCATTCCAAGACGCTAACTGCGGAAGATATCGTTCCCTCACCGGAGGCGATTGAATTTGCCCGTCGTTCCGCGGGCACGAGGGCAATCTATACAACTGTTCTCGTCGTCGCGATCGTTTCGGTCTATATCGTGGAAGTAGTGGTCGGAATTGGAAATGCGGTCGAGTCGGTTGGTCTAGTCAAATCGCGGGTCATATATGACGGAGAGTACTGGCGTATTTTGACCGGAGCAACGCTTCATGGCGGTCTACTGCATATTTATTTCAATACACAAGCCTTGTTCGGCTTCGGTGGTTTGATGGAGTATCTTTCAAACCGAGCGCATCTTGCAATTGTCTTTCTTCTGGCAATAATTTCTGGCGGAATTTTTAGCGTAATTTTTTTGCCCGATACCCCAAGCGTTGGGGCTTCAGGCGGGATAATGGGGCTAGTCGGCTATCTCGCTGTTTATGGTTATCGACGGCGACGGCAGGTCCCGCCAGATTTTTTGAAGTCGATGCTGATAAATATTGGATTCATCGCGGCTTTCGGTTTGATTGCCTACCAGTTTGTCGACAATTTTGCCCATTTAGGAGGCTTTCTAGCGGGTGTGTTTTACGGAATTTTGCAGATTCCGCGGAAACTCAGTTGTGATCCGCGAAGCGTCCGCGCACTTTCAAACCTGTTCGGAGTCATCGCAATGGCAGTTTTCATCGCCGAATCGATTTTCAGTATTTTTCGTTTGCTGGGAAGAGTTTGAAGAGCAATGGCCAGGGTCAGAGTTCATCAGCACGTTAATCCATTAGCGCCATTTTACCGGCAGCCGCCCGCTCCGATCGACATTGAGCGGATTTTTAGGGAGCCGGAACTACCGCTCTTGATCGACCTTGGATCTGCCCGCGGCCGCTTTTTACTTCAGATGGCATCGGCGGAGCCAAAATGGAATTACCTCGGCGTTGAAATTCGCAAGCCGCTCGTCGATGAGGCCAACAGAATCGCTTTAGAAAACGGATTCGGAAACCTGCATTACACATTTTGCAATGCAATGCTCTGGCTCCCACTCTTGCTAGAGCAAATTCCAGCGGGTTTGCTGCGGACGGTGACTATCCAGTTTCCCGATCCATGGTTCAAAAAGAAGCATTCGAAACGAAGAATGGTAAATCCGAAAATGGTTTCGGCGGTTGGAGATAAGCTGACGTCTGGGGGGATTGTTTTCTTGCAAACGGACATCGAATTCCTTGCCGAGGAAATGTTCGGACTTTTTAGGGACCTGGAACAGTTTCAGGAGCTTAAAACCTCCGAAAACCCTTTTCCAGTGAAATCGGAGCGTGAAAAAGCCGTCGAGGCAAAAGGCGGGCTGATTTACCGGATGCGATTCCTACGTCACTAATGTTGGCTGGGGACCTTAAGCGCGAGATTTTTCTTTGCGAAATTTTCTAATTACCATTTCCCGCCGCATTTTCGGTAGATGGTCGATAAAAAGAATTCCGTCGCAATGATCCGTTTCATGGAGGAATGCGCGCGCGGCATAGCCCTCTGCCCGAAGCTCGAACCACTCACCATTTTCGTCCTGGGCTCGAAGGGTCGCTGCCATCGGCCTTGTCAGCACGGCCGGAACTTTGCCGACGGAAAGGCAGCCCTCTGGCCCAGTTTGCTCGCCCTCGGTTGCGATAATTTCGGGATTAGCGGCAGTCAATTTTATCCCTTCGCAATCCATTACAAATAGCCTTAGTCCAAGACCAATTTGCGGTGCGGCCAAGCCGACACCGTGGGCGGCGTACATAGTTTCGAACATATCGGCGCATAAACGCGCCAGTTCCTTGCCGAAGGTTTCGACTCTCTGTCCACGCTGGGCAAGTACGGCCGCGGGGTATTCAGTTATTGGTCTTATTGCCATTCCAGAGCCCGTGCTAATAAATAGCCTACAAATTCACAGCGGCGCACAACCTTATCGGGGAATAAATCCACTTCGTGCCCCGCGCCCAAAACCCGGCCGAGTAAAAAAACCCTTTTCGCGCCGCCCGAGGCACTCCCAACAGACGTTGCGAGCTGAATTTGTTGGTGAAATAAATGTATTGTAATGAGTAACTATGCGATCGCATTCGTCGCACCTGACGGGCTGCTTCTTTGTCTGTTTCGGATCGGAGAAATTTGGGATCATAAAAATCTAGCGAATTAGAACAAGAAAAAATTCCTGGCGCAAAGCAATGAGTTTAACTATCAGCCGAGTTAATCTCAAGACCAGTCTAGTTTTAAGTCCGCGTTGTAGAAAATCCCAAATTAAAATTCAGAGCTGCGGGCCGAAAACGATCTAATCTTCGCAGAAGGCGAATAGAGTAAAAACCATCGGAAGTTTTCGAGAGAACGGTACATTGTGCGACTCCGGATTGGATCCGAAACTCATTTGGACTCATTGTTGTTTAGTAGGTTTCTCCCGCCGATTACGTCACTCCGGCTGGCCTTTACAATTCGGACCAAAAAGGGCCGGTTGTTTTGTTGAAATTATCGGGTATTTTTCGGCTTCCTTATTTATTTCAAGCCACGGCAAATATTCTTCCGGAATCGACATATCCGAAAAGATAGCCTCTACTGGGCATTCCGGCAGGCAAGCGTCGCAATCAATGCAAGTATCAGGATTTATGAGGAGCCTGTCCGGCAGTTCATGGAATGCCTCCACCGGGCAAACGGCAGCGCAGTCCGTATATTTGCAGTCTACGCAAGGTTCGGTAACGATATATGTCATTTTGGGGCAAAACTCCTGATTTTCTGGCTAAAAAACCAAAATAAAACCGTAATATTCCGAGCATAACTTGTCAAATCGGTCAGGACAAGTGATAGAATGCCAGCATAATTAAATCCAATCCGATCAATAATTTTTTGAGATATACAGATAACAATATGAAAGCGGAACGCGAATTGTCACTTGATTTCTTGCGCGTAACTGAGGCGGCGGCCATCGAGGCTGCCAAAACAATGGGCCAGGGCGATCGCAAACATTCCGACCATGTCGCAGTCGAAGCGATGAGGCGAATAATGGACACCGTGCCAATGCGTGGGCGGATTGTAATCGGCGAAGGCGAGCGGGACGAAGCTCCAATGCTCTATATCGGCGAAGAGGTCGGCGGCGGAATTTTTCCGGATGAGGTTCGAAAGGATTTCCCGGAAGTTGATATCGCTGTTGACCCGCTGGAAGGCACAAATCTATGCGCTCTCGGGGCAAATAACGCGATCGCGGTTTTAGCGGCTGCCGAGCGTGGCGGGCTCCTAAATGCACCCGATATTTATATGGACAAGATAGTAGTTGGCCCGTCGTGCCGCGGCGCGGTTGACATTGAAGCGCCGGTTCAGGAAAACCTGAAAAACATTGCCCGCCGGCTTGGCCGCGATGTCGAAGACCTAACTATCATCTGCCTTGACCGGCCAAGGCACAAACAATTGATCGCGGAGGTGCGAGCCTCCGGGGCCCGAATTCGCCTGATTTCTGACGGCGATCTTTCCGCCGGAATTTCCGCAGCCGTCGCCGGGACAAATATTCATGCACTGATGGGCATCGGCGGCGCGCCTGAGGGCGTTCTGACAGCGGCAGCGATGAAATGTCTTAATGGCGAAATTCAGGCCAAGCTCGTCTTTGACCCAGAACGCCTCGGTATCGATCGGACAAAGGTGCCGCCGGCAGAGAAGGTGACGGCCAGACTTAAGGAAATGGGTATCAACGATCCTAACAAAGTGTACGATACGAATGATTTAGCACCTGGGAAAAAGATTATTTTTGCCGCAACAGGAGTTACCGATGGTGCATTGCTCCGCGGCGTTCGATTTTTCGGCACGGGTAAGCGGACACATTCGGTAGTGATGACGACCGAAAGCAGATGTATTCGGTTTGTGGATACCGTCCACGTAGAAGGTGGGCCAGATGCAGTGATCCGCTTTTAACTGCTGAAGCGCCGACCGTTGATCTAGGGAGCAAATCAGATCATTTCAGGAAGAATCCGTTGCAACTATCAGTTTTCGCGCTTGGCTTTTCTGAATTCACTAAAAGAGGAGACGAATATGTATGCAAGTATCTGAAGTCTTTATACATAGAGGATTTCGTTTCTGCGGCTCAGGCTAAACGGGGATACTGACAATGGGCGAATTATTTATTTATACCCCACAACTGACCAACGTCGTCTGTTTGTTGATTAGGATAGCTCAATGATCCAAATTTGGCTTGTCTGCTGTTTATGTTTTCCTGGCAAAGATCTGAAAATTACTTAAAGGGGACCTGCAAAACTTATATCGGCCTGCGGTTTAAAGACTTTCGTTTGCGTGAATCGATAGCAGCGGTCAATCCGAAGATACAGAAGTATTTTCGCTCGGATTGCAGCGATTTGCCGGAAGAGCCTATCTCGATGGAGGCTGCAGTGGGACGTTCAGGTTAAGTTAAAATATGAAAGACCGAGCTATTCAGGAAAAAGCGACATCTATGAACGAAGCTAAACCATTGACGCTTGATTTTAGCGAAATCGGCGCAGGCGACGTCGCACTTGTTGGCGGAAAATGCGCTAGCCTCGGCGAGCTGTTCAGGGAATTGACTTCTCAGGGCGTTCGGGCAGTGGACGGTTTTTCTACGACCAGTTACGCCTATGACAGATTGCTCGAAACTAATGGCGTGCGTGACAGGTTGAAGAAGCTGTTACAAGGACTGGATGTAAACGATGTCGAAAAGCTTTCTGAGGTCGGGGCAACGGCGCGAGCTATGATAATGGAGACGCCGTTTCCGAAAGAGGTCGAAGAATCGATCATCGATGCCTATCATCGCCTTGGACAGCGGATCGGCAAGCGGAATTTTGAAGTTGCCGTCCGCTCTTCGGCTACTGCTGAAGATCTACCGGACGCCTCTTTCGCTGGCCAACAGGATACACTGCTTAACGTCCGCGGCGAGAAAAGGCTGATCGAAGCCTGTCATCAGTGCTTCGCTTCGCTATGGACCGACAGAGCAATATCCTACCGGCATTCAAAGGGCTTCGATCATTTCGAGATTGCGCTCTCGATCGGCGTCCAGCCAATGGTCCGATCCGATGGAGCATGTTCAGGGGTTATGTTTACTCTTGACACCGAGAGCGGTTTTCGTGACGTGGTTGTGATAAATGGTGCGTGGGGTCTTGGCGAAGCGATTGTGCAGGGTATGGCAACGCCCGACGAATGGATCGTTTTCAAACCAACTTTGAAGCAGGGTTTTCGGCCGATAATCACGCGTAAACTCGGCGTCAAGGAAGTAAAAATGGTATTCGCAGACGACGGCACCGGGACGCAGATCCGCGATGTCGTCGAATCACAAAGGAAACGGTTTTGCCTAGCCGGATTCGAAGTGCTTCAGTTGGCAAAATGGGGCTGTCTGATTGAAGAGCATTTTTCCCGGCTCGCCGGACGTCCGCTGCCAATGGACATAGAATGGGCAAAAGATGGTATTACAGGCGAACTGTTCATATTACAGGCCCGGCCGGAAACCGTTCATACGCAAATGGACGAGCAGTACGTCGAGACTTATGAATTAACAGGAATTCACGGTGCCCCGCTTACGTCAGGCGTAGCTGTCGGGCAAAAAATTGGGTGTGGCACGGCACACGTGCTTCTCGATCCTTCGCGGCTTGCCAGTTTTAAGGAAGGCGAAATCCTCGTTACCACGATGACGGACCCGGCGTGGGAGCCGATTATGAAAAAGGCGGCCGCAATCGTAACTGAGCGCGGCGGCCGGACTTGCCATAGCGCAATAATCAGCCGCGAGCTTGGAATTCCTTGCATCGTCGGTACCGGAAACGCGACGGGGAAAATCAAAAACGGAATGGAAATTACCGTTTCTTGTGCCGAGGGCGATATTGGAAACGTTTATTACGGGAAAATCGAATACAAGGTTACGAAAATAAAAATTCGCGATGACGTTCGCCCGAAGACCCAAATAATGATGAACGTCGGCGATCCCGACCATGCCTTTGTCGTTTCCCGTCTGCCGAATGACGGTGTCGGGCTTGCTCGGCTTGAATTCATAATAAACAACCACATCGGAATCCATCCGATGGCACTTGTCAATTATCCAAATCTTCGCCGCCGCGAGGACATCGAGGCAATCGCCAATCGAATTTTGGAAGAGGATCCAAAAGAATTTTTTATTCGTTCGCTCGCCGAGGGCGTCGGCCGGATAGCCGCCGCTTTTTACCCAAAGCCGGTCATCGTGCGAATGTCCGATTTCAAGTCGAACGAGTACGCGATGCTGATCGGCGGCCGCGAATTTGAGCCCGCGGAGGAGAATCCGATGATTGGATTTCGCGGAGCGTCGCGATATTATGACGAGCGCTATAGGGCTGGTTTCAAGCTCGAATGCCTCGCTCTGCAGCGCGCTCGTGAGGATATGGGGCTGACGAATATCAAAATGATGATTCCCTTTTGCCGAACTGTCGAAGAAGGCGACCGCGTCGTTAAATTGATGGCGGAATACGGACTAGTCCAGGGCGAAAACGCGCTTGAAATATACGCGATGTGTGAATTGCCGGCAAACGTTGTAATTGCCGACGAATTCCTAAGAGTATTCGATGGGTTTTCGATCGGATCGAACGACCTAACGCAACTTGCTCTTGGGCTCGACCGAGATTCGGAAATGGTTGCCCATCTGTTTGATGAAAGAAATCCTGCGGTGGAGAAGATGGTCGAAATGGCAATCGAAGCGGCCAAGCGAATGGGGCGCAAAATTGGTATTTGCGGTCAAGCACCTTCGGATTATCCCGAATTTGCCGACTTCCTGGTTGAAAAAGGCATCACCTCAATCTCGCTAAATCCGGATACGGTGATAAAAACGACGCAGCATATACTGGAAACGGAAAAAAAACTCGAACGCAAGACGGCCGGTGCGAATCGTCCATCTTTAGTCCGCGATTGAATCATCAATGAGAGCCGAACGCCTGCGATATAGTTCGACTTTGGAGAGCGCTCTACTACTGCGTCGGAGCTGGTTTGTTTGGGCAGCGTTCGCCACGTTTGCAGCGGCTTGGCTTCTGGCGATCCTTGCTGCGCCGGCTTTTGCCCCGAATGACCTAGGTACAATCTCAAGGCCAATTTACGGCTTCTTTAGCTTTATTTGCCATCAGATGCCCGAAAGGTCTTTTTTTATTTTCGGCCACAAAATGGCCGTTTGTTCGCGTTGTTTTGGAGTTTATACAGGACTTGCCGCGGGCATTCTGGTTTATCCAGTATGGCGCGAGATGGATAATCTCGAGCCGTTGCCGCGATTTTGGCTCTTTGCGGCAATGCTTCCGATCGGTGTCGATTGGTCGTTAGGCGTCCTTGGTATTTGGGACAACACGTTTGCAAGCCGCTATATTACGGGCGCGATTCTTGGCATTGCCTGTGCGACCTACATCCTACCGGCGGCGGTTGAGGTTGCAAATTTCCGAGTTTTGCGTCGACACGTTTCGCGGTAAATGCATTGACTAATTTGCCTCCGGCGTTCAGAATTAGTTAACGGAGTATGAAATTTGATCAGGAATCGGCCGTCGAGGCTGCGATTGTAGACTTAGCCGCACGGCTTGGGATTTCCGCTACAGATGTCAGAACAGTTGCCGTTATCGATCGCGATTTTCCCGATCTGTCGCTCGGTGCAGCTGCTCCGGGCGAAATGGCGGCGCAGATGATCGCAACCGGCTGGGAAATTCGTTTAGAGGCCGGCGGTCGCGAATACGAATATCGGGCCGATAAATACCAACTTCGGCTTGTAGGCTTCAAGGGCCAGAATAACATTATCCGTGGTTAAACTTCCGGGGGGAATCGATATGAATCGCGGAAATATTTGGATAAACATCGGAATAGCTGCTCTGCTTGTAATATTGGCGGCAGTGCTTGGGCAAATAGATCGCTGGCGATCTGCGCTCGAATCGGGGGAAAAGGCATTTCGTAATGCAAATCAGCGATCCGTCACGATTAGTCGCGACCGGACCGAATCAGAACCGGAAATAATGGTGCGCTTTCGTCCGGGCGTAACGATCGATGAGGTCCGGAGAATTGCCGCTCTGCACAATGACAGAATCGAGGACGAAATCGAAGCTGTCGGCGGTTTGTATGCGATTGATGATTTAGACGGTGCGACGCCGGAAGAGGTCGCCGGTGAGTACCAGGCAATGAGCGGCCTTGTGACATATGCCGAACCGGTAATGGAAATCCGGCTCGACGATCCGGAGATGTCCGCTTTGCGGCGACCTATGCGCTCGGGTGCTCGTGCGTCATCGTATCCAAATGATCCTGAATTTCCTGATCAGTGGGCACTGAACAATACAGGCAAACACGGCGGCAAGGAGAATGCAGATATTGCTGCGCTAAAGGCCTGGGAAAAAACGCAGGGTAGCGAAGACGTAGTAGTCGCCGTACTGGATACTGGCGTGGATTATACTCATCTGGATTTGGCGGAGAATATGTGGATACGTCCCGCCAATGTTCCCGCATATTACGATGATGAGCTTGGCGCGATTGATGACGTAAATGGTTATGACGCAGAGGCCGGCAACGGCGATCCAATGGACGACAACGGCCACGGGACCCACGTTGCAGGTATTATTGGAGCAGAAGGCGACAATGGTGAAGGCATCGCTGGCATCAACTGGAAGATAAAGATTCTGCCTTTGAAGTTTCTCGGTCGTGGGGGATTCGGCTCTACCAAAAACGCGATCGAGGCAATAAACTATGCGATTGACCGGAAGAAAAACGGCGTCAATATACGAATAATCAATGCCAGCTGGGGTTCGACACAGCGTTCGCGTGCACTTGAAGACGCAATTCGTGCCGCCGGCGACGCGGGTATTCTATTCGTTGCGGCCGCGGGCAATAACGGGACCGATAACGACCGGAGCCCGCATTTTCCCTCGAACTACGGCCTGCCGAATGTTATTAGCGTCGCGGCTCTTGACCGCAACGACAATCTGGCAGGGTTTTCGAATTTCGGCCTTCACTCGGTACATATAGCTGCACCCGGCCGCGAAATACTTTCGACCTGGCTCGGAAATGGGTACCGTGAAGCTTCGGGCACTTCAATGGCGACTCCTCAGGTTGCGGGCGTTGCCGCGCTTATACTTGCGGCGAATCCGAATTTGAGCCTGCCTGAGCTGCGAAAAAGGTTGCTTAAATCGGTAGACCGGATCGACGCACTAAAGGACAAAATTGCAACAGGCGGCCGAATAAATGCAGCAATTGCTCTTGCCGAACGGTAGTTAAACGATCTCAGTCGCTGAAGGTTTAACTACGGAAAAATGGCGGCAAAGCTCTTCATAGTTTCGACTCCGATTGGAAATCTCGGCGATATCTCGTCGCGTGCTCTTGAAGTACTTGCCGCGGTGGACCTGATTGCCTGCGAAGACACGCGGCGGACCCGCAAACTTTTACAGCATTTTGGCATTCGCAAACGCCTGGTCAGCTACCACGAACATAACGAGGAGGAACGGGAAAGCGATCTTCTCGGTCTCCTTCAATCGGGCAAAAGCGTCGCATTGGTGTCTGACGCCGGCACTCCTTGCATAAGCGATCCGGGGTATCGCTTGCTACGCGCAGCACGCCGAATTGGCGCGGATGTTAGGGTTATTCCCGGGCCGACGTCATTTGTCGCGGCACTGGTTTTATCCGGATTGCCGACTGACTCGTTCTTTTTCGGCGGATTTTTGCCATCGCGCAGCTCGCAACGCCGAAAACGGCTTGAAGAGGTCAAGACTCTCGCCGCCACACTTGTCTTTTTCGAAGCTCCGCAAAGGATCGTCTCCGCGCTCGAGGATGCAGCTGCAATCTTGGGCAATCGGCAGGCAGCGGCGGCTCGCGAAATTACAAAGCTCCACGAAGAGGTGATCACGGGAGATTTGAATTTGCTTTTAGGACATTTTCGCCGGGTTGTTCCTCGTGGCGAATTCGTGCTAGTTTTTGGCCGGCCAGAAACCGACAATCCGCCTCGGTCTATATTTTCAAATGACTTGAGGCGGCGAATGGATGAATTGATTACAACCGGAATTGATCGGCGGGTAGCATTGAAGATCGTCGCCAAAGAATTTGGACTATCGCGGGCGGAAGCCTATCGAAAACTGCAGCAATCTGATGGTTGAGCAGGTAGATAGTGGATCGAATCAAGTCTTAAAATAACCTTGCCCCAAGCGGTACCGTCTTTTCTGGAACGCAAAGCACCACGTTTCCGTTTTCATCCAAAAAACCCGTTACTAGACATTCGGATATAAACGGCCCTATTTGCTTTGGCGGAAGATTTAAAACTGCTACTACAAGTTTCCCGATGAGCTCGTCCGCCGAATAAAGTTCCTTGATTTGAGCGCTTGAATTTCTGATTCCAAGTTCGCTCCCAAAATCGATCCGAAGGATCCAGGCCGGTTTTCTGGCTTCGGGAAATTCTTCTACTTTGACAATGCGTCCGACGCGGAGTTCGACCCTGGCAAAAGCTTTCCAATCAATTGTCTCCATATCTGATTATGCAAAAACATAAACTTGCGGCTTTCCGAATGGAGGTAAACTCCGAAACCGGATTGCCGCAATTTAGTATTTTACCGGATACGGCGGACCTTTACCGCTGAGTCAGTTCGGGCGGCAGCTGTTTATCAATCTTCGGCCTTTCTTTGAGATTCGCCAGTTGTAGGAGCGTCAGATAAATCGTCCGAGTGACTTTCTCCATTTTTGCGTAATCGATTTTATCCGGCGAATCGCTCGGCTGGTGATAGTCCTCGTGGACGCCGTCGAACCAGAAAACGATCGGAATACCGTTGACTGCGTAGTTGAAATGATCGGATCGGAAAAAGAAACGGTTTGGGTCTTTGGGATCATCGTATCGCGTGTTGTATTGCAAATTCAAATAGCTCTTGTTAACTCCATCGACGACCTTTCCGAGCGCGGAGCTCATCATATCCTTTCCGATAACGTAAATTTCGTTAGGTTTCGAGAGCTCTTCATTGCAACGCATATTAGGCCGTACGCATTTGATGATGTTATTCGGATCCTGACTTCGGCCGATCATATCGATGTTTAATTGAGCGATCACCTTCTTTATATCGATGGTTGGAAACCTATTGAAATACTCGCTTCCCCAAAGACCTTTTTCTTCACCACAATGCCAGACAAGGAGTATTGAACGCTTAGGCCGTGTTTTTGCTTTCGCCAATGCTTCAGCGATAGCAAGTACAGCAACGGTTCCTGATCCATCGTCATCGGCGCCGTTCCAAATTTTATCTTCGCCAGGAGCGTTAGGGTTTGTCCCGACGTGGTCATAATGAGCGCCGATGGCAACCATCTCGTTCTTTAGAATCGGATCGCTGCCTTCCCAAATGGCAACGACATTTTGCGTCCAGAGTGTTTCCGATCGAATAGCAGCCGAGAGCGAGGCTGTCTTCGGCAGCTCAGCCGGCGATTTCGAAGCGACGTTTATGCTCTCACCGGAGAAGATAGTTTCTGCAACTTGCGGCGCAACAAGGAATACCGGTAACGAGCCGACACTCGCCTGCGTCGGGCGAAGTTTATCCGGATACATCGTGCCGCGGCCTAGCAAGTTGCGCAGTTGTCCCCAAATGGCTTGAAGCTGAGGCGGGGCGATCACAACGAGGCCAGCCGCTCCTTTTATCTGAGCGTATTCGAGCGGTTCTGCCCAATCGACGCCTCTTTCACCTTTGAGATCTTCAGAAGTTACGCCTTCCGGCCGCGGTGAAATGGTTGATTGTGAGAAGTTTTGGGGAGCGATAACGACGATTTTCCCCTTTACGTCAATGCCACGATGAGCATCGATCCCTTTTGATTTGACGAGCCAACCGTCGCCGACAAATACAAGGCCGCCTTCAGCGGTGCCGCTTCCGCGAAGACGAAAGAAATCCTCTCCTAGTGAAAAAGATTTATCGCCGATCTTAAGAATAGTTTTTTGCGGATCGAAGCTTTCGCGGCGGAGTGCGATTTTCTGGAAATAGGTGCCATTGTCGCCCGCGGGTTTGAATCCCCATCGCTGCAAATTCATTTTGATAAATTCGGCCGTTACGTCCAATCCCTGCGAAGGAGTATCGCGGCCGCCCATCGCATCCGAAGCGACGAAATACAGATAATTGCTGAGTTGCGATGCGGTGATTGCCTCTGCGGACTTTCGGTCGGCGGACGAGACCGCTACCGCCTGGCCAAACGTCGCGATTGGAATTATCAAAAGAAGCGGAAGAAATAAACGCGAAAAATTTGTTTTCATTTTTACTCCGGATTTGAAGGTCGTTTTGCGCGGCTAAAATCGTCATTACGTAAAAGTTTCTGGAAAAGTTGCAGCCGGCGTGCCGACGATTACGATACCGCTTGCGTCGGCGTATCGCAAAGTTTCTTCTCGATCGAAAATTAAAGTCTTGCCGGCTGTGATCGAGAGACATGTCGCTCCAGCTTGCGCCATCGTCTCGATCGTCGGCGGACCGATTACCGGAACATCGAATCGCATATCCTGATTAGGTTTTGCCACCTTTACGACGGTCAGTTTACCGTTTGCTAGCTCGCCGGCACGGCGGATTGTAGCGTCGGTTCCCTCCATCGCTTCGATTGCAACGCAGGCTTTGGCGCGGACAACAATCGTTTGTCCGAGGTCAAGCCGCGCGATTTCGCGGGCGATTGAAAGCCCGTATTCAATATTTTCGGTTTCGGTCGCGTTGGGTTTTCGGCGAGTTATGACACCGACCGGGGCGAGATGTTCCGGAATAAAATACGTCGAGGCGATAAGCTCGATGCCGTCTGCCGCCAGTTCTGCGGCGACGCCGCCGATAAGCGAATCCGTATTTCTCTTCGGTAAATTCCAAAGCATTTTGAACATTCGCGCGTCTGGCAGAGCTCCGGAGAAAATCTGAATATGTTTGACTTGGCCGGCCATTATCACCTTTTCGACGCCGCGGCTTTTGAAAAAACGTATCATTTTCCCGAGCTGGCCGATCCCAACCCAGCAAATGGTATCAGTTACACTCTCAATTTTCGGATCCGTTTCTTCGCGAATAGCGACGACGGCAAGATTTTCGCCACGCCTTTTTGCGCCTTCGATCACTAGAAATGGGAATTTGCCGTTACCGGCAATAAGACCGAATCTCATAAAAAGCGGAGCCGGCCACGCCCCGCATTCCTCCTAAAAACTGCAACTTTCGCCAGTGAGGCGTTATTCGGAAAACGGTTGAATTTCGCCGGGCCGACGGAGCATTTTGTTGACTTCGTCGAGATGCAATTCTTCCTGAAGGATCATTTCGCGGGCATATTCTTCGAGCGCGACCGATTTGCCTTCAACCAAGCTCAGCAGTTCATAATACGCGTCGAGCGTCGAGCGTTCCTGCTCGAGGCTTTCGCGGAGAATGTCGCCGATGTCGTGTTTATGCGTTTCGAGCAATGGGCCAATTTTCAGGCTTGGGTGGCCGCCAAGCATAGTAACTAGTTCGCCCGCCTTGTGAGCGTGTGCCATAGATTCATCTGCATTTCCTTTCAGCCAGGAAACAATCGGAATCCGGTTGTAACCAAATACCATTAGCGAATAATGAATATAGCGGACAACGCCAGCCAGTTCGAGTTCCAAAATTTTATTGAGTACTTCAATCGCTTTTTGTTTCTCGGCTTCGTTCATTCTTTCTCTCCGTTTTGGTATTTCAATTAGTCTTGCCGTTTTCCGTTTGCTGACGCGCGTGATATGAAGAGCGCGTTAGCGGCGAAGACTCGACGTGTTTGAATCCAAGCGATTCGCCAATGCGTTTCCATTCAGCGAATTCCTCGGGTGTGACAAATCGCTCAACCGGCAAACGCTTCTCGTAAGGCTGTAAATACTGGCCGATGGTCATTATATCGCAGGAAACGCTCCGCAGATCGTGCATTAAACTTACCACCTCTTCGAAGGTTTCACCGAGCCCGACCATAATACCGCTTTTTGTCAACATTTCTGGAAATGCGCGGTCGCGAAAGCGCGCGGCGCGCTCGAGCAGTTCCAACGATTGATCGTATTTCGCGTCGGGCCGGACGCGCCGATAGAGCCTGGCGATAGTTTCCGTATTGTGGTTCAGTACATCGGGACGGGCCGCCAGAACATTGTTCAGCGCCGAATCGTCGCCATTGAAATCCGGAATCAGGACTTCGATTTTACAATCCGGATTGAGCTCGCGCACCTTACGAATCGTTTCTGCCCAATGACTGGAGCCGCCGTCCGCGAGATCGTCGCGATTGACGGAAGTAATGACAGCGTGAGCTAGACCTAGATGCCGGACTGCTTCGGCAACATGGAGAGGCTCGAGCGGATCGAGAGGCTCCGGGTTGCCCTTATTTACCGCACAGAAACCACAATGCCGGGTGCAGGTATCGCCGCCGAGCATAAAGGTTGCGGTCTTGTCCGTCCAGCATTCGAAGATATTCGGGCACCGAGCTTCCTGACAAACGGTATGCAGATTGAGCCCTTCGATTAGTTCAAGCACCGCGTTCTGATTTCTTGGGTCGCCGAGCTTGATTTTGAGCCAATCTGGCTTCTTGAGCTTCTGGCGCTGCTTTCGGTTGAGAAATTTTTGGACGAGGACTTGCTCTGCGATCATAAAAATACACCGGACCGGCCAAAAATAGTTTAACGCAAAGTAAAAAAAATCCGTAATTCGCTTAAGAGGGATGTTCCGTGTCACCCCTAGTGCTCTATGACTTATCGAGTAATTTTTGTGCCAAGATGTAAGCCGTTACGTGTTACCTCAATACAAATCGGAAAACTCGCACGGCTTTTGGGGTACGAGACAAACGCCGTCGGTGCCTGCGTTTTTGAGCCTTTTTATCATGCCGCCTCGGCTCGGCAAATCAAGCTCGCGGCGAAAGGCTGCATCTTTGGCCTTCATCCGTCTGCGGGGGGCAAGGTTTCAGCCGAGCGGCACGCACCGAAATTCTCACTTTTGGAGGACTTTTATGAATTTCAACGATGCGACTGTTCCCGAGATAGCGGCAGTTTGTGAAGGTTCGGCCGAGACGCATGGAAGCCACAGGTCACTAAACCTCCATCCGAAATGGAAAGCTAAGAGGGCGGAAATCTTAGAGCGCGACGGCCACAAATGCGTCAATTGCTCCAGGAGCGATGAGTTGGAGGTTCACCACCGAATGTATGTGTATTCTGTCGCGCGACGAAAGTTTTTGAATCCTTGGGAATATCGAAATGATTTTTTACTAACGCTATGCCGAAGGTGCCACCAGCGCGGGCACAAGATGTACAAAGTGCCCCATTACCTTTGTGAGTAGCTGTTGTGAAAGATAAAGTAAAGCAAATTCAAAACGATAAAGAGAAATTGAAGTTGGGAATTTCCAAATTTGTTTCGAAATGGTTTTCAACGTCAGATGGAAACGGGATCGAATCGTTACCTGCAGTTGATCCGCCGCCAGTTTCCGAAGAGGTTTTTATTGCTTCGCCCGGAGCAAATGGAAAAATTCGAGAGCCGATTTACGAAGAAGCTGAAGCGAAGGGCATCAATGGGGTCCGCAAGTTTTTGGAGGACACAAATTTTGAGCAGCTTGGATACAACGACGCAGTCGTGCTGCCGGACAACCACTACAAAAGCCAACGCATAAAGCAATTTGCCTTAGAAATTAGCTCTCGGATCGAAAGCGCAATGGAATTTCATCACAAACAGGTGCAATGTCTGCAGTGTCGGATAGACACTTTAAAGAGCGCCGGTCTGATCGAACTAGCGGACAAAATACAGGCAGAGAATCGCGACCATCAAGAGAAGATAAAAAAACTGCAAATACATCAAGAAGAACTCGACCAACGATCGGGTATTTATTTCACACTCTTGAAGTCGAAATACGAGAGTGGTTTTCTCCGCGGTTTGCAGTCAGAGCACGAAACCGCGGTCTTTGGGACTTTCAAACTAGAGAGGTGAAGCTAGAATGCGCGACTGGTTTCTGCGATTTCAGTGTTGGGTTCTTGGCTATAGCTACGATGTTATTAAATTTTGCAGCGCGGCCTCACACAAGGCGGTCAAAAAGTATTTTTCAGCGGTTTTAATCGTGACTACGCTTTGGTTCTTTATCGGCGCCGCATTCGCTGATCGTTATCTGGGTGTCAGCCTTTCTGTGAGCATCGGAGCCGGGTTCTTGATGGCGCTGATCGTTCTGCAAATAGAACGGCAAATAATACTGTCTTCCAGAAAACGTGGTAAGGTTTTATCTTTTCGGGTCGTAACTGGCGTCTTGATGGCTTTTATTGGATCGGTGATTCTGGATCAGTTTGTATTTCGGGAAGATATCAATACGAAGAAGATCGATGTAACGCAAGAACGGGTGAACAAAAGTTTACCGGCGAAATCGGGCGAGATCGATCGGCAGACGTCCGCGGTAAGCGAACAGATTTCAGCAAAAGAAGCCGCGCGCGGCTCTGATCGACGAAATCTCCAAGAAACCAATGATATCGGCGGTTTCCACTAAAGTTCGGCAGGACAAAACCGGAACGGGTCGGATGGCGACGGTCGGGAAAGAAATTACAACCCAATCCATTCCGAATCCAAAAGCGGAGTTGATTCCGAAAATCGACCAGCAAATAAGTGAATTTAGAGCGGACAAACAAAAAAAAGAATATAAGCGCAACTTACGGGAAAACCTGGAGAGCGAATACAAATCGAAAGCCGGGTTTTTGGACGAAGTGGAGATGATGATGGGTCTGCTTTCTTCTTACACGCCTGCATTCATAGTCTGGCTTTTGTTTTTACTATTTTTTATCGCTTTGGAACTGTTCGTAGTCTTCATCAAGTGGGGCGACGACCCGTCGGACTATGACGTTACGATCGAGGTCCAGGAGG
>PSMA01000037.1:0-15554 GCA_040289905.1 Blastocatellia bacterium
GATTGCTTTCGTTAGGATTTACCCGCGGCTTGCGGTTAACATAACTTTCAGTAGCGCGCCGGGTACTGAGGAAAACGTCGTCGGCCTTATCACGCGAGGAGTCAACAATCGTCACCAATGAGTCACAATTTTCCAAAAAACAGCCGAAAAGAGATTTTCGGCTGGATGATGTATGACTGGGCAAATTCTGCTTTTTATACAACGGTGGTAAGCGTATTGGTCGGTCCTTACCTAACCGCATTGGCACAAGAGGACGTCGGCCGCAGCGGTATAGTGCTTTCGCTCGGGCCAGTTGGCTCGATAACGGCTGAAAATCTCTTCACTACAACGCTCGGGGTTTCAATCTTTTTGCAGGTTTTTCTTCTTCCGATTCTCGGCGCAATTGCCGATTACACAGACCTGAAGAAAAAGATGATGGCCTTTTTTTGCTATACGGGCGTCATCGCAAGTTCCATATTGTATTTTGTTAAGGGGGATTCGTACCTTTGGGGCTGCCTTTTACTATTGATTGCAAATATCTGTTTTGCAGCCGCAAATGTCTTTTACAATGCCTTTTTAATCGACGTGACGACGGAAGACCTCCGAGACAAAATCTCAAGCTACGGATTTGCTCTAGGCTATTTAGGTGGAGTCTTGATGCTGGTACTCAACTTCGGACTTATTTTTTACGCCGAACAGCTAGGTATTTCGCAGAGCCGCGCCGTGCGGATTTCTATGCTAATGGCTTCGCTCTGGTGGGGACTATTTTCGATTCTCACATTTCTGCTTCTAAAGTCCAGAAAAACGAACAGGAATCGGCTTCGACACAGGCAATTAATTAAAATCGGCTTTCGCGAACTTTGGCTGACGTTGAGAGAGCTCTACGGCCTCAAATACACGCTAATGTTTCTCCTCGCGTACCTCTTTTATAATGATGGAATTCAGACAGTGATTTTGAACTCTTCGGTTTTCTTGTCGCAAGAGCTTTTTATATCTCGTGGCCTTGAGACAAGCCAGACTTTTCTGATCGGCGTGTTTTTTGTGGCCCAAGTTGCCGCCTTTATCGGAGCGCTGTGTTTTGAGCGGATCTCGAGATTACTCGGAGCTAAGCGAACCATCTTATTAAGCTTGATGATCTGGTGTGCAATAGTCATCTATGCCTATGCGTTTCTTCAAACCCAATTGCAAGCGGTCGTAATGGGTTTTTTTATAGGGTTGGTCTTGGGTAGTTCTCAGGCCCTTTCGCGTTCGCTCTATTCGCAAATGATTCCCAAAGATCGGGAATCAGCATTTTTTGGGCTTTACGAAATTTCCGAAAAGGGAACTTCATGGCTTGGAAATCTGGTGTTCGCCGTTGTGATTGGAATTACGGGTTCTTATCGGCAGGGCATTCTGGGAATTATTGTCTTTTTCGTTATTGGCAGCCTCCTCCTACTCTTGACGGACACCCGCAAAGCCGTTCATCAGGCCGGTAATCGAATGCCTGAAGAATCGATCGAAAACGAAGATTTGAGAATGGTTTCTGCTTAGTTATAATAACTGCGAGTTATCGCTTAAAAAAAACTCGGATACCGATTAGGACGAGGTTCCTCTAACGTGACAGATACGGTGAGCAGCAAAATTATTACAATTTTCGGCGGATCCAAATGTGGGCAGGGCTCTTTGGAGTACCGCGAAGCGCTCGAGGTCGGAAATCGACTTGCCAAAGCCGGCTACACGATATGTACGGGCGGTTATCTCGGCGTGATGGAAGCTGCCTCGCGAGGTGCTCGCGAAGCCGGCGGGCGTGTTCTCGGAATTGTGATGAACCAATTTAAATCCGAGCCGAATCGTTTTCTGACGGACAAAGTCGCAACGGATCATTTTTACGATCGCCTCCAAAACCTAATCACTCGATCGGTTGGCTTCGTTGCTCTTCGCGGCGGGATGGGCACTGTAACGGAAATCTCACTCGTATGGAACAAGTTGCAAACAGGCGTCCTTGACCGAAGACCGCTAGTTTTGATCGGCGATTGTTGGAGAAGAGTCGTCGCTGCTTGGGAAGAAAACCTTGTTGTATCGAAGTCGGACATTTCGCTGCTGGATTTTGCACGCGACGCAGCCGAAGCGAGCGAAATTATTATCCGAAAGACTCAAGGGGTCTCTGTATGAACTGCCCGAGATGTAACAGTGTCGTCAATCCTGACTCAAGATTTTGCGGTGCTTTCGGATTTGCGGTATCTGCTGTCTCCGGCGTCGCGCCAAATGCTCCGATAATGCCGCCCGGTGCATTTCATTTTGACACCGATGGTCGAGGACGTGGTCGCGGCTATACATGGGAAATCGGGCATCAGGGGGCCTTCGCATTGGCAGTCGTCAAACTCGAAACGGACCAATCGATTAACGCCGAGGCAGGAGCGATGGTCGCGATGTCTGCCAACATCGATCTGAAATCTGAACTGAAAGGCGGAGTGTTCGGCGCTTTGAAACGCGCTGTCGGCGGTGAATCTGCGTTTGTTTCAACATTCACGGCTCTTGGGGGCCCCGGTGAGGTGGCGTTTGCAGCAGGAATGCCGGGTGATATCGCCGGCATCGAAATGCAGGGCCAGACCTTTCTCGTCCAGTCGAGCTCATATCTTGCAGGCGACACAAGCCTCAAGGTCGATACCCGGTTTGGCGGCGCACGCTCGTTTTTCGGAGGTGAAGGACTCTTCTTGCTCGAAATCTCCGGCACTGGCCTACTTCTGGTGTCCTCTTTCGGTTCGATCCATCGGAAAGTACTCAGGGCAGGAGATCGCTACGTCGTCGATACAGGGCATCTTGTGGCCTGGGAGGGCGACATGCAATATAATTTACGCAAAGCTGCAAAAAGCGGATTTTTCCGCTCAATGTTGAGCGGGGAAGGGCTCGTTGCCGAGTTTTCGGGTCCGGGCGAAATCTTGATTCAAACTAGAAATTTGGCGGCATTCGCCGGATTGTTGAAACCGTTTTTCCCGTCGCAAGGTGGCGGCAGTGGATTCGGCTTTGGAAGCTAAAACACTTTTGGTTGCGGCTTTTATAAGTGATGTCGTCGGGAGCCGTTAATAACAAGACACAATCGAACGGTCGTCGGCCGGTAACAGCCACTGAATTCGTAATTCGCGGGCGTCCGGTTTCCCGTGGGCTCGCAATCGGTAATATCGTATGCCTTTTCGGCGACAACCGCCAGTTTTACCGAACCCGTATCGCCCCGCCTGATGTCGAAAAGGAAATAGAGCGTTTTTCGGCGGCGCACCGCAGAGCTTGCCGGCGACTCGAGCGGATCGCTACAGCAGCAAATTCAAAAGGCGACAACTTTGCTTCGATTTTTGATGTTCATCTTTCGATCCTAGAAGACTCCTCGCTCAAGGAATCGATCGAAAATGCAATCAGGCAACACCTCTTCAATGCCGAATGGGCGGTAAAGATCGTTACGGATTCCTACATTGGGAAATACCGAACGATACCAGATGAACATTTCCGCGATCGTTACATCGACGTGGAGGATATCGCCGAACAGCTCCAGGCGGCACTCGGCGGCGGGAGAAATCGCGTTCATCTCGCTCCGGGCTCAATTATAGCTGCTCGTGAATTGCGGCCTTCGACTTTGGCAGAGCTCGCCGCGAATCCTCCGGCCGCAATCATAACTGAAACCGGCGGCTGGACCTCTCACACATTTATACTGGCCCGCGAAATCCCAGCCATCACTGGACTTCGCAAGCTGATGCGGAGAATTAGCTCGGGAACCAAAGCAATCGTCGATGCGTACGCGGGCGATGTCACCTTCAACCCGACCGAAAAAACAATTGCCGGCTATCGTAGCTCCATTGAAAAAGTAGGGAAGTTTTCCGCGTCTTTCGACAAGTTTCCTGCCGGCGAAATTACCACGCTCGATGGGCGAAAAATCGCAATTCGCCTAAATTTCGACGTTCCCTCGAGTTTTCATAAGGCAAAAAAGCTTGGTGCTCAAGGGATCGGATTGTATCGTTCGGAATACCTTTTTAACCGCTTCAAAGGATTTCCGAGTGAATCAGTACAAGCGAAAGCCTATCGCGAAATTGCAAAGTTTGCCGGCGAGTATAGGGCCAGGATTCGAACGTTCGACTTAAGCGTTGGACAAACGGTTGAGTATTCCGCTCGGCGGGAAAACAATCCAGCTCTTGGATTACGGGCCATTCGCCTTAGCCTTGCGGCGGATAAACATTTTAGGACGCAGTTGCGGGCGCTGTTGCAGGCCGCATATGAAACGAATATCGATATCATCTTGCCAATGGTAAATGGAGTTGATGAAATTCTTGTGGCTCGACAGATTTTAGAGGAGGAAACAGATAGGCTTTCAAAACGCGGCGTCGAGTATGGCAAACCGCGACTCGGTGCAATGATCGAAGTCCCGTCGGCCGTCGTTTGTATCGAACAGATACTGGAGGAAGTTGACACCGTTCTTCTTGGAACAAACGATCTCGTTCAGTACGTCCTTGCAGTTGACCGCGACAACGAGGGCGTCGCTGGCTGGTTTCGGACGCTTCACCCCGCCGTGCTTTTATCGCTTCGCCGGGTTTTCGAAGCGGCGGCAAAGGCATCCAAACCCGCAATAGTTTGTGGGGAGATGGCCGGATCGCCGTTTTATGTTCCAATTTTGCTCGGTCTCGGTGCCGATGAGCTGAGTATGAACCTTAACTCCATCCTTCGCGTTCGTCGGGTGATCGAGGCAATCGCCTTTGAAGAAGCACGTGAGCTCGCGTCCGTTCTTTTATCGAAAAAGACTGCTGCCCAAGTCGAGGAGGCAGCCGATATTTTTTTTCAAAAACACTGGGCTCACCTCTTGTCGGTCGGAACTTCGGAATTATTTCGGGCTTGAACTCCAATCGGCAACCTCAGGATCTTTGCGCTCGGTTTTTAACCTCGCGTTTTAATGTTCAACATCTTTTGCTATAATCGACCGTGCCGTGCAGTGAAGCGCGCTGGGTAATCGCTTTTCGCCGCTTTGGCGCAAAAGAGGAAAGTCCGAACACCGTAGGGCAGCGGGCCGGATAACATCCGGGCATTTGCCGTTTTGGCAGATGACGACAAGTGCAACAGAGAACAGACCGGCCGCCGATTGTTCGGCGGTAAAGGGTGAAACGGTGAGGTAAGAGCTCACCGGCGGGAATGGTAACATTCTCGGCCAGGTAAACTCCCCGTGGTGCAAGACCAAATAGGAAGACGCTAGAAGGGTTGCCCGCCCGGTTTTTCGCTTTTCCGGCGAAATTGCGTTTTCGGGTAGGTCGCTGGAGCTTGCGGGTAACTGCAAGCCTAGATGAATGATTGCCGCCCCTCTAATCGAGGGGACAGAATTCGGCTTACAGGCGCGTTTCAACTGCCCACGGCAATAGCTTGAAATCACATTCAGGAGCGCACACCGACATCTTATGGCCAATCGAAAAGGCGTATTCATCGGGGCATATGTTCCGGTCGAACTCAAAGAATCGCTGCGGAGACGCGCCGCTCTCGAACATCGCACGCTTTCTCAAGAAATAACTCGAATTCTTATCGAGGCGGTCCATGGCAAAACGCTTCCTCCGGGAAGCATCGACCGGCGAAATCCACAATCATCGGTGCCTCGGCGGCGAGCGACCGATCCACCGGAGCGACGCCGAGCCGAAGATTTGCCTTACATTCCGCCGGATACCGATAAAAGCGGAAAGAAGTAGCTTAGCGCCGAGTTGGTCTTGAAAGTTTACCTTTCTAATCGCCGATCGCTAAATGGCATCGTTTCTTGCAGCGAACGGCATTTTGCTATGATTGGTGGGTAATGAATCGGAATCTATACCTTGTGGCAGCCGTCTGCCTAGTTGCTGGCTTTGCCGGCGGTTTCGTCCTTGCGAATTTTCTAAACCGCTCAGAAATCAATCGACTCCAAGCCGAGGCAAAAAGCCGCTCTGCGGGACAAGGCAATCCACAAACCTCTCAGCAAGGAGCTCTACTGACTAACGAAGAAATCGACGCTAAGTTAAAAGAGGCGGAGCAGAACGCTGATAACTTCGCTTTTCAAAAGGGCCTTGGCCTCGGACTTTATCGTTACGGAACTTTAAAAAACGATACATCGATTATCGAACGGGCTATTCCGGTTCTCGAGCGCGCAAATTCACTTGATCCAGATGATTATGACGTTATAGTCGGACTCGGAAACGCTTGGTTCGACATCGGCTACCTCAAAAAGGAAAATTTGCCGCTTGAAAAAGCACGTGAATTTTACCGTAAAGCACTAGCGAAACGACCGGCAGACGTGGACGTCAGAACGGACCTCGGCTTGACTTACTTTTTGTATCAACCGCCCGACCGAAATGCCGCGATCGAGCATTTTCGCCGAAGTCTTTCAGAATCTCCAAAGCACGAGCGGACTCTACAGGCAATGATCGAAACGCTTCGGGCCGACGGAAAAAACGCATCGGAATTCGAAGAGCGACTGCGCGCCATTAATCCGAAAAATCCATTGCTCTCGAAAATCGATCCATCCGCACCGATACCGTCGGCAGAGTCAACCAACGGAGCCGACAAGCAGTGAAAGAAGCAATCTTTATAATTCTCGTGATTGTAGCTCTGGCTGGACTAACCGCACTGCGTTACCGAAGACAGATTTTCACACTTTTGCAAATTTGGCAGCAGCTAAAAGTCGGCGGGCAATCGGTCGATCCGATTGAAAGCGATAATAGATCGAAGACGGCGCCGTGTTCGATATTAGTAAATTGTTCGAAATGCGGACGTTGGATTTCCGAAAATTCCGCTGTGCGACTAGGTAAAACCGTGTATTTTTGCTCACCGGCGTGCCTTGAATTGCACAGCCGCCGAAGCTAGAAAGCAGATAAATACCATTCCAGCAACCGCTGTCCGAAGAGCAACGAAACTATGGCCCCTGCACCGAGGAAAACGCCAAATGGGATTTGCCTTTGTAGGTTTTTCTCTTTTTGAGCTGCGATTACGGCGATTCCGATAACCGCTCCGGAAAACGCTGCAATGAAAATTGAAAGTAGTGTCAGCCGCCAGCCCAGCAGAGCTCCGACGCCGAACATCATTTTTACATCTCCAAGGCCCATTGCTTCAACGCCCCGAAGACGTTTCCAAATCTCACCGACAAACCAAAGCGACCCGCCTCCAGCAATTGCTCCTAACGAGGCCAGGACGATCGAGACCGCGACGCTTCCATATTCGATTAGTTCAAAAGCCGGCCAAACGTTGTCATCCGGAAACATAAGGCGGCCAGAAATTGCCGGAATCACGATTCGCGAAAAGATCGCAAAGATGAAAAATGGATAGGTGATCGCATTAGGCAAAATCATATGCTCGGCATCGATATGCATAAGAGCTAACATCACCGACGTGAAAATCAGAAAAACCGGCAGAATCGGCGTAAAGCCAGCGTAAAGGTAAACCCCAAGCCAGAGAAATGCATTGAGCAATTCAACTAGCGGATAGCGAAACGAAATACCCTCGCGACAGGCTCGACATCTCCCACCGAGAATAACCCAGCTTGCAATCGGTATATTGTCGTAGGGCTTAATTGCGACGCCGCATCTCGGGCAATGCGAATTGGGAAACACAATCGACTTGCCCAAAGGCACACGGTGAATAACCACGTTTACAAAACTCCCAACCAGAGCTCCAAAAACGAAAACGCCGGCGATTGCGAGCCATTCTGGTAAGCCGGTAGGTTGTTGGAAGGATTGGATCAATACCATTGCGAAAAAACTACTGATGAATCGGGCTAATTTCGCGATTCGCGTGAGTTCAGATGATGATAAACGTATCGAAGGGAAATTTCCAATCTATCGAAGGCCGCTGCTTCGCTCGCTCAGCGAACCGGATTTCGGTATTGCGTTTCGGGTCCGAGCCGCAAGCTTTGCATGGCTCAAGCCTGGAGAAAAAATTCCGATAAAGTGCTGAATTCTGCTAGTAATGGCCAGAGAATTTAAATTAGAATTGTTTTGGGCCAGCTCCAGCAAAAAATTTATGCTCGACAGATGTTCGCGTGACTTTCGAGAGAGGTAATTTAACCCTTGAACCCAACCAACATAAAAGATCCAGAATATTTTCATAAGGTTGTAGATTGCCAATATGCCTGTCCGGCGCATACGCCAGTCCCAGAATATATCCGCCTGATTGCGGCTGGACGATATTCCGACGCGTATATGATCAATTGGGATTCCAACGTCTTCCCGGGTATTTTGGGTCGAACTTGTGACCGGCCTTGCGAGCCCGCGTGTCGCCGCGGACGCGTCGAGGCAGAACCAGTTGCAATTTGCCGGCTCAAGCGAGTAGCCGCTGATTTCAAGGGCGAGGTCGAACATTTAATGCCTCAAGGCCCTTTCGAATCGAACGGAAAAAAGGTTGCATTGATCGGTGCAGGTCCGGCGAGCCTGACCGTCGCGCGTGATCTTGCACCGCTCGGATACGAGATTCATTTATTTGATGAGCAATTCAAAGCCGGCGGGTTTATGCTCAGCCAGATCCCGTCTTTCCGCCTACCGGAAAGCGTTCTCGATGAAGAGGTCGATTACATTCTCCGGCTCGGTATCCATACTCATTTCAAACACTACGTCTCGTCGCTAAAGGAAATTCTAGAACAGGACTACGATGCGATTTTCGTCGGAACGGGCGCCCCACGCGGCCGCGATCTAAAGATTCCAGGCCGCGAAGAAGGTGCGCAGAATATTCACATCGGGATAAATTGGCTCGCCAGTGTCGCTTTCGAGCACATTGACAGTATTGGAAAACGCGTCATCGTGCTTGGAGGCGGAAATACTGCAATGGACTGCTGTCGGACGGCACGCCGACTCGGAGGCGAGGACGTAAAGGTTATCGTCCGCTCGCCCTTTGCGCACATGAAGGCCAGCCCATGGGAAAAAGAGGACGCACTGCACGAGGATATCCCAATAATCGATAACCACGTTCCAAAATCGTTCGTCGTCGAGGACGGCCGGCTCCGTGGCGTTATGTTTGAAAAGGTCAGAGCCATTTACGATGATTCCGAGAATCGTTCGTTAGTCCCAACGGGCGAGCCGGAGGTGTTTTATCCAGCCGATGATGTCCTTGTTGCAATAGGGCAGGAAAACGCCTTTCCGTGGATTGAGCGAGACATTGGCGTCGAATTCGATAAATGGGAAATGCCGATCGTCAACCGCGTTACGTTTCAATCGACGCACCCGCGTATATTCTTCGGCGGAGATGCAGCCTTTGGACCGGAAAATATCATTACGGCAGTCGCGCACGGCCATCAGGCAGCTATCTCGATCGATTTGCTTTGCAACAACAAGGATTTAATCGCCGATCGACCTGCTCCTTACGTAAATTTAATCTCGCAAAAAATGGGAGTCCATGAATGGGCTTATGACAGCGAAGTTATCCCCGACCGACGTTATCGAGTCCCGCAGGCGGATAAAGCCATAACACTCCGAAACCGCAAACAGGAAGTAGAAATGGGTTTTGACCCTCAAGCGGGCTACAAAGAGGCAGAGCGTTGTCTTAATTGCGATGTCCAGACCGTTTTCTCGGCTCCGAAATGCATCGAATGCGACGCCTGTATGGATATTTGCCCTACTAGCTGTATTACCTTTACGGCAAATGGTGAAGAGGATGAGCTCCGCTTGCGGCTCAAAGCGCCATCGCTTAACCGCTCGCAGGATCTCTACGTAAGCGAAACGCTGAAAACCGGCCGGATTATGGTCAAGGACGAAGATGTATGCCTTCACTGCGGCCTTTGTGCTGAGCGGTGCCCGACGGCGGCCTGGGATATGCAGAAATTTTTCTACAATATTACCAAGGCCGGAGGCCGCAGCTATACGTACAACGGTGTTTCATAGGATAACAACCCCGTGTCTTACCACCGTGCGACTCTTTTGACTCAAAATGAGTACTGTGAAAGTGAACGATTTCGTAGTAAGGTTTGCTAACGTCAACGGAACGGGTTCGGCTTCGGCAAATGCGCTGTTTACAAAAGCAGTGTTCCGAATGGGTGTGCCGGTTACGCCGAAGAATATTTTCCCTTCGAATATTCAGGGGCTTCCGACGTGGTACGAAGTCCGTGTCTCAGAAAAAGGCTACCTTGGTAGACGTGCGGGCGTTGACCTGATGGTCTCGGTGAACCCGCAATCGATGAAAAAAGATTATTCCGATGTAAGGCCTGGCGGATATTTTGTCTTCGATAGTACGAAGCCACTTTCTCCGGATTTCACTCGCACCGATATCACACATATCGGCATTCCAATGACGGCCCTTTGCAATGCCGAATTTAGCGACGCCCGCCAACGGCAACTTTTTAAAAACATAGTCTACATTGGTGCCTTAGCAACTCTTTTTGATATCGAATTTCCGGTCCTTGAAAAGCTCATTGGCGAGCAATTCAAAGGCAAGGAAAAACTTATCGAGCCGAACATTAGGGCTCTGAAACTCGGAGTAAATTACATCGAGCAAAACTTTGGCGGTCCATTCAACCTGCGCGTTGAACGCCGCAACCTCGTCGGAGATAGAATACTTTTCAGCGGCAACTCAGCTTGTGCCCTTGGGGCGATCTATGCGGGAGCTACGATTGCTGCGTGGTACCCGATCACTCCGTCAACCTCCGTCGTCGATGCATTCTCTAAGTACGCGTCGAAATTCCGTGTCGACCCAGAATCTGGTGAGAATCGCTTTGCGATCGTGCAAGCCGAGGATGAGCTTGCTGCGATCGGAATGGTAATGGGCTCAATGTGGAACGGAGCTCGCGCATTTACTGCGACAAGCGGCCCCGGACTTTCGCTGATGCAAGAGTTTCTCGGCCTTGGATATTTTGCCGAAGTGCCGTCGGTGTTAATTGACGTCCAGCGAACGGGGCCGTCAACAGGAATGCCGACGCGAACGCAGCAATCCGACATTCTGCTTGCTGCTTATGCCTCTCACGGCGATACCAAACATCCACTTCTATTTCCGGCAACGCCGAAAGAATGTTTTGAAATGACTGCATTTGCATTCGACCTTACTGAGCGGCTGCAGACGCCGGTGATAGTAATGACCGACCTCGATCTTGGGATGAACGACCACGTCACGGACCCGCTCGTTTGGGACGACAACCGGCGCTGGGATCGGGGCAAAGTTCTGAGCGCTGAGCAGCTCGAGGCGATTTATTCGGTAAATAGCGGTAACGGGTCTCGCCGGGCTTCCGCTGAAAATTTAACGCGATTTAATGGCAAATTTGGACGATATCTCGACGTAGATGAAGACGGCATACCCTATCGAACGATTCCGGGCACACATCACACCTTAGGCGCATTTGTAACGCGCGGCTCTTCACGTGACGAATGGGCCGTTTACACCGAAGACGGCGCCGCGTATCGCCGCAATATGGACCGCCTGGCTCGAAAATGGGAAACCGCGAAAAAACTAGTCCCGACGCCAGAAATTCGGCTTGCTGGCGAACCTGACAAAAGTGCACAGAACGCGGGCGTCATTTATTTCGGCACGTCTACGTTCGCTGCCGAGGAAGCACTGGATTTACTGGCCGCTGATGGAATTTTTCTGGATTCGATGCGGGTACGTGCGTTTCCGTTCGGAGCGGAATTCTGCAGCTTCGTAGAAAACCATAAAAACATCTTCATCGTTGAGCAAAACCGCGATGCGCAGTTTCGCAGTCTCGTTCTAATCGAAACGGGAGCAAATCCACAGAAGCTTATTTCCGTTCTCAATTATGACGGAACGCCGATAACTGCAGATTTCATTTACGAGCAAATTAAATTAAAAATATGACCTATACACGGCCAATATTTCGCCATCCGGCGCTTCCGAAAAACGCTCTCGGCTATACGCTGGATTACTACGAAGGTTCGCTTTCGACTTTATGCGCAGGCTGCGGCCATGATTCTATAAACGCCGCGATCGTTCAGGCTTGCTGGGAACTGAATATAGAGCCGCATAAAGTTGCCAAATTGTCGGGAATCGGCTGCTCGTCGAAATCTCCCGCTTATTTTCTCAGCAATTCCCACGGTTTCAATTCGGTGCATGGAAGAATGCCCTCGGTCGCTACCGGCGCGAACCTTGCAAATCGTGACTTAGTTTATTTTGGCGTATCAGGGGATGGCGACACAGCATCGATCGGGATAGGCCAGTTTGTTCACGCGATCCGGCGAAACGTCCGAATGGTCTATCTTGTAATGAATAACGGTTGTTACGGACTTACGAAGGGCCAGGATTCGGCAACAGCGGACACGGGCTCGAAAAATAAGTCAGGGCAGGAAAATCTTTTCGAGGCTATCGATCTTGCCGGACTAGCTCTCGAGCTCGGTGCAACGTTTGTCGGCCAGAGTTTTTCCGGCGATAAACAGCAGCTCGTCCCGCTTATCAAGGCAGCGATCCTTCATAATGGCTTCGCCGTATTGAACGTTATCAGCCCTTGCGTAACCTTTAACAACAATCCTGGCTCGACGAAATCCTATGACTACGTGCGCGAACATATGGAAACGTCGGCCTTGCTGGATTTCGTACCGCGTATGCAGGAAATAACCGCGACCTATGAGGCCGGCAATATCGAGGACCTAACGCTCCACGATGGGTCTCGAATCCGACTGCGAAAACTCGCAAAAGACTGGGATCCGTTTGACCGATTTTCGGCATTGTCCGCAATTCAAAAGGCTAAGCAGCGCCGGGAAATACTGACCGGATTGTTATTTATCGATGAAAATGCGCCGGATCTGCATCGCTTACTGCATACGCCGTCAAAGCCGCTCAACGCTCTCACCGAGGCGGAACTGTGCCCGGGCTCGAAGGCTCTTGAGAAACTGAACGCATCTGTGCGCTGAATTATTCAGTCGGTATCAACGAAGCTTCGCGGCCAAGCTGGAAAATTTGCCGCGCCCGGCCGCGCCCGGAAGATGTGTGGAGGCGGCGATCGGAATCGAACCGATGAATAAAGGTTTTGCAGACCTCTGCCTTACCACTTGGCTACGCCGCCCTTTACGATGAAAGGCTAAAGGACAAAGGCGATGACATATTCCTTTATCCCTTAGCCTTTATCCTTGAAAAACTGGAGCGGGAAACGAGACTCGAACTCGCGACTTCAACCTTGGCAAGGTTGCGCTCTACCAACTGAGCTATTCCCGCGTCGCAAACTGTAATTTTAGCGGCTTATCGGATTTTGTCAAGACGCCCGCCGCATCCGCGACGCGGCTTAATTCGCCGAAAGCGTCACGTCTTTAAGAAACGTCCAATCGCCGCTCGCGTTCATTTTAATATTGCCAAGTCTCTTATTTGCAACGACTATGTTCGACGGATACCAGAGCGGAAAGAGCGGCAAATCATCACTTATTATCTCCCAGGCATTCGTGTAGAGTTCGCGCGCGCGGTTTCGGTTCGTTGTGCTGACGGCTTCGTCCAGCAGCTGATCAACTTCGGGGTTGCGGTAGCGGCCACGATTGCAGCAAGGAACTTCTTCGCTCGGAATCTGATGCGACGAAAACAGATCTTTCAAGAAGATTGGGTCCTGGTTCCCACCAATCCAAATGCCCATATTCATCTGAAACTGTCCGCGTTTTATTTGCTCGAGTAGCGTCTGCGGGTCGACCGTTTCGATCTGTACATTGAGCCCGATTTCGATAAGAGAGCTTTGAATCGCCTGTGCATAGTTATTGTAAGCGGCGCTTCGGGACGAATATTTGAATTTAATCGGTTGATTTTTGTAACCTGCTTCGCGAAGGAGGGCTTTTGCTCGGGCCGGATCGTACGGATACTGCTTGCCGGGGGAATAGGCCCAAGACGAAGGCGGCAGTATCGAGGTGGCCAATTTCGCTTGGCCGGAAAGAAGCTCAGAAATGATTTTTTCGCGGTCGATGCCATAAGCGATTGCTTGTCGAATACGCTTATCGTCGACAGTCGCCGATTCGGTATTGAAACCAAGATATTGAATGTTCGAGCCCTCGAACTGATCGACCTTCAGATTTTCATCCGACGCAAGCTGCTTAATTGTATCCGGAGTAAGGTTGGTCGGCGCCGGCGCGATATCGACGCCGCCGGTTTTGAGCTCGGCCTGCAGCGCGCTCGCGTCTGAAACGGTCTTCACACGAAGCGTCGGAAATTTTGGCGGACCGTCCCAATAATCTGGATTTGCAGCAAGCTCTACAATATTTTGAGAGCGGTCAAAGAAAACAAATTTGAAGGGCCCTGTTCCGATTGGGGTTTCGGACTGTTGGCCGGCGGTCCCCTCGGCAATTATTGGAATGGCGACAAGATTCGAAAGAAGTTTGTTTATGAGCGCGGTTTTTGCAACGACGAAGACCACCGTCTTAGGGTCCGGCGTCGTGAGTGACGTAATATGCGGCTGGCGCCTGTTGCCAATAGTTTCAAAAAAGGATCCCGCCTTATAGGCCTTGCTCGCAAAAAGCGTGTCAAATGTATATTTAACATCGGCGGCTGTAAATTCTTTTCCGTTGTGAAATTTAACACCGTCGCGGAGTCTGAAGGTGATCGTTGTGCCGTCCTCTCCTATCGAGTATTCGCTGGCAAGCTCGCCTACGTATTCGAATTTTTCATTTTTGCGGAGTAGAGAATTGAAAATAAGACTTCGCATTCGCTCCGCAGCGGCTTCAGAGGAAGTGCTTGTCAGCGAATCGAGAGTCGAAAATGGCTCAGCCAATGCAGCAGTGACTACATCTGTCTTTTGGCGACGGCATCCAATTGCCGAGAGAAAAAGAAGAATCAGCAAAAAGGTAGTTATCCGAGTAAAATTCATTGTCGTTTTATGGTAGCTAGGCCCACTCGGCCTCAAAGTCCCGCTTTCAATTCACGAATTTCAGATGAAATTTCTTCCAGCTCATCCAAAGAGAATTGTGCGCTCGGCGAAGTGCTCTGCGCAAGTATGTCGATTCGCTCTAACGCTTGTGCTAGCCGCGAAGTCGGAATAATACCCGAGTCGGCAGCCTCGCTAATTACTTCAAAGCCGGTCCGAACTGCATCTGAACTTGCACATATTGCGAGCATGTCCGCTCCAGCTAACACGGCGCGCCTGCACGCTTCACCGATTCCAAAATTTCGCGTAACCGCACCCATTTCAAGATCATCGGTGATTGCGAGGCCCCGAAACCCAATCTCGTTTCGGAGCAAATCTTCCAGTACGCGCCGATCGAGCGAAGCCGGGATAAGTGAGCCGTCAGCATCATTGCCTTGCAGGCCGGCATTTGGATATGAGCAATGTGCGGTCATAATCATAGCGTTATCCCTGCGGGCAAGCAATCGGCGATACGGGAGCAGATCAACAGATTGAAGCGTCTCACGGTCGATTTCTACGATCGGCAATTCCGAATGAGAATCGACCCGCGAGGCTCCGAGACCAGGGAAGTGCTTCAGGCAACCGATTACGCCATTCTCCGAAAGTCCGCGAAGGTACGCATCCGCTAATTGCGAGGTCGACTCTGCATCGCTGCCAAAATTTCTCGAATACAGGCCGTTATTTGTGGTTTTCCTTTTTTCATCTATTACGTCGACTACCGGCGCAAAATTAATGTTGATTCCAAGTTGACGCAAAGCTCGTGCGGTAAGTTTACCGAGCATATTGGCTTGTTCCGAGGTTTTGATACTTGCCA
>PSMA01000037.1:15564-24983 GCA_040289905.1 Blastocatellia bacterium
CGGGCATCGGCTCGAGTATGCGCTTTAGCCGATCGACAAGGCCGCCCTCTTGGTCAATGCTGATTAACAGCGAGTTACCTAGAATTCTCTTTAAACTGTCGGTCAATTGCCTGGTTTGCTCTGCTGAACGTATATTTCGCGCAAAAAGACAGACTCCACCTGGCCGCACTTCGTTGAGCAACTCCTCTGTCTTTGCGTCAATTTCCGGTCCGGCAATTCCAATAAAAAAGATTCGGCCAATGTGGTTTTTCGAATAGTGGATCACATTTTTACCCATCTGAGATGTTAAATTCATGCAATGTCGTTGAAAGCTAAATCAATCTTTTTCTGACGCGGGTCAGCAATTCCCGGCATTCGGCATCCGTCAGAGACTCCGGATCATATTTCAAAAGTTCTTCGACGGCGCTGCGATTTGTCGCCTCGAAAAGCGAAAACTGAATGGCTGCATTTCTGCCGGCAGCCGCAGAAAAAGCGTTTCTCGCGTTTTCGCTAAACACCGCAAGCTCATATTTTTCGAGCCTTTGGAGAACATCTTCGGCCCGCGCAATAACATCCGCCGGCAATCCAGCAAGCCGCGCAACAGCGATTCCGTAAGACTTCGACGCCTTGCCTTCGACCATCTTATGTAAAAAGACTACCTGTCCCTCATTTTCAGATGCCGCCATCTGGTAATTCCGCGCCCCTTCGAGGTGCTCGGCTAGTTCGGTTAACTCGTGGTAATGGGTGGCGAAAAGCGTTTTTGCCCGATGTCGCGATGACTCGTGCAGATATTCGGCAACTGCCCAGGCGATTGACAAGCCATCAAATGTCGACGTTCCGCGGCCGATTTCGTCGAGGATAACAAGGCTTCTATCGGTCGCATTGTGAAGTATCGTCGCGGTTTCGGTCATTTCGACCATAAAGGTCGAACGTCCAGAAGCAAGATCGTCCGACGCTCCGACGCGCGTCCAGATTCGGTCGACTATGGGCAAGACGGCACTTTCCGCCGGCACAAAACAACCGGCTTGCCCGAGAATTTGAATCAACGCAACCTGGCGCAGTAGAGTAGATTTGCCGCCCATATTCGCGCCCGTAATAATCAAAAGCCTGTCTGAGGTATTGTTCAAGAATGTCCCATTCGGGACAAAACGCTCTTGGGTGAAAGCCTCAACTATCGGGTGCCGGCCTCCGCGAATATTCAATTCGTCGCCATCGTGAATCTTTGGCCTGACATATCGGCGGCGGGCGGCAACATCCGCAAAATTAGCCAAAACGTCCAATGTCGCGATCGCCTTTGCAGTATTCTGGATTTGCGGCGTCGCTCTCCGGGCTGTTTCGACGATGCCGGCAAACAGCTCGGCTTCGAGCCGCAATGCGGACTCCTCGGCGCCGGTAACCCTCTGCTCGAGTTCTTTTAATTCGCGTGTTGTGTAACGTTCCGCATTTGCGAGAGTCTGTTTACGTTCGTAGTTTTCGGGAACCTTTGACAATTGCGTGCGAGGAACTTCGATACAATAACCGAAAACGTTATTATATCGAACTTTCAGAGAATTGATGCCAGTTTGCCGGCGCTCTTTCTCCTCAATTGCAGCTATCGCTTGCTTACCCTCTCGGGCAAGCAAACGCAGTTGATCTAGATCGGAATTAAAGCCGTCGCGGATAACGCCACTTTCATTTGCGCTGTTTGGCGGATCATCGGCTATTGAATCCGATATTAATTGCCGCAAATCAGGCAAGTCAGCAAGCGCTTGAGCTACAAGTCTTATCAGCTCCGATTCGATCTCCGAGAGCCGCTTGCAAAGGCGCGGTATAACGGCCAGCGAGCGCGAAAGAGCAACGAGATCCCGCGGCGACGCCGAGCCAAGATTGAGGCGGCCCGCGAGCCGCTCCAAATCGGACATCTCTTTGAGCTCCGATCGAACTGCGGAGCGGAGAATCGAATCTCCGAGAGCCTCGACGGCTGAAAGTCGCGTATCGATTTCATCGACTTTTACGAGCGGCCGCGAAATCCAGGCTCGCAGAAGGCGAGCGCCCATAGCGGTTATCGTTTCGTCCAGAACGTCAAGAAGGCAGCGGCGCGGCGAGTCACCTCTTTCCGGGAAAATATCTAGGTTGCGGAGCGTTAGGCCGTCCAGGACCATTTGATCGGCGAGATCCAAATAGCGAATCGAGGAAATATGGTCAGCCGCCGATTTTTGCGTCTCTCGGGCGTAACGAAGGCAGGCTGCCGAAGCAGCCGTTGCGGCGCGCCGGCCGTCGAGCCCAAAGCCCGCAAGCGAGCTTGTCCCAAAATGTTCAGTGAGTAAACGCAGGCCCGCGCCGAATTCGAAATACGTACTCTCGACACGCGTAAAAGCCGGCGACAAAGCCGAATTCGGCGAACCAGAGGTTGAACCGCTAAAAAGGCCGTCCGGAAGCGAGACCTGAAACGTCTCGGCAATGAAAGCGTCGAGGTGGGAAGAAAATAGAAGTTCCCGGGGCGAGAAGTTGTCAACGATTTCTCGGACTGTGCGTTTGCCGTCGGCCGCTGCAATCTCTGTTGCGAAAAAATCACCCGTTGAGACGTCCAGAAACGCAAGCCCGAAACACTCGCGCTCGCGGAAAATCGCGGCCAAAATGCAAGCTTCTCGGTCCGCAATCAATTGCGAATCGACCGCAGTTCCCGGAGTTATGACGCGCACCACTTCACGGCGAACGAGTTTAGTTGACTTCCCGGCAGGCTCTGCCTGCTCGCAAATTGCAACGCGGTATCCTCGCTTGACGAGCTTTGCGATGTATCCGGACGCCGAATGATATGGAACGCCGCACATTGGTATCGGTCTTGCCGAATCTTTCTGTCGGGCAGTTAAAGTAATCCCAAGCTCACGCGAGCCGATAATGGCATCTTCGTCAAAAAGCTCGTAAAAATCGCCCAGCCGAAAAAATAGCAAGGCATCTGGATGGGACTTTTTGATATCAAGATATTGCCGGAGCATCGGCGTCGCATTTTCCATAATTTAGGTATCTGCGGGTTAGAAAAGTTTAGCGAATTTAACACTTGTTTCAAAGTTGCGGGTTTTCAAATAACCTTTCGATTTGCTATCATTCAAACGCTTGGGATTATTGCAGATCTCTGGGACAGCCCGCTCGTGCCTGCTTGACCGAGATCTCTGGCCTTTTGGCAATACGAGTCGTTGCAGGTGGTTTTATGAAGAGTCTAGCGCATGTCGTGCTGTTTTATGTTTTCTTCGGAGCTTTCGTTCACCTATTTGCGCAGCCCGTCACGCCGGGTGAAGAGCGCTATCGGATCGGTTATCAAGACCGAATTGCAATCCAAGTTTTCCGACACCCCGAACTTTCGCAAACCGTCGAAGTTAACACCAACGGAACGATCACACTCTTTAGATTAAACGAGCCGATTGTTGCTGTTTGCAAAACTGAAAGAGAACTTGCCGATGCGATCGCCGAGGCGTACCGAAAGGATTATTTGCGAAACCCCGAGGTCAACGTCGTCGTTGTTGAGCAGCGCTCGCAAGCGTTCGCAGTAATCGGCGCGGTAGTTAAACCGGCAAATTATATTATCAATCGGCGTGTCCGGCTTCTGGAATTGCTCGCTTTTGCCGGCGGTCCTTCCAAAGAGGCCGGTTCGAGGCTGATCGTTGCTCGTACCGGTAGTACTTCAAACTGTAAAATAGGCGAATCACCCGATAGCGACGATTACACGGTGATGGAATTCAATCTCAAAGACGTCCTTTCGGCCAAAGAAAACCCCGAAATGCGGCCCGGCGACATTGTTTCCGTTCGCGAAGCCGACAGCATCTATGTTTATGGCAACGTCGTAAAGCAGGGACCGGTCAATTTCAAGGAGCGGATCACTCTAATGCAGGCAATAAGCTCGGCCGAGGGACTCAAATCCGCTGCAGATAAAGGAAAAATTCGTGTCTTTAGACAAAAACCGGGCTCAGCCGAGCGTGAGGAGCTCGTTTACGATCTGGACAAGATCGCAAAAAAACAGGCGCCGGATCCGTACCTCGAACCTAACGACATTGTGGCTATCAGTCAGGATCCAGCTAAAAACATAATCCAAAGCATAGGACGATCTATTACGGGCGGTATTCCTGCGATCTTTTACAGGATTCACTAGCGTTTGCCGGAAACAATACAATGAAAGAAAGTCGGGAAATTTTGAAAAAACCAGTTACAGAGCCGGTAGATCTGGAACGAGTCTTGGAGACCCCATTGCCGTCAATTGGCCGCTACCCAGGTTACCGTCAGACATATGAACCTGAGAGCTTTCCGCTGCTTGAATATTGGCGGGCAATACGAAAACGGCTCTGGCTTATTGCCGGCATAACCGTGCTCATAACAACGCTGGTAGCCATTTATATTGCGCGAAAGCCAAACATTTATCTAGCAAAGGCGACGATTCAGGTTGACCTTGAGCAGATAAATCCAGATCTAGTGACGAGCGACCGCCAGCGTCCGCTTTCCAATCCGGATCCATCTTACTTCAATACTCAGCTTCAATTGCTCGGCAGCGATGCACTGCTCCGGCGGGTGATAAAAGAGCATAACCTTGATACGAGCAAGGAGTTGCAAGCTGAGAAGAAAAGCGTCGGTTACTGGCAATCTTTGCTCAGAACGTTTGGTCTAGCCGGTGACGGGACAAAAAAAGACGATTCAAAAAGCGGCCAGGATCCGATAGATTCAAGCCTGTTGGCAAATGACGAGATCGCCGATGCGATGCGCCTTGCCCCCTATGTCGAATTGATAAAGCCAGCGTTGAGTATCGAGCCCGTTCGCGAATCCCGCGCCACATTCAAGGATACGCGGCTCATCGAACTTTCGTTTCGGCATACGGACCCGAAGTTCGCCGCATTTGTCGTAAATGCAATAGGAGAAACCTTTGTCAAGGCTAATTGGGAAAAGCGTTCCGGTGTCAGCCGAAAAACGAACGATTTTCTTCAACAGCGCATTGCTGAACTGCAATCGGAAATCAAAAACGATGAGCTGAAACTCGTCGAACTCAAGAAAACTGCGGGCATTCTTAAAACCGAAGGCGAGCAGACAATCGTTCTTGGCCGCCTTTCCGGCCTTAACCGCGATTTGCTCGAGGCCGAAAACGCTCGAAAGCTAGCGGAGGCAAAGTACAATTCCGTTTTAAGCTCGCCGGATAACGCAAAGGCGTTGACCGAAGAAAGAATGGCTCGCTACATAACCGAGCAGGAAAACAGTCTCCGAGAGTTAAGAAACGAAACGCAGAAAAAAATCGCGGAGCTAAAGGCAAGCCGTGCAAAACTATTGGAAGAATACAAGGAATCGGCTCCGGAAATTCGCGAAATCGACACACAGATTAAAAGCCTCGAAGATTCGATTGCCCGTGAGGTGCAAAAGAACAAGGCGGAACTAGACGATTTTCGAAAACGCAGTATGCAGGTCTTGCTCGATAGCCTTCGGACAGATTATCAGCAGGCCAAAGATCGCGAAGACAAAATTAGAAAGGCATATAACGAGCAGTACAATCTGGCCCAAGGGCAGAACGTTGGAGCTGTCCAAATCCGCCTGCTAGAGCAGAATATTGAAACGAACAAGGGCTTTCTTGACAACCTGCGTAAACAGCAAAGCGGAAACGATATTGCGAGCCAGGGTTCGGACAACAATATCAGTATCGCCGACTATGCGATTCCCAACGAGACGCCCGTTTCGCCGCGGCGTTTGATGACGGTTGTTGCGGCTTTCTTTCTCTCAACGCTATTCGGTTTGGGACTAGCCCTCTTCCTTGAGTATCTCGATGATACAATAAACACAACCGAGGAAATCGAAACCTTTTTGCGGCTTCCGGCTCTTGCGGCGATTCCCGCGGTGGAATCCGCTGCACGGCGGAAACTGCTACTTGTCGGATCGGGGCAGGAAGAGCCCCACGAGCGTCTTCGCTCCGAACTGCTGATCTATGCGGATTTGCGATCGTCACTGGCCGAGGCTTATAGGCAATTGCGAACCTCGATTTTGCTCTCCAGTGCCGGCCATGCCCCGAAATCGCTGCTGATTACATCGAGCCTGCCATCGGAAGGAAAAACGACGACGGCGACCAATACGGCAATTAGCCTCGCTCAGACCGGCACGCGCGTGCTGATTATCGACGCCGATATGCGCAAGCCGCGCGTTCATACAGTTTTTGAAATGAAAAACGGCGAGGGGCTGAGCACGGTTTTGTCCAGCAACCTCGCCGACCGCGAAATACTCGACATAATAAGGTACGATGAGCGGACAAACCTCAGCGTCCTTACATCCGGTCCGATTCCGCCAAATCCGGCCGAATTGATTGGGTCCGAGCAAATGACAAAAATTCTTCGATTGTTTCAGGAAAAATTTGACCACGTCGTTATCGATTCGCCGCCTATTACATCGTTTACTGACGGCGTTTTGATCGCTTCGATGGTTGATGGCGTAATACTAGTTGTTCACGCGGGCAGAAGCTCTCGCCAAATCGTCCGGCGATCGCGGCAATTGATACAGGATGTTGGAGCAAAGATTTTTGGCGTCGTCCTCAATAATGTAAACCTGAATGAACAGGACAATTACTATTATTATCAGTCCTATTACAACAGCGAAAACTACGATTCCGAACGCGGAAAATAGCAACTAGGCGGAAAATAGCAACTAGTCCGATACTCTATGAGCGAAACAAAGCGCGTTTTAGTTACCGGCGCCGGCGGTTTTATCGGCAGCCATTTAGTCGAATTCCTCAAAAGCAAAGGCTACTGGGTCAGAGGCGTCGACTTAAAACATCCGGAGTTTTCCGAAACTGCTGCTGATGATTTTCTGATCGCAGATTTAAGGCTTCGTGACGATTGTCTCAAGGCAACGGAGAACGTCGATGAAGTATATGCCCTTGCTGCCGATATGGGTGGGATGGGCTTTATTTCCGCCCACCACGCACAGATACTTCACAACAACGCCTTGATAAACTTGCAGACGATAGAAGCCGCGCGAGTAAACGGCGTCTCGCGATATCTCTATACGAGCTCGGCCTGCATTTACCCGGAGCACTTGCAAACACAAGCAGATGTAAAACCGCTCCGCGAGGCGGATGCGTATCCGGCTATGCCGCAGGATGCCTACGGATGGGAAAAATTGATTTCGGAGCGGCTTGCCACTCACTACCGCGAAGATTATGGGCTGGAAACACGGATCGTGCGTTTTCATAACATCTTCGGTGAAAAGGGAACCTGGGAAGGCGGAAGGGAAAAGGCCCCCGCAGCGCTTTGTAGAAAAATTGCCGAGGCAAAACTTACCGGCAAAGACAGTATCGAGATTTGGGGAGATGGCGAACAGACCCGATCTTTTTGTTACATCGACGATTGCGTCGAGGGTCTCTACCGGCTAATGCGATCCAACTTCCACGAACCGATAAACCTCGGCCAAGATCGAATGGTTTCGATAAACGAACTTGCCGATATCATTGCCAAAATTGCCGGAATCGAGATAAAAAAAATTTATGTTGACGGGCCACAAGGCGTTCGCGGGCGCAATTCGGACAATACGCTTTTACGCGAAGTTTTGGATTGGGAACCACGTGTCTGCTTAGAAGAAGGTCTGGAGAAAACTTATCGCTGGATCGAAGATCAGGTTCGAAAAAAGCTGGTATCGACGGCAAGCTCTGCCTCTCACTAATTCCGATCAGATGACCGTACCACGAGAAAAGGCGGCGCTTGTAATACCCGTCTATAATCGGCGCGAGACAACGCTGCGTGCGCTGCGCAGTCTTCGGCGCATCAGAACCGATGGGTCGGAAGTAAAAATCTTTATCGTCGATGACGGCTCGGTCGACGGCACGTCCGAGGCGATTTCCCGCGAATTTCCAGAAGTCCAGCTAATCGCCGGCGATGGTACGCTTCATTACGCTGGCGGAACGAACCTTGGAATCTTGGCAGCTCTCGAGTGGAATCCGGATTACATCGTGACGATGAACGACGATGCGGTCTTTCACGAGGATTTTTTGGTCCGACTTGTTGAGACGGCGCGCCGCCATCCCCGCTCGGTCGTTGGAGCTCTCTTATTGCTCTGGGATAAGCCGCACAAGGTCTTTCAGGTTGGCCAATATTGGAGAACTTTTTCAGGCGGATGGGTAATACCTGAAAATTTGACGGCGTTCGATGTGCCTGCTTTACCTTTTGACGTAGAGTGCATCGTTGGCAATTGCGTTTTGTTTCCGGCTGCGGCTATTCGCGAAGCCGGTCTGCTCGATCAGGAACATTTCCCGCACGGCTGGGGCGATGCTCAATACCTGATGCGATTGCGTAAGCTCGGCTGGCGGCTGCTGATCGATCCTCGAGCGCTCGTGTGGTGCGAGCCGAATACGTATCCGCCGCCGCTGCATTCGATTGGCGCGGCAAAAGCACTTCGAATCCTGTTTCGCGATGAGCTCCATCCGCTTAACCTCAAGCGCCAATTTGTTGCTCGTTGGTATTCTGCTCCGTCGAAGCTCGCGGCCGTCGTTGCGTTTATATTCTATCTCGGCCATATCGCTGCAAAAGGGATTCGTTACGGTTTCGGTCTGGGAAAATCGAAAAACGGTGGATAAGTTCGCAAGGGTAGAAATTATCCCGCCTTCAGAGGCCAAAAGCCGTCCGCCGGCTGAGATTTGTTTTATTTGGAACTATCTCAACTGGGGCGGTGCTCAGATGTACTTCCTGGCAATTATCAAACGCGCTCTAGGCAGCCGAAACGCACTCGTTTTACTCCCGGAGGGCTCGCCGGCCGATTTGCTAGAGTTTATCGTACAGGCGGGTGGTCGCTATGAATTTCTCCGCAACTCGTTAGACCGCAGACCGACCAAGACGCCCGTCAGCAAGATTCGTCGCCAGTTTTTTCGGATTCGCTCGGAGTTCGAGATATTCTGGCGCGTCCGGAAGCTTAATTTTCGCTCAACGGCAATACATATCGAGCTAGCTCCGTGGCAATCATGGCTATTGATACTTGCGCTTAGATGCCTTTCCGCAAAGGTTTTCGTGACCGTTCATAATCCGCTTCCGAGTGTCTCGCTCTTTCGCCGAACGCTTTGGCGAAGCCGACTCTGTATCGTTTCGCGACTTTCTGGCGTTCGCCTGATCGCCTCTAATCGATTCACAAAGGAGAGGATGGCCGAATGGCTTGCTCCACAAATGATCCGGAAAATGCCGGTTGCCTATACAGCAGTCGATCCGGAATTGATACAAGCCGCTCTCGAGAACGACGCTATGCTTGACGTTTTGTCCAATCGATTTGGGCTTCGTGACGGCAAGAAAAACATCCTTTGTGTTGGGCAGTTTGTCGATAGAAAAGGGCGATGGATTTTCTTGGAATGCGCGGCAATACTCTTGCGTCGATTCCCGGAACTACGCTTTGTTTGGCTTATGCCGGAGGCTGCGGATAACGATACGGCTGCGAAAATCGAATCGTATAGACTCGGACCCGCCTTT
>PSMA01000038.1:0-1351 GCA_040289905.1 Blastocatellia bacterium
AACATAAAAAAGATTTGTTGACTAGTCTTCTCCGGACATGGTAAGCTTTGCTGTATGCCGCAGTGCGGCATAAACTTCGACCAGGGCTTCTCCAACTCGGGCTCATCAATCGATTCAAAAATAGAATTGACTCCCACAAACTTAACACGTAATGTGTCTTTTTGAGGAGTTTGTCTATGCTTTCGAAATTCACCTACCGGAATTCAAGGTGCTTTGTTGCCCTAACGATCGTCAGTCTTTTTTTCGGGCCAGTTGCGAGCGTCTACTCGCAGACGCGGCACAATCGTTCCAAAACGTCGATAGAACCGCCGGTCGCAACTTGGCAAGATAACGTCATAGGAGGCAATGGCGACTATACTGTTACCACTGCAAATTCGGTCTTGAACCGATATACGGCCCTTGCGGCTGATGTTTCCGCCGGTGCAACGAGTTTTCGGGTTGCCAGCGTCGCTGCTCTCGATAGCCCAATATCACAATTGGGGCAGCTTGCGGTCGGCGATCTGCTGATGATCATTCAGATGCAGGGGGCTTTGATCGATACGACCGATACGGTAAATTACGGGACGGTTACAAACCTTAACGGGGCAGGTAACTACGAGCTCGTCACGATCGGTGCTATAAATAGGACGACGAATACAATCACCATTAACGGTGAGGGTTGTATTACAGGACTTCGCAAGAGCTACAAGACCGCTGGACGAACGCAGGTTATTCGCGTTCCGCAATTTCGCAATTTGACGATCAATTCAGGAGCTTCTGTTACTGCTCCACAGTGGAACGGTACGACGGGCGGCGTCATCGCCCTGCAAGTCGCTCGGTTGCTTACTATCAATGGTTCGATTTCTGCTTCCGGAGCGGGCTTTCGAGGTGGCGCACTTGACAATTCGTCCAATCTGCCCGGAAGCAAAACCTACCGCTCAACTAACGCAGGGGATGGGGCCGAAAAGGGGGAGGGAATTGCTGGATTTCAAGCAGACTACGACAACGGACGCTATGGCCGTGGAGCTCCTGCAAATGGCGGCGGCGGCGGGACTTCGCACAATGCTGCTGGCGGCGGTGGTGCAAACGGCAACAATGGCAATTCGTGGACCGGACAGGGCGTAATGCCCTCAACACCGCTTGCGGCTTGGGCGCTTGATCCGGGATATATTGCAAACGGGAATCAATTAACGAATTCATCTGGAGGCGGCCGCGGTGGCTACACCTTTTCATATGCTGATGGCGACGCACTTACACAAGGCCCTGGAAATAGTGTCTGGGCTGGTGACCGTCGACGGGAAGTCGGCGGTCTTGGTGGACGCCCCTTAAATAACGATCCCGCCGGGACGCTTTTTATGGGTGGTGGCGGTGG
>PSMA01000038.1:1474-6579 GCA_040289905.1 Blastocatellia bacterium
CCCGGCCATAACGACGGTCCCGGCGGTGGAGGAGCCGGAGGGACAATCGTAATCTCGTCGTTTGCACTCGGCGGTGTTTCAATTGTCGCCAATGGTGGTGCGGGTGGAGATCAGCTGATTACAAACATCGAGGCCGAAGGCCCAGGCGGAGGAGGAGGCGGCGGCTTCATTGCAATCAGAACTGGGACACCTACGCGGACCGCAGACGGCGGCCTGGGCGGAACAACATCCTCGGCTTCACTAACCGAATTTCCTCGAAATGGTTCGACGAACGGAGCCGAGGGACAACCGAACGCTTTGGTCACGTCGTTGCCAATCTGCGTTTCGCCTAGCGCGGGGCCGACAACGGTTGTCGGGCAAGTGATCGACGCTTACGGCCGATCGATTCCAAGAGCTCGGCTTACGTTAATCGACGGGAATGGAAATATTCAGGTTGCAATCTCGAATCCCTTTGGGTTTTATAAATTTGCTCCAATTCCATCCGGCTCAACGGCTACGCTAACGGTCAGCGCAAAAGGTTATTCCTTTGCCAGCCCAACGCAGATAATCGAGCCGCGAGACAGCGTAACGGAAACGATTTTCGTCGCAGATCCGGAGTAAAGCTGATTTGCCTCATTCTGCGGAAAGCATCGTGCCGAGGCCTTCGTCCGTGAAGACCTCGGCCAAAATACCGTTGCGTTGTGTTCCACCGATAATATGAGCTGAGCGGACGCCGCGGCGGAGAATTTCAATAAGGTTTTCAAGCTTCGGTATCATCCCGCCGGTAGCTTTTCCGTCCTTTATCATTGATTCTGCTTCCGCGATCGAAAGACGGTCCAGGCGCGTTGCAGGATCTTTTGGGTCGAGGAAAATTCCGTTTACATCGGTAAGCAAAATAAGCTTTTCGGCCCTTAAACTAACTGCGACCTCAGCGGCAATCGTGTCGGCGTTTATGTTGTAAATTTTGCCTTCGTCGTCGGCTGCAAGCGATGAGATTACAGGCAGGTAATCATTTTCCAGCAAAAGCAAGATCAAGCTTTCATCGATTTTGATAACGTCGCCAACGTGGCCAAAATCGATGGTCTGTCGCTCACCGGTAGTTCGATTCACGATATCCCGAGGCGGTCGCCGGCGAGCACGGACAACGCCACCGTCGATGCCGGATAGGCCAACGGCGTGAATGCCACGGTTTCGTAACGCGGAAAGAATTTCGGTATTGATCTTGCCCCGAAAAATCATTTTTGCAAGCTCGAGCGTGTCATCGTCCGTTACGCGACGTCCTTCAATAACTGTCTGGACGACGCCCAGCCTGGCCGCAAGTTCGCTGAGCTGCTTTCCGCCGCCGTGAATGACGCAAACACGAATTCCGACGCGATGCAGCAGCGCGATTTCCTCAGCAAGCGAATTAAGAACGAATGGGTCTTCCGTAACCTTGCCTGAAAACTTGACGACGAAAGTTTTCCCCTTAAAACGGCGAATGTAGGGAAGTGCTTCCCGTAATAAATCAAGGGATTCGATATTCATTTCAGGAGCTCGGCGATTATAGCTTTCTGGATATGTAATCGGTTTTCGGCCTCGTCAATCACGACGGAATTGGGCGAGTCGATGACGCCATCGGTTACAACGACGTTACGCCGGACTGGCAGGCAATGCATAAAAATGGGTGACCGCCCGCGGTCCATTTTTCTTCCGTCTACAATCCAACTCTCTTTGAGTGACTTGCGCAAAACGGCTTCCGCTTCCGGCTTGCCATAAAAATGTTTGCTTCCCCAACTTTTAGCATAAACCGCATCTACGTCATCAAACGCAGAATCCGGATCATTTGTAAACTCAAGTCCGCTTCCATTGGCCAAGGCAAACGAGCGCAGATCATCGACGAGTGTGTCGTCCAGTTCGTACCGCTGCGGATGAGCAATCCTTAGGTCGAAACCGAGTTGCGTTGCCGATAACGCGAAGCTATTCGGTACGGCCATCGGGAGCGGTTTCGGGTGATATGCCCAAGTCAGAAGCACTTTTGGCCGTCGGATGCCAAACCGCTCGCGGAGCGTCATCATATCGGCCATCGCCTGAAACGGATGATGCATTGCGGATTCGAGGTTGAAGATCGGCACCTCCGCATACCGAGCCATTGCGTTCAAAACCGGATCTGCACGCTCGGAATTCCAGTCTTCGAGTGCGGCGAAACATCTGACACCAATCGCAGACGCGTATCGCCCGAGTACACGAACAAATTCCTTGAGATGCTCGGCTTTTTGGCCGCTCATCACTACGCCTTCGCGATATTCGAGTGACCATGATGTCGAACCCGGCTCCAAAACCACGGGATTACCTCCGAGTTCGTAGACGGCAATCTGCATCGATGCCCGCGTCCGAAAGCTCGGATTGAAGAAAACAAGAGCAATCGATTTCCCATCGAGCGGTTTTCCGGCTTCACGTGTCGCTTTTTTTTCTATCGCTGCATCGATAAACGATTCGAGTTGCGGACGCGAGAAATCTTTAGTGGAGAGAAAGTGTTTCATCAAGTTTACCGATAAATTCGTCGAGTTCCTGTTTAGATACAATCAGCGGAGGCAAAAGGCGAAGAACGTTCGGATCCGAAGACGTTCCCGTAATTACGCCGCGATCGAGCAAGTTGAGGAAAATCGGAGCAGAAGCTTGCTCGAGCTCGATTCCCAAAAGACAGCCGCGGCCACGGATTGATTTTACGCCGCGAAGCCCGGCTAGATTACGCCGTAGATGTTCTTCTGCTGCAGCAGCACTCTCTAGCATTGCGTCGGCTTCAATTGCACAAAGAGTTGCATAGACCGCGGCCATTGCAATCATTCCGCCGCCAAACGTCGTACCGAGATCATTTTCGCGAATTTGCCCGGCGATCTTGTCATTGACAATGCAGGCACCGACTGGAACACCACTTCCAAGCGATTTTGCGAGCGTAATAATATCCGCTGTGACGCCGCCCGCGAAATTGCTACCGGAAAAAAACCAAAATCCCGTTCGCCCAACACCGGTTTGAACTTCATCGAATATTAAGGCGGCGCCGACGCTATCGCATTTTCGCCGAAGCGCCTTAAAAAAACCTGGGGCTGCTTCGCGAACACCCGCCATTGATTGTATTGGCTCGACGATAACACCTGCTGTTTCCTTGTCAATGGCATCGTCAAGTGACCGCGTATTCCCAAATTCTGCCACGTCGTGCGCCGGGACGTTCGGTCTGCCGAGCTCGCGATAGTTTCCGAGAAACGTCGCAGAAATCGAATCCGCAGTTCGCCCGTGAAAACCGCCCGTAAATGAGACGATCTTTTCACGGCCGGTTGCCATGCGGGCCATCCGCATTGCGTTTTCATTGGCCTCCGTACCTGAATTGCAGAAAAATACTTGCGAGGATGAATCCGGCGCTACCTCTAGCAGTTTTGCTGCCGCCCGGCCGCGTGCCGAAGAATATACGATATTCGAATAAAACATCAGCCGCGATGCCTGTTCCGAAATCGCCTTTACAATTGATGGATGCGAATGTCCAGTCGCACAAACGGCATGTCCACCGTACAAATCGAGATACCGACGGCCGAATGCATCCCAAATTTCGCAGCCCTCGCCGCGCTCGACTGCGATCGGCATTTTCTTGTATGTCGCGAGCTGAAATCTTTCCTCAAGCTCGCGGATATCGTCAAAAATCATTCGGTTACTCCGACCAAGTTAGTTCGCCTATCAATACCGTTTAGGGTTTCGGCCGATTTATGGATTCGTTCCCGAAAATCTCAACCCGGCCGATTCATCTAAGCCGAACATAAGATTCATATTCTGGACCGCTTGGCCCGCGGCACCTTTTACCAAATTGTCTATCGCGGCGAAAATCGCGACGTCTTTCCCATCAGTATGGACCGAGATATCGCAGAAGTTCGTCGTTTTTACCCAGTTAATATCGGGCGATTCATTTCGGATGCGAATAAAAAAGGAATCCGCGTAAAACTGCCGGTAAAGGTTCGTCAAATCCTCTGCAGACAGGCTTGCAACGGTCCGTAAGTAACAAGAGGCGAAGATTCCACGTGATACGGGCATACTGTGCGTCATGAAAACAATTTCTCGACCGTCCGATTCTATACCGCTGAGGTGCTGCTTTATTTCGGGTAAATGTTGGTGGGCAAAGGGCTTATATGCGTAAAACGAATTCATTCTTTGCGGATGATGGGTATTTGCCGCAGGCTTCGCGCCGGAGCCCGAAGATCCCGTTTTTGCATCGACGATTATCGGCCCGCTCGTAAGCCCAGACGTAACTATCGGAGCAAGGGCAAGTAGGGTCGCTGTCGCAAAACAGCCTGGGTTCGCGACGAACCTGGCGTTTCGAATCGCGTCTCGGTTGTTCTCGGTTAGACCGTACACAAATTCTTTTTGCAATTCGCCCGGATGAGAAAATCCGTAAAATCGCTCAAAAACGGCCGGATCCTCGATCCTAAAATCTCCCGAGAGGTCAATTGCGCGTACAGTTTTTGGTAATGTCGGTATCAGCCGGGCTGCGTGGCCGTGCGGCAATGCGAAAAACGCGATATCCAAATCTTCAGGAAGCTCACCGGGGGAATACTCGTCAAATACTAGATCGGTAAAACGCTCAAGATTTTTATGAACGGACGTGACCGGGCGTCCCGAATGCTCGCCAGCTGTAACCAATATGATTTCGGCATTTGGATGTGCCAGCAGAATACGGAGCAGCTCGCTCCCGCCATAACCGGAGCCACCAATGATTGCAATCTTTATTCTCTTATGCATTTTTATGCAGTCGTCAATTGTAACGAACGCTTTTGCGCCCGCAAAAAGGCCAGGTCAAACAACGCCTCCGGATTTCGGCGCGCATTTGCAGCTGGAATTCCGAGGTTTTCACGAATATATGCCTCACCCATTGGCGAATCAGTTACCGGGCCTGAGATTACGGCGGCATGAAGCCCGTAGGTCGCCAATACCGCCCGCCCGCCGATCACGCCGACGTAATCCGAGGCACAAAAGACTATCGATGTAACAACAGACATAATCTCCACGTCGGAGAGAATTTGCTCTATCGCATACCCGCCGACGACACCGTCGCCAAGTTCGGCGACGATTACGTCCGGACCAGATGACGAGACTCGGTTAAGGAC
>PSMA01000038.1:6589-23985 GCA_040289905.1 Blastocatellia bacterium
TCGGCAAGCCGATCGGCTCCGGCGGTTGACGGAATTCCGCAGTCGAGAAAGCTTGCGGTTGCGATCGCTCCGTGGTCCTGCATATTCAGCGTGTCGCGTAAACAGGCAATGCCACTGAGCTTTACGCCGCCCGCCGTGATACCGCGCCTGGTGGCCTGTTTTATGAGTTCAACGGCGGATTCCGTTTTACCGGAGTTCATGCACGTACCGGCAACCAAAATTATCGGTGTTGAAACACGAAGCTTTTCGCTCGCGGGCATTCCAAATCGTGAAAGATTCAACCGCTTGCCATTTTCGTCCGCGACGACGCCGACAACTTCAAGGTCTATCGCTTCCGAGAGCGAAGCTGCTTGGCCGAGCGATTGGCCCATTACACCGCCCATATTGAGGAGTTGAATTTTGTCGCCGGCCGCAATTGATTTTGGGACTTCGCCAACAAAGCCTTTCAGCGCCCGCCGCCTTCCCAAAACGCCGAGCAGTATGTCGTCCCGCTTGATCCGGGCAAGACGTCCGCCGGGAATTTCAAGGCGGCCGTAAGTGAAGCTTTCGGTAAGTGCACGAACAACGACAAGGTCACCACTGTCAGCCTTGACGCGCCCAGTGAAAACCGAAACGGTTTTGCCGGTATTTGCGATCCCAGCGGCCGAACCGACTTTGTCCAATTGAATCGTCTCCAATTTCATTTCTAGTTTATTGGTTTTCAAAGAGTTTCCCGATTTTCGGTATCGCTCGCTTTTGATCTTCTTCACTTTTTACCGCGACAAAGACCGTATCGTCGCCTGCGACCGTGCCGACGATCTCGTCAATACCGGCTGCATCTATTCGGACAGCAGCCGCAGATGCAAGTCCAGCGGCACATTTAGCGACAATAAGATACGGGCCCGCCGGCTCGAGTGATATCAAGCCGAACTCCGGCGCTCGAAACTCCTTTTGCGGTATCCGATAGATCCCATTGATTTTTACTATGCCGAGATCATCCAAATCGCGGGAAACGCTTGCTTGCGTTACGGTAAAGCCCTTTTTACGGAGAATTCGGACAAAATCGTCTTGCCGGGAAATCCGGGCCGAGCGGACAAGGTTAACAATTACCTCCTGGCGGCGAACTTTCTGCATAAACAGCCCTCTGAATACACAAACAGCGTTTGTACGCTGCATAGATGCATATTATGCAGTTTATGCCGTTAAGTCAAGTTAGAAAAGGCTGACTCGGATTCGAAGGTATTTTTTCGGATTTTGCCGAAAATCGTAGATTAATTTCGTCGATTCGCTCGAAAACTGGTTGATGTTCGACGCCGTTTGGTTGAGGTTGTTGTAAAGAGTTTCGTCAGTCACCAGCTTACCCAGCGTGCCTTTTCCGGCCCGGGCATCGGCCAGTATCAGATCGAGCTTTTCCGCCGTGGAATTAAACTTCGCGAGCGTTTCGGTGGCTTTCTCATAAAAACGATCATCCTTAAAGAACTTGCCCGCGCTTCCATCGCCGCCGATAATCCCGCCGGTAATCGTTTTCAAATCATCCGCGATTAGATTGAATTTCGCGGTGGACGCGCGCAATTCCGCAATTGCTGCACGGGTTTCGTTGTAGAAAGCCTCGTCAGTGACGAACTTGCCAGCGGTGCCTTTACCCGCCTGAATATCGCCGGAAATTGCCTCCAGCCTTGAAATGGTTTTGTTCAGATTGTCGTAGAGTTCAGGGTCGTTAACGAACTTTCCAGCAGAGCCTTGACCCTGATTTATTTTGTCGAGAGAGGTTTGAAGTTTTACAACAGCTAGCTTGGTTTCCGCTATCGCAGCGTCAAGGTTTCGATATAACGATTCATCGTTTACAAGGCTGCCGAGCGTCCCCTGTCCTTGATTTGCTTTCGTCAGGATTTCGTTTGCCGGTATTGCAAGCTTATTTATTTGCTGCAAAAGCTCATTTCCGGTTTGCGTTAGCTGATTTATCGAGATAGCTTCCTTGGATTCGAGGACGTGCCCCTCGGCTACAGGTGACCCTTTTGCCGAGCCTGCTGTTATGTTTATCAACTTATCGTTTGCAAGGACGGAGACAGCCACAAGTTGCGCCGTCGAGTCGGTTCTGATTCGTTCGGTGATTGGACGTCCATTGAGAGTGCTATCGACTGCCATTACCGCCTCTACCTTCTCATCTTCTGGTGAATCGGGCGGAAGGAGCGAGACAGCTTCGACTTTACCAATTTTTACACCTGCAATTTGGACGTCAGCGCCGACGCGCAGTCCATCCGCAGAAGCAAATCTAGCCTTAATCCGCAATTTCTTTTCAAATGGATTGAAGTCTCCGGTCGAGTTCAGGATCAAAAACGCAAGAATCGCAAGTCCCGCAAGGACAAAGACGCCGACACGTAATTGGCTAAATGTTAGAGAAGGTCTTGTTTGTACCATTGTCTGAACTTATTTTCCGAAAACGAAATTCCGAATATAAGGATCTGTACTGGCCCGAAGCTGTTCATCGGTACCGCTGAAAATTATCTTGCCATCACGCAACATTAACACTTCGGTATTGATTAGACAAAGCTTTTCGCCTTCTGCTTCGAAGATCACTTCCCCCTTTTCGTTTACGGTTGCGTATTCGGATGAAAGATATTCGACGTTGTTCATCTCGTGCGTTACAAATATCGAACTAACGTCTTGCAAATCACGCAGCTTGATAGCCAGTTCACAGATTGTACGAGCCGTCGGCGGATCAAGGCCCGCAGTAGGCTCGTCATAAAGCACAATTTCCGGATCGCCTACAAGAGCGCGAGCGATACCGACTCGGCGTCGCATTCCGCCGGATAATTCGTTCGGCATTTTGTCGATTGCGTCCTCGAGGCCTACGAAACGAAGCATTCGGCGGACTTCGCGCTCGATTTCCTCTTCTTCGACGTTTAGTTCGCGGAGCCGATACGCGACGTTTTCGTAAACAGAAAGGGAATCAAAAAGAGCTCCTTCCTGAAAAACCATACCGATCTTTCGCCGGACCGCCATCATTTCCTCTTCGGTAAATTGTGTAATGTCTTCGCCGTCAATCAATATCGCGCCGGCGTCCGGTTTCAGTAGCCCGAGAATAAGGCGAATGATTGTCGACTTGCCGCCGCCGCTGCGGCCGAGGATTATTTTAGTTTCGCCGCGCCGAACATTAAAACTTATACCGTCCAGGACAACCTTATCGTCAAATGCGAGGTAGACATCCCTAAATTCGATTACCGGCTTTACCCGATTCGGCGCGTTTACCGCTTTGTCGAATTCGGCCAGTTCCTCCGCGATCTCCTGTCTCTCAGCGTTTGAAACGGTTTCCTGCATTACAAATCAGTAACAGCGACCTAAATTCTTCCGATCCCGAGCAGGTATTGCAGCGCTTTTGACAGGAAGAAGTCGAAAATAATAACCCAGATCGAGGAAACAACGACCGAATCCGTGGTCGATTTACCGACGCCGACCGTCCCGCCCTTGGTACCTAATCCCTTGTGGCAGGCTACGCTGCCGATTACCAGCCCAAAAAATAACGGCTTGATGATACCGCCGATAATATCCTCAAATTCGATGCCATTTCGTGCGGAATTTACAAAGACGGAACCTTCCTGATTGTAAATTCCCGAGGCTACGATCGCGCCGCCAATCAAACCGAAAATATCAGCCGAAACAGTCAAAAGTGGCAGCATCGAAATTAACGCAATTAGACGCGGCACTACGAGTTTCCGGACCGGATTTGTACCAAAAGCCCGCATCGCGTCGATTTGCTGCGCGACGACCATTGAGCCAAGCTCGGCCGCAATAGCCGAACCAATCCGACCCGAAACCATCAGCGCGCTGAGAACCGGCCCAAGCTCGCGTATCAAAGACGTCGCCACAGATCGGCCGGATTCGCTCTGGAGGCCGTAATATTCAAGCGTCGGAAACGTCTGCAAAACCAAAACGCCACCGGTAAAAAATCCCGTAAGGAGTACTATCGGCAATGAACCAACGCCAATTAGATCCATTTGGCGGATCCATTCGGCGGGATATCGCGGCGGCGAGAACAGAGACCGTAGAGAACGCCAAAGCAAAAGGCTTATTTCCTGCAGCTCGAAAATAAATTTTATCAACGGGTTCATTTATCGTTGCAGGCTAGCCAAGAAACAGAATCGTAAACAGGTTACAAGAATCTCCTCGAAAGGACAAACAAACGACGGAGCCACACCCATTAAAAGTGCAGCCCCAATCGCTTAGAGGAGACCACTCAAAGAGGTCGTTTACGGACTTTGCCGGCGAGGTTCGCGCAACCGCCGAAGCGGACGCAGGGGATTTTTTCTGAACTCGCCCGCTGGAGAGACCTCGCCCTGCCTCGGTTGCCCGGCAGGAACGAAACGCCGGCGGATTTCACGAAACTTGCTAAGCTGTTCCGGGGTGAGTATTTTGCGAAGATTCAGTTCTGCTTCGAAACGAAGCCGCGATATTTCGGCCTGCGCGGATTGAACCTCTCGAATCCTTTCATTGACGAGATTCTCATCTAGATTGTCCGCATAAATTGCTTCGTCGAGCAAGCGATTGGCATTTCGCAGGCGCTCGGCTGCGGCTTCGATCAGAGGCTTTCGGGCCCGATTCATCCGGCGGATCGCCTGAACCTGATCAGGCGAGAGGCCAAGATCGCGAAGCAGGTTTGGCCGCTGCGGCTGCCGCTCGGCGGCTTGCTCCGCGGCGAAGGGCTGAGCGGGCGGCGGATTATCCTGACCGAATGCCACGATCGTGCCGGTAAAAACGATCGCCAAGGTAGCGAGCACCGCGAAAGAAAAAAAACCGATTTTAATTGAGAAGCCAATCATTTTAATAAAATCTGGCGGCTATCCGCTTAAACGTCACCGATCTCCTCAAAAAGGTCCATTAACCGAATGGATTCGTCCTTTTTCTCAAATCTTCCTGTTACGGGAATCTCAAGATCGACCGCAAACGTTTCGCTTTTTCCGTTCCGTGAGATTCCCGATACCTGATCGCTTCTTTTACCGGAAATCCGCTTCAAGATTAATGACTTTTGGGTTTTTTGAGCTTTCGAAACAATCTCGTCGCCCTTTGCGGCAATTACCGTTGTGGCGAAAATCTCCTTTTCTTCCTCAGGCAAGATAGCAAACGGCAGCTTTCCAATATCCGGAGCAGCAACCTCAGACGGCAACCTGTCAGCTATCTCAGGATTAATAAAACTAAACGAGAACGGCGACCTTATGGCTACGATCCACACCGCAATTGCAAAAAACGCCAGTATGACTGCTGCAAATGATAGCTGCCTACGGCCGAATACCGGAAATATCGCTTCTAAATAACCCCGGATACCTGAAATAAACGTTCTCTTCGGCAGACGATTGTAATCGATCGAAAATTCGGGAGTGGGTAGTGGATCGAATTCAGTCCGCTTCCAATCGAAAACCTCAAACCGCGGCAGAGCGAGGTCTGCCAATTCGTCCGTACAGGTCCCGCACTCCGCAAGATGCGCCTCGAACTCTGTTATCTCCGTCGGCACAAGTTCGCGGTACAGATAGGGAAGTACGAATTCACCAAAGCGGCATTTTTCTCCGAAGGTGTTGGTTTCAATCTTTCTAGAAGCGTCCATTTTAACTTACCTCTACCGGCGTATTTTCGAGCCGTCGTCGGAGATGCTTTAATGCGGTATACAAACGGCTTTTCACGGTACTAAGCGGCACTTCAAGCGTTTCCGAAATCTCCTGAAAGGTCATTTCCTCAAATTCTTTCATGACGACGACCTGTCGCAATTCAGTTGGCAACGCTCCGACCGCTCGCCGAACAATCTTTAATCTTTCCGCTCGTTCCGCAGCATTTCCGGGCGACGTCGCCGGAGAACTGATAAATATCCTTTCATCTTCGGATCTCTCGTCATCCAGGTATTCCTCAGAGCGTGTCTTGTTCCGTCTCTTTACGGTCAGGCATTGGTTAACAGCAATCCGATGCAACCATGACGATACTCGTGCCTCACCGCGAAAATTGCCGAGATTCCTGTATGCGGCAATAAAGGTTTCCTGCGCGGCATCGCGCGCGTCGTCTTCGCTCTCGAGCATCCCGAAGCAAAGAGCAAATATCTTCCGTTCCCAACGGCGTACGACTTCGCCGAACGCGTCCGGATCTGTCCGCACCGCGATTTCGACCAGCTTTTCGTCCGATAGATCCTTGTACATGGCTACACCGCACGCTCAATTCGGCTACTGATCCGGTGCGGATCAATCAATTCTTTGACGCAACTTAACGGCTAAAAGTCTGAAAATGTTGCCTTCTTTCAAAAAGAAACCCGGGCGGAACCGATACCTCGTTTCGAGCGAAGCCCGTTGCAATCGTACAATGCAGTTTAGGAAGCATTTCTCGGTTAGTTCGAAATAAAAATTCGCAATCTTGCTAGAGCGTAAATACAGCATGATCCTCAAGGTAAGTCGATTGATGCTTAATTCGGCTCGACAAGCTTTCCTATCCGTTTAAGCCGCATTTCGATTAGAATTTGATGTAGAAAAACGCCGCGGAGACGAGCTGTTCAATAAATGCTCCTGAACCGATTCGCAATTAATTCGAACAGAAAAAGGGCATTCTTCCGCTAGCAAGTTTTAGACTGCGTAAGCAGTCGCCTAATACGCTCGCGCAAACAGAACGCGCCTTGCCGAAGGGCGGCCTGTATAAATGCAATTACCGGCTTCCTCAATCGAATTAAACGGAATACATCGAATCGTAGCCTTAGTTTCCTCTTTTATTTTTTCTTCGGTTTCTGTGGTGCCGTCCCAATGCGCAAGTATGAAACCACCTGTTTCGATCCTCTCCCGAAATTCTTCCCAGCTATCCACAATGAATGTATTTTCATCGCGAAACATCTTTGCCCGATTGAAAAGCGATTGTTGAATATCCTCGAGTAACGAATGCACGTGTTGAGCGGCGCTCTCGCGCGGGATCGATTCCTTCGTTAGCGTGTCGCGGCGAGCCACCTCGATCGTGCCATTTTCCACGTCGCGCATTCCGATCCCCAGCCGGACGGGCACGCCGCGAAGTTCATATTCTGCGAACTTCCACCCGGAACGCTGCTTGTCGTCGTCGTCAAATTTAACAGTTACGCCGATTTCGCGGAGTTTTTCAATAATTGGGAAAACTTCCTCTGTTATTTTTGCAAGCTCGTCCTCGGTTTTGAAGATCGGAATAATAACAACCTGAATCGGGGCGAGCTTTGGCGGCAAGACGAGCCCGTTGTCGTCCGAATGAGCCATAATCAGCGCGCCGATCAGCCTAGTAGAAACTCCCCAGCTTGTCGCCCAAGCATATTCGAGCTGATTTTCTCGATTGACGAATTTAACATCGAAGGACTTGGCAAAATTCTGGCCAAGAAAATGCGATGTACCGCATTGTAATGCTTTGCCATCCTGCATCAATCCTTCGATACAATAAGTTTCGACCGCTCCGGCAAAACGCTCCGCCGGCGACTTCAGACCCTGCACAACCGGAAGCGCCATCCAGTTTTCGGCGAAATCCGAGTAAACGCCGAGCATTCGTTCAGCTTCTTCGATCGCTTCTTGCTCCGTTGCGTGCGCGGTGTGTCCTTCCTGCCAAAGAAACTCCGCCGTCCGGAGGAAAATACGCGTACGCATCTCCCATCGAACTACATTTGCCCACTGGTTGATCAAAATCGGCAAATCACGCCATGACTGAACCCAGTTTTTGTAAGTGTTCCAGATTACGGCTTCGGACGTAGGCCTGACGATCAATTCCTCCTCCAATCTTGCGTTTGGATCTACTATCAGCCCTCTTCCGTCGGGATCACCTTTTAGCCTATAATGAGTAACTACGGCGCATTCTTTTGCAAAACCTTCGGCGTGCTCTTCTTCCTTTTCAAGGAATGACTTCGGGACAAAAAGAGGAAAATAGGCGTTCTGATGGCCGGTCGCCTTAAACATATCGTCCAAAGCCCTCTGCATTTTTTCCCAGATTGCAAAGCCGTACGGCTTAATCACCATACATCCGCGAACGGACGAATTTTCCGCCAAATCCGCACGGCGAACAACCTCGTTGTACCATTCGGAGTAATTTTCTGTTCTCTTAGGAAGCGCTTTACTCATAGTTCGATGAATCCCAACAAAACGATAAAACAAAAATGATAATTGAAACTGTGGCGATTCACAATTTTACAAACAGCGGAGTTTTGCAATAATCTTTCAGATTGTGTCGCCGCTCGTATGCGGCAATTTGAATTTATGAGCGACTTTAAGCTTGATTTCCACGATACGGCGACGGCCTTTGCTGACAAATCCGACGCGGAACTACTGGAACGCTATCGAATTTTTCGCCTGATGAATTCGCCGACGCTGAATTCGCTCGGAACAAAGGCCGCCTCGATCGCACTTTCCTTGGGCCTACCAGTAAAAGGAATAATTAAATCGACAGTATTTAAAATTTTTTGCGGCGGTGAAACCATTCAGGAGTGCCAGAGCGTCGTCGAGCGTTTGGCCGCGTCACAAATCGGCTCGATACTCGATTATTCGGTCGAAGGAAAACACGCTGAGATAGATTTTGAGAATACGAAGAACGAAATCATCCGTACGGTTGAGCGGGCCAAGGACGACCCAAATGTTCCATTTGCTGTCTTCAAGGTAAGCGGTATCGCACCGCTTGGAACGCTGGAACGAATGAGTCAGAGGAAAAAGCTAGATGGCAAAGGACAGGCAAAATGCGAAAGAATTCATACGAGGGTCAATGAAATCTGCGAATTCGCGCATTCGATCGGGCAGCCCATATTAATCGACGCCGAGGAAAGCTGGATACAGGATGCGATCGACCGACTGGCACTCGAAATGATGGAAAAATATAATCTCGAAATGCCGATTGTCTATAACACCATCCAGCTTTATCGAAAAGACAGATTGCAGTTTCTTAAAGAATCGCGACGGCGGGCAAAAGCAGATGGATATTTTTTAGGCGTTAAACTTGTTCGCGGAGCTTATATGGAAAAAGAACGGGAACGCGCTGCAGAGATGGGCTATGAATCACCGATTCACGAGACAAAGGAGCAAACCGACGCCGACTATGATGCTGCGATCGAAGATTGTCTAAAACACCGCGACATCGTCTCGTTCGTCGCTGGGACGCATAACGAAAAGAGTACGCAAAAACTTGTCGGGTTGATGTACGATTGGCGTCTCCTTCCGAGCGACACGCGCGTGCATTTTTCTCAGTTGTATGGAATGAGCGATAACCTCACATACGTTCTCGCAAAAAACGGCTTCAACTCGTCAAAATACGTACCCTACGGTCCGATTGAGGACACGATTCCTTATTTGATCCGACGAGCACAGGAAAACACCGCCGTGCAAGGGCAAATGAGCCGCGAGCTCGAGCTCCTCAGTATCGAATTGAAGCGGCGGCGTCTTGCTTGAAGAGTGGTTCCACAGGAAACTTCCATTCAAAATTCAGCGGATTCCAAGTAAAAGTCGAACCGAGCGATCACTTATCGTCGGATTCTTTTTCCACTGTTCGACGAGCTCGTGCTCCTCGGCTCGGACCGGGAAGTGGCCAAGCCGCGCTGTCTGTGTGCTATGGAAGGCACGATCTGTTAGCGCGATATGTTCGATTTGAGGGCGGAATTTCGTGAATGTAGGCAATGCGTCCTCTGCCATTTCGATCGTCAAAAAATAATCGCCGTATGCCGCAATGTGCCAGACTGTGTCGTTCCCCCGCTCTTGAATTTCGAGTATTCGCAGTAAGCCGAATCCACTTTCTATTTGAAAGACAAGCACATCGCCGGCGGAAAATTCGTTTAAATTGCTCATAGTTCGATGCCCTCAGAGTTTGAAATAAACCGCGGGCTAATTTCCTTTATTTGCAATGCAAGAGGAGTTCGAACAGCCGATTGCTGTCCGTCAAGTTCCCGTTCTTACAACTCTATTATCCTCATTTTCCTTTTAACTGATAATCTGCCGACTCCGCTCCAAGCGTCAGCGCACTCCGTGATTGCGGAGGTGCCCCCAAATCCAATCCCTCGCCCCATCATCACCGTTTTTTGGATCTGCTCCGGCAATTCCGCCATAAGAAGTACTGAAGTTTTTCGGAACGAAGTTTACGCCCTTTGCTGCGATCTTTACACAAGTTGGAAAAATTAATTTTTCCATCCAACTTTTTTTATTGCGATTGCATGATATCCGTTCTTGACCGACGAAGGAATGAAATTCAAGTCGCTATTTGTCGAGAGATCCTGGTCCAAAGCGTCAAAAAGAAACATTGCCTCCACTTTGCGGCCGCTCCGGGCAAGATTATGCGCGACCTGTATGCAGGCCGCGGCTCCGCGACTCCATCCGATCAGGAATACCGGCCCGCTATGGGCAGAGATAAACGAGCCAGCTTTATTTGCAATTTCGCGAATATTCCTTCCGACGACCGCTGACAAATAGTTCTCCCGCACGAGCCTGGCCGCTGACCGGGAGAGCCAGAGCTGCCGGACCTTCGACGTAAAGTTTTCCTCTTTGCTTAGAGTCTCTGTAAGCCTGCCAAACTTAATATTTGTAGTTTTTCTCACCAGCGATCGTAGGCGAGCTTCCTTCAAGTGCGATCAGCATAATGCTTAAATGAACCCCCGTTTGTATAAATCAATTTCTTTGTTTGGCTACTTTTCTCTATCGCATTCGGGTCCAGCATGTTCTAGATTTAAACTTCCCGAATCGCTCGAGGTCAGAAACTGTTATTCAAGGTGATTCAGTGATTAGCTTAACGAGCATAAATCAGTGACGTTTGGTAAAATCGTGTTTGTTTCTCTAAATTGATTTTGTAATCGAGGTTAATGTCAAAATGTCATCAAATGAGGCAGTCATTATAAGTGCGGCAAGAACGCCGACGGGGAAATTTCAAGGATCGTTAAAAGATTTCCGGGCCCCTGAGCTTGGGGCAATTGCAATTCGGGAAGCCGTTAATCGGTCGGGTGTTGAGCCTTCGGCAATCGACGAAGTTATTATGGGCTGCGTTGTCCAGGCCGGCCTAGGACAGGCGCCCGCGCGGCAAGCCGCCCTCAAAGCCGGGTTACCGCCCGAAGTTTCCGCGTTAACGGTCAATATGGTTTGCGGAAGCGGCCTCCGCGCCGTTGCTCTTGCAGCACAATCCATCAGGCTCGGCGATGCAGATTACATTGTCGCTGGAGGAATGGAATCAATGTCGAATATTCCCTACGCACTCCCGGAGGCACGCGACGGATATCGGATGGGACACAAAACAGTCGTCGATTTAATGATTCACGACGGACTCTGGTGTCCCTTCGAAAATTGGCATATGGGCAATACTGGCGAAGTCGTAGCCGAAAAGCATCAAATTTCACGAGCCGAACAGGATGAATTCGCCTACAATTCGCACCGCAAGGCCGCGGAGGCTCAGGCAGCCGGAAAATTCAAAGATGAAATCATTGCGGTAGAGATTCCGCAGAAAAAAGGTGATCCTCTTATTCTTGATTACGACGAGACCGTCCGCCGAGATACCACAATCGAGGCTCTTTCCAAACTTAAACCTGCGTTCAAGAAAGACGGAGGCACCGTTACTGCCGGTAATGCTCCGAGCGTAAACGACGGCGCGTCCGCATTGGTTATTACCTCCGCTTCGAGGGCTGCTGAAAACGGTTCGGAGGTGCTCGGGAAAATTGTCTCCTATGCCGTCTCCGGCATCGAGCCAAAGTACATTATGCTCGCTCCGGTCGAGGGTGTACGGCGAGCCGTTGCGAAAGCGGGTTGGGAGCTCACGGACGTCGACCTTTTTGAATTGAACGAGGCATTTTCGGTTCAGGCACTCGGAGTTATGAAAGAGTTGGGAATTGACCCAGAAAAGGTCAACGTAAACGGCGGAGCAGTAGCGCTTGGTCATGCGATCGGCAATTCGGGTGCACGGATACTTACGACTTTGCTTTACGAAATGCGTAGGCGCGGCGCAAGACGAGGCGTCGCTGGGCTATGCCTCGGCGGCGGTAATTCAGTTGCAATGTGCGTTGAACGCGGTGAATAGAAGTCCAAGAAAAAAAGAAATAAGAACATGCTATGGAAAAAATAATCGGTGTTGTTGGTGCTGGCACGATGGGAAATGGCATCGCGCAAACGGCTGCGAAAGCCGGTTTCGGCGTCGTGCTTTGCGACGTTTCACGTGAATTTGTAGATCGCGGGATCGAGACGATAATCAAAAGCCTCGAGCGTTTTATCAAGAAAGAAATCATCACCGTCGAAGAAAAAGACGTTATACTCGGCCGAATTACTCCGACAACCGACCTTGACGATCTTAAAAAGAGTTCGTTGGTCGTTGAGGCAGCAACAGAAAACTTCGACATCAAGCGACAAATCTTTGAGAAGCTAGATACCATCACCGATCCGGAGGCGATACTTGCTTCAAATACCTCATCGATTTCGATAACAAAGATCGCGGCGGTGACAAAACGACCGCAAAAGGTAATCGGGATGCATTTTTTCAATCCGGTTCCGCTGATGAAGCTCGTTGAGGTTATTCGGGGCATTGCAACGACCGATGAAACCTACGAGAGCGTAAAAGACATTGCGATACAGCTCGGAAAAATCCCAATCGAATGTAACGATTTTCCAGGGTTCGTATCGAATCGAGTTCTGATGCCGATGATAAACGAGGCGATTTTCGCTCTGTACGAAGGTGTTGCTTCGCGCGAGGCAATCGATGAAATTATGAAACTTGGGATGAATCATCCGATGGGCCCGCTTACGCTTGCAGATTTTATCGGGCTAGATGTTTGCCTTGCTATTCTGAATGTGCTTTATGAGGGATTTGGAGACCCGAAATATCGTCCGTGCCCGCTACTAAAAAAATATGTCGATGCCGGCTGGTTCGGCAGAAAAACGGGACGCGGCTTTTACGATTACAGCGTAAACTAGCGAAGTTGGCCGTACTTTGATCGCTCGCCCCTCGTCTGAATCAGGTAGCCGAGGAAATGCTGAGAGCCTTGCTATGAAAGAAATATTTTCCGTGTTCGTGGCTTTACTGACGCTTTTCAGTGGCAGTTTTTCTCAAGCTCGCATGCCGTCGTTGCCATTCAAGCAGATGACGCTGGCAAATGGCTTGGAAGTGATAATTCTCGAAGATCACTCGAGTCCGACAGTCTCGGTCCATGTTCTATACAAAGTTGGAGGAAAAAACGATCCTCCCGGTCGCTCCGGTTTCGCTCATATGTTCGAGCATATGATGTTCAAGGCGACAAAAAATATGCCGGATGAGCAAATGGACCGGCTAACCGAAGATATTGGCGGATTCAACAACGCTTCCACTTGGCCCGATTTCACGAATTATTATGAAGTCGTTCCCTCGAATCATCTCGAAAGAATTCTCTGGGCCGAAGCGGACCGAATGGTCAACTTGAACGTTGACGAGCGGAACTTTGCCTCCGAGCGTGACGTCGTAAAGGAAGAGTTCAGACAACGTGTTTTGGCTCCGCCTTACGGCCGCCTTTTCTGGTTACTGGACAATTTAAGTTATCAGAAGCATCCATACAAACGCGGAGTCATTGGCAATTTGGACGAACTAAGCGCCGCGACCAGGACCGATGCGGAAAACTTTTACAAAACTTATTACCGGCCGGACAATGCAGTTCTTATTGTTGTCGGGGATTTTGACACGCCTCAACTTCAGAAATGGGTGCAAAAATACTTCGGCCGGATCCCAAAGCCGGCTGCAGAAATTCCGCGCGTCACTGTACGAGAGCCCGACTGGTTAACCGAGCGACGGTACCGTGAAACCGGTCCACGCGTACCTTTCCCGGCAACTGCCATTATTTATCGAGCCCCTGCCTCGAACCATCCGGATATCCCGGCCCTGAGACTCGCGGCAGCAATTCTTTCAGGGGGCGAGAGCTCCCGGCTCTATAAATCTTTGATTCGCGAGCTAAAAATTGCCCAACAAGCAGAACTCGATCTCGAACTGAATACCGATGGCGGCCGAATCACCTTTATCGGAATTGCCTCCGAAAAAGGCGATTCCGAGTCGCTCGAGCGGGCATGGCTCGATGAACTTACCAAGATACAGAGAAACGCCGTCTCGGCAAAGGAGCTACAAAAAGCGAAAAATCAGCTTATTTCGCAGGCAATCCGTTTGCTCGAAACGAATGACGGCAAAGCGATTGCAATTGAACGAGCGATTGTTTACGAGCAAAATCCGCAGGCCGTAAATTCCGAGATTCCGCGATTACAAAGCGTGACGGCAGCGGATATCAAACGCGTTATGAATAAGTATTTTCGGACAAACAACCGAGTTGTTATCTTCTACAACCAGACGAAAGGCGAGGAGGTGCGAAAATGACAAGACGCTTTGCCCGAATCGCGGAGATTTTGAAAGATTGCTCTAAATCGAGCCGCCGATTATCGATCATTACTCTTGCTTTCCTATCGATAGCGACGACAGCAACCGGCCTCGCCCAGACGGAGCTGCCACCGCCCGGCCCGACAAAATCGGCTAATATTCCGGCAATCCGCGAATTTCAATTACCAAACGGATTGCGGGTCGCAGTCGTCGAAAAAAAAAGCGTCCCGCTTGTGACCGCATACCTACTGATCAGATCCGGCGCGGATTCTGAATCAGAAGAAAACGCTGGGCTAGCAAAAATCACTGCGACAATGCTCACTCGCGGGACCGCAAGCCGCTCGGCAGAAAAAATTGCTGAAGATATCGAATTTCTCGGCGGATCGATCGACTCAGGTGCGGGCAGACTCAGCTCTTTTGTTACCGTGACCGTAACGACCGGCAAACTCGCTTCGGCGCTTTCGATTTTTTCCGACGTAGTTTTACGTCCGAAGTTCGCCGAAGAGGAGTTGGCATTCCTCAAGTCGCAGACGCTAGACGAGCTGAAATTTAGCCTAACGCAGCCGGGATTTCTAGCCAATTATGTTGCGTCAAAGGCCGTTTTTGGTGAGCATCCGGTCGGCGGAACGCCCGAAAGCATCAGGAAGATCACTTCCGCAGACATCAAAGCTTTTTATAAAGACTTTTATCGACCGGCGAATGCAACGCTAATTTTCGTCGGCGATATTTCGCCTCTTACGGCGCGAAGCCTTTCAATGGCCGTTTTTGGCTCTTGGCATAGCGAGCCAGAGCGAGAAAATGGCGTTTCGCACATAGGTGAGAATTCGAATAAACCCGTGCTCGACCCTAGTTTGGTTCTCATCATAGATCTGCCAAATTCGGGACAATCTGCTGTAAATTACTTTCTCCGCCTCGCTAGCGTAAAGAGAAATTCGCCGGATTACTACACGGCTTCGGTCTATAATTCGATTCTCGGCGGTGGCTATTCTTCACGCCTAAACCAAGAAATCCGGATCAAGCGTGGGCTGAGCTACGGGGCCGGGAGCAGTTTTCAATGGCGTGCAAATTATGTCAATTTCAGCGCCAGGGCTCAAACTAAAAATGAGTCCGCGCCGGAGGTCGCTAAGTTGATGACAGAAGAAATCAACCGACTTGCCGACCAGCGAGTCGCTGAATCCGAACTCATCCCACGAAAATCGGTTTTAATTGGCAGCTTTGGCCGCGGATTGGAAACTACTGCATCGCTTGCGACTAACCTTGCTGAACTTTATTCTCTAGGAGTGCAAGTAAAAGCGATCAACGATTACATCAGCAAGATTGATGCCGTTCAGCCCGAACAGATTCGCAATTTCGCGAATGATATTAAATCCAAAGGCACGATAGTAATTGTCGGCGATTATGCAAAGTTTCGCCAATCGCTGGACAAAATGCTGCCGAATCATAAAGTTCGTGTTGTTTCGGCTGTGGATTTGAATCTATCCGGGCCGCTTTTTTGGACGAAATAGCTTGTTTTCGGGCCTGATATGCATTCGAATCTTCGCAGTTTCATTGACCTTCTGAGCAAAGAAGGAGAGCTTTGCAGAATTTCCGCTGCGGTCGATCCTTACCTCGAAATTGCGGAGATTCATCGGCGCGTTATTTCGGAGAGTGGCAAGGCTCTCCTGTTTACAAAAGTCAAAGGCTCGCAGTTTCCAGTAATCAGTAATCTTTTCGGAACTCAAAAGAGAATTGAGCTTGCCTTCGGCCGACGCCCCGAACAGTTCGTCCGTAGAGCCGTGGAATTCGCGAAAAAGGGAATTCCGCCGAAGCCGAGCGTGCTTTGGCAGTTCCGTGACGTCCTACTGGACGCGTTGCGCATTGGAACCCGAAACTCAGGAAGCGGTCCGATTCTAGAGTCGGTTCAATCGCCTCCGGATTTGGAGAGTTTACCGCTGCTTCAACTTTGGCCCGAAGATGGCGGTCATTTCATAACGCTTCCGCTCGTCTTTACGCAGAGCCCGGTCGATGGAAAGCCCAACCTCGGAATGTACCGTATCCAACGTTACGACCGCGAACGGGCGGGAATGCATTGGCAGATCGGCAAAGGTGGCGGATTTCACTATTTTGAAGCAGAGCAGAAAGGCGTTCCGCTTCCTGCCACAGTATTTTTAGGCGGTCCGCCAGCATTGATTATCTCTGCAATCGCTCCTCTACCCGAGGGGATTCCCGAGATTTTACTTTCGTCATTGATTGCAGGAAAACGGATACGGACCGTCGCCGACCCCAAAGATGTATCACGTGTGCTGTTTGCGGAAGCTGAGTTTGCTATTGTCGGCAAAGTTCCGCCATTTGAGCGGCGGCCAGAAGGGCCGTTCGGCGATCATTATGGATATTATTCGCTCGTCCATGAATATCCGGTTTTTTATGCAGAAAGGATTTATCACCGAAAAGACGCAATCTACCCTGCAACCGTCGTCGGTAAACCGCGACAGGAGGATTTTTTCATTGGCGATTATTTGCAGGAGCTCCTGTCGCCCGTTTTTCCACTCGTGATGCCAGCCGTCCTAGATCTTTGGAGCTACGGCGAAACTGGCTTTCACTCGCTTGCTGCTGCCGTCGTACGCAACCGATATTCGCGCGAGGCCGTCTCGGCGGGATTCAGGATTCTCGGCGAAGGTCAGCTAACGTTGACTAAGTTTTTGTTGCTTACGGATTCTCCCCGAGATTTACGCGACTTTCGCGGATTGTTCGAGCACATACTTGAACGTGTCGATTGGTCGCGAGATTTCTTTATTTTCGGCGAGACCTCGTTCGACACTCTTGATTACGCGAGCGGCAAGATAAATCATGGAAGCAAAGCGATGCTTCTTGGCCTTGGCGATTCGGTTCGCGAGGTACCGCGTCAATTTCCTGGACCGCTTCCTGCCAAGATTCGTTCTGCAGAAGTTTTTTGCGGCGGTTGTCTAGTCATTGACGGTCCCGACTACGAAGAAGAGCCGACGTTAGCGAAAAGAATTGCCGCCGAGAAGAAATTTTCCGAATGGCAGATTGTCGTAATTGTCAGCGATGCAGCTGCTGCGGCCGCAGATGAGAAACGCTTTCTATGGGAAACGTGGACACGGTTTAATCCTGCC
>PSMA01000039.1:0-23787 GCA_040289905.1 Blastocatellia bacterium
TCCATCATAACTGCTAGCAGCGTCCGATTCACGCCTGCGGACGGCTCAATTATGTAAGGATAAAATCGCTCGTTTGTTTGCGGGTCGAAGTACGACAGGTCTTCGATGGAATCCGGATTGAGCCGCCGTCCGTCGGGACCAATCGGTTTTTTCGAATGTACACGAAGGTCGTAGTCCGTACGATTCGCTATTCCCATCAGTTCATCGAACTGCTTCGCTTCGTCCTCGCGTTCGGGGAAAAACCTGTAAAGGATGTCCACTGTCCGGGCGGCGTAATGTGCAAGCTCTCCTTCCGATTGTTCATAAAGCCTAAGATTTGCCGGCGATACTCCAAGCCCTACGATCCATGACTCGAACCATTCGATCCACTCTTGATGGAGCCGGGAAGCATCTTGCGGATGGCAGAAATACTCGAGCTCCATTTGCTCGAACTCGCGCGTTCGGAAAATAAAGTTTCCTGGCGTCACCTCGTTGCGAAACGCCTTGCCGATCTGTGCGATTCCAAACGGCAATTTTCGGCGCGATGTATTGAGAACATTTTTAAAATTTATGAATATTCCCTGCGCCGTCTCGGGCCGTAGGTAGACCGAAGCAGATGGGTCGTCATCCGTGGACACTGCGCCGACGGTTGTTCGAAACATTAAATTGAAGGGCCGCGGTTCCGTGAGATTTTTCGATCCGCAGCTCGAACAAACGTATTTGCCGTCCGCGGGATCGATTTCGAGTTTATCTTGGCGAAGTCGGGCCTTGCAGTTACGGCAATCAACCAACGGATCTGAAAATGTATCTTCGTGGCCCGAATATTTCCAAACTAGTCGGTTCTGAATTATCGCGGAATCCAAACCCTCGATATCGTCGCGACGATATAACAGATTTTCCCACCAGCTCTTCTTGATGTTGTTCGCCAGTTCAACGCCAAGCGGGCCATAATCCCAGGCAGAGTTTAACCCACCGTAAATTTCTGAAGCTGGAAATACAAACCCGCGACGTTTTGCGAGTGAAACGATAGTTTCGATGTTTGGTGCAGACATTCAGATTAATTCAAACTTTCACAATAAAAAACGTGCCCTAAAAAGGGACGGCCAGAGCCGCCCCGAAATTGCCGGCAATCGATCAAAGATTATTCATCGCCCGATTTCGCCCTTGCCTTTTCTTCCTGCAATACAGCTTTGCGTGAGAGCTTGATCTTATTGCCCTCCCTGCCGATACATTTTACAAGAATCTGCTGGCCTTCTTTGAGTTCGTCGCGAACATCTTTAACGCGCCGGTCCGAAATTTCCGAGATATGGAGCAGGCCATCGAGTCCGGGGAGAATCTCGACAAACGCTCCAAAATCGACGATCCGCGAGACGGTTCCAAGGTAGGTTTCGCCAACTTCGGCCTCTGCGGTCAAAGCTTTGATACGGGCAATGGCCTGTTGAGCCGCTTCGCCATCCGAAGTGGCAATGAGGACCGTACCGTCGTCGGCGATGTCGATCTTTGCCCCAGTCTCTTCGGTTATCGACCGTATCACCTTGCCGCCAGGCCCGATAACATCGCGAATTTTGTCCGGATTGATGTGCAAAGTGATAATTCGCGGTGCGTAGGTCGAAATTTCCTTTCGCGGTTCAGCGATGGTCTTCTCCATTATGTCGAGAATATACATTCGCCCTTTTCGCGCCTGCTCAAGGGCCTCCTGCAATATCATCGCGTTAATACCCGTAATCTTTATGTCCATCTGCAGTGCAGTAATCCCGTCGCGCGTACCGGCAACCTTGAAATCCATATCGCCGTAATGGTCCTCGGCTCCAGCGATATCCGAAAGAATTGCGTATCGATTTCCTTCCATCACTAGGCCCATTGCGACGCCGGCAACTGCCCGCTTTATGGGAACACCAGCGTCCATCAGGCTCAGCGATCCACCGCATACGGACGCCATCGACGACGAACCGTTCGATTCGGTAATATCCGACACGATTCGAATCGTGTAAGGAAATTCGTCCTCCGACGGCAATACTGCTTCGAGCGCACGTCGGGCCAGATTTCCATGGCCGATTTCGCGGCGCGACGTTCCGCCGAACCGCCCTGCTTCGCCAACCGAATACGGTGGAAAATTATAGTGGAGCATAAAACGGCGCTTGACCTCTCCCTGTTCGATGTCGTCAAGGTATTGTTCGTCCATCTTGGTACCAAGCGTTGTTGTTACGATGGCTTGCGTCTCGCCGCGGGTAAACAGTGCCGAGCCGTGAACGCGAGGAAGCCAACCAACTTCGCATTGGATTGGACGGATCTCGGAAAACTTTCGACCATCCGGACGCCGACGCAAGCCCAACATATCGTCGCGGAAAATTTTCTCCTTAAGGAAAGAAAAAGCCTTTGCAGCCATGTTACGCTCTTCGAGATCATCTTCCGGATACGATTCGATGACTTCTTTCTTCAGTGCATCGATTTCGGCATAACTCGTCAATTTGTCCTTGCCGGTAGTGTCGAGAGCAGTTCGCAGTCGCTCGCCAAACTTTGCTTCGATGTCGGCGACGACTGCATTGTCGACAACAAGGGGTTTAAATTCGCGTTTCGTTATCTCGAGCGCCTTGCCAAGCTCTTTTTGCCAGAGACAGAGCCGCTTTATCTCCTTGTGCGCGAGCATCAGTGCTTCTACCACTATGTTTTCTGCTACCTCGCTAGCTTCTGCCTCGACCATTACAATCGCCTCTTCGGTGCCGGCTACAACAAGGTTCAGCTTCGACTCACGCCTTTGATCATAAGTTGGGTTGATTATGTATTTTCCGTCAATCAATCCAATTCGTGCGCCGGCAATCGGATTCTCAAAAGGGATATCCGACAGGTAGAGCGCACAGGAGGCACCGGTGATTGCGATAATATCAGGGTCATTTTCCGTATCTGCGGAGATGAGGGTTCCGACAATCTGAGTCTCAAATCTGTAACCGTCGGGGAAAAGTGGACGGATCGGCCGATCGATTAACCGGCAGGTGAGAATTTCTTTTTCGCTGGGCCTGCCTTCGCGGCGGAAATAATTTCCTGGTATGCGTCCCGCCGAATAGCTTGACTCCCTGTATTCGACCGTCAATGGGAAGAAATCCAACCCTTCTTTTGCCGACCGCATACTTACAGCGGTGACTAAAACCATTGTATCGCCGTAACGGATAATCACGGCACCATCGGCCTGTTTTGCAACCTTTCCGGTCTCAACAATAAGGTCGCGGCCGCCGACCTTGATCGATTCTTTTAGGTATTTCTTACGTGTCATTTTCTCTCCTCAAAACAAAAGCGACAGGTGCCGTGTCGTGAAGCACTTGCCGCTCTTGGAGAATTGCAAAAGATTATGCTAGTTCCCTTTTGTATGTGGCCAAATTCGCTGTCACGTTCAGCAGGCATCATCCAACCCTTCGCAGGAAACCGTATCTTAGAGGCCCGAAGTGGCCCTTTCAACGACGGCTACAAAATCTCAGATCGCAGCCTTCCTCAGACAATCAACGACGCAATCCGAGTTTATTGATTATTTCGTGATATTCGTTAATATCCTTGCGCTTTAAATAATCGAGTAATTTTCTGCGGCGGGAGACCATCTTAAGCAACCCGCGACGCGAATGATTGTCTTTCTTATGCACCTTGAAATGCTCGGTCAAATCATTGATTCGCTGCGTAAGCAGGGCAATTTGCACCTGCGATGATCCGGTATCAGTTTCCTTCGTACGAAATTCACTGACAATTTTCGCTTTTACTTCTGTTGACATTGCCATAATGTTTATTTGCTCAAAAGGCTCCTCCTTGGCCGCAGTAAGTCCAGCAAAATCTCGGCCGGCAACCACGTAACTGGGTTCGAAAGCGTTTAATTTAATTAAGTTAAGCTATCGCCCTGCCTTTAAAATTATCCGTTATTGACTGAAAATTATCAAATTATGAAAGGAATTCTTCCATAAACCTGGTTGAAAAATCGCCTCGGCGAAAACGCTCGTCTGCCATAATTTTTTTATGCAGCGGAATCGTCGTTTTTATACCCTCGACGACCATCATATCTAGCGCCCTTTGCATCCGAGCAATGGCCAATTCGCGCGTCCGAGCGTGTACGATTAGTTTCGCAATCATCGAATCGTAATAGGGCGGAACCACATATCCCGGATAAACGGCGGTATCGACCCGAACCCCCGGTCCGCCAGGAATGTTGAACGCCGTAATTTTACCCGGGCTCGGCGTAAATTTCTCAGGATCTTCCGCGTTTATTCGGCATTCGATCGAGTGCCCGACGATCTGGACGTCATCCTGAACATAGCCTAATTCTTCTCCCGCGGCAATTCGAAGTTGGTTTCGCACGATGTCGGCTAAAGTGACCATCTCAGTTACCGGATGTTCGACCTGAATCCGCGTATTCATCTCCATAAAATAAAAGCGGCCGTCTTCGTCGAGTAAAAATTCAAATGTGCCAGCGCTGGAATATCCGATTTCCTGGCAGGCTTTTATCGCAATCGCTCCCATCTCTTCGCGCTGAGACCGAGTAATTACTGGCGAGGGAGCCTCTTCAAGGAGTTTCTGATGCCGCCGCTGAATCGAACACTCACGTTCGCCAAGATGTATACAGTTTCCGTACTCATCCGCGAGTACCTGTATCTCGATATGCCGCGGTCGCTCGATGTAACGCTCAATATAGACAGCTCCGTTTTTAAATGCGGCGAGGGCTTCGGCCTGTGCCGTTTCAAGATTCGCCTTTAACTCCGACTCATCACGCACGATCCGCATTCCGCGTCCGCCGCCGCCAGCAGCGGCTTTGATAATCACGGGAAACCCAATCTGCCGGGCAATGTCCGCCGCTTCGTCCGGCGATTCGATCGGGTCTGGGCTCCCAGGCAATATCGGGACTCCGGCCGCGGCCATTGTGCGCCGGGCCTCGACCTTGTCGCCCATCATAGCAATGACTTCCGGCCGCGGGCCGACGAACTTTATGTTGCAGTCCTCGCATACGTTTGCAAACCTTGCCGACTCGGCCAAAAAACCGTATCCCGGGTGAATTGCATCAACATTCGTAATTTCCGCAGCAGAAATAATCGCCGGAATATTAAGATAACTTTGTGCCGAAGGCGGCGGTCCAATACACACTGCCTCGTCCGCAAATTTAACGTGCAGCGCTTCGCGGTCCGCCTCCGAATGAACAGCAACCGTCTGAATGCCCATTTCCTTGCACGTCCAAATAATTCGACATGCAATTTCTCCTCGATTGGCTATTAGGATTTTTTTGATTTCGCGATTTGCCATCAACACAAATTTAGCCACGATTTAAGTTTTCGCGCGCGAACCGTTGCTAATCGCCGATCCCACTACAGCGGCTTCAATCGTGGCTAAAGCTATTTCTTCCTGACACCGAACAGCGGCTGACCGAATTCAACCGGCTCTCCGTTTTCAACGTAAATCTTCACTATTTCTCCACTCGTGTCAGCCTGAATTTCGTTCATTAGCTTCATTGCCTCGACAATGCAAACTATCGTCTCCGGCGTAACCTTGCTGCCCTCGGTTACGTACGGTGGCTTATCGGGCGCCGGCGATCGATAAAACGTACCGACGATCGGAGACACTATCTTGTGAAGCGATGCATCGGAATCGGCCGGCTCCTGCACGGCTGCCGACGCGGCAGCCGTATCGGCCGAATTTTGGACGTTTTGCTGCAAACTGGCCGACGGCACTGCATGCGGCGCGGAAACGTACTGCACCGGCGCCTGCTTGCTCAGACGAACACGAATATTTTCATTTTCGAATTCAAAATCCGTAAAACCGTGTTGATTGACTAAATCGGCAAGTTCGCGAAGTTCGTTAAGGTTGAAAGAGGGCTCCGTCGGAGATTTCGCCATTGGTTTGTTCTCCTCGCTTTTGCCTCCGGATTTGCCGGCAGCGTTTTTTTCGGCCATCGTTTTTCACTCTCGAATCGGTAAAATTAGCCCTTTGCAGCCAATTCGCGCGGATTGTCAACGAGCTCGATCACCGCCAGTTCCGCATTGTCACCGCTGCGCCGACCGAGGCGTATTATTCTTGTGTATCCGCCGTTTCGATCTTTGTAACGCGGCCCGAGCTCCCCAAAAAGTCTTTGGACCGCTTTTACGCCGGCAGTGCGCTCGATTTTATCTTTCGATTCTCCTTTTTTTCCGCGAAAGCGGCTCTGCTCAGCCTTAAAAGTGCGGTTTCCGGAATGAAAAAATCGTGCAGCCTGGCGTCGGAGGTGCACTTCGCGTGCCACCGCGTCAGCATCGCTCAAATCCTGTGCCTTGCGGGCAAGCGTGATTGCCTTTTCCACGAAGGGGCGCAATTCCTTTGCCTTGGCCACAGTGGTGACAATGTATTCCTTGTCGGCATTAATCAGCGAGGTTGCCAGATTCCGGAGCATTGAAATTCTGTGTTCCGTCGTCCGGCCCAATTTTCGATGTGCCTTTAAATGTCTCATAAGTCAAAATTTTTTGTTAGAAAATCAGTAGGCCCGGTCAGGAATCCACTAATCCAGGTCGCGTCCGCCGGTGCCAGGGATTGGATTACCCTGCTCGTCAAACTCCATTCCAAAATCTAGACCCATTCCGTGCAGCAAATCTTTGATTTCCGTCAGAGACTTTTTACCGAAATTCTTCGTATGAAGCATCTCCTTTTCGGTCCGTCGAATCAAGTCACGAATCGTTCGAATATCCGCATTCTTCAGGCAATTATACGAGCGGACAGACAGCTCAAGCTCGTCGACCGGCTTATCGAGCAAATCATTACGCATCAATGGAGGACGAGTAATGTCCTCGTATTTATATTCCTCTTCGTCTTCCTCGAAATTGATGAAAATTGACATATGATCCTTCACCAATTTTGCCGCAAGGCCGATTGCGTCCTCCGGTTTTACTGAGCCGTCAGTCCATACCTCGATCGTAAGTTTGTCAAATTCCGTATTTGAACCTTGGCGCGTTTTCTCGACCGTGTAGTTAACCTTCTTTATTGGCGTATGAACCGAATCGATTGGAATATAACCAACCGAAAGGTCATCATCGTTATTGAACTCAGCCGAAACATAGCCGCGCCCTTTCTTGAGGCGCATTTCAACGTTGAAGGCACCCGATCCGCTGATAGTAGCAATGTGAATATTCGGGTCGAGGATTTCCACCTCTGCGTCAGCCTGAATATCACCGCTGAGGACTTCCCCCTTGCCTTTTTTAGAAATCGTCAATGTCTTCGGGCCGCTGCCATGGAGTTTGAACGGAATTTGTTTGAGGTTCAGAATAATATCGGTCGCGTCCTCCACAACGCCTTTGATCGGCGAAAACTCGTGTTCGACGCCTTCAATTTTGACAGCCGTCACAGCCGCACCTTGGATAGAAGAAAGCAGCGCTCGACGAATGGAGTTTCCAATAGTGGTCCCGAATCCACGTTCGAACGGCTGTGCATAAAATTTACCGTAGCGGTCGGTCAGCGTTTCTGACTCGACGTTTAAACGGCTTGGCATTTGGAAATCTGACCAGGTATTGTTTTGAGTCATATTTGTTCTTTTTAAAATGTGTTTGAGGCCGACTTTGTCCCCGAATAGGCGGCGAGCAAGAACAAACTCGCCGCATCCGGCTACTTCAGACGGCCATTGTCTCTTACTTGCTGTACAACTCGACGATCAGTTGCTCATTGATGTTGCCGTCGATATCCTGCCGCGTCGGAAGCGATGCAACCGTAATGGCCATTTCTTTGCCGTCCGGCTGAATCCAGCCCGGCCGACCCCGACCAGCAGCCGTCGACCAAGCACCATCTAAATGAACGTTTTTACGGCTTTTATCTTTTACCGAAATTACATCTCCGACGCGGACCTGAAACGACGGTATGTTTACTTTCCGCCCGTTGACCTCTACGTGGCCGTGGTTAACAATCTGGCGCGCCTGTCTTCGCGATGTCGCAAATCCTGCACGGTAGACGACGTTGTCAAGCCTGCGTTCTAGCAAGAAGAGGAGGTTTTCGCCGGTAACCCCTTTCTGGCGGAGAGCCTTTTCAAAATAATTTCGAAACTGCTTCTCGAGTATAAAGTAAATTCGCTTGACCTTTTGTTTCTCGCGCAGCTGCTGGCCGTAACCAGCTAGCATCTTTCTCCGGGCCGCACCATGCTGTCCCGGCGGATTCGTTCCCCTTTTCTCAATAGCACAAGAGGGTTTGAAGCATCTGTCGCCCTTGAGGAATAATTTTGCACCTTCGCGGCGGCACAAACGGCAAACCGCATCTCTGTATCTAGCCATTAATTTTTTTCTGCCTCCGAAATTTTCGGGGAATTACACTTCTCAATTGATGATCGAAATGCAAACCCGTAGATCATTCACGGAAAAGTTTACAAAGCCGTCCCTCCGGCTTCTTCATCCTTTCAATAAGCCTGAACTGAGGTAAAACGTCCTCAGCCTCAAACGCGTCGCCGCTTTGGCGGACGGCACCCATTATGTGGAATCGGCGTCGTGTCCCGTATTGCAGTTACACGGATACCAGCCTGAGCAATTGCGCGGATGGCCGATTCTCGGCCTCCGCCCGGTCCTTTGACGCGAACCTCAACCTCGCGCATGCCAACCTCGGCTGCCTTGCGAGCAGCCTCACTAGCCGCCTGTTGCGCGGCAAACGGAGTTCCCTTTCGCGAACCGCGAAATCCTCGGGCGCCTGCTGAGCTCTGCGCCACCAAATTACCTTCGGGATCCGTAATCGAGATTAAGGTGTTATTGAACGAGGCGGAGATATGCACGATTCCCGCCGGAATATGCTTTCGCTCCTTGCGTTTAAAAGTTTTCTTTTTCGTCGTTGACGCTTTTGTTGCCATAAAGTCTTTGCAAAAACTGACGCGTGGAACTGAACCACGGTAGCGGTGTTATTTCTTGCCTGGCGCCTTTTTCTTCGCAATTGCCGCTTTTCGTGGCCCTTTGCGGGTTCGGGCATTCGTCGAGGTACGCTGACCGCGGACCGGTAAGCTTCTACGATGCCGCAGCCCGCGATAGCAGCCGATATCCATCAGCCGCTTAATATCCATTTGCACGCGTTTGCGAAGGTCCCCCTCGATCTCGCCCTCTTGATCCAAAATGGTGCGGATCTTGTTCAACTCTTCTTCGTTGAGATCCCGAATTTTTACATTCGGGCTGACACCTGCTTTACTCAAAATATCGTTTGCACGAGAGCGTCCGACGCCGTAAATATACGTCAGACCAATTTCAACGCGCTTGTTCGGTGGTAAATCTACTCCTGCTACACGAGCCATAATCTTTCCTTTTCAGAGTCGCGGCCAATCAGAAGCTACTGCCGCACACAACAATTGTCCTAACCTTGACGCTGCTTATGTTTCGGGTTCTCACAAATAACGCGGACAACCCCTCGTCGATGAATTATTTTGCATTTATCGCAAATCTTTTTTACCGATGGACGAACTTTCATAATATACACCGCCTTATTTATAGCGATAAGTTATTCTGCCCCGCTTTAAATCGTACGGCGACAATTCGACAAGTACTTTGTCTCCCGGAAGAATCCGGATAAAATTTTTCCGCATCTTGCCGGAAATATGGGCTAGCACTTCGTGCTGATTTTCATCGATCGCAACCTTGAACATCGCATTTGGCAATGTTTCCAAGACGGTTGCCATTACCTCGATTGCCTCTTCTTTAGACATAGAGTTCTAAAGCCAACGCAATGGCTGGTTGGACAAACTTCTAATGTTACCGCAACAAACCCAATCTTTCAAGCCGCAATCTGCTTTGCCGCTACCCGCTTTTGTTCGCGGCTCAAGGTTAATATTTCCGGTCCCTCTGGCGTTACGGCGACCGTATGTTCGAAGTGGGCAGACGCCTTTCCATCGCGAGTGACAACAGTCCATTTATCCTCAAGGGTCCGCGTCTCATGGGTACCCAAATTGAGCATTGGCTCGATTGCGAAGCAATAACCCGCACGGATAATCTCTCGAGTGCCCGGACGGCCGTAGTTTGGTATTTGCGGAGCTTCGTGCATCGAGCGTCCGATCCCGTGACCGGTATAGTCGCGGACGATACCATACCCGAATTTTTCGGCGTGCCGTTGGATCGCCGCGCCGATATCGCCGACGCGGTTAAATGGACGGCATTGCTCAATGCCGAGTGCGAGGCATTCTTCCGTAACTCGAATAAGCTGCAGCAATTCGTCGCTGACTTTTCCGACCGGAACCGTAATAGCCGTATCGCCGACAAATCCATCGAGCGTACAGGCCATATCGAGGGAAATGATATCGCCTTCTCGAATCGGTTTATCGTTTGAAAAACCGTGGACGACCTGTTCGTTTACGGATGCGCAAATAGCGAATGGAAATGGTACCATTCCGTGCGGTTTATAGCCTATGAACGTCGGGATCGCGCCGGCGTCCCGCATCATCTTTTCCGCCGCGGCATTCAGCTCTAGAGAAGTAATTCCTGGCTCAATCATCAATCGCAAAGCCTCGCGTATTTCGGCAATCAATTCGCCGACGGCACGCATCTTCTCCAATTCCTTTTGCGTCTTTGCGATAATCACCTTGTTTTGGTTAATCAGGCCGATCAATACTTCTGCAAATGTTTCAAAATTCCATTGGCGAAGCATTTAGTTGGCGCTCAGCCGATAGCGTTAACGATACTTTCAAATACTGACTCTGTGCCGCGGCTGCCATCTATCCTTTTGAGTAACCCGTGCTCGGCATAAAAATCAATTAGCGGTTTGGTCAGTTCCTCGTATGTGGCCAAACGGGTCGCCACACTCTTTTCGTTGTCATCTTCGCGCTGAACCAGTTGCGATTCCGGATGTAAATCACAAACGTTGTCCGTTTTCGGCGGCTTCGAAAATATATTATAAATCTCCCCGCAAACCGGGCACGAGCGGCGGCCTGTCAATCGCCGCGTCAATTCGTCGCGAGGGACAAATATTTCAATTGCGATTATTTCCTTATTCTGTTCGGCGGCGAGTTCCTCCAACTGCTTTGCCTGGATCGCGGTCCGGGGATATCCGTCCAGGATATACCCGTTTTTACAGTCTTCCCGAGATGTCCGCTCGCGAACGACCTTATATGTCAAATCGTCCGATATCAATCTGCCGGCAGCCATCGTCTCCTGAACCTCGCGGGCAAGCGGCGTATCCAGGTTTTTCATTTCGCGAAACATATCTCCGGTCGAGACGTGTGGTATTCCAAGTCTCTCGCTGAGCAAACGCGCCTGCGTCCCTTTTCCCACACCAGGAGCTCCTATGAGTACCAAAATCTTTTTCATCTCGCTGAGCAGATCGCCTCGCGTCGCTAATTACGCCTCCCTCGAAGTCGCGAACCTGCCCCGAGGAAACCTTCGTAATTTTTCATTACAAGTTGAGCTTCGATCTGAGCGACCGTATCCATTGCAACTCCGACAAGGATGAGCAACGACGTGCCGCCAAAGAAAAACTGATAGCCGAGGCCGGTCGGTATCCAGCTCAAACCCGGCGTCGCTGTAAAAAAGGCATCAAGTCGGTCGCCAACCAGAGGTAGTCGTGCAACTTTCAAACCGCTCAGCAAAAGCTGTGGAACGAATGCGACAAATGCCAGGTAAATCGCCCCGACCGTCGTCAATCGAGTGAGGATCGTGTTCAGGTATTCGGCCGTCGGCTTACCGGGCCGAATACCAGCAATAAATCCACCATGTTTCCGCAGGTTGTCGGCGACCTCTTCGGTATTGAACACAATCGTGATGTAAAAGAACGTAAAAACAACGATCAGACTGAGGAAAATCAGTTCATAATATGGATCTCCCCCGTGAAATTGCTGGAAGAATTGATAAATTCGCGCCCAGGTTGAAGTTGTGTCGCCCTGAGCTGGCGGCAATGCGGCCAAAATCGTCTGTGGTAAGGCGAGTACAGAAGACGCGAAAATAACCGGAATAACGCCGCCCATATTTATTTTGAGCGGAAGAGTCGTCTCCTGACCGCGGAATGTTTGATTGCCGACACGCCGGCTAGCATAGGTAATCGGGATCTTTCTCCGCGCCGATTCTACGTAAACGATCAGAGCGATCAAGGCGATCAATACAACAACTAGAAAAATAACGCCGAGTGTCTGCATCGCATCGCCTGCGCGGACGCGCCCGGTTACCTGCATAACACCCCGCGGAAGGCCGATTACAATGCCGGCGAAGATAAGAAGTGAAATTCCATTGCCGACACCGCGCTCCGTTATCTGTTCGCCGAGCCACATTACGAAAATAGTCCCGGTAGTGAGCGTGATAACGATCATCAAAGTTGCGGGCCAGGTATCGGGAATAATTCCATTTCTGCTTAGCCAGGTAGCAACGAAAAATGTCTGAATAGAGCAAAGGCCGACGGTAAGATACCTCGTCCACTGATTTAATTTTTGCCTCCCAACTTCGCCTTCTTCCTGAATCTTTTTAACCGCCGGCGAGAGCACCGGCATCAACTGCATGATGATAGATGCCGTAATGTATGGCGTAACGCCGAGGGCGAAGACAGAAATCGTACGAAAATTACCGCCGGAGAACAGGTCCAGGACACCGAGGAGCGTCCCTGCCACCTCGCCCCAAACGCGTTCGAGCTGCTCCTTGTTGATTCCCGGTGCAGTTACGTGGGCTCCGAAACGGTAAACCGCCAGCATCCCGAGCGTATATAGAATTCGGACCCGAAGCTCCGGGATTCTAAACATATTCTGGACTGCGTTTAAAAACTTCTCCATACGATCCTTTGATTGATCTACAAATATTCCTGGAAGGAGCCCAATCTAAAATAAAAATCGGTCGCGCCGGCTTGACTATGGTTGAATGGACTTAACACCCGTCTCTACCGACACAGCCCAGAAAACAAATCTACGACGCCGGCGTAACCACCTTCGAAATTACGATTACAGAGCCGCCTGCTTTTTCTATCTTCTCCCTGGCGGTTTTTGTAAAGCGATGTGCCGAGATTTTAAGCGCTTTCGAAACGTCGCCGTTTCCCAGAATCACGAGATCGTGCTTGGCCTTTTTTATCAGGCCGCGGGAATGAAGAACTTCCGGCGTTACCTCATCGCCAGGATTAAAACTTGCCTCAATTTTTGCGAGCGAAATTTCGATCCACTGCTTCTTGAAAATATTCGTGAATCCGCGTTTAGGAAGCCTTCGCTGAAGGGGCATCTGACCGCCCTCGAACCCGGCGCGGCTTCGATAGCCTGAACGGGATTTCTGGCCTTTATTACCGCGACCTGCCGTTTTACCGAGGCCAGAGCCCGGTCCGCGACCGACGCGTTTTTTCTTGTGAGTAGAGCCCGGTGCCGGCTTCAAATTGTTCAATGATAATGCCATCGTAAAATCCTCTTCACTAGCTTCATATTCAGCCCGCCAACCGTCAGTGCATCTATCGAATACGAATGCGATGCAGATCCAGCGAGCCCACCCGAAATCACTTATTCGACAATCCGTAAAAGGTGTGGCACCTTCGCAACGATTCCGCGCATTGCCGGATTGTCGGGCCGGGTAACTTTTTGATTTAGTTTTGTAATACCGAGCCGACGGACGATTTCCTTCTGCTTTTTTGAATAGCCGATCGAACTTCGGTAATACTGAATTGTAATCGTCTGGTTGTTGCTCTTTTGTGTTTTCTTTGCCATTGCTTAACCTTGATCCGATAATCCGTGATCCAATAATCCAATGATCCTGCCGGAAGCGGATAAAACGCCGCTTAAATTTGATCAAAGAAGGTCTTCGACCTGTTTCCCGCGCAGCCGCGCAACATCAAGCGGATCTTTCATTCGCATCAACCCATCGAACGTTGCACGAACTACATTGTGATGATTGCGTGAGCCGAGGATTTTGCAACGGACGTTGTGAACGCCGAGCGCCTGTAATACCGAACGGACCGCCCCGCCTGCAATAACTCCGGTCCCTTCAGCAGCCGGTTTCATCAAGACGCGACCGGCTCCATATTCGCCTATGAGTTCGTGCGGCAGCGTTCCATTAATCAACGGCACGCGGATCAAATTGTTCTTCGCGGCTTCAACCGCCTTCTTTATTGCGTTTGGGACCTCCTTTGCCTTACCCGTCCCAAAACCAACGTGCCCGGCCTCGTCACCGACCACCACCAGTGCGGCAAACGACATATTTTTACCGCCCTTTACAACCTTGGTCACCCGGTTTATAGAAATCAGGTAATCCTTTAGGATCAGTGTGTTCGAGGAAATTCTCTGTTTTGCTTTCATCACTCTCTTATTAGGCCTCCTGCTCCGCCGCAAACTCGCCCTTGTTCAATCCGGCCTCACGCGATGCGTCGATCAGAGCCTTTACGCGGCCATGATAAACATAGCCTCCACGATCGAAAACGACGTTTCTGATTCCCGCAGCGATCGCCCTTTCCGCAATCGCTTTCCCGATTCGTTTCGCCGCTTCGACGTTACCACCGGTACTTCCGGCAAGTTCTTTCTCTGTCGTCGAAGCAGTAGCGAGCGTCCGGCCATTGTCGTCGTCGATTATTTGAGCGTATATGTGATTTAAGCTCCGGTAAACCGCGAGACGGGGCCGCTCGGTCGTTCCACGCACCTTTTTTCGAATTCGGCTATGAACCGCTCTGCGGACTTCTGCTCGTTTCTTCTGTGCCATAATGTTTTTTACGAAGGTCTTACTCGACCGATTCCCTTTTTTCAGAAACAGGTTATATAACGATGCCTTTCAAAAAATTAATTGAATCACTTTCCGGTTTTGCCCGGTTTCAATCTGTAGACGCGGTCCGCATATCGGATTCCCTTGCCTTTGTAGGCATCGGGCTTGCGGAGCCGGTTCAGCTCGGCCGCAACTTGTCCGAGCTTTTGCTTGTCGATCCCCGTAAGCGTAAGCGTAAGCTGATACTGATTGATAGAAGTTTTCGTATTCACACGTTCAGCTTTCGCTTCGATCCCATCAGGAAGGACGTATTCAACCGGATGCGAATAGCCGAGGGAAAAAATGATTTTCTTCGCCTGGACGTCCGCTTTATAACCGACGCCGACCACGTCCATTTCTTTTTTGAAACCTTCCGTTACGCCGAGGACGGCATTGTTCGCCAAAGCTCTGGCGAGCCCGTGGAATGCTGCGTACGTATCGTCTTTGCGTTCGGCTATAAGCTCACCATCTTGCTGGCGAAATGTTATCCCGTCGGGGACACGTGTTGTCAGCGTGCCTTTCGGGCCCTTAACTTCCAACTCTCCATTGCCGATGGTTATGCTAACGCCAGTCGGTATTTTGATCGGCTTCTTTCCTACTCGTGACATAATTCCTCTGAGCTGAATTTCGTGCTCTTGAGTCCCTCCAATCCTTGCGACTCGAATTTTGATTTTCCGCAATTTGGGAGGTAAATCAAAAGCCCGGTAAAATTCCGAATCGCATTGCGATTTAATAAACCTCCGCCAGAATTTCCCCGCCCACATTTGCTTTCCGGGCTTTCCGGCCGCTCATCAGTCCCTGCGAAGTTGAGACGATGTTTATACCGTATCCACCTAAAACTTTAGGAATCTCGCCAGCGCCGACATAGACGCGACGGCCGGGACGCGAAACCCGACGAAGATCCGTAATTGATGACATTCCCTTTGCGTCATACCGTAAAAATATACGGATCAAGTATTTCGGCCCCTCTCCTTTGGTCGTGTAATTGTTAATGTAACCCTCTTCTTTGAGAATTCTCGCAACTTCGAGCTTCAGCTTCGAGCCCGGGATATCGACGCGTGCGTGCTTTGCCGCGATCGCATTCCGGATTCGTGTAAGCATATCTGCTATCGGATCTGTCATTACTTTAAACTCCGTTAAATAATTACGACGGTTCGGAATTCGTGGATTCCGCCTGCCACAATCGATTACCTACCAGCTTGATTTAATAACGCCCGGAATCTGCCCTTCCAGCGCAAGTTTTCGCAAGGCAACACGTGAGATGCCAAACTTCCTAACAAAGCCCCGAGGCCGTCCGGTTTGTGAGCAGCGATTGCGGACCCGAACTGGACTGGCGTCGCGCGGCATTCTCTGCAACGCAGTAACCGCAGCATCGACCTCTTCAGGTCTCGATTTTGGATTGTTGATTATCGTCTTCAGAGCAGCCCGACGTTCCGCCCAAAGTGCGACGCGGTGCTTTCGCTTTTCGTTTTTTACAACCTTGCTGATTTTTGCCATAACTTAATCTTTCTTCCGACCTGTCGTGCGAATTTGTTTTACGATACCTTCGGATATGCTCTATTGTCTAAACGGCATTCCTAATCGTTTGAGCAACGTTCGGGCCTGTTGATCGTTTTTCGCCGAAGTCACAATTGTAATATTCATTCCGCGCGTCTTGTCGACCTTATTAAAATCTATCTCCGGAAATATCAATTGCTCGCGGACGCCCAAAGTATAATTGCCGCGACCGTCAAACGCTTTTGCCGAAACGCCGCGAAAATCCCGTACGCGCGGCAGCGCAATCGAAATCAATCTGTCGAGGAATTCGTACATTCGATCGCCGCGGAGCGTTACCATCGCTCCAATGCTCATTCCCTGCCGCAGCTTAAATGCAGCAATCGATTTCTTGGCTTTAGTGATCACAGGCTTTTGTCCTGTAATTGCCTTTAATTCCTCCGCGGCCGTCTCGAGAATTTTGGCATTCGAGCTCGCTTCGCCGAGGCCCATATTGACGACAACCTTTTTTATTCTCGGGACAGCCATCGGATTTTTAATTCCGAATTCCTTGGCTAATGCACCCGCAACTTCTGTTTTATACTTATCTTTTAATCGTGCCATTTTTCTTCTTTATTCACCGGGACCCGGAATCTCCTGCAGCTCTCGGCGAGCCACTCGGAAACCCTTTACCGGCGAATTACGCTATTCTTCCGACTCTTTTCGTTTCGCCTCTTTCTTGCCAAAAACTTCCGGCTCGGGTATCACTTTACCGCTTTTTCCAACTCGCACCTTTTTGCCATCTCGAATTTCATAGCGAATTCGCGTCGGCTTGCCCGTTTCCGGATCTACAATCGCAACGTTCGAGATACTTACCCACGCTTCACTTTCAACGATGCCGCCTTTTTGATCAAGCTGCGGAACAGCCTTTTTGTGCCGCTTGACAAGCATCGCGCCCTCGACCTTTACTTTTTGAGCACGAGGGTCGACGGCAATGACGCGCCCGCGATACGGCTGCCGCTTACCGGAGCTGTCAAACCGGTTGAACTCTTTGCCAGCAATGAAAACAACCTGATCGCCGCGCTTGATTTTGCTTCGCAATGTACCTTTCTTCTCTGCCTTCATTGTCTCTAAATTACCTCCGGAGCAAGGCTCACGATCTTCATATAGTTCTTTTCACGAAGTTCGCGGGCCACCGGTCCAAACACACGTGTACCGATCGGCGTTCCGTCTTCTTTTATTAGAACGGCGGCATTTTCGTCAAAGCGAATGTACGTCCCATCCTTTCGGCGAACTTCCTTTCGCGTCCGGACAATCACGGCACTGTAAACTTTTCCTTTTTTGGCTGTGCCGTCCGGAGCGGCTTCCTTGACCGTCACCTTTATTCGATCACCGAGTCGAGCAATTTTGCTTGTCGAGCCACCAATCGGCATAATCATTTCAACGCGCTTTGCACCGGAATTATCCGCAACCGACAGCGACGTTTGCATTTGAATCATATCGTTTTCACCTCAGTCAGAATTATTGACTTAACAATTACGCCCCCAAAAGCTTTGATCGAGTGCAATTAGAAAAACTGCACCGGCGGGCCGGCTGTAAAATCAGTATCAGACTTCTGCCCGTTGGATTATTTCGACCACGCGCCAGCGTTTGCGTGCCGAAAGTGGCCTCGTCTCCATAATCCTTACCTTGTCGCCGATCTTCGCGCCGAGTTCGTCATGGGCCATAAATTTCTTCCTCCGACGAACATATTTGCGATAGATCGGATGCTTCACCAGCCGGTCGACGCGAACGACCACCGTTTTCATCATCTTATCTGATGAAACTACGCCGATCCGCTCTGCCCTTTTCCCTTTTTTTGCGACCGTTTCATCGGGCTGCGTATTTTTCGCGACGCCGGACTCGATGGTCGTGATTGTTTCTTCTTGATTATTGCTCGTCATCCTCTATTTCCTGTGGCTATTTCCTGCGTCCTTTCTTTTCCGCACCACCTTTCTCGTTCAAAATCGTGTAGACACGCGCCAGCGTGCGCTTTTCTCTGCGGATATCTTTGATCACGTCTCCAACTCCAAGGGTTTTGCGAAACTTTAATCGAAACAACGATTCCCGCAGCGCATCGGCTTGATCGCGAAGTTCGTCAACGCTCATTTGGCGCAGTTGATCCAATTGTTCTTTAACTTTCATCGGTTATACGATGCCTCCTTCAAGGTCGACACGCGACACAAACTTTGTCTTGATCGGCAATTTCTGCGCCGCCAAGCGAAAGGCCTCCCGGGCTAGCGCTTCATCGACGCCCTGAATCTCATACATCACTCGGCCCGGTTTTACTACCGCAACCCAGTGATCAGGCGCCCCTTTACCGCTTCCCATTCGAGTTTCCGCGGGCTTTTTCGTAATTGGCTTGTCCGGAAATATCCGGATCCAAATCTTCCCACCACGTTTGACGTGCCGCGTCATTGCAATACGGGCTGCCTCAATCTGTCGGTCCGTGATCCAGCCAGCCTCGAGTGCCTTGAGTCCGAAATCACCGAAATCGAGATTTGCACCGCGCGTCGCCTTTCCGCGCACTCGGCCTTTCATTACCCGACGGTGCTTGACTTTCTTCGGCATCAACATAACTTTTTCCCTCGTCTGCTTAGAGTTACAACGCTTTTGGCACATTTGCCGACCGACCGCCGACATCTGAGCCTTCTCATTTTTAACTTAACATCTATCTGCGATCATCGCGTCGCGGCCGCCTGTCGCCGCGGCCGCGGCCTGCAGAACGATCGGTCCGAATTTCGTTGATCGGATCCGTCGTTGTGCCACGCGCCATAGCGGCCTTCGGGTCAAGAATCTCTCCGCGGTAAATCCAGACCTTTACGCCGATAATTCCAAACGTCGTCAAAGCCTCAGCAAATCCGTAATCGACATCCGAACGAAGCGTGTGGAGCGGAAGCCTGCCCTCGAGTGACCACTCTGTTCGGGCGATTTCGGCTCCATTCAGGCGGCCTGAGATCATAACCTTGATTCCCTGGGCGCCGAAACGGATCGACTCCTCCATCGTCTTTTTCATTGCTCGGCGGAATGCAATTCGCTTTTCCAACTGTTGAGCAATTTTTTCGGCCTGAAGCTGGGCGTTGAGCTCCGGATGCCGAATTTCCTGGATTGAGATAAGCACTTCTCGGCCAGTTTTACGCGATAGATCTTCACGCAATTTTTCAATTTCTGCGCCTTTACGTCCGATGATGATTCCTGGCCGTGCAGTATAGATGATGATCTTCATCCGAGAAGCAGCCCGCTCGATATCGATGTGGGAGACGCCGGCGCCGACAAATTTCTTCTTCAAATCCCGCTTGAGCTCAAGGTCTTCTGCGAGGAATTTGGCGTAATCAGCCTTGGTAAACCAATGCGAATGCCAATCCTTGTTGTATCCGACCCGGAAACCGTAAGGGTGTACTTTTTGTCCCATAAAAATTCCTATTCTTTGCCCTTTTCTTCAATTGCCTGATCGCCCGCTTCGGCATCGCGGGTTAAATTCGTTTCAACCGCCGCCTCGCCCGCCGCATCGATGTTTTGCGAGACCGCATTCTCGACCGACGGCTCTTCAGTGACGGGGGCGGCATCCACATTGCTGGTTTTCTTGCGCTCTTTCTTTGCCTTTTCGGCCTTTGTCTTCTCTTTTGCTTCCGCGGTTGATTTTGCCTTAGCCGCTTTGGATTTCAGCTCCTTTTTGGAAAGCGGCCTATCTTCATTGGAAACCTCGATTGTGATATGGCAATAATGCCGCTGCTCGCGATAAGCACGACCCTGCGGCGCGGGCCTCATCCTGCGGCGATTTTTTGTCGGACCCATATCGACATAGCAAGCTTTGACCCAAAGCTCGTCAGGATCAACCGCTATATTTTTTTGCTCTGCCTTATAGGTTGCGTTCGCAATAGCCGAGTTCAGACATTTCGCGATGGGCTGAGCCGCACGCTTTTGTGTAAACTTCAAGATCGCAAGCGCGCGATCAACTTTCTGTCCGCGGATCAGGTCTATAACCAGACGAGCTTTTCGCGGAGAGCCTTTGAGGTACTTTGTTTTTGCAATCGCTTCCATAACTTATTATTAGGCATTGTCCCGGCGGGTATTCACCATCCGGCAACGAAAATGCTACTTGCGTTTCGCCATCTTCTCGGCTTTTGTCCCGGGATGTCCTTTGAAAGTCCGCGTCGGTGCAAACTCACCGAGTTTGTGGCCGACCATATTTTCTGTAATGAAAACCGGAATGTGGCGTTTGCCGTTATGAACGCCAAACGTGAGCCCGACCATATCCGGCGTAATGGTCGACCGCCGCGACCAGGTTTTTATCGCCGGGGGCTTCTTTCCGGTTGCCGCAATCCTGGCAAGAGCTCTTTGTATACTCAGATCAACAAACGGTCCTTTCTTTAATGAACGTGGCATATTTAAATATTTCGAACCGCCGGACGGCGTCAACATCGAATCCGCCGGCTCTTTTATTTATTTCCTTCTTCTATCTTTGACGATCATATGGCTCGTCCGCTTGTTTCGCCGTGTCTTATAACCGCGTGTCGGCTGGCCCCACGGCGTGACGGGATGCCGGCCACCCGAGGTTTTACCTTCCCCGCCGCCGTGCGGATGATCGACGGGGTTCATCGCCACTCCACGGACTTTTGGCCGACGTCCGAGCCAGCGGCTGCGTCCCGCCTTACCTAACGAAACGTTTTCGTGCTCGGTATTTCCGACCTGTCCTATCGTTGCCATACAGACCATTGGGACTTTTCGGACTTCTCCCGACGGCATTCGGAGCTGCGCGTAGTCGCCTTCTTTTGCCACGATTTGAGCGAAACTTCCAGCGGACCTGACCAATTGGCCGCCTTTGCCCGGTCGAAGTTCAACGTTATGCACCTCGGTTCCAAGCGGTATATTTTTTATCGGCAAAGCGTTGCCTGGCAAAATATCAGCGTCCTCGCCCGCCAAAACTGTCGAATTGACCTTCAATCCAACCGGAGCGAGTATGTACCGCTTTTCCCCGTCAAGATAATTGATCAGGGCTATGTGCGCCGAGCGATTAGGATCATACTCTATCTGGGCAACGCGGCCGGGAATACCAATCTTGTCCCGCTTAAAGTCGATTACGCGATAAAATCGCTTATGGCCGCCGCCCCTTCTACGAATAGTAATCCGCCCGTCATTGTTTCGTCCCGAAATCCGCTTTTTCGGCTCGAGCAGCGATTTTTCCGGTGCTGCTCCCGGGGTTAAATCATCGCGCGTCAAATAGGTCTGATAGCGCCGCGCCGGCGATGTCGGTTTTAGTCGTTTGATTCCCATATTCTCTAGTATCCCGAATTTCGAAGGTCAAATGATGTAAGAGCAAACGCAACTTGGAAATCATCATTCGATATTCATCATTCGCTAAATCGCTTCTGAGTAATCCACCATCGGCTCACCTTTTCTAAGAGTTACGTAAGCCTTTTTCCAGTTTGGGCGTCGTCCGAATTGTCGCCCGCGCCGCTTGATTTTGCCTTCGTAACTGAGAGTTCTTACTGCGGCGACCCTCACATTGAAGATGTCTTCCACCGCTTTTTTAATTTCAGCCTTTGTCGCCTTGGTATCAACGCGAAACGTCAAAACCTGACCTACCTTACGATTGGAACTATCTTCGCTTGATTCCTCTTTAAGAATTACGCTCTTTTCCGTGACAATCGGCGACTTCAAAATATCCCAGATCCCTAAATTACTCATCTCCCGTTACCTCCGGCTGTTTTTCGTCGGCGGCCTTTCTGCGCCTGCGTGTCGGCTTTTCGCCCGTTGGTTCCGATGCGGTCACTTCGGCGTTCTTTGATTTTGACCGCGTGGTTTTTGCCTTAGAGACACTTTCTGCTCTCGGCACTTCTTCGCGATCCGCCGCGGGATCTAAAATCTTTTGCAGTTCCTCGATAGCGGCTTTTGAAAATACCAACTTTTCGTGATACAGAACGTCATAAATGTTCAGCCCGAAGCTGTTCGTTACTTTCGTCTTTTCTACATTGCGGGCCGAGAGAATAAGATTCCGATTATCGAGTGAATCGACGACGAGCGTTTTCGTCGATGCACCGAGCGACTGCATCGCCGCGGTGAATTCCTTAGTTTTGATCTGTTCGAATTCGAGTGCATCGACGACGATCAAGTTTCCCTCGCGAAGCCTTTCCGACAAAGCCGACCGAATAGCCCCTTGCCGCATTTTTTTCGGCAAGTTATACGACCAGTCCCGGGGTTGGGGCCCATGCACATTACCGCCGCCTTTCCAAAGTGGCGAACGAAGGCTGGCAACCCGAGCGCGACCCGTCCCCTTCTGCTTCCAAAGCTTCCGCCCAGAGCCGGATACCTTACCCCTGGTTTTGGTCGCGGACGTTCCCTGCCTCGCATTTGCAAGGTAATTACGAACCGCCGAGTGGATCAGCGCTTCATTTAACTCGGCGCCGAAAACTACATCGGAAAGTGTCACTTCCCCGACTTCCTTATTCTCTAAGTTGCGCACCTTTACGGTAGGCATAATCGCTCCCTCGAAATTCGTTTAATGCGGCTCGACGAGATCATAGCTCGAGCTCGTCACAGCCTCGGAAAAATCTAACTCTTTGTTACAATTACGACGCTTCCATTTGCCCCCGGTACCGCACCGCGAACGAGCAACAGGTTATTTTCAACGTCAACTCTAGCAACGGTAAGCCCCTTTACCGTCACCCTTTCATTTCCCATATGACCAGAAGAACGCGTTCCTTTGATCACGCGTGACGGATAAGCGGATGCACCGATCGAACCAGGTTTTCGCACATTCATCGAACCGTGTGATTCGGGCCCGCGGGCAAAATTATGCCGCTTTACAGTACCAGCAAAGCCACGTCCCTTCGATCTGCCGACGATTTCGACCCTATCGCCATCGGAAAATACGTCGACCTTAATCTGGTCGCCGATCGACGCTTCCGGCTCGGAAGTAAGACGTATTTCTTTTAGAATCCGCGTCGGCGGAATGCCGCCACCTGTTTTTTCAAAATGGCCGCGAAGCGGTCTTGAGACGCGTCTCAGTCGAACCGGCTTTTCTTCGACAAGTCCAAGCTGCACGGCGTTGTAACCGTCCTTCCCGCTGGCCTTTTTCGTCTGGACAACTACGCACGGACCGGCCTTGATTACGGTTACCGGCGTAACCGTTCCGTCCTCAGCAAAAATCTGTGTCATCCCGACTTTTCTTCCAATGATTCCGCTTATCATAATGTTCCCAATTTGCCGCTTCGATTCTCACAAGCGGCCTCTGCGGTGTGCTAGAAGCCGACCCCTTGCCGCAAACTCGATCGCTTTAGCTTTTGCCAAAAGCTTTGATCTCTACGTCAACGCCAGCCGGCAAATCTAATTTCATCAGCGCGTCCACGGTCTCCGAGGTTGGATCCAAGATGTCCATCAGCCGCTTATGCGTCCTAATTTCGAACTGCTCCCGAGATTTTTTGTCCACGTGCGGCGATCTAAGCACGGTCCACTTATTTTTTACCGTCGGGAGCGGTATCGGCCCTGCAATACGTGCCCCGGTCCGCTTCGCTGTATCGACGATTTCTTGGGTCGACTGATCGAGTACTCTATGATCGTACGCTTTTAGCTTAATCCGAATTTTTTCGTTCAACATAATTTTCTGGCTTCCGAACCGTTTCCCCTAATCTGCCTTTGTTGGCGTTGTATTGGGAAAGGGTTTGGTGTGGTTTAT
>PSMA01000007.1:0-49447 GCA_040289905.1 Blastocatellia bacterium
CCAGAACGCCCAAGCACAAGCGTATCAATTGACCATTCGGAAAATCTCGCGCTAGCACTTAAACCGACAAACCAGAACGCCCAAGCACAAGCGTATCAATTGACCATTCGGAAAATCTCGCGCTAGACAATCTTGCGCTATCGGAAATTCTGCCGGCATTCGGCGACTGCTAGCTTCAGCTCAGAGCCGCACTCAGAGAATGGTTCAACGAAATGCAACTGCAAAAGCGAGACAAATCGAATTCCCTCCCAACCACCTCCGCCAAAAACCGCTTCGTCAATCCACCTTGCTGGAAAGCGACTGAATCAATTAAAATCGGAAATTTGTCATACGGCACGAGATTTAATCGAGAGCGTTCAATAAAACTAAAAATATAGAGGTACAATTTGTATGAAGAAAGTTGGTATATTAGTCGGCCGAGAGCAATCCTTTCCAGAATCTTTGATCAACAGCATCAACGAAAAAGGCAAAGGCGATGTAGTCGCCGAGATGATCAAGGTTGGTGGTATTCGCCTAGACGAGCCAAAGCGTTACGACGTAATCGTTGACCGTATTTCCCATGAGGTTCCTTATTACAGAGCGATGTTGAAACGGATCGCTCTCGAGGGAACCTACGTAATAAACGACCCATTTTGGTGGTCTGCGGACGATAAGTTCTTTAATTATTCGCTTGCAGCCAAACTCGGCGTTGCGGTCCCGAAAACGGTACTTCTGCCGCAGCATTCGTACATCAAAGACATTACAAGCGAATCTTTACGCAATTTGGAATTCCCAATCGACTGGGAAGGAATTATTAATTACGTTGGGTTTCCCGCTTTTCTTAAACCACACGATGGAGGCGGCTGGAAAAATGTTTCTAAGATTCACACTCTCGAGCAGCTCTGGGCTGAATATAACCAGACCGGAACTCTCTGTATGGTGCTGCAGGAAGCGATCGAATACGATCAGTTTGTCCGATGCTATTGCGTCGGACAAGAAAAGGTTTTGATTATGCCTTACGATCCTTCAAAACCATACCTTAGCGGCTTGCAGTATGTTGACATCGAAAATTACCTCTCGCCGGAACTCCATTCGAGGGTCGAACGCGACGTAATAACGCTTTGCCGTGCTCTTGGATACGATTTAAATACGGTCGAGTTTGCTATCCGTGATGGAGTTCCTTATGCGATCGATTTTATGAATCCCGCTCCCGATGCTGAACGTGCTTCCGTTGGCGAGAAAAACCACAACTGGATAGTCAACGCAATGATTGATTTTATTTTCCAGAAGGTCGAGGGTGGCTCATCGCCGCTTCCATACACCTGGACAAAGAGCCTCAACTTAAAGTCGGTGGAAAGCGAACGCACGTCGGTGGGTGCTTCGTCCGAGAAGTCGCAAAAGCGCGTTAGAAGCTCCCCAAAGTCGGCTGCAAAAAACGCTAAAAAGCAAAAAGACTAGGGCAAGTCGAAAAATCCAAAAGGCCGGCGCGTCGCTAAAACACGCCGGCCTTTTTGTGCTGTCTCTCCGAAAGCTTATGCTAGTTGTCGTCAAACGCAACATCGCAGGGAATGCGTTCAGCCAACATATTCGAGGCAATGAGCGCGAGGAGCCAAACGGCCAGCGACGAGAGCGATATCGCCCAGCCGATATTAGCGAGCGTAAAATCACTCGTCAGCAACCCTCCGGCGGTTACCGATATGCCCGCAGCAATTGCTTTCAGAGATAATTGCTTTGCCGCGGTCAGTTTTTCCAGAAGCGAAATCCGACCGATTTCAAGTTCCAGATACTCTTCGTCCCTATGCAGGCGAGAGAAATACTCGATTTCCTTCCGCAGCCAGTTTCGAAGCGAGGGCGAGGACGCAAGCTCCTCTGCTGCGGAAAAATTATGGATCACGTGCGCAATTTTCCCCTGATGTATAGCTATTTCGGCTAGCCCCAATAGCGAGCGAAAACCGGAATGCATTTCAGAAAGTGCACGTCTAAAAACCGTCGCAGCGCGCCGCCAATCGTCAAACTGAAAATAGCATTCGCCGATTCGCGAGAGAATTTTCGCATCACTACCGGCGCGTCGCTCTGCCAGCCGCATCATAGCCCGCGCGCTGCGATCCAGCGATGATTTGCCGCGAATTAAGGCATATGTACGAAGACAAAGGGCGAAATTCAGCAACACGTTTGCGTCTGGCGGCATCGATCGAACCGCTCGGCGGAATGCCTCGATCGCCTGAGGTAAATGCCCGGAAACGCGCAGCTCGTCCGCAAGCCGCAGGAGGAACTTTGCTTTTTCGGCCTCGCCGACATCAACGTCGGACTTGCGAAGGGATCCTGACGGAAGTCGGAAATTCTCGATAGATGATTCCAGAACGTCGGCCGGCGGAAGCTGAATCGCACGAACCTTTGCGGCGATTTCCTGCGTATCCACTAGATTTTCCATTAGATCTAGCGTCCGATGATCGAGCAGATTCTGATCAAGCTTTGGTAAAATCGCTCGCAACAGCGGGATGTAGTCCGGTCGTGACGACAAAATAGCAAATTCCCTTTGCTTGCCGAAAAAAGCCGTGCGATAAGTGTAGCGAAGGTTGCTGCCCCGCCGGATTGCATTTAGAACTTCAGTCGAAACTCTTTCGATCTCAATTAGCTTAATCCGGTAGCGCCGTCCTGTCCACAAAGCCCAGATCCGGGGCAGTAAGCCGGTACGAATTAGTCTTCTGCCGTCAAATTCGATCCTATCCGTGATGGCAAAAAAAGGAATGAGGGTCAAGGAAACCAGCAAAACCGCAGCGCTTGCGGCAGGCAATTCGAGGTATAAAAGAAATGCAGCGACGAATGAGCCAGTAAAAAGGCCCGCAAGGTAATTAAAACCAGCGACGCGAACGGCCGGCCGGTAGACTTCGGCCGACGATCGGGCAAAACTGGCTTTTTGCTTTCCGGACATAACGAAGCCTAAAGTGAATTGCAAATTACAGACAGGATCGCACGCTCATTGATTCAGCGACAAGCCGAGATCGCCTGTACCAGCGCTCTGCGGCAGTTCTTTCGCCTTGGCCGGATCGAGCATTTCAAGTTTTGCCTTTGCTTCTTCGGCAGTTGGCGAGAGCGGAACCGGCTTTCCTTCGGAATCTTTTGCTTCAACTGCAGCTTTCACTAATTCGAAAAGGACGTTGCCTGCTTCCGATGTTTTGCCTTGTCTTTCGTAAACCTTGGCTAATTCGAAGTTTATTGTCTCTTTTGCGAGAATCGGATCGGACGATGAAGCCAGTTCGGAATAAAGAGCTGCCGCCTCATCCAATTTTCCATCGGCGGCAAGGGCCTGTCCAAGCGCGAACTTCGCTAGGGTTGCAGTCTCGCCGCGGCCTTTAGCCAGAGTTTGAAGTTCGGCGATTCCGGCCGGTCGATCAATCGATAGCCGGTTAATCGCAATGAAATACTTAGCCTTTTCGCCAACGCTGCCGCCATAGTTGTCAACTACTTTCTGAAATTCAGCAATTGCCGCTTCCGCACGCTCTTTTTCCGTCTTGAAAGTCCTTTGGGTCGAGCCTGCGGGCGGCGGAGTATCCGATATTGGGGCATTGCTAATTTCGATGGCTTTGCCGAGCGCTGCCTGTGCTGCGGCGTTCGATCGATTGGACCAGGAATAAAAAATCCCAATTAGAATTACAAGTACGACCGCAGCCGCGACGCCATAGGCAATATTTTTCCCCTTTCCTTCGATTTTTTTTCCAATCTGCTCAAAGAAGCTACCGACTTTTGCCTGGAATTCGTCCTGAAATCTGACGTTTGATTTGGATTTCGAAGCCGGGATCTCGATCGGCTCCAATCGTCTTTTTTTGCGTGCCATCGTTAAAATTTGCAAGTTTTCCTTGCCTTTAGGTTGTATAATTACCGAAAAGCGAATCGGTCAAAACGTTAAATGTAACGTAAAAATGATGTCAGGGCAAATTACAATCGTCAATTCCGGCCGGGCGGCGCAAGCGGTGTTCGACTTTTTGCCCGCCCGATTTTTCGGGAACAATTTTCGCCGGCCGGTGTCAATTTTAAATGACGGGAACATTTCCCGTCTGCTTGCAGTGGATTTTACGCCGGTCATCGGAAGGCACTCGGCAAAATGATCTTAGGCAAAGCGCTCGCTTGCAGTCAGAGAAACTTAAGCGACGCTGCCTCGGCAGCGGGCGATGCCGCTGCGAATGATCCGGTAGAAGCTCTTTTCATCGAGCAATTAAGAAATGGCGACAGCGACGCCTTTGATAGGTTGATCCTGCGCTATTCAGCAGATATATACGCCTTTTTGTTTCGGCTTACGGAAGATCGGGATGAAGCGGCCGATTTGACTCAAGAAACCTTTTTAAGTGCACTTAAAGCGATGAAGAGTTTCCGTGGGGAAGCGAGCCTTAAAACCTGGTTAACGCGAATCGCCATAAATCATTCGCGGAATCGCCGGCGGTGGTGGCAACGCCGAGGCTTCGGGCGGACAGTGTCTTTTGAAACGCCAGTCGGCGACGGCGAATTGACGCTCGGCGGTACGATAGTCGGCAATGGCGAGTCGGTCGAAACCGAAATTCTTCGAAGAGAGCGCGAATTAGCAATCCGGAAGATTTTAGCCGAATTGCCCGATAAATTTCGCGAAGCTGTAATTCTCTGCGATATCGAGGGTATGACTTATGACGATATCGCCGCGGCTCTAGAAATTAGCGTCGGAACCGTAAAATCACGCATTTCACGCGGCCGCGAGGAGATCCGGCGACGATTGAAGGATTTTTGAAAATCAGTTGGATGGCCGCCTTGCCCCGACTTCTCTTTTAGTGACTTATTGATTCGGTGCCAAACGATGGGTCAAAAAAGCAGGTGTCGCGATCGGCCAGTAAATCAAACGTGCTTAGTCCGAAAGAGAGCTTATTTGAAAATGACCAGCAAGCATTGTCTTTAGCCTCTCGGTCGGCCTATCACGTTTCGCAGGTCAAGCTACTGCTGACTTACCTCGGTCTCGCGGACATCTGATCGCGGTCGGGGCCAGCCGGCCATTCAATTGTAGTTCTCTTTGAGCGACACTCCGGTAATTCCGGCTCGTTCAGCGCATCGGGAAAAAAGCAGTGTTAAAAACAATCGAGGACAAACTCAAATGCAGCGAAGCGAAAAAAGCGTTAACGGTCTATTTCGATGACGTCTTGAGCGATGTGGAACGTTCAACGCTCGATTGCCATCTTTTGGCTTGTCCGCTCTGCCGAGTTTACTTGTCCGAATTACAAGAAGCCAGAAATCTCGTGAGAGCCGTCCGGCGTGAGCCAATTCCGGCCGCGTTGCTTTCTTCGATTCGTGATGCACTCGCCGTCCAGCTACTTCCTTTTGGAAATGGCCCCAATTTCAGGTTGATTGATGACGGGCGAAATTGGCTGAGCGTTTGGCTGATGCCATCGCTGGCCGGTTCGCTGGCTTCGCTTGGCTTCGGATTCCTATTCATTTGGGCGATCCTTGCAGGTGCTCCAAATTCTGATGCATTTCGCAACGCCGCAAACTTAGAACGCATTGGTCCCGCGAGCGCGATTTCAGGACGTCGATTGTCCGGTCCGGACATTCTTGATGTTTCGCCGGCTGAATACGCATCAAACCGCCTGGCAGTCTCGCGTTATTCGCCGAGTCTTAATCCGCAAGGAGCGTTGGTCGCAATGACACGTTCGTTATTTAGCGGCGAGACTAGAGATGACGAACTCGTTGTCGTCGCCGATGTCTTCAGCAACGGGCTTGCGCGAGTTACCGAGGTGGTCGAGCCATCTGCGGATTCCCCCTCGATTATGCGAATTCGGAATGCTTTGGAATCCGATCCTGAGTTTGCCCCATTTGTCCCGGCTTCGCTCGATAGACGCTCTGACACAACGCGGGTCGTTCTCCGCATTCAGAACGTCAACGTCCCAACCCGTGTGCCTCGCGCGAAGCGGCGACCGCGAATCTAAGTATCGCTGGTCGTATCAAAGAACGCCCCTCAAAGCCGGCGCATCGAGCCGAAACATCAAAGGCTCTGCCAATTTCTGTTTAAATCCAGAACCGTGAATCTGCCGAAAAAATTTCCTTATGGCAAAAACGACAGCGACCGAGGAATTGATCGAGGCTATCGCCCGCGGGACCGAGCAAGTGCTCGAAACGCTTGCAGATATATTCTCCGGCAACCGGCACACTTTGCGCGACGGTACAGAATTTTGTCCGGTTATGCTCCCGCGCGACCTTGCCGCTCACTCCAATGTGCAGACCGAATGGTGGTACTACACGGGTCATTTAAAATCTGCTTCCGGCCGACGGTACGGATTCGAACTCGTTTTTTTCAAGCGCCGGACCGATCAGGACCGATTCGGCCCGGTGCCGCTACGACTTTTAGGGAATCCATACTATTTCGCGCATTTCGCAATTTCAGACCTAGAATCCGGTACATTTCGCTATTCACATAAAAAGAGCTGCAACGGCCCGCTGGACGAAGAAGCCGAGGCAGCAGAAGATCACTATTTTCTTAGATTCGGCACGTGGGCTATATTCCAAGCCGGAGACGCCCACACGATGCGAGCTGAAATGGAGGACGGAACCCGGCTCGATATTGCGATGACACCCCGAAAGCCAGTCGTTCTAAACGGCAAATCTGGCGTTTCCTTCAAGGACGAAGGTCAGGCCTCGCGATATTTCTCATACACAAGAATGGAAATCGCCGGCAGTCTCCTGGTGAACGGCCGACGCGAAGAGGTCCGCGGAACCGGTTGGATGGATCGCGAATTTGGAACATGGCAGCCAACCGAGAATCAGAAGGGCTGGGATTGGTTTTCCATCCAGCTTGAAGACAACACTGAGCTTATGTGTTATCAGCTGCGGAATTCGCGCGGCGACATTTCACCATATTCTTGCGGCACCTTCGTAAACCAAACAGGGCAAGCAATTCATCTCGAGAATTCGCAATTTAAAATCGAGCCAATAGGGGTTTGGCGAAGCAGTTCAACTGGGGCGGAATACCCTAGTAACTGGATCGTAACTGTTCCTAGTATTGAACTAACGCTGCGGATTACGCCTTTGATAGAGGACCAGGAGCTGGACACTCGGGGGACGACGATGATTGTGTACTGGGAAGGAGCTTGCGACGTCACAGGCAATGTTCGCGGAAATCAGGTCGCTGGCCGTGCATATGTAGAGCTAGTCGGCTACGATCGTTCTCATGAAAGGCCGAATCTTGCCTATTTTCTACTCGGACGTCCGAATGAGTTGCTACGAAAAGTAGGGCTCAAGTGACTAGGTTCGGATTGCCAGAATTGGATCTGTCCCTCCGGCCGTTTGTAGCAGCCGTACCCGAATCTTGGATCACATATTGTCAATCGCAGCCTTGAGCTTTTCCGCTAGGTCCTTGTCGAGCGGCAACAACCGGCTATATTGCGTCAAAGCAGCTTGTTTGTTTCGAAGCCGGATATAAACAACGCCGGAGTTGTAAAGTGCTCGGCTGAATTTCGGAGCCAGATCGAGGCATTTTCGGTACGCTTCAAGTGCCTTTTCCAATTGATTAATTGCAAAATAGGCATTTCCTAGAAGGTAATATCCGTCGGAGTATTCTGGATTCTCCTGTGTGAATTTAAGCAGTCCCGCAACGGCACGGTCGTAAGCCTTCGTGGCCTCGCCTTGACGACCAAGCTGCTGGTATGCCCTACCGAGATAGAAGTTCGTTTCGCCATCGTTCGGACTGAGCAGCAAAGCCTTGTTGCACGAATTGATTGAATTTTGCCATTGTCCGAGATCGTTGTAAGCGCGGCAGAGATTCGTGTAGCCGAGGGGGCGATCGGGGAGCAATTTTGTCGCAGAAAGTGCAGCCTGAACGGCATTCTCATGCTGGCCAGCGAGGCTGTAATACCAGCTAATGTCAGTAAAGAGATCACCATCTATCGGCCAAATCCGCAGTGCTCGTTTTGTAATTTCTATCGCTTTCTCAAAAAGTCCTTGAATCCTGTAGATATCGGCCATCGCACGATAAATCTCTTTATTGTTCGGCTGACTCGACAGGGCCTGCTCGTACATCAAAACGGCCTGTTCGTATTTCCTCTGCTTGCGATAGGCATCCGCAAGCAATAAACGAGCTTCACCGGGAAAGCGTCCAGGCTTTGAGACTGCAACTTCGGCCGCAGCTTCCTGTCCCCTCACGTCACCGAGCAAAAATTGAATTTGGGCAATCGCAAAATAGAGATCGCCGTCATCTGGCGTCCGCAGCGCAGCCCGCTCAAATGCAGCGAGAGCTTCCTTGTACCGCTTTTTCTCGTAGTAAATGTCTCCGGCGGCACGAAGCAATGCTGGATCATCGGGGCTAAACGAAAGAGCCGATTCGATATCGCGAAGCGCATCATCGTGATTACCAAGCTGATAATTTACGATCCATCTTACCTTCGCAACTTCGATGGCGGAATACCCTAATTCCTGCGCAAGCGTGAGCTCCTTTGCGGCAAGATCAAATTCTTTACGGTAATAGTGTGCATATCCCTTCCAAAAATGAGCGCTGGCATTTTTCGGAAGGATTATCAAGGCTTCGGCATATTTTTCGACAGAAGTTTTGTAATCTTTTGCTTTGAATGCCTTTTCTGCCTGCCGAATTAAATCTTCGGCCCGCTTGAGCTCCTTTTTCGAAGGCTGCTGTGCTGACAGTACGACTCCTAAAAGAACGATCAATAAGATCGACGCACCAAAACTTTTCGCAATTCGTAGAGTCATTTCTTTATCTTTCCTCCCGAGCTTACTGGAGTATGTCCGGTCCCGTCCCGGGCTTTTTCGTCGGAGAAGCCTTCGGGGCTTTTGAAACCTGCGGCCGTGGGGTCCGCTCTTGCTTCGGCTCGGCAAGAGGCAGCGTCCTGTCACTTTTTGGAAAGGCTGGTGTCGGCTCCGGGATTGGGGCAACGTTTTCAGAATTCGTGTTCGTATTTTGAGTTGAAGAATCCGAATTTGAATTAGCGTTTTGCTCGGCAATTGCAATCTGCGGCGTTGCCTCCGGCGACGGATATGGCGTCGGCTCAGGGGTCTCTTCCGGCGTTGGATATGGCGTCGGTTCAGCTTGCATGCCTGAATGAAAATAAGTGGTGTAGTAATAAATACCTCCACCTACCGCCGCCAGGACGATTAAAAGTACAAAAAAGACGCCGGCTAAGATTGCGATGTATTTCACCGTAGAGCTTTTGCCTGCCGCAGCCGGCTTTGGTCGATCCTTAACCGTCTGATCCTTCGCAGAAATTTTCCGTAAATCCGGAGCTGGTGCGCTCGTCTCGGGCGGTGGTGTTGCTACAAAGCCAGGAGATGCCGACGCGTTATCCGCGTTCGCTGCAGAATCGTTTATCCCGACAAACGGCATAGTCGCCGCTGGGGAATATTCGCCCGCTGGAGTTTGCGATTGAAGGCCAGTGTCTCCGGAGATAGCGGCGTAATTTGTGGTCGCCGCGAAGCTCCCGGGATCGTTGCCGCCAGCATCGGGCTCCGAATCGTGCGAGCCAAAGGGCTCGTTTACACGAGTTTGAGACTGGTCCGCAGCTGCCGGTGGACCGCCGGTATCGGCGAGTAATACTTCAGTTTTCACGTCAGCCTGTCTGATTCCCCCGGTGTCTGCGGCCGGACTGGCCGAATTAATACTTCCCGCATCGCTGGGCTGTGAAATGCTTTCAGAGAATCCAGAAACTGGCCTCGCTTCGCCTACGGGATTTGAAATCGCGCGCATCGATTCAGCTTCCAATACCTCTGTAGGCTGGAACGCGTCGTCTGTAACTACTGCGTGGGTCGAATGCTCCGATCCACTGATGACAACTGTCTTTGCAGACATTGCCTGCTGCATTTCTGAATAAGCTTTGCGAAGCAGCCTTTGCATTTCCTTTGCGGATTCGTACCGCCGATCCTGGCTAACCTCCATACCTTTGAGGATGACAGCTGCAATCGTAGGCGGGATCTCCGGATTCAAATCCTTCGGCGATTTGAGCGGATCCGGAAGTCCGTTGAGCATCGTATCGGCCCTCGAAAGTGCATCGATCGGGACGCAGTTCGTCATCATATGATAAAGTGTTGCCGAGAGCGAGTAGATATCGCTTCGAGCGCTTGTCCCAATGCCGCGAATTTGCTCCATTGGAGCATAGTGCGGGGTATAGCCAACAACGCTGCCGGTACTGCCGCTGCCGCTTTTCCCGCCGGAGATATTGGTTTGGCCGGTGGAACTTTTTGAAAGCCCGAAATCGAGCAGTATTATGTGGTTTTCGTCCGTCAGTTTCAGATTCTGCGGTTTTATATCGCGATGAATTATTGGAGGCTCGTGGGAGTGCAAATAGGCGAGAGCATCGAGTAATTGATCGGCCCAAAACATTACCCAAGAGAGCGGAAATGGCTTACCTAAAAGTTCGAGCCTCTTTCCAAGATCTTCGCCGGAAATATGCTCCATAACCAAAAACTGTTGATCGTTTTCTATGAAATGATCACTCACTTTCGGTAAAACTGGATGCCGTAAGCGTGCCAAAACCCGAGCCTCACGTTCAAATGCATTTCCGAGTGTCTCGTCGCCAGCGAAAAACGTCCGCTTTATGGCAACTGCGCTTCCGAGCCTTTGGTCGACAGCAAGGTAAACCTCGCCCATTCCACCTTTACCAATAAGCTGCACGATAAGATACCGATTTTGTATAAGTGTGTTTTGGGCTAAAGGTTTCATCGTATTAGGCGGCCGATTCGAACAGGGAAGTGGTTCAAGACCTGGAAAACTTTATTTTCAGTTATTTTGACACAAACTTCAATACCAAACTAAATATTAAATTAAATTGACCGACGTTATCGCAATTCCTCCGCGCTTGGCATTCCCAAATGTTGCCAGCAACGTTCCCCTTTCTTTTTGACTTTTCGCGTACAGGGTGTACCTTTCTTCGTAAGTGCTCCGCAGAAATAAACAATCTGCTCGGGTTTGGATTCTGACGTACGAATTGGCGAATTTTGCTGAGCCAGGGCCGACTTCTGAGTTTCCAGAGGTTTAGCGGTATTTGTTTCCACAAGATCGGATCGAGGTTTTGCCGAATCGGTGGACACATTTTTAACGAATTTCATACCTTCCGATCTAGAATCTCCACCGCCCGAAGCCGGTTGCTCCGAGTTCCGCCCGCCGAAAATTGCTCCTAAACCAAAAACGGCGGCAAGTACTCCGCACAGGATCGCGATTCGCGGCGCGTAATCGTATTTACGATTCTCGACCGCGCAGACATCGCAAAACCGCCGGCTGGTTAGCAGATTCCAGTCAACGCGCTCGATCTTTTCGCCACAATTGCAACAAAAATTAGGCCTATACAGCACGTGATTCCGCGTTAACGACGCTTGGTCTAAGAGCGAAACTCTAATTCCAGCGTAGTATATGCGAAAAACCGGATTTTCAAAAACCGAAATCTGGCACCTTTTCTCGCGATGCAACGGCATTTCTTTTTTCGGCGTCTGATTGCTAGAGTTTGAGTATGCGGTTACCTCGTTCGATTGCTTATTTGGCAATCATCTTTTTTTTCCCCGCTTCTGCATTTGCCCAAGTTGACGACACTGTAACTGTCGATTCCGCAATCGTTAGGGTCAACGTCGGCGTGGTCGATCAGCGCGGAAGACCGATCACTACGCTGAGCCGAAGCGATTTCACAATTTACGAAGACGGAGTCGCTCAGAAGATTACGAACTTCGAGCTCGCCTCTGCGCCGTTTAGTGTCGCAATGCTGCTGGATATGAGCGGTTCGACAAAAAGTTTTCGCCAGAATATCGCACTTTCGGCGGCTCGATTTTTAGATGCTCTGGCTCCAGATGACCGTGTCGCGGTAATAGAATTTTACAGTAAGATCAACCTGCTCAATGATTTCACAACAAACCGGCAAAAGATAGCGCATTCAATTTCGGTAGCAAATGGCTCGGGTGAAACTCCTCTTTATAAGGCACTGGATTTTGCCTTAGAACGCCTCGCACGCGAATCCGGCCGCCGTCGCGCGATCGTTGTTTTGACAGATGGCGTGGATACGTACGCACAAATAAAAGACCGCGAATCGCTCTCGAGATTAACCGAGTCGGCGATGCCGGGTGCAATCTCGGCAGAAAACAACGCTGCTTTGGTCGATGTCCTCGACAAAGCAGACAAGCTTGGCGTGACGATCTATCCGCTCGCCCTGCCGACCGGCGATCCGAGTAGGCTTGCGGACCCGACGCCATTGCAAATCGAGCTCTTCAGAGCCGCGCGCGCTCGACTCCAACTGATCGCCGATCGAACCGGCGGAACACTGAACGCCATCAATCGTCTTGATGAAATGGGGCGGCTTTATGCGAAAATTGCTGCAGAAATCCGAACACTTTACACGATCGAATACCAGCCCGCAAATCTTCGTCGCGATGGTAAATGGCGTGCAATTCGAGTAGAGGTTGCCAATCCGGACTTGATCGCACGCAGCCGACAGGGTTACTTCGCCCGTTGAGGCATTGGCAAGTATTGAAAGACGCGAGGAAAAGCCGGTTTCCTTGACACTTCAGGACGCTGTTTGTAATCTAAGAATTCGCTCGCACCCGTAGCTCAGCTGGATAGAGTGCTTGACTACGAATCAAGAGGTCGCATGTTCGAATCATGCCGGGTGCACCATTTCAGATTTTAACCGCATCGCTTATTCCGCGATGCTTTTTTATGTTCGCTGCGGTTTTATCGCTTTGCGCGGCGGCCCTGTTTTTGAGCAATCCGCTGCTTGTGCTCTAATCAATACAACTTGTATCGCTGCCAAGCATCGAATTGGCGCCGTCTTTGGAGCAACGCGACAGCGGTAAACCTCAAGGAGATTTATATGAATAAAGTTCGTTTTTTTGGCACGCTTTCAATTGCCGCCATTCTTCTTTCGGTTCCTATGAACATATTTTTCGTATCCGGCAAAACCTTTGCCTCAGAAAAAACAGATAATCCTTTACTCGCGCAATGGAAAGGCCCGTTTGGCGGCGTTCCGCCGTTTGACAAAGTCCGAGTCGAGGATTTTAAGCCGGCAATCGAGGTCGCAATGCAGGATCAGTTATCCGAAATTCAAAAAATTGCGGAAAATTCTGACAAGCCTACATTTGAAAACACGATCGCCGCGCTTGAGCGCTCCGGCGAGATGCTCAATCGCGTGCTTACCATTTTTGGAATCTGGGGCTCGAACCTAAGCACGCCTGAGTTCCAAAAAGTGGAGCAGGAAATGGCTCCGAAACTTGCTGCCCTGAGCGACAAAATAACGCAAAACGCAGCGCTTTTCGCACGTGTAGCAGCCGTTTACAAATCCCCCGAGCTAAAACGCTTGACGCCCGAGCAGCAGCGGCTCGTCTGGCTCCGATATACAAACTTTGTGCGCTCGGGCGCCAAACTTGCACCGGAGCAAAAGCGACGTCTGTCCGAGATAAATCAGCGCCTAGCTGAGCTATTTACTAAATTCAGCCAAAATCTCCTGGCTGAGGAAGGCGGACAATTTGTAATTCTCAAGACGGAAGCGGACCTTGCCGGCTTGCCGCAATCTTTGCGAGATTCATACGCTTCCGCTGCGGAATCGCGAAAGGTCGCTGATGTCGCGGGTATCGTGCTGAACACGCGATCTTCGGTCGAACCGTTTCTTACGTATTCAGATCGCCGAGATCTAAGGAAAAAGGTTTTCGAGATGTTCATTAATCGGGGAGATAATGGCAATGAACACGACAACAATGCCATTATTTCGGAAATCCTCGCTCTCAGATACGATCGAGCTCGGCTTCTCGGCTACCGTACTCACGCGCATTGGCGGCTTGAAGACGCAATGGCCAAAACGCCCGAACGAGCAATGGAATTGATGCAAACGGTCTGGCCGGCGGCGAAAGCACGCGTCCGCGAGGAAGTTGCCGATATGCAGGCTTTGGCCGACAAGGAGGGTGCAAAAATCAAAATCGAACCGTGGGACTACCGATACTATGCGGAAAAGGTTCGAAAGGCCAAATATGACCTCGACCAAGCGGAAGTAAAACAATATCTACAGCTCGATAAAATTCGCGACGCGATGTTTTTCGTCGCAGGCGAACTATTCGATCTCAACTTCAAAAAGCTGGAGGGCATTCCCGTGTTTCATCCGGACGTAACAGTTTGGGAAGTTACCAACCGGACGACTGGAAAACACGTCGGCCTTTGGTATTTCGACCCATACGCTCGCGAAGGCAAAAACTCAGGTGCCTGGATGAACGCTTACCGCGAACAGAAGCGTATGGACGGCGAGGTTACAACCATCGTCTCGAATAATTCAAACTTCATCAAAGGTAAGCCGGGCGAGCCGGTTTTAATTTCTTGGGATGATGCTACGACAATGTTCCACGAATTTGGACACGCGCTGCACGGCCTTTTGTCAAACGTAACCTATCCATCGCTTTCGGGAACCAACGTGCCCCGCGATTACGTGGAATTTCCGTCGCAGCTTCTCGAGCGCTGGCTTTCGACTCCGGAGGTGCTCGGGCGATTTGCACTACATTACAAGACCGGCCAGCCCATTCCGCAAGCCCTTGTAGATAAAATCAAACGTGCCTCGACGTTCAATCAAGGTTTTGCAACGACCGAGTATCTAGCAAGCGCGCTGGTCGATATGAAACTTCATCTAGCCGGCGGCCAGCGTATCGATCCGGACAAATTCGAGCAGGAAACTCTTGCTTCGCTCGGAATGCCACGGGAAATAGTTATGCGACACCGCACCCCACAGTTTGGCCATATATTCAGCGGTGACGGATATTCCGCTGGATATTACTCGTATCTTTGGTCTGACGTAATAACCGCGGACGCTTTCGAGGCATTTATGGAAGGCAATGGACCGTACGACAAGCAAATCGCGAAGAGACTCGTCAAATACATATTCTCAGTCGGTAACACTATCGATCCAGCTCAAGCCTACAGATCATTCCGCGGCCGAGACCCGCGCGTCGACGCATTGATGAAAAAACGCGGGTTTCCCGTTTCGGCAAATGCAAAAAACTAGTTTCTCATCCGCGATCTTTTTCGGTTTCGGGCGGCTCAGTCGGGCCGCCCTTTATCTTTTCGGCTGAAATCCGAAGGCTCCGTTCATTTCGCTTGAATTCCTAATGTTCGCATCCGCCGATACAAATGACTTCGATCAACACCCATTGCCTCGGCCGCCTTGCTTACACTACCGCCATACTCGGCAAGTTTACGGAGAATGAATTCCCGTTGGTACGCGTCGACCGCCGCCTTGAAGCTTGGAAAGCGAAAACTCACGGACGGCGCAGGTCCGGTGACCGAAAGATCCGGTAGATCTTCAGGCTCTATGATTTTTTTTCGCGTCGTAATTACAACGCGCTCGATAGTGTTTTTTAGTTCGCGGACATTTCCCGGCCACCAATGCTCCTGCAAACGCTCGATAGCCTTTGCGGAAAACTCCTTTAGCGGTTTTCCGTTCTCAGCGGAAAATTTACGGTTGAAGTGGTCAACCAGTCGTGGAATATCCTCTAGTCGCTCCCTAAGAGGCGGAACCTGGAAAGGAATGACATTGAGGCGATAAAAAAGATCTTTACGGAAGTCGCCGCTTTCAACAAGCTGATCAAGCGGTTTATTAGTTGCCGAAATAATCCGGACGTCAACCTTGATCGGCGTATTGCTTCCGATTCGTTCAAAGCGCTGTTCTTCAAGTACGCGAAGGATTTTTGCTTGTACCCTTGGCGACATATCACCGATTTCATCGAAGAATAAAGTTGCTCCGTCGGCTAATTCGAACTTCCCTTTTTTTGCCGCCGTTGCACCGGAAAATGCTCCTTTTGCGTGGCCAAAGAGCTCAGATTCGACCAACTCCTCTGGAATCGCAGCCGAATTTATTTCGACAAACGGTGCCGCGGCCCGAGCTGAGTTCAAATGAATCGAGCGAGCAACTAATTCTTTGCCGGTGCCGCTCTCGCCGGAAATCAATACTCTTCCATCCGACGGAGCTACAATTTCAATCTGTTTGCGAAGTGCACGTATCGCAACAGATTCGCCGATCATTTCATATTCCTCGGCAACACGCCGATTAAGTAGCGCATTGGACCTTTCGAGATCGCGCTGCCGGATTGCATTTTTAACGGTAATCACCGTATGGTCTAAGCCGAGCGGCTTTTCGATAAAATCGAATGCTCCAAGCTTGGTTGCTTTAACCGCCGATTCGATATTTCCATGGCCGGAAATCATAATTACAGCGGCATCGTTTCCGGCGTCTCGGAGCTTTTCAAGAGTCTCTAGTCCGCTAATACCGTTTCCAAGCCAAATATCTAGCAATATACAGGCGAATGACTGCTCCTCGACTATACGAAGACATTCCTCGCCAGTAGAAGCGGTTCTTACGACCAATCCCTCGTCCTCGAGAACGTCTCGGAGTGATTCGCGGATTCCAATTTCATCGTCTACTATCAGTACGGAATTGCGCATAGCAAAATTAATAATTAAGAGGCAATTCGATGATAAATCTCGAGCCTTTTTGCTCGTTTCGCTCGGCATAAATTCGTCCGTGATGCTCGGAAACAATCCGGCGTACGATGGCGAGCCCTAGTCCAGTGCCGCGACCTTTTGTAGAGAAATATGGCTGAAACAATTTTCGGAAGTTTTCCGGTGCGATGCCCCGTCCCCGATCCGATATCTCTAGAACTATTTTTTCGCCCGCCTCATCGAGCCTCGCCGAAAGCGACACCGGCCGGACCGTTGCGGCGGCGTCGTAGGATTCGATTGCGTTTTCGATTAGATTTACCAATGCTCGCTTGATCTGCTCCGGATCAAAAGAAAAAATCGGTAGTTCATCTTGCGAATTAAGGCTCAGGACAATGCCATCATCGCGGTCATTGTACATCTCCGCGATGTTTTGAATGATCACTTTTAGGTCGCTTGGCTCAGGCTTTGTATTTGGAAGCCGGGCAAACTGCGAAAATTCATCAACCATCGTTTTAAGACTCGCGACTTCGCGAAGTATAGTCGCAGTTCCGGATTCGATTACGTCTGCCGTTGAATCCGACGCAGAGCGAAGAATGCCGGAACATCGCCGACGAATTCGCTCGGCCGATAGCTGAATAGGAGTAAGTGGATTTTTGATCTCGTGCGCCATCCGCCGTGCAACCTCTTGCCAAGCGGCTGCCCTCTGCGCAGCAAGTAAATCCGAGAGGTCTTCAATTACCAGCACTACTCCGGCGCAATCCGGCAATGCCGTTGCAGTGATCGCTACAGGCAGCGGACCGGAATCGCTGGAGCCGCGGAGTTCCAACTGATCTGCTGAATGCCCAACCCGTTTCGCCCTTTGAATTATTTTTGTAAACGATTGGCGGTCGGCTTGATCCAAAATCTCGTAAAGCTTGCGCCCGCGCCCTTCTTGGTTTCCAAAGTTTAATATTTTACGCGCGGCCGGATTAATCGTTGTGATCACGTCATCTTTATTCAGAGAAACAACTCCGGTCGGAAGCGAAAGCAAGACCGTCTCGATATAACGTCGCCTCTCGGCAAGAGCCGCAGCATTTTCGGCGAGCTTGCCGGACATTTCGTTGAACGAATCGACAAGTAGTGCGAGCTCATCTTCAGCTGGAACTTCTACCTTGTAACCGAGCTCGCCGCGTGCGATTCGCTCGGCACCCTCGGCAAGAGCTTTTATCGGGACCGCGATTCCGCGAGCAAGATAGAATGCCGTCCAAGAGGATGCAAAAATAAGCAGAAATGTGAGTACGCCGAGCGTCAAAAACCCAATCTGGCGGACCGTCACTTGTTGCTCCTTTAGGCGATCGAACTCCACTAATGACCGATCGACAATTCTTCCGATACTTTCAGTACTACCGTAATTTGGCACGATGACAAGCCGTCGGCCGCCGGATATTTCGGCCACCGCAATATCCAGTCCGCTGCCGTCGTTAAGCGAGGGGTCGTTGAAGCGGCGTTGGATAATAGCGGCCCATTCGGCAGAAGGTGTTACATCCGGATCGACGGTACTGCTAAAAATCGTGTTCCCACTCTGGTCAACTACTTCGATGAACGCAAAATTGCCGTCGTGCCCCATCCGATCGAGCATCGCCGAATCGATCGGCTGATTCGCCAAGGCAGCAGCAAGCATTTTAGCTGTTTCGACAAGGCGTCGATGCTGTTCCGCGAGCATCCGACTTTGTACGTTGCGTGCCTCGAGAACGACATTTTCCGGTATTTGCGAAAACCAACGATCGAGAGCCCGATTCAGGAAAAGGTAGGAGAATACCGCCATTGCCGTAATCGGCAAAAGGCTTACAAGTACAAAGTAGAACAGCAACCGACTCTTGATCTTAGCTCCAAGTTGCAGCGCGCGGCGTTCGCGAGCGAGCCGAAGAATGCTTCTCAGAAAGATAAAGCCGAAAACGACGAAGGCCGCAAAGTTTAGCGAAGTCAATCCATAGAGCAACAAAGTATCGCCGGCCGTATCGACGGAAAAACTTTTCCAAATATTTGACGATTGAAGGATGACAAGAAAGCCGAGCAGCAGGAAAACAAATAGTCCCAACAGCCACAAAGAAATCCGGCCCCGTCGCCTTGACTCGTTTTCCATAGACACAATGAGTTTATCATAACCGGATTCTGATTTGGCCGCGGTGGCGGACTGTTATAGACTCTTTCCGAAATGGAAACGCTACCAAGAAAATCCTCATTTTCTTCTTCCTCCAAGCCCTTCAGGTGGAACCTATTTTTCGATTCGGAAAATCGCGTTCGGCTTATGTGGCGAATTCTTATTTTCTTGAGTATTTTCATAGCTCTTCAGATTTTTTTCGGGAGCATTGGCTATTCCCTTGCAGGCAGTTTTAATCGAGCCGATATAAGGACTGTAATTTTTATCAACGGCCTATTTTCGCTGGCAGCCGCGCTGATGGCCAGCTGGATCACCGGTCGCTATTGCGAACATCTCGCAATTTCCAGTCTTGGTTTTGCGGTCGATAGCAGGACGTTGCGATACGTCGGTCTCGGGTTTTTATACGGAAGTTTGGTTTTTTGTCTCACGGTCGGCCTTGCGATTCCATTTTCCTCGCTGAGCTATGTTTTAAATTCAGAGTGGAACGTTCCGTCGGCCTTGAGTTCGATGCTTCTCGCCGCTTTATTTCTATCCGCGCCGGCCGCCTTTGAGGAAGTATTATTTCGCGGATATCTTTTTCAGACGCTCGTACGAGCCCGCAAGACGATACTTGGCGTCGTCCTAACATCCGCCTTATTTGCTACACTCCACTCAATGAATCCAAATGTAACGGAGATTGCTATCTTGAATACATTTCTGGCCGGAGTTTGGTTCGCTACTGCGTACCTGATTTCAAAAAACTTGTGGTTCCCGATAGCGATTCATTTTGCATGGAACTGGACACAGGTTGTGATTTTCGGCGCGGAACTTAGCGGTTTTGGCAGCTTTGTGTCAACTCCATTTCTGAAGGAGATAGACAAAGGCCCCGCATGGATTACGGGTGGCGACTACGGCAATGAGGGCGGCTTGGCTTGCACAGCTGCTATGCTTGCGGCAATCTCTGTCAATAGCTTCTTGCTAGTTAGAGCCGTACGCCGTCGAAGTCGTTCGTCTAAACCGTCTGAATCTTAAACGAAATATCCACAGCGCGCGCCGAATGGGTAAGGCGACCAACCGAAATTAGATCAACGCCCGCTTCGGCGTAGGCACGAACGCGGTCCAGGTCCATCCCGCCCGATGCTTCGACGATCACCGATGGGTTCAAATCGCGAGCCATTTCAACGAGTTTCGCGGCTTCTTCCGGAGTTTGATTGTCGAGAAGAACGATGTCAGCGCCGGCCTCGATCGCTTCGCGCAATTGAGCCCAGTTAGTTACTTCAACTTCGATTTTATGCAGGTGTCCGGCCTTTGTCTTCGCCGCTCTAACGGCCTCCGTAACCCCTCCCGCAAGGGAAATATGATTATCTTTGATCAATATTCCGTCGTCCAATCCCATTCGATGGTTCTTTCCGCCGCCTACCGTAACAGCGTATTTTTCGAGCAATCTAAGTCCCGGCGTAGTCTTTCGAGTATCGACGATCGAAGCTGAGGTACCCTCGACGGCCCTTACATACTGTCGGGTTAAGGTAGCAATTCCAGACATCCGCTGGAGAAGATTTAATGCCACCCTTTCGCCCGTTAGAAGCACATCGGCGTAGCCTTTTATTACTCCGATAATCGTGCCTTCTTCAACTTCGTCGCCATCGTTGAACGCGGTTTCGAGTTCCGATATTTCGCCATCTAGGTGAACAAAAACAGCCTCGGCCACCTCGATGCCGCAAACGACCAAATACTCCTTCGCGATGAAGCGTCCCAGGCCACGAACTTCCCGCGGCACCGTCGCAGAGGTCGTTATGTCGCCGCGGCCGATATCTTCGGCAAGGAAATGTCCGACTGACGATATGATCTCACCGTTGTCTAGCCAGTTCATAAAACTAATCTTCTACGGAATTTTCAGGGTGGGTTAAAGGAGCTATTCGCCAATTGCAGCGAGATTTGATCGCATCATCGCTTGCTGCTGCTCCAATTCTGATTTTCGCTTTCGCAAATCTCCCACCTTTTTTGCCGGCGCACGCAAAACGAAATTCTCATTCTCTAGCTGAGCCGATATCCGGGTAAGTTCGTTTTCGAGTTTTGTTAGCTGAGTCTTCAATCGCTCCCGCTCTTTAGTAAAATCTATCAGCCCTTCAAGCGGTACAACAACCTCACTACCGCCTGCGAGAACAGCTTTTGCGGAAGCACGCGGGAGTTCAAAATCCCTTCCAACTGTAAGCGATGCAGCGCGGGCAAGCTTAAGAATCGGAGCCTCGTTAGCTTTAAAAATCTGCTCCTGCCCATCGGACGCGATCACGAAAACTGGGATCCGCTGGCCTGGCTTGATATTCATCTCCGAGCGAATATTTCGGATGCGTTTTATCAGTTCGATAACAAGCTGCATTTCCGCTTCGGCACGCTCATCGATTAACTGCTCGTTTCCTTTCGGGTAGTCCGAAAGCATAATCGACGCGGGGGCGTTTCGATAAGCTTCGTTGTGTAAATGCGGTCCGACGCCAGGAAGCTTCTCCCAAATTTCTTCCGTCAAATAGGGCATAAACGGATGCAAAAGACGGAGCGATTGCTCAAGAATTGTCATGATCCGGCATCGAAGGATCGATGTCTCTTCATTTTCCGCTTCGCCTGTAATTTCATCCTTAACGAGTTCAATATACCAATCGCAAAAATCATCCCAGAAAAAGTGATAGAGAATCTGCACTGCTTCATGAAATTGGTATTTGTCAAGCGCAGAACCAACCGCGATCGCAACACGGTTAAAACGCGAAATAATCCATTTATCCGCGGCCGATCGTGGCTCGAGCAAAGCTCCCAAGTCAACTACGGCGCCGCCCGAGTTTAGCAGACAAAAGCGGGCGGCGTTCCATATTTTGTTGGCAAAGTTGCGGTACGTCTCGATCAAAAGATCGTTCCAACGAATGTCAGCACCCGTTGCTATCGATGCAAGGTAGATGCGTGTTGCATCGACGCCGTATTTATCAAACATCTCGATTGGGTCGACGCCGTTATTCCGAGATTTAGACATCGGCTTACCGTCTTTGCCGAGAACAGTACCCGTAACGATTACGTCGTTGAAAGGATGACACCCGATGAGCTTTTTGGTCATCATCACCATTCGTGAAACCCACAAAAAGATAATATCGCGACCTGTCACCAAAGCATCCGTTGGAACGAACGTCCGGAGATCTTCCGTCTCGACTACTTCACCGTCCCAGCCCATCGTCGCAAAAGCCCAAAGAGCAGACGAAAACCAGGTATCGAGTACGTCCGGATCCTGATGGAGGCTTTTTCCGAGGGCTAATTCGCTGGCTCTAGATTCCGTTTCTGCGACGTAAACATTGCCGGCTTCGTCGTACCAGGCTGGAATGCGATGCCCCCACCAGAGCTGACGCGAAATCGTCCAATCTTTGAGATTCTCAAGCCAAGACGTATAGACCTTTTTGTGCGGCACCTCCGGCCAGAAACGGGGCAAGCCCTCGTTTTCCATCAAAACAAGCGCCAAATCCCGAAGGCCGTCCATTTTTACGAACCACTGCTCGGAGAGAATCGGCTCGACAATGGTCTTACACCGCTCACAAACTGGAACTGTTAACTCGTAATCTTCGATTTTTTCGAGCAATCCAAGCTCTCCAAACCTGGCGATGACTTCTTGACGCGCTTCGAATCGATCGAGCCCGTCGAAGTCCCGTCCGGCGTTCGAATTCATTGTCCCGTCATCGTTCATCACCAGAATACCGGCGAGATCGTGGCGTCGGCCGATTTCGTAGTCGTTCAGATCATGGGCCGGCGTGATTTTTACAGCTCCGGTTCCGAATCCTGGGTCTACGTACTCATCGGCAATAATCGGTATTTGTCTAGCCGCCAGCGGCAACTCTATTAGTTTTCCAATCAAGTCCGAATAGCGGTCATCTGAGGGATTGACGGCAACGGCAACGTCACCGAGCATCGTCTCGGGGCGAGTCGTCGCAACAGTTAGTGTCTTGCCCCGATCATCGACAAGCGGATATTTCAAATAATAGAGTTTCCCGTCTGGCCGAACTTCCTCTTTTACCTCCAGATCGGAAAGAACCGTCCGATCACGCGGACACCAGTTTACAATTCGCCATCCACGGTAAATCCATCCTTCGTTATAAAGCGTGCAAAAGACGCTTCTTACCGCTCGCGAGTAGCTTTCGTCCATGGTGAACCGATGACGGCTCCAATCAACTGATGCTCCTTCGCGGCGCATTTGCTCGATAATCGTATTTCCGTATTGCTCCTTCCAAAGCCAGCAGCGTCGAATAAACTCTTCTCGGCCGATCTCGAGAGGTGTTTTACCCTCTTCTTTCCGCAATTGCTCGACGACCTTTCGCTGAACTGAGATACCCGCGTGGTCTGTCCCTGGAAGCCAAAGCGTCCGGCACCCCAGCATTCGCTTTCGGCGGACAAGAACGTCCATCAGGGTATGCTGAAGCGCATGGCCTATATGCAGGCTTCCAGTAACGTTCGGCGGCGGAATGACTATTGAAAACTTACTAGCGTGCGGATTTTGGTTAATCTCAGGACGAAAAAACCCCAATGATTCCCATCTTCGATAATGCCGGCTCTCAGCCGTTTTCGGATCATAGGCCTTTGCAAGTTGCATAGCGTAAAAAACAGATAATAAAACAATTAAGGCCGGTTTTCATCCCGCGAATGACGACCGGCCGCTTAATCTCGAACGCGCTTTCCCAACAAATCAGTCCTTCTCTCTAAGTTTTTCGATCACTCTGTTGGCAATCGCTTCAACCAGCTCCGGTGAAACGCTAATGACAAGCCGCAGGGTTTGGGACGACATCGGCGGAGCCACATTAGGAGTTATTGTGGTTACTGATTCGACCCCGACCGGCGGCAATTCCAGCAAATTCAAATCGTCCGGCGCTTGCACCGAAGAAATCGAAACTGAGCTTGCATCGCCGCTGTAGTCCGTCTCGGCTGGCTGCGTCGGCTCGTCCGGCGGATGCTGATCGACATCTCTTGGAGTTTCTAACGTCTGGAAGAAGTTTTCATCTTCATCGGAGACCTGCGGTTCGGCAATCCCCGCTCGCGACCCTAAATCGCTATAAACACTGATTTCGTCAAACGGTTCTTCGCCTGTAACCGCTCTTCTCGATTCCGCATATTCCATTTCAATTGTCGGATCATCGATCCCGAATTCTTCGAAAGTCTCCGCAAAATCGTCATGGTCGTTCTCGGAAATACTCTGCCGGTAGAGGCTCTCGATATCTTCCTCCCCATTTTCAACAGGTAGGTCGCCGGCTTCATTACTCGGCGAAAACGATGGAACAGCATTAAAGGCAACCGAATCTTCTTTAGCGGAAACTTGCTCGGTTGCTAATGCCGCCGAGCGCAACTCCGATTCGGCGATCAATTCGTGAACGATCTCGACAAGCTGCCTGATCGATTGAAATGGCTTAGTAAGATACGCGCTGGCCCCAACCCGAGCCGCCGCTTCTTCGTCGAATGGTTCGAATGAACCGACAAGAAGAATAACCGGCAGGTAGCGAGTTTCAGCCGAGGCACGTATTAACTCGCAGATTCGGTAGCCATCGGGCCCGGGCATATTGACATCCGCAAGAACAATATCTGGTTTCCGCTCGCGAATAACGGCCGTCGCCAACGGTAATTACATCGATACCTTCGTCGGCAAATGTAAGCGTGACAACTTTTTGGATAGTGACCGAATCGTCGGCCAGCAGTAACTTTTTCCTGGACAATTTGCGATGCGCTCCTTAAATCTAATCCGGACGCTCAATCGATGAATGAAAACTACCACTTGAGGCCCCTTGAGGTCAAGAATTGTTTTCATCCGATGCAATGTGATTCCGATCCGGAATACGGCTCGAAATCAGTTCCGCGGCTAAAAGGATCGAAGCTCGCATGCTCGACGCGTCAGCGATATTTTTGCCGGCGATATCAAATGCAGTACCATGATCTACCGATGTTCTCACAAATGGTAGCCCAAGCGTCACGTTAACCGACTCGCCAAATGCAAGCGATTTAACCGGAATCGTGGCTTGGTCATGATACATAGCAATAACCGCGTCAAATTCGCCCTTTTGGCACCGAAGAAAAACCGTATCCGGGGAAAACGGTCCTACCACATCGATCGCTTCCCGCCGACAAGCTTCTATTGCGGGAGCAATTTCCTTGATCTCTTCGTCGCCGAAAAGACCATTTTCCGACGCATGCGGATTGACTCCCGCAACCGCCAGGCGTAGCTTTCGCCCGAGCAGATTTCCAAGTTCGCAATCAGCGAGGCGGATTAAATCGGCAACTGCGTCCCGACGAACCAAATCAAGTGCTTTGCGAAGCTGCAGATGCGTCGAAAGTAGAACAACACGCAAATTACCAGCAAAAAAACTCATCGCAAATTTGCTCGTGCCAGATAGTGCAGCGTAAAACTCCGTGTGGCCAGGGTACGGATAGCCCGCAAGCTTGAGCGCCCTTTTGCTTATTGGAGCCGTAACAACAGCATCGATTTTTGCTGTACGCAACAATTCCCACGATTTTTCGATCGAGGCTGCAGCAATCCGACCGGTATCAGCGGATTCCTGACCCGGGATCGGCCTAATTACCGATTCAATCGGCTCTATAATCTCGATTTTCTGGAAAAGCACTGACTGATCCCAGCCGACCGCTAAATCCATTTTCCTTCCGATTACAACCGGCCGGCAAACATCAAAAATCGCAGGTTCCGACAGCGATTTACCCACAATTTCGGGCCCGATCCCAGCCGGGTCGCCAAGGGTAATTCCAATTTTGGGCAAGTAAGTCATCCGTGCACGTCGGCAAATATTGCGCGCCGACTCGCCGCGTCCCCGCCGAATTGAAGTCATTCGTGAGCGTCAACGAATATAATAAAAAACCCCCGCAAGGGATGCTAAGTGCGGAGGCAGGAAATTAAGTGATTAACCGTGAACTTCAATCGGCTTGACGCCGGATAAAGGTCGGAACGTCAAGATCGTCGCTGCGTACTGAATCTACCGAGACGGCCGCCGCTCCGGCATTGACGGCTGCTTGCTGCACGCCGAACGCGGATGGATTCGGCAAAACTGCCTGCGCGGTCGAATCGAATCCAGTTGCGATAACTGTGACCTTGATTTCGTCCATCAGATCTTCGCGTATAACGCTTCCCCAAATTATGTCGGCCTGCTCATCGGCCTCGGCTTCGATCATTCCGATTGCGTCTTCTATTTCTCCAAGAGGCATCGACGGCCCGCCGGTGATGTTGATCAAAGCGGCTTTCGCCCCGGCAATCGAATTTTCTTCGAGCAGTTTATAATCAAGAGCCGACCGCATCGCCATTGCGGCGGCATTTTCGCCTCGAGCACTCCCGACACCCATCAGGGCTACGCCGCGTCCGGTCATAACCGTCCGAACGTCTGCAAAGTCCAAGTTTATTATCCCGGGCGTCGTAATTAAGTCCGTAATCCCGCGGACGGCATGCAAGAGAACATCGTCCGCGCGGTGAAAAGCGTCCATCAGCGTGATGTTTTCCTCTACTTCGCGGAGCCTGGAATTTGGGATGGTGATCATGGTATCAACGCATCCGCGCAGTTCGGCCAATCCCAACTCGGCTTGCTTCATCCGCTTACGGCCCTCGACGGCGAACGGCTTGGTCACAACGGCAACCGTCAGAGCTCCGAGCTCCATTGCAAGCGAAGCGACGACCGGCGCCGCGCCCGTCCCCGTTCCGCCGCCCATTCCAGCTGTGACGAAGACCATATCTGAGCCCTCGAGGACATCGAGTATTTTTTCGTGATCTTCGAGCGCAGCCGATCGACCTATTTCCGGATTCGACCCCGCGCCAAGCCCACGCGTCGAACGGCTACCGAGTTGAATTTTTATTTGCGCTTTTGAAGCATTTAAGGCCTGTAAATCCGTGTTAGCAACGATAAAGTCAACGCCCTTGACTCCTGCGTCGATCATCCGGTTTACCGCATTTCCGCCTCCGCCGCCGACTCCGATAACCTTTATCCGCGCACCAGTTATCGGGGGCTCGTCGATGTACATTTTGATTCCGCCGTTATTCATCGTAAAACCTTCCGTCAATGAAATGCTGCACTCTCTTTGAGAGGATATGTCTAGATTGCGCCCTTTCGTGCCGAATTTATTGGAGAACCGATGCCAACTATATCTTGTGCTGACGGACGAGTAGCATACAACGATTTGTGGTAAAAATCCAGCCGCCAAGCCAACATCAGCGAAACTTTTCGCGAAAATTTTCAAACCACTCAGCCATCCGCCAACCGGACCGCCGGTTTCCCTGACTTTGCTCTCGCATTTGCGACCGTATGGACGCGAGAGCCAGACCGCAAGCAACTGCCCAAGCTGGGCTTTGAACTTCTCCCGCGAACCCGCCAAAATATGAATCCTCTAGAAATCCAAGCCTCGTCGGCGAATCGAAAACCTGCTCGCCGATTTCGACCATTCCGCGTGAAAGTGCGCCGCCGCCCGTTAGCACAACGCCCGATGGTATCTGATAACGAGCTCGTGCGATTTCTGCCGCTACGTGTTGCAGAAGTTCAATGGCTCGCGGCTGCATAATATCGCAGAGTATTTCCTTCGATAGCCGCCGAGATTCACTCCGACCTACTGGCACTATTTCAATCACCTGTCGCCGCTCTTCTTCGGCCATTAAAAATCCAGCAACACAACCATAATCGTGTTTTATTTTGTTCGCTTCTTGAATCGAAACGCGAAGGCCGATGGCTATATCCTTCGTAAAATGCAGGCTTCCGAATGGGAATACCGCAGTATGCTGAACCGCGCCGCGACCGAAGATCATCAGGCTCGTGAGCTCGGCGCCGATATTTATCAGAGCGCAGCCATATTCCCTGTCGTCATCGGTCAATGTACTCTCTGCAGCAGCTAGCGGCTCGAGCATTAGGAATTCTACGTTCAGACCTGCGCGCCGAACTGCTTTTTCAACATTTTGCCGACCCGCACTCGGCCCGATAATTATATGCACGAGCGATTCGAGCCTAGCGCCGGTCATACCAACTGGCTCGGTTATCCCGTCTTGGCCGTCGATAATGAACTCCTGCGGCAAACGGCTAAAAATTTCCCAACCGGCTGGAAGTTGCATTGCACTTGCTGATTCAACGGCGCGTGAGACGTCGTCCTCTGTAATCATCCGGCCCGGGCCTGCAACCGCGACGACGCCTGCCTTGTTTTCACCACGAAAATGCTCTCCAGAAAGGTTGATTACCGCCGCGGCTGCGTCGAGTCCGCTAATGCGTTTGGCCTCGCTGACCGCCTTTCGGATCGATTCAGAAGCGGCTTCGGCTCCAGTTACAATGCCGCGTCTAAGCCCACGAGATTCCGCCTCACCGATTCCAACGATATTCATCCGCGCCCCGTCGCTTGCCTCGCCAATGACACATCGAACGCGGCTACTGCCGATATCTAGCCCAACAGCCTGTATTGTTTCCTTGATTGCCATTTTTAGCGTTTTTGTCGGCGTTCGACTAATTTCAAATTTGGCCCCATCAACTCGACCCCTTCGAAAATTTCTCCTTTACCCACGATTGCCTTGATACCGTCCGCGAGTCGCCTTCCAAAGTTGTCGCGGCCAACCATTATCGAGATCGGATATCCGGAATCCTCCAACGCCGCCCTTGGCTCTCGTAGGTTCGATAAGTCTACGGATTTCACGCGCATCGCCAAATCGTAATCGCGCCATTCGGTGAGCATTTTTTCATACAGCTTCAGCCGTTCGGCGTTTTCTCTTGCCGCACGATCGCTTTTTTCGGTATCCCAGCCAAGCATTACGAATGGAAACTGCTGATCAACGTCCTCGGTAGGGGCAAGTATTTCCCCGTCTCGGTCGACCAGAAAATTACCGCTTCCGAGGCGAACGACCGCAACCGGCTCTCGTTCGGCGAGAGAAACGATGATGCCCGCGGGCAGCCTTCTTGCAACAGCGGCATATTTCACGAACGGAAGCTTTTCAATTTTTTCCTTCAGCTCCATTAGATCGGCATTCCAGACGCCGGTCTTCCCCACATTCGAGCGAACGATTTTTTCGATTTCATCGACCGGTGCGCGACGCGCTCGGCGAATCTCGACCGATCGAAGCTCAAAAAAACCCGAAGAAGCGGCGTTTGCATATAACGCAATGCAAATACCTGCGAGTCCGATCAAAGCCACCGATGATAAGATCAATGGCACGACGCGCCGTGAAAGGCTTCGATCTGCAGTCCGCGATCCTCCGCGTTCGTCTTTTTTTCTAACCCGACGGGTGCGCCGGACTTGTGTTTTTCTGCGTTTTGCTGTCATTGTACGAGCTCTCTTGTTCAAATCGACGCACCGGATTCTTCATTTAGTCGAAGCCGAGCTACAAATTCGTCCGAAAGCCGCGTAACCGTTCCGGCACCGAGCGTTATAAGCAAATCGCCCGACTCCAAAACGGGTATCACCTTTTCCACTGCCGTTTCTAGATCGCCGATATAATTGACGTTCTTATGTCCATATTTTCGGATGTTCTCGGCTAGAACTTCTGCAGTTATTCCCTCTATAGGTGGCTCGCTCGCAGCATAAATATCCAGCACAAAGAGTATGTCGGCATTATTAAAGGCGAGGGCAAATTCATCCATTAACTCCTGAGTTCTCGTGTATCGATGCGGCTGAAATACCACAACTGTGCGCTTGCCTCCAGAACCGCTTTTTGCCGCGGCCAGCGTTGCGAGAATCTCGGTCGGATGGTGTCCGTAATCATCGATCACCATAACACCGCAAGCTTCACCCTTAAACTGGAACCGTCGATTGGCATTTCGGAATCTGCCCAGCGATTCGGCGATCTTCGAAAATGGAATTTCAAGTTCAAGCGCAACCGCCGTTGCCGCTAAAGCATTGTACACATTGTGCTTACCCGGCACCGGAAGATTTAGCTCGCCAAGGACTTCGTTACCACGCAAAACCTTGAAACTCGAACCAAAATTATTGTTGTAAACGATATCGTGGGCTGAAATATCGGCCTGGGCTGACAAACCATAGGTAACGCGGCGCCGCTTGATATTTGGAATGATCAATTGAACATTTGGGTCATCGAGACAAATGACGGCCGCCCCAAAAAACGGCACCTTGTTTACGAAATCCGTGAAACATTGGACCACGTCATCCATTCCCTTATAGGATTCCATATGCTCTTTGTCGATATTCGTTACGACGGCAATCGTCGGATAGAGCATCAAAAACGACCGATCGCTTTCGTCGGCTTCGGTTACAAACCATTCACTGCTACCGAGCCTGGCATTCGAACCAAGCATCTCGACGACGCCGCCAACAACTGCCGTCGGGTCAATGCCCGCGTGGCTGAGGATTGTCGCAACCATTGACGTCGTTGAGGTCTTACCGTGTGTTCCTGAAATCGCGACAGAATAAGGTTTAAGGACCATCAATTCGGCAAGCATTTCCGCTCGCGGTATTACCGGAATGCTTTTTTCTCTTGCTGCGATAATCTCCGGATTATCATCCTTTACGGCGGACGAAAAAACAACTACTTGTGCGTCTCCGATGTTTTCTGCCCGATGCCCTTCAAAGATTTTTATGCGATGCACTTCTTCAAGACGATCCGTATTCTTTGACCGCTTTATATCCGAGCCCGACACTTCAAAACCCAGATTGCAGAGGACTTCCGCAATGCCGCTCATTCCGATTCCGCCGATCCCGACAAAATGTATGCGCCTTACGTGTCTAAACATTTTTCTTCAAATTCTCGATTAAATCCGCCGTCCGCTCTGCGGCGTCGGGTTTTGCCATTTTTCGGGCCGCCTTCTCCATTTTTGTAATTTCTTCCGAAGACGAGGCAAGCTCCAGTATCGCCTGCGCCAAGGAGTGTCCGCTTAATTCCGATTGCAAAATCATTCGTGCTGCACCGGCCGCCCGCATTGCCTCGGCATTTTTGCGTTGATGATCGTCCGCCGCCGTCGGCAAGGGAATCATAATTGAAGCCTTCCCGGCAGCCGCAAGTTCCGCGCAGGTTGTAGCGCCCGCACGGCAGATAACCAGATCCGCTTTCGCAAACTCCGTAAAAATATCGTGAATAAATGGACGAACGTCAGCCGAAGAGAAAACAGTATCGCGATACGCAGACAGAACCCGTCCGAGATCAGCCTCACCGGTTTGATGCGTAATCCCCAACGAATCGGACACTTTTGCAAGATCGCCGAGCGCCGCAATCATCGCATCATTAATGGCCTGCGAACCCTGCGAACCGCCGACGATAAGGATTTTCGTCGAATCGCCGCGCTCTTTTGGCGGAATCTCGAAAAATTCCTTGCGTACCGGATTTCCTGTTACAACCGCTTTCGAGCCAAAATAGCGGGCAGCCTCCTCGAATGCCAGCGCCGCGCGATCGACAAACCGCGCTAAGATCCGGTTCGTCAAACCCGGCAACGCGTTCGAGTCCATAATCAAGGTCGGAATGCCCATAATTGCTGCCATCAGCAAAACCGGACCGGAAACGTAACCGCCGGCTCCAACGGCTACATGCGGGCGAAACTGTCGAATAATTTGCCGTGCTTCAATGAAACTTCTCGGCAAGACTGCAAGCCCGTTCAACAATTGACGTAGCCCGACGCTTTTTAGGCCAGCGCTATGAATTAATGACAGTTGAAATCCAGCCGCGGGAACGATCCTGGTTTCGAGCCCCTTGGCAGTTCCGATGAAAAGAACCTCCGATTCGGGCTCACGCCTGATTATTTCGTTTGCAACGGCGATCCCCGGATAAATATGCCCACCGGTACCCCCTGCTGCAATTAGTAGTTTCATCTCGTAGTCGCTCCGACACGTCCTTTTTTTCTAATCACGCGCTCATCGCCCGCGCGGAGGCGGCCTGATTCTGAAAGACGTGAAATCGAAAGGATAATTCCGATCGCAATCATTGTCACTACGACAGAGGTCCCACCGTAAGAAATAAATGGAAGTGGAATTCCCTTTGCCGGAAGTAGAGACGTAACGACACTAATATTAAAAAGCGCTTGAACGATTATTCCCGTGATCAGGCCAATTCCGAGCAGCATTCCGAATCGGTCTGCAGCTCGGACCGACGCGCGCGCGCCGCGCCAGAGAAGAAGCCCGAAGACTAGCAAAACGCCGAGCGTGCCGATCAATCCCCATTCTTCGCCAATAACAGAAAAAATAAAATCCGAATACGGGTAGGGCAAATAAAAGAGTTTTTGTTGCCCTTTTGCGAAACCTTCGCCAATGACACCGCCCGATCCAAGCGCGTAAAGCGATTGGACAACCTGATAACCTGCATCATCGGAATGGGCAAACGGATCAAGAAACGCCATTAGCCGCTCAACCCGCCACGGCGTTAGAATCACCGCGACAAATGCGGCAATTACCATAAGGCCAGCAACGCTCGCAATATGTAAAATCCGTGCACCTGCGGCAAAATACATAACCGAAAATATCGAGCAAAGGACGATGGTCGTTCCAAGGTCTGGCTCCAAAAACACGAGACCGCCCAAGAGGACCAAAACTCCAATACAAGGGATTACCGCAGCTCTTAAATCGCCAACGCGGGTGCCGGCGCGCGTCAGCCAGTATGCAAGAAAAATCGGAAGCGCGACCTTCGTAAGTTCGGACGGCTGTAGCGAAAAACCGCCCAGGCGAATCCAACGCCGTGCTCCATTTATCTCCGGAAAAGCGAAGACTGCGAGCAAAAGCGAGATTGTGACAACCAGTATGCTGTAAACCGCGAAAGGCTTTTCGAGCGTTCGATAATCGGCGCGGCTGGCCAGCCACATCGCCGCAATGCCGGCAAACGTAAATGTAATCTGCTTATTAAAGTACGTAAATTGTGATGCTCCTTGCGTCTCGCGTTGTGCAATCATCGCCGAGGCGCTGTACACCATCATCGCTCCGAACAGTGCAAGTCCGGCGGCGATCAAAAATAAAAACCAGTCCGTTTGAAACCGCTGAGTCATCGTTTCACAGTTGCGTTATTACCGAGCCGTCCTTGCTCGGCATTGGCAGCAAGTTCGAGAACCGTAGCTTTAAAGACTTCGCCACGATGTTCGAAGCTGCTGAACATATCGAAGCTCGCGCAAGCCGGTGCAAGTAGTACTATATCGCCGCACACGGCGGTAGAAAACGCCGTAGCAACTGCCTCGTCCAAAGATTCTGCGTATGTAATTTCCGCCGCGGCGGCAAGCTCGTTACTGATTTTATTTGCCTCTTCGCCAATGGCGACGATCCGGCGAACTTTTTCTTTAATCAGCGGAATCAGCGGCTCGTACGGAGCATTTTTCCCCCGGCCTCCCATAATCAAAACAATTTTGCCGCTTTCATCGTCGAACGCTGCGAGCGCTTTTTGAGTCGCGTCGACGCTCGTTGCCTTGCTGTCATTGAAGAATTTTACACCGGCGATTTCAGCGACGAATTCAATCCGGTGCTCAACACCGCGAAAGCTTGCAGCTGACCGGCTCATCGCCTCCAAACCGACCCCCGCTGCCCTTCCCGCGGCAAATGCAGCAAGCACATTCTCGACATTATGTAAGCCGCGTAAAAACAGATCGTCTCGCCCGATTAAAACCGTCTCAGAACCGTTCTCGCGCATTACGAGCTCTCGGCCGCGAAGGAAAAAGCCCTCATCCAACTCCTGCCGGATGCTGAACATTATGCGCCGAGCTGCGAGGCCTGATCTCCACGATAACGTAATTTCATTGTCCGCATTGAGAATGGCTATATCCTCGGCGGTCTGATTCATAAAAATCCGGTGTTTTGCCGCGGCGTAATCCAAAAATGTCGGATATCGATCCAGATGATTGGGCGTTACATTTAAGCAGATTGCCACATTCGGATGAAAGGTCTTGATAGTCTCGAGCTGAAAGCTTGAAGCTTCGACGACCGTAATCGTATCGCTGTCGGCTTCCTCGACCAGATCGATCATCGGCCGACCGATATTGCCGCCAACTAAAACGTGCAAGCCCGCGTCGCTGAGCATCTTTCCGATCAACGAAGTCGTCGTCGTCTTACCGTTGCTGCCCGTAATCGCGATTATCCGGCCGCGAAGAAATCTGTAAGCAAGCTCAATTTCTCCGATTACTTCACCGTCTTTGCGATCGACGTATCTGGCCGGTATCGAATTGGTTGGGACACCCGGCGAAATAACGAGTAGCTCGATCTGGTCGAGTAACCACGACGGCAATTCGCCGCCGATAAGCCCAACGCCAAAGCTTTCGCCAAGCGCGGCAGCATCCGCAGTCCACTCCGTAACTGGTTTACGGTCGTAAAGCGCAACGACGGCACCACGTCGCGCTAGAAAGCGTGCGGACGATACGCCCGATTTTCCGGCACCAAGGACAAGCGCCTTTTTCCCTTTGAGTTCCATCAGCGATTAAAAAAGCGTCAGCGCAGTTTGAGCGTTGAGAGGCTCATGAGCGCAAACAAAATTGCAACGATCAAAAACCGGAAGACAATCTTTGGCTCTTTCCATCCAGCGAGCTGAAAATGATGGTGGAGCGGTGCTTGCAGAAAAATTCGCTTTCCAGTACCTGTTGTTCGCCGCGTAAATTTGAAATAGCTGACCTGCAGCATTACCGAAATCGCCTCGATAATAAAAACACCACCAATGAACGGAAGCAAGAACTCCTGCTTTGTCAGGATTGCAACGGTCCCGAGAGCGCCACCAATTGCAAGCGACCCGACGTCACCCATAAACACTTCCGCGGGTGGTGCGTTATACCACAAAAACCCAAGGCTTGCTCCAACCATCGCCCCGCAAAAAACCGTCAACTCTCCCGACATCGGGTTATAAGTTATGTCCAGATACTCTGCCCAGCGACGGTCGCTGGCAACATAGGTAAGCGCCGTAAGCGCAGACATTGCGACGAACGTAACGCTGATCGCGAGACCGTCGAGACCGTCGGTAAGATTTACTGCATTGGATGACCCAAGCAGAACGAAAATCATAAAAACCAGATAGACGATCGGCGGAACAACGCTGATTCCGCGCGGATCCGCGGTCTCTTTAAAAAACGGAATGCTGAGATTCCAAGAATAATTTGTAAAATAATAGAGCACGCCCCAAACAAAGACGGCCGTTAGCAGTTGGCCCGCTAGCTTCTGGCGGCCCGTAAGCCCAAGGCTTCGCTTCTTGACAATCTTTATCCAATCATCCGCAAATCCTATCGTTCCAAACATTGTCGTTGCGCCAAGAGCGAGCCAAAGAAACAAACTATCCAACCTCGCCCAAAGTATCGTCGAAATAAAAACCGAACCAAGAATCAGTATTCCGCCCATCGTCGGGGTGCCGCGCTTGGCTTGGTGCTCGGAGGATAATTCCTCGCGAATTTCCTGACCAAATTTCATTTCTGCGAGTTTCCGAATTACCTTTCCACCGAAGATCAGCGTGATGACGAGAGCAGTGATCGTCGCCCAGGCGGTCCTAAACGTGACGTACTGAAAAACATTGAGAGCCTTATAAAAATACGATTCGCTAGTAGCAGCGTATTGCCGGTAAAGAATTTGATAAAGGAAGTAATAAAGCATTGCGACTTTCCGGATCAAACGGCGGGCTATTCCGCACGCTGCTGCAAATCGGTTTCGAACCTTTCCACAAGATATTCGAGAATTTTTTCACATCGCACGCCGCGCGAACCTTTTATCAAGACTGCGTCACCTTCGCGGACGATGGACGAAAGTATCGGACCCGCCGCGTCAGAATCGGAAGCGAAAATCACCTCGGTTTTACCGATACAGCGTGCTCCGGCAGCTAGATGTTCGGCATCTCCGCGGACCGCAATTAAAACATCAATGCCAGTTTCGGCCAGCGAACGGCCGGTATCGAAATGTACCTTAGGCGAATCCGGCCCGAGTTCGAGCATTTCGCCTGCAACGACGATGTGTCGCCTTGCTCGCGGCGATCCGTCGATCAGCGTTTTTACCATTGATAGCAAAGCGTCTGGATGCGAATTGTAAGAATCATTTATTACAGTAAAGCCGGCTTTAAAGCACACCACTTCCCCGCGCTGCGGGGGCGGCTCTGCAGTTGCTAGTGCCCGGGCGATTACCTGGGCAGAAATGCCGAAACAGTGTCCGATAGCAGCAGCAGCAAGCGCGTTCATTACATTGTGAATGCCATTGAGAGGAAATTCCACATTAGCCGAGCTGCCCGGTATCATTAACTGAAATCGCGTTCGTCCAAATCCGGCAAATTCGATATCGCGTGCCATTATTTCTGCTCGGTGTTTGACCCCGAATGTGATCGTCTCGCCGCGACTTAGCTCGCGCATTGAGGCAACACGCGGATCGTCGGCATTTAAAACCGCCGCTCCGCCGGGCTTCATACCTTGAATAATTTCGGCTTTCGCCGCTCTGATTGCATCTATTGAGCCGAGATGCTCAATGTGTACCGGAAGCACATTCAGAACCGCTGCGACGTCCGGCGGCGTAATTTCACATAGACGGGCAATCTCGTGCATCGGGGTTGACATCGCCATTTCCAGAACCGCGAGATCGAAATTCGAATCCGCTACTAGTTTCAGAACCGTCAAGGGATGGCCAAGACCGTTGTTGTAGTTCTTTTCATTTTTCAAGACACGACGACCGTCGAAAGTGAGAATATGCGCCGCAAGTTCTTTTGCGGTGGTTTTTCCCGCGCTGCCGGTAATCGCCGCGACCGGCTTATCCCAATCGAGGAAAACGCTCTGTGCGAGTCGATGAATCGATCCGATAACATCATCGACAAGCAGCAACCGCTTTAGATATGGCTCCAGAAGTGCGTGATGCTCTTCCAGCCGGTCGTAGCGAACCACGGCCGCTAATGCCCCGCGTGCGAAAGCATCCGGGACAAAGCGGGTCGCATCGGCAAACTCTCCATTGAAGCCATGGTTACTGTACTCGGGCTGCGAAAGCGCAAAAAAGATTGAGCCTCCTTTGACCTGCCGTGAATCGATCGCAAAGGCCTCGACTTCCATCGCGTCCGGATCGAGCGAGCTTCGAATTCCGGCGGCCCGCTCGGCAAACATATATTGAATTGCTTTTCCTAATTTCAAGTCTTTCGCTTTGCCTCCGGTGCCTCTCTCGGCCGGTCTGTTACGACCTTTTCCCGATCGCGCAACCACTGTCGGCTTTCGTTATCCTTTTTGTTGCGCGGTTCACCATCACTTCTCGAGCCACCCTTCGGCGGAGCCTTTTTTCTTGAGACATTTATCGGATTTGCTTCCGAATTCAGACCGCCAGCGATTTTCCCCGAAGGCTTTTGGCTGAGCTCGCTTTCGACCGGTTTAACGCCCTGCTCTGGATTTTCGTCTGCTAACACGCTCGCTACAGAATCCGGCGGCGGTGCTTCCGGAATTACTTCCTCGTTCGTATTATCGGCAACAGTCGTATCGCTCACCAAATTCGGCCGAACATTCAACTCAGGCAAAATCTGTTCGATGATTTCGCGAAATGCGGGAGCAGCCACTTGTCCGCCATCTCGCCCACCGATTTTCGGTTCATCGATAACAACCGCAACAGTGACCGTCGGATCCTCGACCGGCGCAAACCCGATAAACGAGGACACGTATTTCGCGGAATTTACGCGCCGGAGCTTTTCATCGTATTTCCAAGCAGTGCCCGTCTTACCAGCAACGTCGTATCCGATCGGCCGAGCGCGCTTTCCTGTACCCGAAATGACTACCTCGCGGAGCATCTCGCGTAAGGTACGCGCCGTCGCGGCTGACAAAACCCTTTCCTGCTGTATTTCGGGGATGATTCCGCTGGGTTCATCAACCTGCCGAATTTCCTTTACAATGTGCGGCTTTACCCTGACTCCGTCGTTTGCTATGGTCGCAAAAGCCGTTGCCATTTGCAAAGCTGTTACGCCAATCTCATAACCGATTGACATCGAGGCAAGCGAGTCGCCGTTCCACCGCGACGGCGGCCGAAGAATTCCGGCTGTTTCAGCGGGAAGCTCGATACCCGTTTTTTGCCCGAAACCAAAATTCCAGAGAGATTGATAGAAAGCTTCTTTTCCAATCCGCAATCCTGTCTTTATTGCACAAACATTGCTAGAGTGCGCAAGCGCTTTGGTATAGGTAACCTTGCCGATCGCGTGTGAATCGCGAAAGCGGTGCCCAGCGATCTCGATAGTGCCGTTGCCGCTGTCAATCATTCCGTCAGAAACGATTAGCCGCTTCTCGAGAGCCGTAGAGTAGGTGATGAGCTTAAACACGGAGCCGGGCGAATAAACTGATTGAACGGCCCGATTCATCAGGTTCTCGCTATTTATGGTATTCAGATTATTTGGATCGAAGGTTGGGAAATTTGCCATCGCAAGGATTTCACCTGTTTTATGGTCGATCACTATTGCGATGCCCGCTTTTGCGCCGGAAGATTTGACCGCCCTAGCCAATGCGGCTTCGGTCTTATACTGAATCGAATCTTGAATGGTCAAATAAACATCTTTCGGAGGTTCTTTTTCCGAGATTTCTTCGTCGTAAACTCGTCCTAGGCGATCGCGCTGCTCCGTCCGTCGGATAACTTTGCCGTAGAGGAGATTATTCTGTGACTGCTCGATGCCGGCGCGCCCTACGCCTTCTGCATCGCTAAAACCGATAATATGTGCCGCGACGTCATTTTGCGGATACTTACGGCGCTGCTCCGTACGCCAGTGCAGCCCATTGAATTTTGGCAAATCCGCCTTGCGGACGCCGCTTTGCTCCAATGCGGCGTTATATTTTTGCGCCGCCTCTTGATCAAGGCCACGAACCAGCGGCACAAACCGTCGCTCGCTTCGCTTTCCATCGAGCAAAAGCCGGCGGAGTTCTGCTACCTTTTGTCCAGAAAGTCTTGCGATTGCCCTCGCGGCTCCCTCGATATCGGTAATCTCAACCGCGTCTGCATAAAGCGTCTTCATTTCAGTGCTTAGTGCTAAGACGCGACCGTTTCTGTCGAAGATCGTTCCGCGCGGCAGTTTACTTTTTTTTACATCGAGCCGCTGAGATTTCGCTCTTTCTTTTAGCCAAGTACTCTGCGCAACCTGCAAATGAACCAGCCGGATACCAATTACGAAAATCCAAACCGCTAAAATTCCGACAACCAGCATAAACCGGTTAAATGTTTGCTGGCGGAGGTCGATTTTTTTACTCTGATGTTTATTAGTTGTTCGCCTTGCCATAAAACCGTCAGGAATCGCCTACGTTTCAATGGAGCCAAACTATCGAATCGTCGCAAGCCGGTCAGATCCGGCAATCCTCGGCCGCCGGTAAACTGTCTCCAGCGTGCTGCGTCCGGCTGGGTTACCCGCGGTGACCTCTCCGGCTCCACTCGAAGTTTGTGCCTTGACCGTCTTTGATTTCGCCGACCGCATCGAATCGGAAATTACCACCGGCCGCGTCATCGCGGTTTTCGCGATGACCGATGTTCCGGAGTTCGCTGCGGTTTTTCGGTCAGCCGCCAGCTCAATCGCCGGCACCGCTCGGCGGAATCCAAGACGAGCGGCAGCTCGTTTTATTTCGGCCGGCGATCGGGCAACCTCCCGGACCAACAAAAGCCGTCGTTGCTCGGCTTCAAGATCGGAAAGTTGCTGACGCATCGCCGAGTTTCGAAAGCTAAGTTCCATCGCGGAAAAATGCTGGCGGGCAGCAAGAAAAAATCCGAAGGCCAAAATGGCAGCCGCGATCAAAGTAATCATTACGTAAAGCCAGATGTATTCTTTTCGTCCCGAAATTGAATTCGTATAAGATCTGGGGCAAACTCGTTTTTTCATATTTTTGTCCTCGGTTTTTGTCCTCGGAATCGGTTCGAAAGCTACAATTCGGCCCGGTCGAGTTGAAATTAGGCAATTCTTAACGCTGCTCTAAGTTTTGCGCTACGAGCTCGGGGATTCGAGACAATTTCTCGTTCACCAGCAACGACAGGTTTCTTTGTCAATATTTTCAAAATCTGGACGGCTCCGCAGCGACAGATCGGAATCCGAGGCGGGCATTCGCATTTTCCAGACAGCCGCCGAAAAGCCTGTTTGACTAACCGGTCTTCGAGCGAATGAAAGGAGATCACGCCAATCCGGCCTCCGATTTTTAGAAATCGAGGCGCCTTATCGAGAAATTTTTCCAATTCGCCCATTTCGTCGTTAACTGCAATTCTCAGCGCTTGAAATGTTTTTGTGGCTGCGTGAATCGCCGAGTCCCGCCGTCTCGGCACTGCCCGCTCAACGAGATCCGCTAGATCTCTTGTGGTTTTTACGGGTCGCCCCGCTTCTCGGCGTTCTACGATTCGACGCGCGATTCGCCGCGAATATCGCTCTTCACCATAACGGTAAATAATGTCCGCAATCTCATTTTCGTCATATTCCGCCAGTATTTCCTCTGCTGTCGGGCCGCTGTCTTGGCCCATTCTCATATCGAGCGGCCCATCGCTACGGAAGCTAAATCCCCGTTGCGGCGTATCCAATTGCATTGAGGAAACGCCCAAATCCGCCAAAATTATGTCTGCAGCTTCCAGCTTGGCATCTTGTGCAATTTTGCAAAGCTCGGAAAATCGCCCGATAGCCGCATTGAAAAGCTCGCCATACCTTGCGAGCCGCTGTTTCGCTATTTGGATTGCCGCCCGGTCATGGTCGATCCCGAAAACGGCCGCGCCGGCTTTTAGCATCGCCTCCGCGTGGCCACCAAGTCCAAGAGTAGCATCGATCACCAGGTCACCCTTCTTGGGTGAAAGAACCCTTAAGACCTCGTTCAAGAGCACTGGCTGATGGAGTTGTTTAGCGTCCTCGGAACCCATCGTCAAAGAACATTGAATTAAAAGAGCAATGAAATTGAACAGCGACGATTTCCAGACAAAAAGCCTCCCTCGGCAACGGAGCGCTTTCCTGCGCATTGCCACATCGATACCGACTTTTTAAGGGTTTCACAAATTCGCCAGTCGCCGCATAACCGGCAAAAGTTTTGATTTTAAGCGAGCTTATGAATTCAGATTTCTGTCTTGGCCGCCGCTTTGTGCGCTTAAACAATTAAACGAACATTTCTCCCTTCTCGGCGTTCCAATCGTTCGACAGCCGCGAATTGCCGAACGTTTGACTGAATACTAAATCCGAAACGACGCTCTTGTCAAGAATATTTTCGCAAAATTTTAATCAAATGCTTAATACTTCTGTCGCTACTTTTCCAAGCTACCGGCAAAAGCAACTTCGATTTTCGGATTTCCACCCTATTCGGCTAAACTTGACAATTGTCTCGTCGCATTGGCCAGATGGATACGAATAACCTTCAATTAATTGCTTTCGGATTAGCGGCGGCGGCGGCAAACATTCTTGGCGGGCTGATTCTATTTCCGGCTCGCATCCGCTCGGATTTCAAGAACGCATTTCGCTACCTGCTAGCATTAGGTGCTGGCTTTATGCTCTCGGTTACTTTTTTTGAAGTCTTACCGAAAACGCTTTCGTTGTGGCAGGCCCTTCGAGAGGGCGGCGATTCGCTATCGGTTCCAATGCTCTTATTGCTTGGCGGCTACATGATGACTCAGTTTTTCGAGCATACGATCGCGCCACACTTCCATCTTGGCGAAGAGGTTGTGTCGGACGGTCTCATACCAGCGCGAAGCGCTTACACCGGAATCGGCGGACTTTTGATGCACACTTTTCTCGATGGAGTGTCGATTGCCGCAGCTAGCGAATTGGATATTCGTATCGGATTTCTCGTCTTTGCTGCGGTATTTCTCCATAAGTTTCCGGAAGGATTTACCGTCGGCTCGATGGCTCTCGCAGCGGGAAAAGGGCGTCGTGGGGTACTGGTGGCGACATCGATCGTCGGAATTGCAACGCTGTTGGGGGTCGTCCTATTCCGGGTAATTGGAGGCAATTTTGAGTTTACAGTAGCGTATGCGCTTCCCGTCGCAGCTGGCGTAACAATTTACGTCGCCGCTAGCGATTTGATTCCGGAGGTCAACCATCACGGGGGGAAAAATCCCTTTGTATCGCTTTCGGTTTTTGCCGGAGTTGCACTATTTTTCGTAATTCATCTCATAATCCATACTCTTCACGAGTCCTAAAATAATCGGGAACTTTTTCGATTCGTGCTTCGTAAAAGCAATCGGAGGTGAAGCGTTCGATATGCGTGATCCGGTTCTGGCGGGATTGCTCAGCTTTTTAATCCCGGGCGTCGGTCAAATTTACAATGGCCGCATCTTTATTGGCATTATTTGGCTAATCATTACGGGCGTTTCCTGGATTGGGTCAGCAGGGTTGCTCGGCTGGGTTGTACATTTGATTGCCGCGTGGTGCGCTTACAGTTACGCTAAAGATCATCCGCTTCGCAGCTAGGTTTTTTCCTCATTTAATCCTCCTCTTGGCCCGTCACATGATTGTGGCGGGCTTTTTTGTCTGTCTGAATTAAAGTAATATGGTGTCTCGCGGGCGTATCGCAGCTGTTTTAAGTTAACCAACAGATAATTATGGCTAAAGAGGGTATCCCATTCGTTTTGTTGTCGATGCTGGCCGCAATGCTTCTCGGTTATTTCAACATTTGGTCCGCCGCGGCCATTTTCGCTCTGCTCGCTGGGTTTATGATCTATTTTTTTCGTGACCCTCATCGCGAGATCCCGATGGAACCAGGCGTTATAGTTGCGGCTGCTGATGGCCGTGTTACGCGGATCGATGAAACGCCTGCAGGAAAGCTCGTCAGCGTTTTTATGTCGCCGTTTGACGTTCATATAAACCGCTCGCCGATAGCTGGCGAAATCGTATCGGTCGAATACGTAAAAGGTCGTAAATTGCCGGCAACTTCCGTCGATGCGAGCTACTTGAATGAGAGAAATACTATTACTATCCGCGGCGAAAACACCGAGATTAAAGTAACGCAAATTGCCGGTATTGTCGCCCGACGCGTGGTTTGCTGGTATGGCCAAGGAGCAATCCTCGGTCGCGGCCAAAAATTCGGCCTGATCAAATTTAGTTCGCGGACAGATGTTGCCCTTCCGCCAAATGCAGCGCTGTTGATCCGCGTCGGAGACCACGTCAAAGGCGGCGAGACGATCATCGCTCGGCTCGATTAACACCGTGCTTTTCAGACCTGGCGAAACCCACAGCAGATAAAGAGAAGAGCCTCCGCTTTTTGCTATAATTGCCGTTGAGTTTATGACAAGCCGGCCATCAAAACAAAGAATGGATAGCGACGATAACAAGACCGTTCATCGCGGAATACGTAAAGGGCTCTATGTAATTCCAACCGTTTTTACAGCAGCGAATATCGGGATGGGCTTTTTCGCGGTGCTATATTCGATCCGCGCCTTTCAACTTGTCGATATCAACCAGGCCGCTGCTGCAGCTTATTTTAATCATGCCGCCGTTGCAATTGGGCTCGCAATTCTTTTCGATACGCTCGATGGACGCGTTGCGCGTATGACCCAAACGGCAACCGAACTCGGCGTCCAGTTCGATTCCCTTGCCGACGTTCTCACATTCGGGATCGCGCCGATCGCGCTTATTTACAGCTGGGGAATCGCCTCAGCTTTGCCAGAATCAAGCAATGCCTACGGCCTCGGTGTTTTTCTTTTGTTTATGTATTTGATGTGCGGCACTTTCAGGCTCGCGCGATTCAATATCCAAGCGACTCGGCCACGGGTACTTGCGGAGGGCACACAGAAACTCGACAAGAAAAATTTTGTCGGTTTACCAATTCCGCCAGCTGCGGGATTACTTGCTGCAATAGTGCATTTTCACCCGCTACCGCTAAAGTTTTATGGCGAAGGGCTGGCAGAGTTCTACGCGTATCTCCTAATGACTCTGATTGCCGTGCTTGGCATCCTTATGGTCAGCACGATTCGTTATACAAGTTTCAAGACAGTCAATTTTCGCGGACGGAGTCTTTACCTCCTTCTTCTGATTGCGGGCACGGGGATGCTTGTCTGGCTCTATTCGCAATATATACTTTTGATTCTTGCAGCCGGCTATGTATCACATGGTCTGATCGCTTATATCTTTCGTGCAATCGCCAGAAAACCTAAGCAAACTGTGCTCCCCGATGCAGCAAATTAAGCATTCCGCTGCATTTTTGATCCAACCTCAAACTGTTTGCGTAAACTTTCCGTATATGGCCGCCGGGCAACGCCTTTTTCCGTAATGATCGCCGTCACAAGTTCATTTGGCGTAACGTCAAATGCATAATTCGTCACGGAGACATTTTCCGGTGCAAGCTGAATATTGCCGAGATGCGTAATTTCGCGACGATCGCGAATTTCGATCGGAATGTCTTCACCAGTTGGACAATTGAGATCAACAGTTGAAAGAGGTGCGGCGACGTAAAATGGTATTCCGTGTCTTTGCGCCAAAACCGCAACCATATATGTTCCGATTTTGTTCGCGACGTCGCCATTTGCCGCAATTCGGTCACTCCCAACAACGACAGCTTGCACTTCTCCGCGCCTCATAACATAGCCGCTCATATTGTCGGAAATCAGCCGAACTGGGATTTCGTCTTTCAATAACTCCCAAGCAGTCAATCTTGCGCCTTGAAGGTACGGCCGCGTCTCGTCGGCAATTACGGATATTTGTTTGCCTTGATTTATTGCTCCGCGCACTACACCCAAAGCAGTGCCCCAAACGCCGCCAGTGGCAAGAGCTCCAGCATTGCAATGTGTCAGCACGGTTGATTTATCCGGTAGGAGTTCGCCGCCAAATTGGGCGATGAGGCGCTGCGCTTCGATGTCTTCGTGATGGATGGCTTGTGCTTCGGTTTCGAGAGCAGATTTGATCTCTCCGAGCGATCGTCCGCGCGACCGCGCGTGTTCGAAAGTTCTCTTCATCCGATCGATCGCCCAGAAAAGGTTTACAGCGGTCGGCCGCGTTGCCGCAAGAATTTCGCAGTTGTAGTAGAGCTCTTCGGCAAAATCGTCAACGTTCGTCCCGACAAACTGCCGGGCACCGAGAGCAAGACCATAGGCCGCGGAAACCCCAATTGCCGGAGCTCCGCGAACGACCATATCCTTTATTCCCGCAGCAACCTCCGAAACGCTACGGAGTGTCAACCATTTCTCTTCCGCGGGAAGAAGCCGCTGATCGAGCATCAAAACGCCTTCATCAGACCATTTAACAGGAATTATGTCGAGTTTCATAAAATTTAAGTTAGTACCGTATCTAAATCGCCAAGGTGCGAGCCGTCAAAACTGGTAAAGAAGAATCTTATTGAAAACGTACCCGCCGGACAAGAAGCCTTTTGCGGTTTCGATACTGCTGACTACATTTTGGACGTTATTTGATACCGGAAGCGCATTGAATTATAGTCTATTTTTCGTTTTGCGTTTTCCCGAACGCGAACTTTTCGACGGAAAAAAAAGATGAATGAAATCCCTAATCCATCGATGTCGGACGCCGCAATAAACACCGGCGATTTTCGCAATTCCTTTTCACGTTTCGCTGACCTGCCGCCTTCGATTGCTGCGTTGGGACCAATCTCGATGAACTTTTACTGGACTTGGCGGCCCGAAGGCGAGGACCTTTTTCGCGATATCGACCCATCGCTGTGGGACGAATGTGAACAAAATCCACGGTTGCTGCTCCTTCGGGCCGACGAGCTGCGGCTTTGGCAACGCGCCGTCGATACGGAATTCGTCGCTCGTGTCGAGGCGTTTTCCAAAGAAATGGACGAATATCTATCCGCCCCAGCCGACAGCTTTTCCGCAAACGGCCGCGAGATCTCGGCCGCTCGTCCGATTGCCTATTTTTGTGCTGAATATGGAATCCATAATTCGCTTCCAAACTATTCGGGCGGTCTTGGCATTCTTGCGGGCGACCATTTGAAATCAGCGAGCGATTTGAATATTCCGCTCGTTGCCGTCGGCCTGCTCTATCGTTTTGGTTATTTTCGCCAGCGAATAGCTCACGACGGCTGGCAAGAGGAAAGTTATTCGGACATTTTCGCTTCCGAGCTTGCTCTTTCACGCGTTTTGGATAATGAAGGCAGGCCGGTAAAAGTGATGGTCCACATTCGCGGTCGCGAAGTCTATGCCGCTGCATGGCTAGCGAAGGTCGGTCGAATCTCGCTCTACCTATTGGATACGAATCTTCCGGAAAACGCTGCGATCGATCGATTGATAACCGGACATCTTTACGGCGGCGACTCGCAAACCAGAATCGTACAGGAAAAAGTGCTCGGAATTGGCGGTATTCGCCTGCTCAAAAAGCTCGGTTTCGATCCATCGGTTTATCATCTCAATGAAGGCCATTCCGCATTTCTCACGCTTGAGCTCGCTCACGACTATTTGCAGAGCAATCCTTTGGCGAGCTTTGAAGAAGCCCGCCTTGCAATTCGTGAAAAATGCGTTTTCACAACACATACGCCCGTAGCAGCGGGTAACGACGTCTTTTCACCCGACGAGTTACGTTATTGTTTTGATAAGCGATTTATCGACGGGCTGAAACTGACCGAGGAGCAATTTCTAGGGCTTGGCCGTGTCCGGCCGCAAGATTCGACCGAAACATTTGGAATGACGCCGTTTGCTCTTCGGATGTCGCGCTCAGTCAACGGCGTCAGCCGCAAGCACGCAGAAGTTTCGCGTAACCTTTGGCGTGAAATGTTTCCCGAAGCCGCTTCGCCCGAGAATGTCCCGATTATCTATGTAACAAACGGCGTTCACCCGTCAACTTGGATCAGCCCCGTGATCCAGGACCTATATCGAAGAATGATCGGGCCCGACTGGCCGAAACTTATTCGCGTTCCCGAAAAATGGTCGAAAGCAATTAAATCAATCTCGGACGAGGAAATCTGGAAGGCTCATATGGCTCTTAAAAATCTTCTAGTTGCCTTTGTACGCCAGAAGACGCTTCGGACCGAAACGGGGCTCTATGAAACAATCAATGAACGGGAAAACACTTCATCGCTTTTTTCGCCCGACGTATTGACAATCGGGTTTGCCCGGCGAGTAGCCGCGTATAAACGCTGGGATCTTTTGTTCACCGACCTTGAACGATTACTCCAGCTCGTTGACAACCCAGAAAGGCCTGTCCAATTTGTCTTTGCCGGCAAGGCGCATCCGCAGGACAAAACCGCAAAGCAAATTCTCCGTGACCTAATGAGCATCAATCATAATTCCGATTGGCAACGCCGAGCCGTTTTCATTGAAGATTATGACCATCGAATCGCTAGATATCTAGTGCAGGGCGTCGACGTTTGGCTCAATGTACCGCGGCGTCCGCTCGAAGCAAGCGGAACAAGCGGAATGAAGGCCGCAATGAATGGAGTTTTAAATTTTTCTATCCTTGACGGATGGTGGCCGGAAGGCTTCAACCAGCAAAATGGCTTCGCAATTGGCGGTTTAACGACTGGTGACAACGAAGAGGTTGACCGCGAAGACGCCGAGGCTCTCTACGACACGCTTGAAACGCAGGTAATTCCGAGGTTTTACGACCGCAAAGCATCAGGAATGCCGTCTGCGTGGATCGAAATGATGAAAAACAGCATCGCATCGCTGACGCCGAAATTTTCCTCTGATAGGATGCTCCGAGAATATATCGAAAAAATTTATCTGGCATAAGAAGAAATAACTTATGACCCATCTGAAATACCAAACTTCTGTCATCCATCCGCTAGAATGTATCAAAGAAGGCTGGGAAGCTATAAAACCCAATTATTGGCTGATCTTTGCAATTACACTGGTTGGATTACTCATAGCCAGCATCGTCCCATTCGCAATCCTACTCGGTCCGATGAACTGCGGTATTTACTATTGCGTTTTGCGGCAATTACGTTGCGAAGAGATCAAGTTCGGCGATCTTTTCAGGGGATTCGATTATTTCGGTCCCGCAATTGTTGCGACATTGGTAATAATCTTACCGATCATTGTTTTTTCGATCATTAACTGGATTACTATGTTCGGCTATATCATCGCAGCGAGTGAGGCAATTAACCGCGGTAATACGGAAGCAATTATCGGGCTTTATGCTATCGTCTTTGGAGAGGCTCTTGTGTTTGCAATTGTCATCGCCGTTCTCCATACCTTACTTATTTTCGCTTATCCGCTAATTGTCGATTTTCAGCTCTCCGGTATAGAAGCTTTCAAGACTAGTGCACGGGCCGTTTGGGCAAACTTGTCGGGTGTCGCTGGATTGATACTTTGGCAAATCTTACTCGGGTTCGCAGGTATGCTAGTTTGCGGAGTTGGAATTTATTTCGTTCTGCCGGTTATGTATGCTGGCGTCGCGGTCGCCTACTGCAAGGTGTTTCCGCGTCAGAGCCACGGAAATCTAGGCGCTCCGCCTCCAGAAAGTTATAATTGGAATACATAGGCGTGTAATGGCTATATTCAAAAAACTTTCATCTCCCGAAGAAGTCGAACGCGCGATTGCCGCGTCTTACGAGCGTCCGATTGCAATTTTCAAACATAGCAATTCGTGCGGAATCAGTGCCGATGTGCTCGAGATGATCGAATCCATAGACGCTGAGATTTACCTTATAGTCGTTCAGGAGGCTCGTCCTGCCTCGGACCTTGTGGCTCAGCAGACCGGAATCCGGCATCACTCCCCGCAAGTTGTTGTTTTAAAAAGCGGTGAGCCCGTCTACTATGCCTCCCACTACGGTATAGATACCCACAAATTAGAAAGACATGTTAAAGAATAAATGATCGAGCCCGTTAAGATAGTAGAAGAAAGCGAATCGGCGTTTTCCATTGAATGGAGCGATGGCCGAAGAACCAGTTATACTGCGGCTCAACTTCGACGGGTATGCCCGTGCGCCGGTTGTGTGGACGAATGGACAGGCGAAAAACGGCTCGACGAATCCGCAATTCCCGACGACCTGGCATTTAACGGCATCTCTATCGTTGGTAGATACGCTCTTAATTTTAGCTTCGCAGATGGACATGACTCGGGTATATTTTCCTTCGATTACCTTCGCCGTATTGCCGCCTAAAAGGAATTTTACTGGCAATTAAATTAGCTTTGCTTTGGAGCCGCAGAGAATTCCGCAACAGCTTGAAGCTCTTTGTAGTAAAATGACCAATGCAATGAAAGAGTGCGACATTTTCGAAGAGCGAAATGAAATTAAACTGGCCGTCTTTGTCTGTCCTCATTGCCGTCGGCGCAGTGAATACGAGGTTCGCTGGCTAAAGCGTACGAAAAGGAAGTCGCCGCCGAGCGGTATCAGCGAACACGACCGCATTCGTTTTAATAAATCTCGCGATTATATGGTTCGCATCGACGATATGCTGATATGCAAAAACTTGCGATGTAGAAAGCGTTTTGAAATACCAACGATGCAATCCGTCGTTTTTCTTTAGTTTGGTTAAATGAACTATATTTTAGGAGGCTTCAGTTTATGCCGAATAATAAACGTGAATTTTATGAAATACCAGAGCCGGTCGATGACGAGATCAAAGAAATTATCGAGGAAGAAATAGAGCATGCGCCAAAGGCTCCCTTCGAGCTAGAGGAGCGACTGGTAGAGCATTATCCAGCTTCGCCGGCCGATTCGGGTGGCGACATAGACGCGGATTGGGAAGAAGCTCTAACCACAGGCTCGGAAGCCGTATTTGGACATAATCCGACGCCTGATCAATCCGTCGTAGAAGAAAATGCTGAGGCAATGGGGATCCATTTTGAAGACAACGAACCGCTCGATTTTATCGGAAAACTCGAAAAACGGGACCGTGACCGTTTCGAGCTTCGTGAAGCTTCAAAGGCGGATGACGAATCGATTTAATGGTCCCCATTGAAAATGCAAAGACTGCCAAATGAAAAAGCCCGTCGTTTCGACGGGCTTTTTAGCTTACCAAAACGCGGGACCGAGTAATCAGTAAATAGTAAAGTTATAGGTTACGGGCCGCGTCGTAGTTCGCGGAACTCCATTGACCATCTCTGGCTCGAATTTTATCTCCCGGGCAGCTGCGATTGCCTGCTCCGTGAGGCCATATGGCAGACCCTTTATGACGCTTATCGGGCCAATCGTTCCGTTCGCTAGAAACGTAACGCGCAGCGTAACGCTCCCCTGGATGTTATTGGTTCG
>PSMA01000007.1:49564-89485 GCA_040289905.1 Blastocatellia bacterium
GCCGCCGCCGCTACCGGATCCACGCCCAGAACCGGTTCCAGTTCCCACGCCGCTACCCTGACCGGTACCGACGCCAGTTCCGATGCCGCCTCCGGTTCCCGGACCATTTGATAGACCAAGAAACTTTGAATTCGGGTCGCCCCAGCGGTCAAATTCCTTCGGAAACTTCCGGTTGCCTTCCGTCTGTGGTGGAGGAAGCTGCAATGCAGGATTTTCGAGCCGTGGAGTTCGCACGTCCGGAGGACGTGTAGGCGTACGGGACTGGTCGGCCAAATCGCCTTGCGACGTCTCCTGCTGCTCGTCACGTCCGCCGCCGCCGCCACCGCCGCCTTTATTCTTTTCCTTCTTCAACGGATCTTCCTCAACCGTCAATGGGACTTCGTCCAAAAGAAAGGCTATATTTCGTTCGTCGCCAATCGCCCCGACGTCCAAGGATTTGCTGAATAGCGAGACGCCCCAGGCTATAATCGTCGACGAAAGCATAAAGACTGTAGCGCCCAAAAAAAGCCAGTTACGCTGACGAACGTTTTTTTCCTCGATTACCGTGATGTGAAATCCGTCATCGTCCTTCACTAGCAACGGTTCATGAGTAGTGCGCGGAGCGTCGGCATCAAGCGGAGCGGTTCTGACAAACGCTTTCGGAGCTTCTAAGAAAGGCTTCGAAACATTGGCTGAGCCGACCCTTACCCCATTTTGATCACCGTCTCTACCGGGATTCTCGGCGTCCGCCATTTGCGGCGCAACGGCTTCGGACACCGGGACTTCCTCGGTATCTGCCGATGCAAATTCCAGATCAGCGTCGAGCGGCCGCGTATCGAACGATGTAGCCGAGCCAATTCGCAGGTCGAAAGCCTTATCCGCGCCAATTGACGAGCCACTGTTCAAAAAAACTGGAGCATCCGGTTCTGCGGCCTGAAGATCTTCGGCGGCGAGCACTGGTTTTATTTCGACCGCTTGCAGTTGTCTGCCGCAATCCGGGCAATACGTGAAACGCTCACCAAAACTTTCGTCACAGAAACTGCAGTATTTATGAATCTTTCCCATCGCTAATCGGCCTCTCATAAACGCTGCCGATTCCTTCGGCAGCCGCGAAGTTTTGCTACAGCTGAATTATAGACCCTTGGTTGCAACTTGTTAAGCAATTTTCGGCGATTACGGGAATCGCTTACAACATCGTTGTAGATGCGCGCGAAGTTTGACGCGATGTCCGCTGCAATCTAAAATTTTCTTTCGGCCGTAAATTGCGGCCTTGCGGCGTATTAAATGCCGCCCTCTTGACCCGGCAACAATGTTGCTCTTATTGGCAACTAAAACTTTAAATGAAGTTTGCAATTAAATTATTTTCAAAGACATTTGGCTCGGTACTCGTTTTACCGGCGATAATCATTTCCGGCGTACCGCAATTGCGAGCCCAAGCTGCACAGCCGATTCGGCCGGCCCGGCAGGAAACATTGCTAAATGGGCTGCGGACCGCAGTTTTTCCGCAGAAAGTTGGGACAAAGGTCTTTCTGAAACTTCGGGTCCACGCCGGTGCAGCTTTCGACCGACAAGACAAAGAGGGAACAATGTCGCTCCTTGCGGGGTCGTTTTTTCCAAATCCGACTGCCGGCGAATTTTTCCGCGAAGATCTTGGTGGACACCTTGAAATTTCAACTACTTACGATTACATTCAGATTTCAGCGTCAGCCCGCGCAGACGAGTTTCTTACTCTTGTCGAAGCAATTGGAAATGCAATTGCAAACCCGAGCATAGATAAACAATCAGTCGCGTCTTTGAAGCAGGCTCAGATCGAACAGATAGCAGCAGCCGAACGCGATCCGGCCTTTCGCGGCGAACGTGCCGTGCTTGCACGGCTATTCGGAAAATTTCCGTATGGACGCCCAATTAAAGGAACCCGGCAATCGCTCGCAAACATTGATTTTGCAGATGTGATCGATGCGAGAAAGCGTTTCCTCGTAGCCGATAATGCTTCTGTTGCGATCTCCGGTCCCGTTGACCCAAGCCTTGCGGTGCGTGCAGTCAAGCGTTATTTCGGAGCTTGGTCTAAAGCGGATAAATCTGTGCCAGCAACATTCCGCCAACCGGATTCGCCGCCGAGCGAGGTACTTGTCGTCGAGGAAGACGCGCTGCCGGATTTTTGGGTTGCATTCGATGGAGTTCCTCGAGGAAATGCAGGTTTTCCAGCAGCCGAAATACTGGGTGAGATCCTGAAATTCCGTCTAAAGGCGAACCTGACGAGAGATGAAACGTCGGCGGACGTAAAAAACCGCTCCTATCTTCTCCGCGGAGCTTTTGCGATCGGCCTTCCAGCCGGCGAACTCGAGGACGCCCGCGAATTTGTCCGTGCCTTAATTGCCAAGCCGATCGAGCAGGGCGAATTCGAATCGGCAAAGGCAAAGGCGGTCACGGCTTATCTAAACTTAGGAGCTGACGACATTTGGCTAGACTCTGAAACGTACAAATCGATTAGCCTAGCGAACGCCGCGGCAGCCATTAGTTCAGTCGAAATTGCCGATCTTCGATCGCTGCAGACGCGACTTGCGGCTGAGCCCTTTGTTGCTGTTCGCTTCTCGAAAAAAGCTTCGCCCGCAGCGATAAGATAAATCAGATGCACGAAGCGAGGAAACCACGCGAAATTGAACATTCTCGTGCCGTGCGCGAAATGTTTGCCGGGATTGCCTCGCGATATGACTTGCTCAATCATCTTCTGTCGCTGAACATCGATAAACGCTGGCGGCGGCAGGTTTCGCGTCTTTTGTCGGAAAAGCTGGCAGATCCCAACGCGTTGATACTCGATGTGGCCTGCGGCACCGGAGACTTAGCTAACGAACTTGCAAAACTTGGCCGCGCGAGCGTAATCGGGACAGATTTTTGCCGTCCGATGTTGGAGATCGCCGCACGCAAAACGGCCGATGGCGAGCGAAGGATTCCATACGTCGAAGCCGATGCACTCCGCCTATCGTTTCCGGATGACACATTCGATGCCGCAACGATTGCTTTCGGGCTACGAAACCTGGCAAATTTCTCTGACGGGCTCGCGGAGATACGCAGGGTTCTCAAACCGGGCGGAATGTTGGCCGTTCTGGAATTCTCGGCGCCTGTTATTCCGGGTTTCGGAGCTGTTTTCGATTTTTACTTCGGCAAAGTGTTGCCACGCATTGGCGGGGTTTTGAGCGGGTCGAGGCCGGCATATGAATACCTACCGGACTCGGTCGCTAAGTTTCCCAAGCAGCAGGCACTGGCCAATTTGATGCGCGAAGCTGGTTTTCGGGACGTGGCGTATCGAAATTTAACAGGCGGAATCGTCGCCTTGCATACCGGACGTAAATAGCGCTCGGGAACGAGAAGGTAACTTAACTTCACCGTAGTCATCGAATGTTAAATGGAATTAACCGATTTTTAAGACAGCTTACCTTAACATTACTCGTTGTCTGGACTGCGGTTTCACTTGTCACCCTGCTGATCGAGCTAGTTCCCGGCTCGCCGGCATCAGCGATACTCGGCGAGACGGCGACCGCTGAACAAATCGCAAACTTCAACGCCCGCCACGGGCTCGATAAGCCGGCTTTCTTCGTCGGTTATGACAGCAAAAACGGTCTCGTTTGGCACGGACTAACCAACCGTTATGCGGATTATTGGAAATCGCTTCTCCGCGGAGATCTGGGACGCTCGTTTCGGACCGATCGGCCGGTTGCGGAAATGATTGCCGAGCGCTATCCGGCGACGCTGAAACTAGCAATCGCCGCGATGCTCGTTGCAATTGGGATCGCATTGCCTCTCGGCGTATTGGCAGGAAGCCGACGCGGGTCAATAATCGACAATTTCGCGTCGTTTATCGCTCTACTCGGCATCTCGCTACCGACTTTTGTGATCGGGCCATTTCTCGTTTACATATTCTCCGTCAAGCTTGGCTGGTTCGCTCCGACTGGTAGCCTTTATCCCGACGACATCGTCCTTCCTGCTATCACGCTCGGAGCGGCTCTTTCGGCGATTCTGACGAGAATGATCCGGTCATCGATTATCGAGGAGCTTGGCGAAGATTATGTTAGAACCGCTAGGGCAAAAGGCCTCAGCGAACGAACCGTCATCTACAAACACGTTCTGAAAAACGGTCTAATACCGGTTGTTACGATTCTCGGTTTGCAGCTCGGAGTTTTGCTTGCCGGCTCTATAATCACGGAAAAGATTTTCAGTTGGCAAGGTCTTGGTCTTTTATTGCTCGAGGATGGAATCGGAAAGCGCGATTACAGGCTCGTCCAGGGCTGCGTCCTGGTTATCAGCGTTACCTACATAGTTGCTAATCTCTTGACGGATTTTGTTTATCGTTGGCTGGATCCGCGCATTCGGCTTTCTTGAACTTGATAATGAATCGGTTAACGTACATAGGTATCTTTTTTGCGGTTTTAATCATTGCGGCCGCGATCTTTGCCCCGTGGATTGCGACGCACGACATCGCTACGCAAAATCTAGGTAATCGCTTTGCGCCGCCATCTTCGAGCTATTGGTTTGGAACCGACGCACTCGGACGCGATATCTTCTCTCGAGTTGTCTTTGGCGCCCGCATTTCGCTCGAAGTCGGGATAACGGTTGTCGCAGTCTCGGCCGTAATTGGAATCCTAATCGGCGCGATCGCTGGATATTTTGGCGGCTGGGTTGACGCATTTTTGTCCGGTTATGTGTTCAACGTATTTCTTGCTTTTCCGGGTTTGTTGCTAGCGATTGCCTTGGTCGCATTCCTCGGCGCCGGGCTTGGAAAGCTGATACTCGCACTTTGCATCATCGGATGGGTCGGTTATGCCCGCGTAATGCGCGGACAAGTGCTCAAGGTACGAGAATACGAGTTTGTCCAAGCGGCAAGAGCACTTGGCGCAAGTAATTTACGAATTATCCTTACACACATTCTTCCAAATTCCATTCAGCCCCTGATCGTACAGGCGTCTCTGGGAATGGCAGGTGCGGTTTTATCAGAGGCTTCGCTGTCTTTTCTCGGACTCGGAATTCCTCCGCCCGCGCCGAGTTGGGGAACGATGATCGAAGAGGCAAGGAATTATTTCGCCGTTTATCCGCACACGCTGCTCTTTCCAGGTTTAGCAATTGCGGTAACGGTTCTTGCTTTTAATTTTATTGGCGATGGGCTCCGCGAATATCTCGATCCAAAGCAGCGCGAGAGGTAAAGTCGTCGCTGATTGCCGCGCGGTTAACTTTTTCCCACCTAATAGCATTCGAAGATTTAGCGAAATGGGAAATATGTTTGATCGTCGATTACTCCTCGCCTTGTTCTTCTGTTTCTCGGTCCTCATCGGCTTTGGCCAATCCGGAAAAAAAATAAGTTCGCCGCCAAGGCCCGCCGCGAATCCAGAATTGTCGGAACCGGAGTATTCGGAATCAACGCCGAAACCGAAGCGGCGACTCATTTACCCGCCCGGATGGAAACGCGACAATGATCAGACTGCAACTGCGCCGCCGATTGTAGATATAACTGCGGACAGCGTCGAGGGCGAAGTTCGCGTTGAAACCAATTTGGTGACGGTACCAGTTTCGGTTTTTGACCGGAACGGAATTTATGTCCCGAATTTACGCCAGAGCGATTTTACGGTCTTCGAGGATGAAAAAGAACAGCCGATTGCTTTTTTGGACGCAGCGAGGCTCCTTTTACCGTCGCTTTACTGCTCGATACCAGCCCGTCGACAGCTTATAAAATCGACGAAATCCGAGAGGCCGCCAGGGCTTTTGTCGAACTGCTGAAACCGCAGGATCAGGTGATAGTGATAGAATTTGACGGCAACGTGCACGTTTTAACGGAAAGGACCAGCGACCGCGAAAAAATCTTCAAAGCAATCAAACGTGCAGATTTCGGCAATGGAACTACTCTCTACGATGCGGTCGATTTTACGCTTCGTAAACGATTGCCAGAGATAGATGGCCGCAAGGCAATAGTCTTGTTCACCGACGGCGTAGACACGATGTCCCGCAAAGCCTCCTACGATTCGACCCTAGCCCTAGCAGAAGAATTGGATGTACTGATATTTCCCGTTTATTACAATACTTTTTTCGATAACCGGACCGGCATTTACCTGCCTTTTCCGCCGATTATTTCGATCGGCAGGGCTCGCGGCACTTCATCCGAAGAGTACGCTCTCGGAAGAAAATATCTCGAAGATCTTGCGGATTACACCGGCGGGCGTGTATTCCGCCCCGAATCAACCCCGGGCGGCCTTCGTGCAGCGTTTCAATAGCTGAGGAGCTTCGAAGCCAATACCAACTCGGCTACGTACCTACCGAAGCTGGCAGACCTGGCCAACGAAGGCAAATAAAAGTAAGGGTCAATCGGCCGAACGTGATTGTCCGGGCACGAGACAGCTACATCGTCGGACAATCCACCGCCAAGCAATAAAAAAACACCGGCTCGCGCCGGTGTTTTAAAAACTGGTGATCCGACCAGGACTCGAACCTGGGACCCAATGGTTAAAAGCCATTTGCTCTACCAACTGAGCTATCGGACCACAAACGGCTATTTTACAACTATTAGTCAAAAACGCAAATCATTACGGCTCGAATCGATCCAAAAAACTCTCCTTAATTAGGCAAACCAACCCTCCAACAACGAACCGCCCATAATAACTGTCTGATCACGTTCCGGGCCGGTTGAAATCATTCCGATCTCAACACCTATCTGTTCGGAAATAAACTGAACGTATCGTTTGGCATTTTCCGGTAGGTCGTCGAACGAAGTTATGCCGCAGGTTTCCGTTTGCCAACCGGCTAGCGTCGCATAAAGCGGCTTTATTTTGCGCAAATCATTAGATACGGCTGGAAATGTGTCGATCCGCGTTCCGTCGATTTCGTAAGCCACGCAGACCTTTATTTCCGCAAGAGCGTCAAGAACGTCCAGTTTTGTAAGTGCCATTGAATCGAATCCATTAAGCTCCGCGGCGTATCGCGTCGCGACAGCGTCAAACCAGCCGCAGCGTCTTGGCCGCTTTGTCACCGAGCCGTATTCATTTCCACGTTCGCGGATTAGATTTGCGATATCTTCCTCGTCGTCGACCATTTCGGTCGGGAATGGTCCTTCGCCAACTCGCGTTGCATAGGTTCGGACGATCCCGAGTACACCCGAAATGTGGTGCGGCGGTATGCCAGTGCCGACGGATGCACCGCCTGCAGTTGGATTAGATGAGGTTACGAAGGGATACGTTCCGTGATCGACATCAAGAAGCGTAGCCTGCGCACCTTCAAGAAGGATTTTCTGCTTTAGCTTACGAGATTCGGCAAAAAAAGCCGAGGTTTCACAAACAAATGGACGAATTCTATCCACGAGCGGTTCGATTTCTTGCAGGATTTCATCTGCCCGCAGCGGCGGATTACCATACAAGACAATGATTCGGTTTGCTTCTTCCAAATTACGCTCTACGCGCAACCGAAGAATTTCTGTTGAGAGGGCATCCGCTACCCGAATTCCCCGCCTTCCAGCTTTGTCTTCATATGCGGGGCCGATCCCGCGAAGTGTCGTCCCGATTTTCTCGTTTCCTAAACGCTCTTCCGATGTATGGTCAAGCGCCTTATGATAAGGCATTATTAGATGTGCGCGCGAAGAAACCTTCAGCCGTTCGGGTGTGATGGGAATTCCCTGCGTCGTAATTTGATCGATTTCTTCAAAAAATGCCTTCGGATCGATTACCATTCCATTACCCAAGACGCAGGTCTTTTCAGGGTGGATAATTCCGGACGGTAAAAGCCTGAGGACAAAAGCTTTATCGCCAACATAAACACTGTGTCCGGCGTTGTGTCCACCTTGATAACGGGCAACGATATCGAATTTATCGGCGAGCAGGTCGACGACTTTACCCTTCCCTTCGTCGCCCCATTGGGCACCAATTATCACAATGATCATAAGCGTGGGTTCCGCAAAACGCGTATTTTACCAAATTTGAAGGCCGGCGGCACGCTTCGCCGTCTGAACCCTAGAGCGACGCGGCCTTTCTATATAGGTCAAGGTATTTAGTGGCCGCGTTTTCCCAGGAATTGTCCGCAGCCATTCCATTTTTTCTAATTGCTGCAAGCGATTCAGTGTCAGCGTAAACGAAAAGCGCTTCGTATATCTTTTCCACGAACGCAGATGCTTCAAACGGGGTAAACTTGAAACCGTTGCCTTTCTGGTTAACTGCATCCCATTGCTCAACGGTGTCGTCCAGTCCGCCGACAGCTCGTACGACTGGAATTGTCCCGTAGCGGAGCGAATACATTTGATTTAGCCCGCACGGCTCAAATTTCGACGGCATTATAAAAATATCCGAGCCAGCTTCGATCAGATGCGCTAACGGCTCGCTATACCCACGATAAATAGCGACCTGTTGCGGAGCATAGTCGCGGAGCGATTGCCAAAATTCCTCGTATCGTTTCTCGCCGGAGCCGAGCGAAATTAGGCAAGCGCCTGTTTCAAGAATTTCCTGCGCCGCTTGCATTATTAGATCGATACCTTTTTGAGCAGTAAGCCGCGAAATACTGCCAATCAACGGCAGATTTAAATCAACGGGCAATCCGAACTTCTCGAGCAGAAACTGCTTGCAGGTTGATTTTCCGCTAAGATCAGCAAGCGAGTAATTCGCCGGGAGCTCCGGATCAGTCTCCGGATTCCAGACTTCGTAATCGATTCCGTTTGTGATCCCGATCAGCCGATCAGCTCGTAAGCGTGTAAGCCAATCAAGCCCGTATCCGTACTCGGGAGTTTGAATCTCGATAGCGTAGCGGCGGGAAACAGTAGAAAGCATATCGGAAACCTCAAGCCCCGCCTTCATCGCCGATGCATATCCATTAAGGGCAAATGCATTACGAGCACGTTCGCTGGCAAAACCGAGTTTCCAAAGCTCGCCGAGATCGAAGCCGCCCTGATACGCCATATTGTGGACAGAAAACACGCTCCGCGTTTTCGCCCAGAAAGGGTCGTACCTTCGCCGCTCGAAGAGTTCAGCAGCCGCGAACCCGCAATGCCAATCATTAAGGTGCAGAATCTCCGGCGGCGTGCCTAGAAGCCGGACAAGAGTAAGAGCTGCCCGGCAGAAAAACGCAAATCGCTCATAATCTTCAGTATAGCCGTAAATCGAGTCACGATAGAAAAACTCGGGCGCGTCTATCAAAAACGTTGGCGAACCGTTCGCCCGACTATAAAACGCCTTGGCTTTGTAACGGCCACCCCGCCAATCTATATCTAGGTCATCGATTACTGCCGTTTCCAAATATCCTCGCTTCGTTTGTAGGTAGAGCGGCGTTATCAAGACCGCGTCAATACCAATGCGGGTTAAAGCCTTCGGAAGCGCTCCGGCAACATCGCCAAGACCACCAGTTTTCGAATACGGAACGGCTTCGGCTGAAATAAGGGCAACACGCATAGTAGCTCGCTCCCCGTCGGGGCCAAAAATAGTTAAACGTTATTTCCAACAGACGTCAAATTAGCCGATAAAAACAAGAAGCCGGAGGCCCATAAAGGGCAGCTCCGGCAAATGAATCGCCATAAATTACCGCGAATTCAAAAGTTAATTCTGAACATAAGGTCGATCTGGCGTCCGCCATTGTCGTTGGTTGTCGATATGTCTTGATAGGCAGAGCCGTTGCCCAATTGTCCGAAAGTTGCACCGCCAACGCCTACCGAGATGACGTCTGCGCCCCAGCCGCCGACGCGGAAATTCGGTTTGTTCAGCAGATCGAGCGCAGTAACGCGGAATTCGACGCTGCGACGTTCGCCCCAGCGGAATTTCTTCGAAAGCGTTGAATCGATTTTGAAGAAATGTGGCCCGTAAAGTATCAAATTGTTAAACCCGCATTCGCCGACATAGCGCGAAAGACAATTACCGTAGCCAGCCGGAGCGATGAAGCGACCTTGAGGCCCGCCGTCTCCGTAAGTCGTACCATAACCGCCATTTGCGGTGTTCGTAACGCTGATATCGAATGCCCGCTGAGTATTTACGATAATGTCAACGGGCAGGTAGGTAACCACCTGGACGCCATTGACCACCGAATTCTTATAAACGCCAATGGCTTTTTGAAGTTCTTTTTTCGTCATCCCGACAAGCTGGACGTTACCAAGTGAGAACGGCGAACCGCTCTGCCAGCGGATGGTTGGAAGAAGTGTCCAGCCGCCCAGCAAACCGTCAACGAACCAGTTCGCGTTGGAAAACCAGGTGCGTCCCTTGCCAAAAGGCAGATCGTAGGTTGCATCAAACTTGAAGTTATGACGAATATCGAACGCCTGAACGTTCTTCGCAAGTTTCAGCCCGTTTGGCCGTTGCGTAAATCCAGCAAAAACTACGCTACTTGAGGCATAGGCGTTGGCCTGCGCTTTCGAAAATACGTAGCTTGCCTGCATTCGCAAGCCATTTGCCAATCGACGGCGAAGTTCAATGACGCCCGAATCGTACCAAGTCTTATTGCTATTATCGACCGTAAACGAGCCATTGACGCCAGTTGTTGGGTTGACATAGAAAAAGTTGATCGGCAATCCATTCGCTATTGCATTGTTACGGCGCGTTGCGTTATTTTCGAAGCTCGTACCGCTAAAAGCAAAAATGTTTGGGCTGTTGCGCGACAACGCGGCTACGAGAGTCGAATTCGTAAAGTTTGCAGCAGTGTAGCGAGCCGGGTTGTTTGGATCATAGTTCGCTTGCGCGTTGAAATACGCCAACATTATCGGCAGCGGCGAGGTCCCGGTTCCAGCCCCAAAGTATGCGAACGTCGCTCCGCGGCCTGCAGCAATATTTGCATAAAGATTTGCCTGTGCGCGTAGAAACTCGTCTGCAAAACCGTTCTCTATCGTATTGAATTCATTTATGTTGTACTGCCGCTGGAGGCCGACTCCGCGATTGCCTACATAACGAATTTCGATGACGGTGTTGCGGTCGATTTCTCGTTGATAGCCGAAGCTGAAGGAATGTACCATTCCGGTCTTCAGATTTGGGTCAAAGGAATTTGTTGAGTCTGACGTTGTGAGAGTAATCGGATAGTTCGGTCGGGTTCCAATAATTCCCGGAGCCGGTGTAAGATTTGGATTTCCTGCATCTCGAAGATTCGTGCCAACCGTTAGGTTTCCCAGAGCGAGACTCCGGCTAAGCGAGGCCGATCCACCAGGATTAGAACCGTTAATGGACTCGAGCAGGTTAAATCCCTCACGAACAAAAGCGAGCGAGTAACCGCCGCGAAAAACGCTTTTGTCGCGTCCGCCGAGAATGCGGCCGATGATGCCCTTTCCATCCGAATCTGGACTCCAAACAACGCCAAATGAGGGTGCAAAGTTGTTCAGATCGTCAGAATAAGCCTTTTCACCTTTCTTCATAGGAACCACCCGCGGCACAGATCCGGTTAGGACACCCGGCTTGAATATATTTCCACGTCCTGACAAGCCATAAATCTGGTCATGACTTTCAAGCCGACTATAATTACCCTCGCTTAAGACCCGAAAAGCAGACTGAGGCTGCCATCGGAGGCCAAAGTTTACCGTCAAATTCGGCCTCATCCGCCATGAATCCTGGATATATAGCCCGTAAGTGTTTTGCTTAGCAAGCCGCGATTGTTTTGCATTTTCCTGATACGTTCCATCAGCGGTTAAATATGCTGTCGAGGTGTATCCAGTTATCCGGCCGATAAGAACAGCATACAGAGCCCTTGCTTGGGCAAGTTGTGTCGACGTGGCACCGGGAACGGTTGTCGTGTTGAAAATCCCGAATGCAGGATCCGTTGAATCGAGTCCGAAACTTATCGTCGGCACGATACGCCCAATCGACGACCCCTCTGCTCGAATCAGCTTCCACTGGCCGCCAAATCCAATACTGTGGTTACCGACAATCCAGGTAACATTGTCCGTCAGGTCGAAGGTCGGCGTGTTTCTGTCGCTGTACGAGTTTCGCGAATACGGCGTGGTTACGCCCGCGGCACTGATGTCCAGCAGAAAGCCCTTGGTATAAGCAAAGTCATCCTTCGAAATACCCGCGCTGAAACGCGATAGACCGGTAGAAACCGCATATCGAGCTTCGTTTACGATGTTTTTCGAGAATGTCGATCTTAGCGCAACCGAATAAGAATCGCGAACTGACCCCTGCGTATAGGACGGAAAGCCAGGAAAACGCTCGTCTTGTGAGTTCAGAAAATCCTTTGCCGGAACGAATTCTTGCTGGTTCGTTACAAATTCGAGGCTATGATTCTTTGTAAAGTTAAAGTCAAGCCTAAGTGCTAGAAATTTCCGAACCGAATTGCCCGTCGGCGTAAAATTGTAATTGAATAGGTTGGGCGAGCCCGAGATTGGTGTAATCGTACCTTCAGTACCAACAGCAGCTCGAATCCGAGCAAGCATCGCCGCAATCGTCGGATCCGGGGTAGATAATTGTCCGTTCGCTGCGGCAATTGAAAAGAGATTAACCTGGCGAACTGTATTGCCAACCAGGTACTGGTAAATTCCCTGTTCCGCCTGTGGCGAAAAGATAACGCGGGTCCGTGCCTGAGACTGCGGCAGGCGGAATTCTTCGTAGTTTACAAAGAAAAATCGACGGTCTCGTCCAGTGTCGTACCATTTCTTCCGACTGTCCTTGAAGTTCAAAAATGGAATCGGCCCGCCGAAGCTCCCACCGTATTGATTGAGACGAATCTTTTGCCGGAATGCTTTGCCATTGCTATCGCGCTGGCCGTCGCGGTTTTGGTACCAGTAATTCGCGTTTAGGCTTTCGTCGCGGTGCTGCCAGAAAACGCTTCCTTTGTAATCATTTGTACCGCGTCGGGTTACGAATCTAATTTGAACCGCGCCGTCGCCACCTGTCTCAGCCCCCGGATTTGCTGTCGATACCGTAACTTCTTCGATAGCGTCAACCCGCGGCCGGACATAAGTAAAATAGCCATCGCTTGAACGCAAAAGATTGTCTTGAACATCGACCCCATCGATTGTAATGGTGAGAGCTCCTTTCGGAAGGCCGTTGATCGATGAACGTCGTGGGGCCCCGACCGAGGCGGTTCCTGGTAAAAGCCCGACGAGATCCAGCGCATCGCGCGATGCAATCGGAGTTTCTAGTATTTGTCTGCCAGTAATTGTAGTGCCCACCGCCGCCGTCTGCGTCTGCAAAACCTCGCCGCCACTTGTAACTACAACCGTTTCCGATACTTCGCCCGCCTCTAACACGGCGTTAACGGTTGTCGGAAGGCCAACGTCGACCTTTACATTTTCAACGATCGATTTTTTAAAGTTAGGTGCCGTTACGGTTACGGTGTAAACGCCGGTTGCAACAGACGGAATCCGAAATGCTCCACTGTCATTCGTAACGGCAGTAAATTTTTGTCCACCTTCGCCGGTTACCTGAACGGTTGCCGCAGGTACGGCAGCGCCGTTAGGATCGGTTATTGTTCCGGCAATCGCACCGGTAGTCTGCGAAAAAACTGACACCTGCATTGTTGCAGTAGCGAAAACCGCAACAATCAGACGCAGGACGAATCGTTTCATTTTTCTTTCCTCCAGAAAATAAACTGAGAGCTAGTTAAACAACGTTTCTTGTTGAGTACACCAGTTGATATCCCTTTTCTCGTACGGTAAAACAAAGCGAATTAATTTAATTAAATGAAACTAGATGAATATCTTCGCCCCCAACGGTCGTGATTCGGAGCCAGCTGCGTCACATTTTCGGTTCGCTTGAGGTGCGGGTGCGTTGAAGACATTTTACACGGATTTCTCCTTTTGGCAAGCTCAAATTAAATGGCCGCTGCAGATTGCTGCAAACGGCCATAACGGGTGGTAGGATTTCAAAACAATTTACGTCTGCATAGAGGCTAAAAACTCGGCGTTGGTTTTGGTTTTCGAGAGCCGCTCGAGTACGACCTCCATTTGTTCGACTGGCGAAAGCGGATTGAGCACTCGCCGCATTACCCAGATACGGTTCAGGTCTTCCTTACTGATTAAAAGTTCTTCCTTGCGCGTACCGGATCGCTGAAGGTCGATTGCCGGGAATAGACGCTTGTCAGATAGCCGACGGTCCAGGTGAATTTCGCAGTTGCCGGTGCCTTTGAACTCTTCGAAAATGACATCATCCATACGCGACCCCGTATCGATTAAGGCGGTTGCGATAATTGTTAGTGAACCGCCCTCTTCGATGTTACGGGCCGCGCCAAAAAAGCGTTTTGGCCTCTGCAATGCATTAGAATCGATACCGCCCGAGAGAATCTTTCCCGAAGGCGGGACGACCGCATTGTGAGCGCGCGCAAGCCGGGTGATCGAATCCAAGAGAATTACGACGTCGCGCTTATGCTCGACCAGCCGCTTTGCTTTTTCGATCACCATATCTGCGACCTGGACGTGCCGCGTCGGCGGCTCGTCGAACGTTGAGGAAATCACTTCACCTTTGACCGACCGCTGCATATCGGTGACCTCTTCCGGCCGCTCATCGATAAGTAAGACGATCAAAGTCGTTTCTGGATGATTTTGCGTTATCGAATTAGCGATCGTTTGCAGCAGCATCGTTTTTCCGGTGCGCGGCGGAGCAACTATCAAGGCCCGCTGGCCTTTTCCGATCGGAGTAACGAGGTCGATCACGCGGGCCGCGATGTTATCTGGTCCAACCTCCATTTTCAACTGCTCGTCAGGATAAAGCGGAGTCAGGTTATCAAAAAAAACCTTCTCTCGGGATTGCTCCGGAGCTTCGAAATTTATTGCCTCGACCTTAATCAGCGCGAAATATCGCTCTCCTTCCTTTGGCGGACGAATTTGTCCTGAAACAGTATCGCCAGTTCGGAGGTCAAATTTTCGAATTTGCGATGGGCTGACATAGATATCGTCAGGTCCTGGCAAATAGTTGTATTCCGGAGCCCGCAAAAACCCAAAGCCGTCCGGCAAAGTTTCAAGTACGCCTTCGGAAAAAATTAGTCCGCTTTTTTCCGTTTGAGCGGCCAATACCTTGAAAATCAACTCCTGCTTGCGTAGGCCGGTTGCTCCCTCGATCCCCATTTCTTTGGCAATATGTGTTAATTCGCTGATCGACATTTCCTTCAGCGTGGCAAGGTTGAGCATTTCCTGCCGCTCGCCGTTTTGCTTCTCGCCGTAGCGCTTATCGTTGCTTCGTTGCTCGTCGCCTCGTTTTTCGGCCGTTTCGTTTTCCGTTGCCGACTTGCTTTGCGTTTTCACAACTTCCGGCGCTGCTTCATCGCCGGACGCCGTAGCCTCGGAAGAACCTTTCGTAAGCGATTCTTCTTCGAAGGTGTCAATGCCGACCGACTCTGAGACGCGGCTTTCTCCGTTGACAGCGGAATCGGTTTCTTCGGGTCTCTGATCGTCTACTTTGGACGCGCGTGGCTTTCTCGTTGTCGTAGTTTTGGTTGCCATGGTTGTGCGGTTATCTGATGATTGATAAACGAAATAATTTTGCGTGTCGTTTTCCACGCTTGACAGTTTCAATAGTGTATAAGTGATTCGCACTCAAAAGACTTTGAAAACCGCAGGTGGAGAAAATCGTCTGGAAATATTTGTAGTAAATGTTTGGTCCGCGGCTTGAGTAGGCACGGAAATCCTCAAATAATTTCGGGATAACTCTTTTTTACTACATCCTCGGGATTTAAGCAACTATAATCTTATACTTTTCAAATATAGTGTTTTAATTCTTTTGAACCACTGATTCGATAGCTGACCACAAATCGGCCCTTCCCTTTCCGGTCGTCGATGAATAAGCGATGATTTTTTCCGCCGTCAGACCGTCCTCGATTTTTCGAATCGACTTAAATAATTTATTCGCCGAGAGTTTATCCGCTTTTGTAGCTACCACAATCCGGAGCTTCTGGTTGACGCGCAGCCATTCGTCAAGTTGGATATCGAGCGGCGTCGGATCGTGCCGGGCGTCGATCACTTGGATGCAAAGAACAAGATTCCGCCGCTGCGAAAGATAATCCTGCGCCATTTTTCCCCACAAGCTGCGGAGGTTTTTTGGCGCTTTAGCGTATCCGTACCCCGGAAGGTCAACAAAGACCAGTCGATTCTCCACATTGAAAAAGTTTATCATCTGTGTTCTGCCCGGTGTATTTGACGTTCGCGCGAGATTCTTTCTGCCGAGCAATGAATTTATGAGGGAGGACTTACCTACATTCGAACGTCCGAGAAACGCAATTTCCCGGAGATCGCTCGCGGGCCAGTCGCGTCGGGAAGCCGCGCCCAGGATAAATTCAGCCGAGGTAATTTTCATTCCGAAATCGGCGCTGAAAGCTCTAAGTGAATTGATTATTCAATTTTTGCGGCGATATCGCCAACCCGGCCGCGATCGTTCCATATCTGCGGCGTTTCGATGCTGGCTTCAGTTGCTTCCGGCTCGATTGCGTACCGCAAAACTTCATCGATAGTATCGACGGCGTAGATCGTCAGATCATCGCGGACTTCTTCGGGAATGTCCGCAAGGTCTTTCTCGTTTTCTTTTGACAAAATTATAGTCTTCAATCCGAACCGATGGGCGGCAAGGAGTTTTTCTTTCACTCCGCCAATCGGTAACACTTTCCCACGCAGCGTAATCTCGCCGGTCATTGCAACGTCGTGGCGTGCACGACGCCGCGTAAGCGCTGAGACCATGGCCGTTGCTATCGTAATACCTGCGCTCGGCCCATCTTTTGGAATCGCACCCTCCGGCACGTGAATATGGAGATCCTTTTCACTAAAGTGCTTCGGATCGATTCCGATCTCCGAGGCCCGAGAGCGAACGCAAGTCAAGGCGGCACGCGCCGATTCTTGCATTACTTCACCTAGTTTGCCGGTTAGCGTAATTTCACCCTTCCCATCGACCAAAGTTGCCTCGACTTGCAAAACATCGCCGCCAACCTCAGTCCAAGCCAATCCGTTGACAAGTCCGATTTCACTTTTTCGCGCGATATCCTGCTTGCGATACCTAATAATTCCGAGTAACTCGCGAACCTTCTCCGCATCGATGACGACGCGAAAGTTTTCTTTGTCTTCTGCCGCTACATATTTTCTCGCAATTTTTCTCAAGCAAGCGCCGATTTCCCTTTCCAAATTGCGCACGCCTGCTTCGCGCGTGTAGTGGCGTATAATTTCGAGAATTCCGTCGTCCGTGAACTTCACCTTTTCCGCAGCAATTCCCGAGTTTTCACATTGCTTCGGTATCAAGTGCCGTCGGGCAATCTCCGCTTTTTCGCGTTCTGTATAACCAGAGAGATGAAGGGTTTCCAGCCGGTCCTGTAACGCAGGCGGAATCGTATGAAGGACATTCGCTGTTGCAATAAAAAATACGTTCGAGAGGTCGTAATCGACGTCCAAATAATGGTCGCGAAATGTATGATTTTGTTCCGGATCTAGGACTTCGAGCAATGCAGCGGACGGATCTCCACGGAAATCACGCCCAAGTTTATCTACCTCATCGAGAAGTATAACCGGGTTGACAGTTCCCGCACGTTTCATTAACTGAATTATCTGCCCGGGCAAAGCTCCGATATAGGTTCGCCGGTGACCTCTAATTTCCGCTTCATCGTGAACCCCGCCAAGAGCAAGGCGAACGAACTTGCGTCCCGTTGCTCGAGCGATCGATTTTCCAAGCGAGGTTTTTCCGACGCCCGGCGCGCCGACGAAACAAAGAATCGTACCTTTTGGGTTTTTGACGAGCTGGCGAACAGCAAGAAATTCCAATATCCGCTCTTTGATCTTCGCGAGCCCGTAATGGTCTTCGTTTAAGATTTCTTCGGCCCGATTGAGATCATTGACTTCCTCGGATCGAGCTTTCCAAGGTACGTTTATTAGCCATTCGATGTAAGTACGCGAGACCGTGTTTTCCGCCGACATCGGCGGCATCACCTCGAGCCGCGAGATTTCCTGCAGTGCCTTTTCCTTTGCCTCCGCAGTCATCCCAACCTCTTCTATTTTCTTCTTTAGTTCGTCGAGTTCCGCTTTTTCGTCTTTACGGCCGAGCTCCCGGTGTATAGCCTTTATCTGCTCGTTTAGGTAATACTCCCTTTGATGCTTGTCCATTTGCTTTTTGGTTCTCGCGTGAATCGCCCGATCTAGCTGACGCTTTTCAATTTCCGTTTCGAGCACGCCAATAAGGTATTCGAGCCGATGCGGTACGCCGAGCATTTCGAGCAGCTTTTGTTTTTCATTAACCGAAATTCTTAGGTGTGAGGCCATTGCATCGGATATCTGCGCCGCGGAGACGCCTCGAAGCGAAGTTTGCAGAGCATCCGTGTACACATCCGGCGAAATATGCATCAGTTGCTCGACGAGTCCCTGGATGCGCTGCACAAGGGCGTCTGTTAGGAAACCAACATCCGACGACGAAGGCAGAATTCGGACAAAAGCACGAAAAACCCCCTCATCGTCCTGCTCAACCCGCATAGCGCTTGCTCGGTCTCGACCTTCGACGACAACTTTGATCTGGCCATTTTCCTGCCGCTGTGCCTGCAATATCCGGCCGAGCGTGCCAATTTCAAAAATTTCGTTTGCCTTCGGTTCATCGACGGTTGCGTCGTGTTGGGTGGCAAGAAATATCTCGCGCGTGCCGGCCATTGCCTCCTCGAGTGCCTTTACCGAGCTCGGCCGGCCGATTTTAAATGCGACCTTCGTAGATGGGAAAATCACAACGTCGCGAATCGGCACCATCGGTAAATGCTTGACGTCAGACGGCAATTGATCGCTGAATTCCTTCATATTGATTTTTGGGGACGCCGGCCAAAGGAATACCGGATGTTTTCAAGACGGATACAATTATTTACTCAAATTCGGACGCCAAAAGCAATGCGCATTTGCCTTAGCACAATCTCGACCAGATTTAATACATCGGACATAAATGTTCATTGCAGCCCGATTTCTAAACTTTTTCTTAAATTTACCTCGGCCTGGCCGAGTTCGGAAGAAATTCAATTCGCGAGTCAGAGAAATTCCGAGCTCTGAGAGCGTTATGATTTTAAATTTTTCCGCCAGCGTGAGGATCTGAATTGTGACGTTGGAAAAAGATTGCGACGTGCGAGCTGAGCCAGATCGGAAAGCCGCTAAACTTGCAAGTATAGGGGCGAATAAATGTATTTCAATGAAAACGAAAAAACCGGTTCAAATGTTCCCGACAACCGGTGCACCAGTAAAGCTTTTTCGTTAGTTATTTTTTGGTAGTAAATGCGTGAAAACAGCTATGCTCCAACCGAATGTAAAGCAACAATGAAGTTTCGTAGGTTGGCTTTGCGGGCGACACCGAAACTCGCTGCGATCCATTCGCGAGGTCGAACTCGCAATGGCTATTTCATATCAAAGGTCAGATTGGGTAGCCAATTTTTTTTGGCGACAGCTACCTGCTGATAATCGCCCCAACCAGTTGCGAACTCGATACTGGAGATGTTCACTGGATCGTCCAATCGTGCGAATAAAAAATTTATGGGAATCGAGCTCAGACGCTAGCTGGTTAAATTCCCGCCTGAGGGTATGGAACTCTTCCTTCAGTGGTTGAAATTGCAGAATCTGCTCCAGCACCTAAGCCGCTTCTTCCATACGCGGCTCAACAACGTCAAATGTCGAAGCCTTTCTCTCCACCATATCGCGCGTGATGATGAGCTCTTTGACGTGTTTGTCCGACGGAATCGTGTACATTGCATCCAGAAGGATTTCTTCCATTATCATCATCAGCCCGCGCGCACCGACCTTTCGTTTGTGTGCCTGCTGCGCAATGGCACGAAGAGCGTCTTCCGCAAATTTAAGGCTAACGTTGTCGAACTCAAATTTACGTTGATATTGCTTGACCAAAGCATTTTTCGGCTGAGTCAATATTTTCACCAGTGCATCCTCGTCAAGCGGCTGAAGCGTGCTGACCACGGGCAGCCGACCAACAAATTCCGGTATCAAGCCGTAATGCATTAAATCTTCTGGTTCTAGCTTAGCTAAAGCCTCTTGCTGCCGCAGGCGGCTAGATTTGATGTCCGCCTGGAAACCCAAAGATTTATTCCGGAGCCGCTTTTCGATAACTTTTTCAAGGCCAATAAAAGCGCCGCCGCAAATAAACAAAATATTGGTCGTGTCCAGCTGTGTGAACTCCTGCTGCGGATGCTTTCGACCTCCGCCGGTCGGAATGTTAGCGATTGTCCCTTCGAGAATCTTTAGCAGTGCCTGCTGCACGCCTTCACCCGATACGTCGCGGGTAATTGAAGGATTGTCATCCTTGCGGCAGATTTTATCGATTTCGTCGATGTAAATTATGCCCTGCTGGGCCTTTTCGACGTCGTTGCCGGCGGCCTGGAGCAGGCGAAGCAGAATGTTCTCGACATCTTCTCCGACGTAGCCCGCTTCTGTGAGGCTAGTTGCATCAACAATACAAAACGGAACAGACAGAATCCGGGCCAGCGTCTGCGCAAGCAGTGTCTTGCCAGTCCCAGTCGGCCCGATTAAAAGAATATTCGATTTCTGTAGTTCTACGTCGCCGCGCTTGCGATTAAGTTCAAGACGCTTGTAATGCTGATAGACTGCGACGGCGAGCCGCTTTTTCGATTCATCCTGCCCGATTACGTAATCGTCTAAAAATTTTTTGATTTCCGTCGGCTTTGGCAGCGCCGTTCTAGCAGTTGCGGTCTCGCTTTGCTCGTCGTCGTTTATTATTTCGTTGCAGATATCTATGCATTCATTGCACACATAGACGCCGGGTCCCGCAATGAGCTTTTTGACATCGTTCTGAGACTTGCCGCAAAAAGAGCAGCACAATAATTCTTCTGGTCTACGAAAGTTGGCCATCAAATCCCCCAGATTGCAAGGTCCGCGATCAGCATAGCCGGAATTCAACCAGCCACTACTTTTCTCGATGCTCAATTACTTCGTCGATCAATCCGTATTCCTTTGCCTGTATCGGCGAAAGTATGCGGTCGCGTTCGACGTCTTTTTCGACTTGCTCGAAAGTTTGGCCGCTGTGATGAGCTATAATCCGCGAAGTCATTTCGCGCATTCGCAAAATTTCCTCTGCCATTATCCGAACGTCGGTTGCCTGCCCCTGTGCGCCGCCCGATGGTTGGTGTATCAAAATCCTCGAATGTGGAAGCGCAAACCGCTTGCCCTTTGTACCGGCGGCAAGCAGCAATGCTGCCATCGATGCGCATTGCCCGACACAGATGGTCGTTACATCGTTTTTTATGAACTGCATCGTATCGTATATCGCCATTCCCGCAGTAATTGAGCCACCGGGGCTGTTGATATAGAGATTGATGTCGCGCTCCGGGTCTTCCGCTTCGAGAAACAATAACTGCGCGACGATCAAATTCGCAATCGTGTCGTCGATAGGCGTACCGATAAAAATAATGCTGTCCTTTAAGAGCCTCGAGTAAATGTCAAAAGCTCGCTCGCCTCTCGACGTTTGCTCGACTACCATTGGAACTAATGCCATAAATCTACACCGCTAGTCCTTGTCATTTAATTATCGATAAACTCTCTAAAGAAAGCTATTACGCTCCGTGCCGATTATGATTTTACAATTTGGCCTTTGAAAAGCAAGGAGTTATTTTATGTCGGATCACTTCCCCGATTCGATCAACGTGCAACAATCCTTTTTGCAGTGAGCTCAATCATCTGCGGATTTTGCTTTCGCCGAAGCTTTTGGCTGCGAATTTTTTTTGGTGGTCCGTTTTTGCCTTGCAGCCTTTTTTTCTTTTGCCTCATCGCTCGGTTCACTTGCTGATTGTGCGCTCTCCGGACGACATGCCTTAGCCTCTTGCTCCGTCTGCTCGACCCATTTGCCTTCGGAAACCTTTATTTTTCCGACTATAGCCTCGATAGCCTTTCGAGTTTTCAGGTTATGCTCGATCTGCCGCAGTCCCTCTTGGGTGCCAAGCGATTTTTTTACCTCCTCCGGAGTGACGCGATGATAAGTGGCAAGATCGGCAATTTCAGCTTCAATTTCTTCGGGTTTGATCGAAATGTTTTCAATTTCCGCGATTTTCCCCAACAAAAGTGCTCCGCGTACCTCACGCTCAGCCCGCTGCATCAATTGCCCATAAAGCGAACCGAGAAAGCCTTCGTCCAGCTTCGAAAGGTCCGCGCCCTTTTGCCGCAAATCCTGAACGAATTCATTGAGCAAAACGCGTGTCTGATTTTCGACCAGCAGCCGCGGAACCTCGAACCTGTGGTGCTCGATCATCTTTTCCATCGCGTCGTTCCTAAGGCGCGCGTCTGCCGACGATTTCGCATATGCCTCAAGATCGGCTCTCAGCTTTTTCCGTAAATCGCAATATGTTTCTACGCCTAGATCGAGACTCTTTGCCCAATCATCGTCCGCTTTCGGCAATTCTGCCCGGCCGACATAACGAACCGTTGCCTTATAATGAACCGTTCGGCCACGCAGTTGCTCGGCAGCATAATCGTCCGGATACGATACGGTGAATTCGCGCACATCGTCGGCTTTCACGCCGACCAGGTTACTCGTGAACGTCGGGTCGATATTTGCATCGCCCAACTTGATTTCCAGATCTTTTGCGATGACTGGTTCTTCCGATTCTCCGCCATCGAATCTGCCTTCAAGATCGACAATTAAGGTATCACCGTCGGATGCGGACCGGTCTTCGATCGGAACCAGAGCAGACTCCCGCTCGAGCAATTGCGCTACGTATTCGTCGACGTCAGATTCCTCGATCGGTTTCACCCTTCGCTCGACCTCAATCGCGGCGTAGTCAGGCTCCGGAATTTCCGGCATCACTTCAAAATGAATATGCACCTTGAGCGGCTCGCTGCCGTCAACACTTATGTTTTCGAAATTGTCAATGTGAATCTGTGGGTCGCCGACCGGCTGAACGCCGGCCTCGTCCATTGCTCGCGCGGCCGCATTGGAAACTACCATCTGCAAAACGTCGTTGCGAATCTCATCCTTAAACCGCAATCGGACAATTTCAAGCGGAGCCGGCACACCTTTCCGGAAACCCGGTATGTTCGCCTTAACCGAATAACGACGGCTTACCTCATCGTACGCTGCCTTTAGTGCTGATGGAGGAATTTCCAAATGCAGTTCCCGCATCGTCTGCGAGATTTCCTTGATTTCTGTTTTCATCACTTCTTATTCCAGCAGAATATCCGACGGACAGACGAATGTCGAATTAAAAGATCGCCGATGCCGCAAGAGTTGAAACAGGATTGGTTCAAGCTAAGTTAAAAGTGGTGCCGAGGACGAGACTCGAACTCGTATGCCTTTCGGCGCCAGATCCTAAGTCTGGTGCGTATACCAATTTCGCCACCTCGGCAATTCCTCCGAAATACGACCGGAGACACGCGGGATACCCCGAATGAAAAAGAATAGCACCTTGACCAAAGAAATTTCAAAATCGAGCGTTGCCTTTGGACAAATGCGGTAGTAGCTTTAACGAAATTCTCGAAGCCCTCCCTATTTCTGCAAGTATTTCTTATCGTATTCGTCCCACGAGAGTGAAAAATCGCGATCTTCTATTGCATCGTACTTCGAGCCGGACCCGACAAACTTCTCCTCAGCCGTGCGAAAAAGTTTATATCCTCCGTATCCAATCGCAAATAGCAGTCCGGTCCAGAAACCATACCAAACTAGCGTCGTAACCAATCCGAAAAGCCAGGAAAACAGCATTACCGCAAAGATAATGCCGAGCACCATAAGCGCGAGTTTCAATAGGTCCATCTTGCCCTCCTAACGTGTTGCTTTTATGTACGAAATCTTTCTCCTCGAGTTCCGCTTTTCGCGAGTGCAATTCCGCTACCTGCCGCCAAAGTTTCGCTTCGCCGTCGGCTCTAGATTATAATCAACGCCGGCAGTAAAAAGTTTACACACTAAATTGATGCCTTTTGCTAAATTTAACGACTCGGAAGTTAACAATTTAAAGACTTGGACGATCAGACCCTAACAATTGAGGAAGTAGCACGCGGTATCGGTGCTGAATTGTTTGGCCCGCGCGAGACGGCCGTGACGGAAATCACCCACGATTCCCGGCAAGCGGCCCCAGGCTCGCTATTTGTTGCAATTAAGGGCACGACGCTTGACGGACATCGGTTTATCGATGATGTAATCCGGCGCGGAGCAGTCGGAATAATTTCAGAATCCGAGCCGCCGAAAGGTTTCACCCACGCCTGGCTGCGGGTTGCAAATGCCCGTGAAGCTCATTCAAAGGCCGCAGCGATCGTCTTCCGAAATCCCTCACGTGAACTAGATTTAATCGGAATTACCGGCACTAATGGCAAAACGACGACTACCTATCTTTGTTTCGCCCTTGCCGAAGCCGACGCGATTCGACCGGCGATGCTCACGACCGTCGAATATCGAATTGGAGAAAATAGCGAGCCGGCCGTCCGTACCACGCCTGAAGCTTCCGACACGAACCGATTTCTCCGACGCGCAGTCAGCACTGGTTGCAAGTTTGCCGCGATGGAAACTTCATCGCAAGCGCTCGATCTCCACCGCTGCGATAATCTCTATTTCCGTGTCGCTATTTTTACGAATTTGACGCAGGATCACTTGGATTATCACTTAACGATGGAAAATTACTTCGATGCGAAAAAACGTCTCTTCGACGGGCGCTTGGGCCGGCCGCCTAAAGCCGCGGTTATTAATGCCGACGACAAGTGGGGACGCCGCCTAGCAGATAAAATTAGACGCTCGGTTGGAAGAATCTACACGTTTGGTATCGAAACGCCCGCCGATTACAGCGCCTCGAAGATTGAGGTCTCTCTTCTGTCGGGTACGAGTTTTAACCTGTCTGCCCCATTTGGCACATACAGGATAACGTCGCCTCTCGTTGGCCGCCCGCACGTTTACAATATGTTAGCCGCGGCAGCCGCTGCCTATGAAGTGGGAGTCTCGCCAGCCTCTATTATTGCCGGTCTCGAAAAATGCATCGGCGCGCCTGGACGGTTCGAGCGCGTTCGCGAAGCGGCTCCGTTTGCCGTAATCGTCGACTATGCTCACACGGACGATGCTCTCTTGAACACTCTTCAAACAGCGCGCTCTCTTACATCCGGCCGCGTCATCACCGTTTTCGGCTGTGGCGGTAATCGCGATAGATCAAAACGACCGCTGATGGGACGGGTTGCCGCCCAAAACAGCAATCGAGTGATAATCACATCCGACAATCCACGAACCGAAGATCCGCTGAAGATAATTTCTGAAATCGAAGACGGAATGAAAGGAATTTCGGTAGAGAAAACTACCGTGTCTGATCGCCGTCAGGCGATACGCCGAGCAATTTCCGAAGCCAAAGCGGGCGATGTCGTCATCATCGCCGGCAAAGGACACGAAACTTATCAGATAATCGGCGACGAAAAGTTCCACTTCGATGATCGGGAAGTCGCCGCAGAGGCGATCAAATCACTTAGCGAATAAAATTAGCGAATAAAGGAGGCTTGATGCTTAACGTCAGTCGCGGTCGCATTAATGCGACAATCGTTTTTCTTCGCCAGCGAGATATCCGCGCAAAATTTGTAGTTGAGCTTCGGTTAACTCGATGAACCGAACTGCAAATCCGATCTCAAATGTGTGGTTCGTTACTTCGCCGAAAAATTTCAAATGCCTCCCGTCGCTAACTGGCAGAAATAGGCTCACTCGATCGCCGTTTCCTACTTCGACGCCGCTTAAGACGAAACATCCGTTTTCGCTTATATCACTTAGGGTTCCTCGGTATCTTTTTGAATCGTTCTCCCATTCGAGGTCAACTTGCACACTAAAGCGTTTTGAAATCCGCCGATCGCCGCCGCGTCTTCTGTCCGGCAACTCCTTGCTTTTCACTGCGCGTTTCCTCCTTCGCGGTGGGAATTCCGGCTGTTTAGGTAAAAGTAAAACGGCAGGCCCGCAAGGATTATACCAATTCCGACCAGCGAATTGCGCGGACTATTGATTAGAGTCTGAACAAGCAGAGCAACGGCGACCAGTAAGAACAGAACCGGTACGACTGGATAGCCCCAAACCCGATACGGACGATCAAGCTCCGGATAACGCTTTCGATATACAAAAATCGACGAAGCGACAAGTGCATAAAAGATCCACGAAGCAAAGATTACATAATCCGTCAGCGTATCGAACGAGCCTGAAAGAGCCAGTATCGAAGCTAATATTCCCTGCGAAATCAGGGCTGGAACCGGGACTCCCGTAACTGACAATGCGCCAAGGCGCGGAAGCATAAGGCCGTTTCGCGCCATCGCAAATGGGATCCGCGAACCGGAGACTATAGAGGTGTGCAAAGTGCCGAGCGACGAAATCATCAGCCCGACCGTGAAAATCGCAACGGCGGCGGCCCCGCCGATCGCAGCGAAATTGCTGACGACGACCCTTGCTACCGACGAATCTTTCGAGACAGAGGCGACAGACGCTGGATCGAGGATGTAAAAATACGAAACATGGATTGCAAGGTAAAGCGCAATGACGAGCAATGTGCTGCCGATGATCGCGATCGGTACGTTTCGCCCAGGATTCTTTACCTCGCCGGCAACAAAACTGAGGTTGTTCCAACCATCGTATCCCCAAAGTGCGCCGAGCATTGCAGCTCCGAATCCCGCTGCAAACGAATATCCCGCGGTGCCGTATCGAACGCCATTGTCGACTCCTTCGCAGGTCGCACCCGCGGCATTCATCGAAAAATGCGAAAAATCGCCACCGGACACAAAAACAAATGCGCCGAGCCCGACGAAGATAATCAAACCGACCTTAACGCCAGTAAGAAACGTGGCAATTTGCCCGCTCAGCGATACAGAAGCGCAATTAAGCGTCGTAAAAATGACTATCATCATTACCGCAATTATCTGCAGCGATGTAATTTCAATCACCGCGCCGAACGCCGGCAGAGTCAAGATTGTGTGCCGTAGCCCGCCGCCCAAAAAATCATTCAACGCTCCGGAGAAAATTACCGCTACGGATGCCTGCGAACCGGGTTTTGCGATCAGCATCTGCATCCAGCCGAACAAAAAGCTCGAAAGCCGACCGTAAGAATCCCGAAGAAAGACGTATTCTCCGCCCGCTTCGGGCTTCATTGCAGTAAGCTCTGCGTAGGTTAGCGCTCCGGCTAGCGTTAGCATACCGGCCGCCGCCCAGGCCGCAAGAACCCAGACGGGTTCTCCGAGGTTGCAGGTCATAACTCTTGCCTTGAGGAAAACGCCCGTCCCGATAACGTTTCCGATGATTATCGAGATGCCTGCGATTAATCCAAGCCCGCGAATTAGCACCCGCGTTTGCTTCCCACTTGTCGTCATATAACTATTGCGCCGCGAAAATTTCACGCAGCTCGCAACATCTTACGCGAATTGCCTTTGCAAAGGAAATTAGGCCACGTCGGCAGCCGTGTTAAAATTTTCCTGTGAATCGATTCGACGGGCGAGCAGACGCAATTCTTGAAGGCTTTTTATCCGGAGGCATTACCGCTGGAGTATCGATCATCGACAGTTGTGGCGCCCGGACCCGCGGCCAAAACAAGATGTTTTTGGCAGCCGGTCCCGTTGACATCTATTCACTGCGCACCCAATCGCCATCGGAAACCCTCGGCATTCTAAACGAGGTTTTCGATCAAGGTAAGACGGCCGTTTTTACGCTTTCCTATGATTTTGGCCTCCGCCTTCAAGGAATAAAGTCAAGGCATTCGCCGGAAATAAATGAGCCGGATTTATTTGTCGCAGTTTACGATTCAGCCGTGTTATACGATTACGACACCGGCGATACTAAAATCTTAGGCAGCAGTGCGAGAGCTGCTGAAATTAGCGCTCGGATAAACGGAATTTCTGTTTTTGATTCAAAAACTCCGCTCGTTTCCCTTAGAACCGCCCCGAAAGCCACGGCAAGCCCACCGAAGGATGTTTACATCTCGCAAATTGAGACAATCAAGGAGCTTATAAGGGCTGGAAAGACGTACCAGACAAATCTAACGCGAAGGGTACTCGTTGAATTTTATGACCGTCCGTCGCCCGCCGAAATATTCTTTAGAGGACGAAAAAATCATCCAGCGGGATTTGCTGCTTTAATCGAGCGTGGTGATTCGAGCGTTGTTTCATTATCGCCTGAGCGCTTTTTCTCCATTCGCGGACGACGGATTACGGCTTCCCCGATAAAGGGCACACGGCGACGTGGCGATGATCGTACAGGCGATCGGCAAACGGTCGCCGAACTTTCTGCCAGCGTCAAAGACCGAGCCGAAAATATAATGATTGTGGACCTCCTTCGAAATGATCTCGGCAGGATTTGCAAGTACGGAAGCATCGAGGCCGGGCCTCTCCTTCAGATAGAGGAATTACCAAGCCTTTTTCACCTGGTCTCTCATATCTCTGGCACGCTCAGAGAATCCATTCGCCTTTCCGACGTCCTAGCTGCATTGTTTCCATGCGGCTCAGTTACTGGCGCTCCAAAGATCAGCACATTGAAGATCATCGATGAGCTCGAGGCTGCGCCGCGCGGGCTCTCAATGGGAGCAATCGGATTGATCTTGCCATCGAGCGAGCGCAGCTCGCCCGACGTCGATGTCAGCGTGGCGATCCGTACACTCGTTGTCCGCGATCGCAAAGGTATCTTCAATGTCGGCGGCGGCATTGTTATCGATTCAGACCCACAGTCCGAATTCGATGAAACTCAGACAAAGGCTGCCGCGCTGATTTCGGCCTGCGGCATTGGCGAAGAAGTTTTGAATGCGTCCCGAACGAATTGATCAGCGAAAACGCAACCTCTGAAGGCTGTCTTATGGTAAAATTCTTTTCGGCCGGCCAACCGACCGTTAAGACTCGCCCCGTCCGATCGAGATAGTCGATGGCAAATTACTACGAAATCCTTCAAGTTTCACCAGAAGCGACTCGGGCAGAGATAAAATCCGCCTATCGAAAGCTCGCCCGCAAGCTTCATCCCGATAAAAATAACGGATCGTCTGAAACTGCAATTGCATTTGCAAAAATTGCGGAGGCTTACGAAGTATTGAGCGATCCGAAAGAGCGAGCACTTTACGACCAGAAAGTCCTCTCGGCACAGTTCCGCAAGCTGCAAAATGCTGATTCTCTTTTCGCCTCCACCAATTCGCACGCACAGCGCTGGCGGCGACTGGTTTACGAGCATCGATATAACGAGATAATCGATCGAATGATTGCCGAAGAGCGACGCGAATCGCTTGCGCTTCAAAAAATAATTTTCCCGATAGTTGCCCTGTTTTTTTCCTTCCTCCTGGTCGCTGTGTTGAAGCCGAAAATGTTTGAGCAGTCTGCAATGCTTGGCAAAATAATTCTAATTTCGCTTTTCGTTGCAGGTGTCATTCACCTGATTGGCAGAATCCGTGAGGGGTTTTTAAGGTTTACGTATTCGGACAACGAACTTCACGAATCAATACTCGATGACGCCGAGCGTAGGGTAAAGCCGGTTTCGCGGCCAGCAGCTTGTGTTTTCCTATTTCTTGGAATCGTTGTTAGTTTTGGAACCGGCCTGTTTATAGGTAGTTTTTTCGATTTTTCACACCTTGTTCTGACCTCGATGTTTTCTGATAGTTTGAAACCTGAATTTGTCTTTTACCCCCCGATTTTCGTGCTTGTCGTGGATGCGATGCATACAATCGTCTCGCAATCGGAGTTTTAATTTTTTACCTGTAACGCTTGACAATTCTTCCACGCCTGAGTATGCTACTATGTTTTGACTGGCTGCCGCACGACTTTCTGTAGATGAGTGCGGACCGGAGACGAAAAACCTAGTATGGCAAATCACAAATCAGCAGAAAAACGCGTCCGTCAAAACGAAAAGCGTCGGCGTATCAACAGGGCTAATCGGAGCAAATTGCGGACTCAAATAAAGAAACTGCGAGCCGCGCTAGCTCTCAATGACAAACAGCAAGGCACTGCACTGCTCGATCCGACGATTTCCCTAATCGATAAAGCGGTCAATAAAGGTATAATTCATAGAAATACTGCGGCGAGATACAAATCGCGCCTAACGAAGCACGTCGTGAAATTAGCATAAGCGATTCCTCCTCCTAAGTGTACTCCTTACCTTTACGGAAACAGGCTCTGTCCGCCTTGTTTCCGTTTTTTTTATACCTGCAAACGGGGCCGAGCCGTTCCGCTTCATTTTCCACTTTTGATCGATTTGTTACAATTTGCGGCATAATGGTGCGACGCAATTGTAAATTCTACGATTTGATTATGGCGGCTTTTGTCGCCGTCCTGCTTTCGGCTAGCCTGATCGGCCCTCAAAAGGTTACTTACGTAGATTTGCCCCTGATCGGTCATTACACGTTTGGAGCTGGCGTCCTGTTTTTCCCGATAAGTTATCTATTTGGCGATATTTTAACCGAAGTCTACGGCTACAAACGTTCGCGGCGCGTTATCTGGGCCGGTTTTGGTGCCCTTTTTTTTGCTTCGCTGATGGCCACAGTTGTGACCAGTCTGCGGCCGGCGGAAACGATGCCGGAAGCCCAGATCCAAGCTGTTAACTTGATTTTTGGACAGACGCCGCGAATAGTCGCCGCCTCTCTCACGGCATTCTGGATCGGCGAATTCGTCAATTCCTACGTGCTGGCAAAAATGAAAATTCTGACGGCCGGGCGATTCCTCTGGACGCGAACTATCGGCTCAACCATTATGGACAAATCGCCGATTCGGCTGTGTTTTACCCGGTTGCTTTCTTCGGTATCTGGCCGAACGGGCAGCTTATCGCCGTAATGTTTGGAAATTACCTTATCAAGGTTATCTGGGAAACGCTTGCAACGCCATTGACTTACATAATCGTTGGATTTCTCAAACGGGTCGAACACGAAGACTATTATGATCTTGATACGGATTTCAATCCGTTCAGCCTAGAGACCTGATCGATTTGGATGAAAATCACGCCGGAAACACCCGTTCTAGAATTTCACCGCCTTCGGGTCGGCGGGCTCTCCAAAACAGCTGCAGAAAAACTTGCCGCCGCCGTGGCTTCAGATGCCGGAGTTGCAGATATTTCCGCTGTCACGGCGACAGAATTTTTGACTTATTTCCCAACTAGATATGAAGACCGGAAGGGATTTACACGAACAGATCAACTGGCCGACGGCGTTGAAACCTCGGTCGATCTCACTGTCAGAGTTTCCGGAGCGTTTCAGGTACGAAGCAAGCATTCGAAAAGGAGGAACGAGCTTTTTATTTTCGAAATCTCCGCCACGGACAGCGATCAGCCTGGCCGGCCCGTAATCGTTAACTGGTTCGTTTCTGGGAAAGCGGCGAAGCGTGTCATCGAATTCTATTCCAGTAAATTTTCCCGCGGTGCCAGATTCGTCGCCTTTGGAAAATGGGCGTGGGATCCGCGTCTGGCAACATTTGTCCTTCGGCACAATCGCCCCGATGAGATCGAAATACTGCCGGAAGCAGACGCGGAACGCTTTCCGGAAAATGATGAGCCCGGCCGTGTAGGTGCTGAAGCTGTCCACAGTGGCCGCTTTGTCCCGATTTACAGGAAGCTCGGGCCATTTTCTGGCAAAAGGATTCGCGAAGTGGCCTTCGACCTGCTCGAACGCCTCGAGCCGTCTTCAGTTGCGGAAACGCTGCCGGAGTCCGTGATTCGTGAATTCTCGCTCCCGTCACGTTTTGAGGCCATTCGGAACGTCCATTTTCCACCGGATAATGCCGACCCGCAAGAGTACGCGCAATTTCGTTCGCCGGCACAACGCCGGCTTATCTTCGAAGAGTTCTTTGAGCTTTCATTCGCGTTACTGCTGAGGCGTGGCATTCGCAAACGCGAGGCCAAGCCACACGTAATCGAAATTCCGCAATCGAGCAAACAGCGAATGGCTTCCCTTCTCCGGTTTCGACTAACCGAGGCACAGCGGCGAGTAGTTCGCGAGATTTTCGCGGATCTCAAGTCGCCTTTTCCGATGCACCGCCTGATTCAAGGCGATGTCGGTTCGGGCAAGACCGTCGTCGCTTTTCTTGCCGCTTTTGCCGTGATGGAAAACGGCTATCAGGCAGCATTGATGGCCCCGACAGAATTGCTTGCCGAGCAGCACTATCGAAACGCATTGGCATTTTTCCGTGGTACTGGATACCGAATCGAATTGATAACTGGCAGCCTACCCACGGCAAAAAAACGTGACGCGCGCAAAGCTGCCACATCAGGCGAGGCCAACCTGATTATTGGAACGCACGCGCTGATAACCGACTCTACGAGTTTCGAACGACTCGCTCTCGCTATTATCGATGAGCAGCACCGATTTGGCGTGCTGCAGCGTGCCGAACTTGCCCGGCGTGGCCTAACGCCGGATCTCTTGGTAATGAGTGCGACGCCGATCCCGCGATCGCTCGCAATGACTGTCTATGGCGATTTGGATGTTTCCGTAATCGACGAATTGCCGCCGGGGAGGACGGCAATTAAAACCGTCGTAGTCGGTGAAGACCGTCGTCGAGGAGTTTACAAGGGCGTCGAACGCGAACTCGCCGCTGGCCGTCAGGTTTACGTCGTTTATCCGCTGATCGAAGAATCCGAATCGCTCGATTTAAAGGCAGCAACCGAGATGTATCATCACCTGAGCACGGAAGTCTTTCCGCATCGTCGCGTCGGATTGCTCCACAGCAGGCTAAAGGCAACCGAAAAAGAGGCAGTGATGCGGGCCTTCGCTGCCGGCGAGATCGATATCTTAGTGTCAACTACGGTGATCGAGGTCGGAGTAGATATTCCGAATGCGACGGTAATGGTCATAGAGCACGCAGAACGATTCGGACTCTCCCAGCTCCATCAGCTTCGTGGCCGTATTGGCCGGGGATCAGAAAAAAGTTATTGTGTCCTGCTGACCGGGGACCGCCGAACCGCAGCGGCGCGCGAAAGGCTCGGAATTATGGAGGACACCTCCGATGGATTCAAAATCGCGGAAAAAGATTTGGAACTCCGTGGCGAAGGCGAGCTTTTCGGAACACGTCAATCCGGCGAACAGCTCTTTCGGATTGCAAACCTCGTCCGAGATCGGGAAATATTGGCCGAAGCCCGCAGAGCCGCCGAACATTTGCTCACAGCCCGCCGAAATGCTAGTGAAACGGAAATGCTAATCGAGCGTATCAATCGGACCCCTCGTTTTAGCCTCGCCAAAATCGGATGAAACTATACATCGTCGGCATCCATCAACTGATAAAAACTCTTTTTTTCGCTAAAATACCGCTTTATGCGAATTATCGCTGGTGAATTTGGCGGCCGCATTATAAAGAGTCCGCCGGATGGGCGGACACGGCCGACCTCGGACCGGCTGCGCGAAACGCTCTTCAACATTCTTGCGCCGCATATCGCAGGTTCTCGATTTCTCGACTTGTGCGCCGGCTCAGGAGCAATCGGAATCGAGGCTATTTCGCGTGGTGCCTCATTTGTTACTTTCGTCGACCGCTCTCGGCGGGCCTGTGCTCTGATAGAGGAAAATCTGGACTTACTTGCGATCCCAGAGGACTCGACAGAAGTGTTGGCACTTAGCGCTGAAAATTTTGCTGGTCGTAAGCATCCGAGTGGATGGGATCTGGTTTTCTATGACCCGCCGTACTACGCGGATTATTCTGTGGTGTTATTCGAATTCGGTACGCCGGAATGTAAGCTGCTGGAGCCGCAGGGGATCTTTATCGCTGAGCATCATTCAAAGAATTCGCTTCCCGATGCAATCGGCGAATTGCGCCGATGGCGCCTTCTCAAGCAGGGTGAAACATCGCTAAGTTTCTATGAACGCCGATGAGGAAGAATGTCGAAGATTATAACCTGGCTAATTCTTTGCGCCATTTGGGGAACAACGTGGATCTTTATCAAAATCGGGCTCGAAGAGTTGCCGCCGATTACATTTTCAGCATTCCGATTTACGCTCGCGGCAGCAATTCTTGGGGTTTTAATTAACAGGCTTGGCCTTCGGCTGCCCGATTCGCCTCGAGCATGGTCCTTGGCGGCCGGTACTGGTTTCCTCCAGTTTGCCGTCAATTACAGCGCGGTCTTTTGGAGCGAGCAGTACATAACGAGCGGACTTGCCGCGGTTCTGCAGGCAACAATCACGCTTTTTGGCCTTGTCCTTGCCCGATACTATTTAGCGGACGAAAAACTTACAATAGCAAAGGTGACTGGCGTTGTCACAGGTATCACTGGAGTGGGGATCATTTTTCTGGATCAATTGCGGGTAGACAATAGGCTTGCATTTTTTGGCTGCGTCGCGGTCGTAATTGGCTCTTTTGCTGCCGCGCAGGCATCGATCCTAGTTAAGGCGAAAGGCGGCGGAATTCATCCTGCGTCGCTCGTTTTTTCACAGATGATTTGCAGCCTGCCTTTCATCGTAGCCTACGCATTGCTTCGCGAAGGGTCACCACTGAAAATCAATTGGACAGTGCGGGCGACCGGCAGCATCCTTTATTTGTCGCTCATCGGCACAATTGCCGCATTTTGGCTCTATTACTGGTTGTTAGGTAAAATCGAATCAACCAAAGCGATGATGATTTCGCTCGTTACGCCGCTTATTGCCGTTTTTGTCGGAGCGCTTACGCTCGGAGAAACGATGCCGCCTCAAACGGGCTTTGGCGGCCTATTAATACTCGCAAGTATTGGGCTAATCTTGCTGAGAAAAAAATCTGTTGGCCAAACCGTAAGCCTCTAGGCAAGAATTATGTTTTTTAGATTTACGACCTCCGGCGAATCCCATGGTAAGATGCTCGCCGTTATCATCGAAGGGCTGCCTGCCGCAATGCCGGTCGACCGCGAGGGAATCAATCTCGATTTACGTCGGCGGCAGAGCGGCTACGGCCGCGGCGGTCGAATGAAAATCGAGCAGGACACTGCCGAAATCGTCTCCGGCGTCCGAAACGGAAAAACCCTCGGATCGCCGATAACGATCTTGATTGAAAACCGCGACTTCGTTCATTGGCAGGAGGTTATGGCCGTCGAACCGCCGGAGGAAGCTCCCCGAAACCAAAGGCGCGTTACGCGCCCGCGACCCGGCCATGCCGACCTTGCCGGCGGACAGAAATTTCAGACCCGAGACCTACGCGATATTCTCGAGCGTGCCTCCGCACGGGAAACGGCGGCCCGCGTCGCCGCCGGCTCACTCGCGAAACAATTTTTGTCAAATTTTGGAATTGAGATCCGAAGTCACGTCATAAAACTCGGCTCCGTCCCCCGCGAGCCGCACTCGGTTAACTGGGAGCAAATTGCGGCAATTAAGCCCGATTCGCGGCTGCGTTGTGCGGATCCGGCTGTCGAAGCTAAAATGATCGCCTTGATCGACCGCGCAAAGGCGGAGGGTGATACGCTCGGCGGCATTTTCGAAGTCGTCGCTCGCGGAGTAGTGCCGGGTCTCGGCTCACATACGTCTTGGACCGAAAAGCTCGACGGAAGAATTGCAATGGCGATTATGTCCATCCAGGCGGTCAAGGCTGTCGAAATCGGTAGCGGTGTAGCGAACGCCGCTTTATTCGGCTCACAAGTTCACGATGAAATCTTCCCGGCTGATCCGCTCGAATCTAAACTCGGCGCTTTCGCGAGGAAAACAAACCGCGCGGGCGGGCTCGAGGGCGGAATCACGAACGGCGAGGAGATTCGCGTTCGCGGCTATTTAAAACCAATTTCTACACTTCGTCGCCCATTGCAGTCGGTCGATATCGAAACTCGACAGCCCGAGGCGGCTCAGTTCGAACGCTCTGACATCACGGCGGTGCCGGCCGCAGGCGTCATTGGCGAAGCAATGCTCGCCGCCGTACTTGCAAATTCCATCAGAGAAAAATTCGGCGGAGACTCTATCGCCGAATCGCTTCGAAATTTCGAGTCATACCTTGAGATGTTGAAGCAATACTAGCTAGACCGCGCGGCCGATATCGCTTCTCATTTGCCTGCCCGGCCAATCGATCAGCCGGGCCGCCGAATAAGCACGCTCGATCGCTTTCCGGCGAGTTGCGTCCGTAGCAGTAACTCCGATCACGCGGCCGCCGGCGGTAACAAATTCGCCGCCGGGGCCAAACGCGGTACCGGAATGAAAAAGTTTGACGTCTGGGACTTTTGCCGCCTCTTCAAGTCCGATGATTGGATCGCCGAGACGCGGATTTCGCGGATATCCTTCTGCGGCGAGGATTACAGTTGCCGAACTGTGTTTTCGCCAGCGAACTTCGGACGCCTCGAGCGTACCGCTAGCCAACTGTGCGGCGATTTCGGCAAGGTCCGTTTCAAGACGCACCAGAATCGATTGCGTTTCGGGATCTCCGAATCGGACATTATATTCGAGAACCTTCGGGCCGTCGGCTGTGATCATTAAACCGAGAAACAATACGCCGGAAAAAGGAAAATTCTCCTCAACGCAGCCGGAAAGAGTGGGCTCGATGATTTGCGTGCGTATTTTGAAAATTTCATCGTCCGAGAGAAGGTCATCGTCCGTGAATGTACCCATTCCGCCCGTGTTCGGTCCGCGGTCATTATCCAAAAGCCTTTTGTAGTCTCGCGTTGGCGGCATCAAGGCGTATTTTTCGCCCGCGGCAAAAAGTATCAGCGATACTTCGCGTCCAACCAGGCGTTCTTCGAGTACGATTCGGCCAGCCGCCTCTCGGCCGGCCACAGCGGCCAACTCCTGAATCGCGGCGAGAGCTTCCTGCCGGTTTTCCGCAACTACAACGCCCTTGCCCGCGGCAAGTCCATCGGCCTTTACGACGACCGGCAGCTCCTCGCCGCCAAAATAACCTGAATCGAGAATCTCAGCGGCTTCGATTGCCGAATCGGCAACTCGATATCGCGCCGTTGGGATCCGATGTCGATTCATAAAATCCTTTGCAAATCCCTTGCTGGATTCCAAGCGAGCCGCCAATCGTGTGGGACCAACAATTGCGAGCCCTGCAGCTCTGAAACTATCGACGACGCCACCCGCAAGCGGGTTTTCACCGCCAATGAACGTTAGATCTACCGACTTTTGACGGGCAAATGTTACTAGCTCCGCCGTCTGATTCGGATTTATAGACACAATCGTAGCGATGCCGGAAATACCGGCATTCCCGTTTGCACAATAAACTTCTCTCACCGACTGGCTTTGCCGGAATCGATGGCAAATCGCATGTTCGCGACCTCCGCCGCCGACCACAAGAATCTTCATCATTTGCTTTTGCAGGTTAAATTTTTGTTATATAATTACCCGTTGGCCGCGCAACAGCCACTAAGAAATGTCTGCCTGAAACTCCCGACGAACGGGAATGTCTCAACAGTGAATTGTAACGCCTCAACGAGCAATTCGCTAGACGAAACGGTCGTCGAAGGGTATTCTGGCTACTGGCTTCCCCACGAACGCCGCGTCCACCCGAGCGGATCTTCCGAGTGCTCGCTCGGACCCTCGTACTGACTCACCTCAGCCGGAGATTATATGACAGAACGAGATAGGATCGGAGCTCAGACGGCCCTTGAATCCGAGAAAAGCGACGAAGGTGAATTTAGCGACGTAGTAATAACCTGCATTGACTGCAATCGTGAATTTATCTGGACGGCCGGAGAGCAAGAATTTTTTCGTGACAAGAATTTAAAAAACCCGCCGAAACGCTGCAAACAATGTAAACAAGCGAAAAATGAAAGGATCGCAGCAATCATTCAAGCACAAGCAACCGGTATCCGTCAAAAGATCGAGGTTACCGTTCGGTGTGCCAGTTGCGGCGACCTTACAACGGTTCCATTTTATCCATCTCAAGGGCGGCCCGTATATTGCCGATCGTGCTTTCTTCTTATGAACCCGTCGCTTTTGTCGCAGCCGCGAGGGTAACCTTAGCCCCCGACGTGGACGTTTGGCCGCAATTCCGGGTCGGGCTCAGCCTGGCGTAAAATTTCGCGTGTTACCGGCGCAGTGTCGCCTTCCCCGAGCAAGATGTAACGAGCCAGATACATAATCGGATTGCCTTCGCTCCAGCCAAAGTAAACGTGTGGTATCTTGCCTGTCCGGTCGCGTAAATAAAGTAAAAAGGCGGCGATAGCATTCGGAACTGCTGGAGCTTCGGTTCGGAGCACGCGATAGCCATTTATCTCGATACCCCGAATTTTTAATCGTCCTTTGAATTCAGACGCATCGCCAGTATCAACCTCGAAGAAAATAATTGGATCAGTTGCCGGGATATGATTGTCAACTCTCTTTTCGTGCTCTTTGAAGCGGTATTCAGTAACATCGCCGGCTTCGCGGCGGTTGGTGACGATTCGGATTTCCCCTTCTTCATTTAATTCATCAATGAATTGCTGAGCTTTTTCGTCAAGTTCAATGGAATCGATCCGGATTTCAGTCGAGCGCATCGCTCGCGAAACAAATGAAGCAAGGATAATCCCGAAAATGAACAAAGACGCGATTTTTATGCCGTCCGGACGCTCGATTATGTTTGCAATGGTCGTATAAAAAAATACAGCCATTATGAATCCAAATGCCCACCTCCAGCGGCTCATCCCGCGAAACGAGGAAATCGTCACCGCAGTCGCTGCCGAAGAGATCAGAACCAAAACGCCCGTCGCATAAGCGCCGCCCTGAGCATCGACGCTTGCTTCGAAAACGATCGTCACTGCAAAGCAAATCAATGTAAACACTATAGTTAGCGGTCGTGTCGCCCTTGCCCATTCCGGAGCCATACCATACCGCGGAAGATATCGCGGAACGATATTCAGCAGACCGGCCATCGCCGATGCGCCCGCAAACCAAAGTATCAAGATTGTGCTCAAGTCATAAACGGAACCGAAAATTTCCCCGAGATATCGATGGGCGATGTATGCAAGAGCACGACCATTTGCCTTTCCAGGTTCGCGGACGATTTTTGCGGAGGATTCGTCAGCCGTGCAGGAACAGTATTCTGGGACGTCAGTTAATTGTCTCGCGGCTCCACAGTCAACCCGTGGACAAAATTCCTGGTGTGGAATTATTACGCTCGTTACAAAGCTACTGCCGATAAGCAAAAAACTCATTATCAGGGCCGCCGAAGCCAAAAGCCGTCGCGTCTTTTCTATCCGACCCGGCCCCTGGACTAGGGGCATCACGGCAACGCCAGTTTCAAATCCCGAAAGCCCGAGTGCCAGTCTTGGAAACACAATCAGGGAAAGGCCGACAACCGCAACGATTCCGCCAATTCCACCGGAGGTTTTCGTCGCCCAAACAGCTTCCTTCCAGTTAGCAACCAGTTCAGGGTGAGTGAAGATCTCAAAAAGGCCGACGCCGATGGTAATCACGTTTAGCCCGAGATAGATAACCACGAGCACGACAGCAATTCCAATCGCCTCTTTGAATCCTTTTAGAAAAACTAGCCCAAGAGCTGTAATCAAAAGAATCGTTACAATTACCGGATGTTCCAAGAAATGCAGGCTGTCGCTTACAAAGGGATTTTCAAGGATATGAGCCGTAGCGTCTGCGGCAGAGAGCGTTATCGTGATTATAAAATCGGTTGCGACGAAACCGAGAAGTATGAGAACCGCTAGCTTTGCTTTCCATCTGGAAAAGAGCCCTTCGAGCATCCCGATCGAGCCTTCGCCGTGTGGACTTTCCTTTGCAACACGACTATAAATCGGCAATGCTCCGAAAAGTGTCAATAGGACCAGAAAAAAAGTCGCGATGGGCGAGAGAATCGATGCTGCCAGAAAGGCTATTCCAGGCTGATAACCGAGCGTCGAAAAATAATCGAGGCCCGTAAGGCACATTACTTTCCACCACGGGTGCTTTTGGTGACGGCCTTCCCTCTCGTGTGGGCCTTCAATTTCTTCGACGCCTCGGTACAACCATCGCGCAAGGCGGCTTCGCTCTTTTATGTTCATCTGACAAAATCAAATCGCCGTACCCGCAGGAAAAACGCGAATACGGCAATCGTCAACCAGTGCTCAATAAAAAACGCACATTTCTTCCATTGAACCTGCGAGGTTAGCTGACGGGCTCGGAGATGGAAGTCTACCGTCGGCACTTTGCCGATTCGCCCCATCTGGTTGGTTCCCCCGCGCCGATAAGGAAAATATCGACTTCGGCATCAAATAACTCAAGCTTCAAAATATTCGACGCGAACTGATTCATTGTAAGGAGGCTTCCAAATTTTCCTCGATACAC
>PSMA01000040.1:0-9652 GCA_040289905.1 Blastocatellia bacterium
GGACGTTTGGCGTTGTCGGGGCGGCAATTGCGCCGGCTGACCAAGAAAGGATGACCATAGTTTCTCCGTCTACAGGATTTCCTCTTTTCGTGAAAAAGATTTCGGATCCGGACGGCTTGCGTAAAGAGGCGAACACAGATTTTACGAAATCCGGGGGCGGACAATTCGATATTTTGAGCCTTGTTTATTATATCCGTCGTGCCGGAGGCTCAGGCAGCGCCGTCGTTTCCGAAGCTGGGAATATTTATGCGGTAAATTTTCGTCCGACAAAACCTGTGACCCTGCAGCTTGCGGCTGGCAAATTCGAAACCGATGAAATTCAGATCGATGGAGATTTTCTTTCAGTCTTTGGGATGCGGCGGTTATCGATTTTTCTAACTCGCGATTCTGAGCGGATCCCAGTTTCGATTCGGTTTGTAAATGAAAAAGGCGAATTTCGCCTTGATAGCGTCGCGATTTCGCAAACAGCAGAAGAGACGCCGACTCCGACTGCCATCCCGACCCCTGCGCCGAAGCAATCACCGAGACCTTTACCAACACCTGAGCCGTACATTCCCAACCGTCCGCTCTCGGACGATCTGCCATTCGTATTAGGTGAAGCCCTCGAATATCGCGTTACCGCTGCCGACAGGCTAGTCGGGTCTGTTTTTTTTCGTATTCGAGAGCGGAATCTTGCCGATGGACGCGATGCGCTAGTATTGAATGCGACGGTTACAGATGCGGCGGCGGGCAATCCAGTATTTTCGTTGAATGATTCGGTAACCGATCTGGTTGACCCGAAAACGTTTGTCCCGTTCAGAAGCGATTTAAAATTTGCAGGCGGGCTTCGCAGTTTCAGCGGTCGCACTGTTTTTGATGAGAAAGGCTTTGCAGTTATCGGCGGATCCGCCCGGGTCGCGGTTCCCGCAGGCATTCATACTCTTTTGTCGTTTTTTTATGCGATGCGTTCGTTCAATCTATCGCCCGGTCGAGTGCCGGACAGCAAGGTAAATGACACCCGCGTTGCGGTCTTTTGGAACAACGTGCCGCTTGTTTTTACGTTGCGGCCTGCTAAAAAAGAAATAATCGAGATCTCGGGCAAGCGCTTTTACTCACAGCCAGTCTCGATTACTACCGGCGATGCCGAAATTGATCGGCTCGGTCTGAAAATCTGGTTAAGCACTGATTTATCTCGAATACCGCTTCGTATTACGTTGGGCATTTATAAGGCCGAATTTCTCGCTGGCTCCATTGTTCTATCACAGTAGCGGCCTTCCGATGGCTGTTTGTTTGGATTACTCGAAGTCATACCTTTGCTGATGAACTTTCATCAAGATGAAATTGAAAGCAGGTTTCAATTATTGTAGAATCGAATTTGGTTGATTTAGGCTATCACTTTTTTCGGAATTATGACGTTAAATGACTTAGAGTTTGGACGTACGGCAAGCGTTACAGCAGTTAATGGAAATTGTCCGGTTTCCAAACGTTTGATGGAAATGGGGATAGTGCCCGGTACGCCTGTCCGAAAAATAAAGTCGGCGCCATTCGGTGATCCAATTCAGATTCGTGTCCGAAACTATTGCCTTGCGGTGCGGCGTTCAGAAGCAGAGAAAATTGAAGTCACCGAAACCGGAAAATCTGCCGGGACGCGGGCAAAATGAGAGATTCCCTTGGTAATTCAACTGCCACCCGCACTCTAGAGATTGCCATTGCCGGTAATCCGAATGCCGGCAAAACCACGCTTTTTAATGCCTTAACGGGCCTGCGGCAAAAAGTTGCAAATTATCCTGGAGTAACGGTCGAAAGAAAAACAGGGCATTGGGACGTTGGCGGCCGCCCGGTAGAACTTGTCGACTTGCCTGGTCTTTACAGTCTTGATGCGACCTCTCTTGATGAGCAGATTGCGCGAGACGTATTGCTCGGTCGGCTTCCCGGTGAGGCAAGGCCCGACGCGGTTATTGCCGTTGTCGATGCAACGAATCTCGAGCGCAATCTTTATCTTGTAACGCAGCTATTTGACGTCCGAATCCCAGTTGTCATTGCCTTGACAATGATCGATGCGTTTGAAAAGCAAAAGCATCAGATCGATATTGACAAAATGTCCCGTCTTTTGGGCGTTCCGGTAGTTGCCGTGACTGCGGCTACGGGCCGCGGTATTGCTGAGCTTGCACTTGCGGTAGCCTCAGTAGTAGAAAAAAAACCGAAACCGTGTTTTTCTTCAGAATCAGGAAGAGAGAGCGAAAATGCAGCCATATTTGCTCGGTACTCTTTTATTTCATCTATCTTGCAGGAGTGCGTCCATCATAATGATAAAGCTGCCCACGATTTTTCGGAGAAGCTCGACCGCGTCCTGACTCATCGATTCTTTGGCCTGGCGATTCTTCTTAGTATTCTGCTTTTGGTATTTCAGGCAATTTTTTCATGGGCATCGCTGCCGATGGAGCTTCTCGAGGGCTTTTTCGGGACGCTCTCGGATGCTGCAAGGGCGGTACTGCCAAAGGGAATTTTTGCAGACCTTGTAGCCGACGGCATCGTTGCCGGCGTCGGCGGAGTACTGGTGTTTCTTCCGCAAATTTTACTCCTATTTCTATTTATTTCACTTCTTGAAGACTCAGGTTATATGGCCCGCGCGGCTTTTTTGATGGACAAGCTGATGAGCCGCATCAATTTGCACGGGAAGGCATTCCTGCCACTAATCAGTAGCTTTGCCTGTGCAATACCGGGAATAATGGCGACAAGGACAATCGAAAATGAGCGCGACCGCCTTGCAACGATACTAATTGCTCCTTTCATGAGTTGCTCGGCCCGGCTTCCGGTTTACACGCTAATGATCGCGACATTCTTTGCCGGTCAGACGGTTTTTGGCTTTCTCTCCGTTGGTGCGCTCTTAATGTTGGCGATGTACGCGCTCGGGATTCTCGTCGCGATTCTCGCAGCCTTTATCTTGAAACGCACTGTTTTGAAATCCCCGCCGCCGCCATTTGTAATGGAACTGCCGCCGTATCGACTGCCCAATTTACGGACTGTTTTTCAGAGTATGGTTACGCGCGCGTTCCTGTTTGTGAAAAGGGCTGGAACGGTTATTCTAACCATTTCAATTATCCTTTGGGCACTAATGTATTTTCCGCAATCGGCGGAAAATGCTCCAAGGTTGGCAACAAACGACCCTCAGCAAAATACTGCATTCGCCGAATCCGACGAAGCGAATGTTGCATCGCAGCGGTTACAGCACAGCTACGCAGGACAGATTGGCCATCTTATTGAGCCGGCAATAGCTCCGCTGGGTTTTGATTGGAAGATTGGTGTCGCACTGCTTGCGAGCTTTGCTGCACGCGAAGTTTTAGTTTCAACGCTCAGCATAATTTACAACGTCGGCAAAGATCCGGAAACGAACTCGCAATCTCTTGTTGCCGCTATGCGTTCGGCTACGCGGCCCGACGGTCGGCCAGTCTGGACGCCGCTCACCGGCTTGACGTTGATGGTTTTCTTTGTTTTGGCTATGCAATGTATGTCTACGCTAGCGGTTGTCCGCCGGGAGACGAATTCGTGGCGCTGGCCACTTTTTATGACGGCCTATATGACCGCCACTGCGTACATTGCTGCATTTGCTACATACAGAATTGGGACACTATTTGGATTCGAATGAAACTAAGCGCGGATTCGATCGTAACATTTTTAATCATCGCGGCAGCGATACTTTTTGCGAGTGCGGCAGTATTGCGGCGAGCAAGGCACCTCATCGGCGTTGGAAAGTGCGAAACTGAGTGCGGCTGCGGCGAGAAAAGCAAAAAGATTGTAAAATAAACCCGGTTTGGTTGGCGGATCGAAATACCTCACTCGCGGAGTGCGTTCGATGTTTCTATCGACGCTTTCTTTCGCTTTGGCGAATGTTCTCGTCAAGGGACTCCGTGAAATTCCTGTGATGGAGGTTGTCTTCTTTCGCTGCTTTTTCGCGAGTATATTTTGCCTTGTAGGACTCAGAAAAGCAGGCGCCGATTGGCGCGGTTCGAATCGGGGACTTCTACTGGCCCGTGGCTTTTTCGGTACGGCGGCTCTCTACTTATTTTTTGTGACATTGCAGAATATTCCGCTTGCGACTGCGATGACGATCCAGTATCTTTCGCCCATTTTTACAGGTGTAATAGCTATCCTCGTTCTTGGTGAAAGGGTCGGCGGGCTGCAGTGGCTGTTTTATGCAATTGCATTCTCTGGCGTTCTTTTAATCGAGCGATTCGATCCGTCCGTCTCGCCTTTTTACCTCGCAATCGGGATTATTTCAGCGTTTTGCTCAGGCGTGGCGTATAATCTGGTTCGTCGAATGCGCGATCGAGAGCACCCATTGACGATTGTCTTGCATTTTCAACTGGTCGGCGTAGTCGTTGGCGGAATGAGCCTTTTTGTCGAAAGCAAAATGCCGTCGGGTCTTGATTGGCTTTTCCTATTTCTGATTGGCGTGTTCTCCCAGCTTGGGCAGATGTTTCTTACTGATGCACTGCAGCGGGAGCGAGCCGCTGGTGTCGCAATCATAAACTACACGGGCTTGATTTATGCAATCGTCTTTGGAACTCTACTCTTCGGCGAGCGGATTGTCGTCGCAACTCTAGCCGGTATGGCAATGGTCGTGGCGGGCATCCTCCTAAGCATCTACTACTCAAGGCGTCAGCCCGGACTTGCCGAGCTGGACGTTACGCAGGCGTAAAATCGGCGGTTCTGCCTGATTTTTCGAGGTCGAAATGAATGAATTCGCTATTAATGCAGCAGTCCTGACGGTTAGCGATAGCAGGTCAACTTTCGCGGCCGACTCATTTCCGGATGCGGACGTACCGAGCAGCTGCGGCATTGCCTCATCTGTGGAAGCGGTTAAAGTGGACGTATCCGGCCGACTTCTGGTTGAATTGCTCGAAAAGGAGGGCTGCAAAGTGTCTTTCTATGGCGTCGTACGCGATGACAAACAGGAAATCAGCCGTGCGATCCACGAGCTCTCACACCGAGACAACGTAGACATAATATTGACGACCGGCGGAACGGGAATTTCTCCACGGGACGTTACGCCTGAGGCCACGCGCGAGGTGATAGAAACGGAAATTCCAGGTATTGCAGAGGCGATGCGGACTCAGACGCTTTCAAAAACTCCCTTTGCAATGCTTTCGAGAGGGCTTGCAGGACTTTGTAATCGAAAACTTGTAGTCAATCTTCCCGGCTCGCCAACGGGAGTCGAAGAATGTTTTCGAGTGATTCGGCCGATTTTGAAGCATTCAATCGCAATGATTGAGGGTGGCGGGCACGAATAATCTAAATAAGCGAGTCAGTGCGGCCTGCCGGAGCTCGCCCTGGGTTCATTGATTCGGGCCACCAGCAGCATACAACCTTACGCCGACCGGGTCCAAGAGCTATCGTGAAGCCGCTGTCATAATAAAGTTAGAAACTTCTTCTTTCAATCTTTGGAGTGAATTTTTTTCGATATACATCATATGGCCGGCTTCGTAATAGCCGAATGAGATATTTCTTCGAAGTAAAGCGGGCAGATTCATCGCGGAAACCGTATATTCGGTTGCAAAGTACGGCGTTGCCATATCGTAGTAACCGCTCGCGATATAGATCTTCATATACGGATTTTTCCTCATTGCAGCGCTCAGGAGCGGGGACGTGTCGGCGTATTGGTTATTTGTATTCCAGTTCCAGGGAGACGTAATGCCGCCGCCGAGAATGTAGTACTCGAGGTCCGATTTGAAGTTCAGCTCACCGCGAACGTAGGAATTAAAAGTGGCAGTGTATGGCGGGCGGATTGCTGTCAAGCTTGGGTCAAATTCGGGACTGTCGCCACCGGAATCCTTGTCGTAACCAACGAATCGACTATCGAGGCGGCCAGTCGTTAGACGCTGTTTCCGAAGCAACTCCTTATTGAATTCGCCGAGCTCCACGCGAAAATTGTTGAGTTCGACAAATTCTTTTGTTAGGCCCGTAAAACGACTGAATTTTTCTGCAAGTGTAGATTTTTCTTGTGCCGAGAGGCGATCGATCTTCAGCATCGCGGGGGCGTATTCGTTCACGGCAAACGTTTCTGCTTCTTTGAGAACTTCCGCTAATGGGCGCCGTTGGAGGTCGGCCGAAAGCTGCTTGTGGTACCAGGCAGTCGCAGTGTACGACGGAAGAATCAGAACAAGCGGGAGATCGTTGTTATCGGCAAAGCGTATCGACTGAAAATTCATTACTGTCGAAACGAGCACAATTCCGTTGAGAGCTATGCCGTGTTCAAAAAGGTGGTTTGAAAGCCCGGCAGCGCGGGTCGTCCCGTAGCTCTCGCCAACTAGAAAAAGCGGAGAAGACCAGCGCTGATAACGGCCCAAATACATTCGAATGAACTCGCCGACCGATTCGATATCACCATTTACGGAAAAAAATTTCGATGCGAGTTCCTGCTTTGCCGCGCGCGAATATCCTGTTCCGACCGGATCGATAAAAACCAAATCGGTATTTTCCAGCCACGACTGGTCGTTTTCGACGAGTTCATAGGGCGGCGGCGGCATCATACCGTCATCCAGCATCTTGACGCGTTTCGGGCCGAGTGCCCCGAGATGGAGCCAAACCGAGGATGAGCCGGGCCCGCCATTGAAAGAAAACATCAGCGGCCTGCCCGGTGGCGGATTATCCATCGTATAGGCAATAAAAAACATACGGGCTTCTGTTTCGCCGGTTCTGTCGTTTCGAATAGGAATAAATCCGGCCGTGGCCGTGTAATTTATTTGCCGGCCGCCAATTCGTAGAGAATGCTTTGTAGAAACGGGGGGCTCTTCGGGCCGTTCCGGAGCTTTTTGCTCCGCGACAGGCGTTGGTTGTGGCCTCGGAGGTTCTGCCGTCCGCTGGCCATCGGGCAAAGTTGGCGTTTGAAACAACAATAGCGATAAGAAAATCGTGGAAAACATATTCGTTTTTTTTCGATTTCAGGGAAAGTATGGCGAAAATGCAAGACGAGAATAGCACGAGGCCGTTGGATTGCAAAAGCGAGGCTGCCTTGGGAAATGCTTTAAAAAACAAATGGTGCCGAAACCGTCTCCCACACCGTTTTCAGCACCCTTTGTTTCCAAGTTCCGCGTGGAGCGGAACTTGGAAACAAACTTAAAGATAACGCAATTTAGAGGTTTGTCAACTGCCGACCTATAAAAAAATCCAATAGTGAAAATATTCCGCAAAAATTTTTTCAGGCGGCTATTTTCTCAATACGTCTATCGGACGCCCTCATTAACCAGCTGTCCGTTTATGATTGTGCCCGTACAGTGGCTTGTATACTCAAACGGATCCCCATCATATAGTGCGATATCGGCATCCTTGCCGACGGCGATAGATCCGATCCGGTTATCGAGCCCCAGAATTTTAGCTGCATCGACTGTGATGAGGGCAAGCGCGTCGGCTTTTGAGAGCCCATTTGCTGCCGCCATTGCTGCTTCGAAAAGCACAACGCGTGTCTTCGGAACGTAGCTCTCATAGCCACTTTGGAGCGCAACAGGAATACCTGCAGCCTTCAATTTTGCGGCTGTCTCGATCGAGAGACTTTCGGTGTCGCCGCTTGCACGTGCCATTGTCGGATGAATGATGACTGGAAAACCGGAAGCCTTAATTTCATCTATCACCAGCGGAGCTTCCGAGGCGCCATCAAGGACAATTTTAAGGTTAAACTCCTTAGCAAGCCGGAGCGCACTCATTATGTCTTGGTCTTTGTGAGCGGTTATCAAAAGGCGGACCTCACCCTTTACTACCCGCATCAATATTTCGGACTTCAGATCTTTTGGTGGCTCTTTTTTTCCAAGGTTTTCTTGGGCTTTTATCAATTCCGCACGGAGGATTGCCATTTGCTTTCCGCGCGTTCCGGGAGATTTGCCCTGCCCGGCATTTGCGGCCGTGCCAAGCACGACCGAGACCATTGCAGTTGGTACCAGTGTGGCCGCCTCAACCGTCTTGCCCCACGTTTTTGCGATCATCGTTTGACCCGGGAGCAGAGCGGTCGGCTGATGGCCCGTATGAATCGTGGTTACCCCAAATTCGCGCACCCATTGAATTAAACGCTCCTCCGGATTGTAGGCGTCGATAGCCCGCAGCTCTGGCTGAAAGGACGAACTTCCATCGAACGCCATTTGGTCGTGCGGCTGATTGAGATAGCCGTTGAGGCCAATGACGGTATGGGCGTCTATTAGTCCTGGAGTTACGACATCAGCCGAGACAACGCGGTATCCGGAAGGAATCTGAATTCGTGAGGCCGGACCTACCGCTTCGACTTTGCCGTCTTTTATTACAATAACGCCGTTTTGGATAGGATCGCCCGCCATTGTCCAGATCAAATTGCCTTTTACGGCTAGCTGTGCTTTGGCGGCGAAGACGAAGGCACAAATAAGAAAAAGTGAAGCAATTGTTTTTAGGCTCATAGCTAAAATAACAGTACGAAAAGGTTTACAAGCAGCTCGTTGCATTTAATTGCCACCTCCAATGTCTCCGTCGAAACAGTCTAGGTGGTCGTTGTCCGCCTCGCCGTTTGTCGCTCCCTTGCCGCCGACTGCTATCAAATAATCTTTCGGGTTGGAGCGGTCGAAAACCTTTTTACCTTCAACCCACGTTTCAAGGACGTGGGTATAGACGCTCAACGGGTCGCCGGACAACACAAGCACATCGGCATCTTTTCCGGGTTCGAGAGATCCGACTCGATCCTGCAGATCGAGCATAATTGCACCTGCCATCGTCATTGCATAAAGTGCTTTGTCGCGACTCATTCCCGCGCGTACTGCCAGGCCGGCAGACCTTAGAAACCAGCGGGAATCAGTAATGCTGTCGTCAGTATGAAACCCAACAAGAGCTCCCGATTTTTCGAGCGCCGCCCCGTTTTTGAAATCGATGTCCATCGTTTCGAGTTTGCCGCCCGGTGAATCAATCAAAATAATCGATGCTGGAGCTTTTGCCTTTGCAATCTCGTCGGCGACTTTCCAGGCTTCTGAAACATGTTGAAGTACGATTCGGAAACCGAATTCTTTTGCCAGCCGCAACGCAGTCATAATATCGTCGTGACGGTGAGTATGAAAATGAACTGTTCGTTTTCCTTCGAGCACTTCGACGAGAGCCTCCATCGCCAGATCACGTGGCGGCATCTTCGTTGGGTCCCCGGCCGCCTTCTTGACCTTGTCGCGATATTCCTGAGCTTTTAAGAACTGCTCACGGACAAGGGCGGCAGATTTGGCTCGCGTTCCCGGGAAATTCCCACCGCCTGGGCGGATTGGGTTTGTTCCGTTGGCGAACTTAATTCCGCCCATATATTTGCCGTCCTTGTCATAGATCAAAAAGTCTTCGATCTTGATTGCACCATCGCGAAGTTTAAGGTAAAGCGTCTGGCCGCTGTCCAAATGACCGGAGCCGGGCATTACATTTACAGTGGTGATTCCACCGGCCCGTGCCCGCTGAATGCTAGCAGCGCGAACGTTCAGGCTGTCCAAGATTCTCACATCAGGTTGAATCGGAGCCGAGCCGTCGGCACCGGCCGGCCCGCCAATATGGCTATGTGTATCAACGAGACCCGGCATTATTACTTTGCCGGTCAAATCGAGTCGGACGACGTCGGCCGGAAGTTTCACATCCCTCGCGTCGCCAACGGCCAGAATCTTTCCGTTTTGAATCAGCAGGACACCTTTTTCAA
>PSMA01000040.1:9662-20876 GCA_040289905.1 Blastocatellia bacterium
TGGATTTCCGACGATAGGTATGATCCTTGCATTTACGAATGCAGTCGGCTTTTGCTGTCCGAAAACCGGGCATAGCAGAAACGCGGCTGCCCCTACTAAGTATGCTAATCGCTTCATCTATTGGACCTCAGTTGGATGATTTCTGATCAATGGAATGTATGCTTAAATTGCCCCCAAAAACGATAGAAGTCAAGAAAGGCGGACACGAAAACGGGGAAAAGTTTCCGAAATCGTTAGATTGACTCGACACTGAACTTTAGTTGCGGCCGCAAATCGCAAGACTTTAAGGAATTGGCACGCCGATTGATGCCCGGCTGTAACGTAATTCCGCAGTGGGGAACTAAAGTTAGACCTGCAAAGCAAAAATTTTTGGGGAAATTGGGTTATGAAAAAATATTTCGTTCTTTTACTCATTGTCGTTTTTGCTTTCGCCGCAACCGTACCAGATGTAATGGGGCAGATGCGGCCGAAGCGGAAAAAGCATCGCGGGCTGGCGACGAATGCCGCAATTGTAGGCGGCTCGACTGTTTCTGGAGCGCTGATCGGCCGCGGGCGCAATGGAGCGATGATCGGCGCCGGGGCCGGACTTTTGTACGCTTCAAGCCGGAAGGGCACGAAAAGGCGTGCCTACAATTCTAAATACCGGAGGGCAGCGAAAATCGCAGGCGGCGGACTTCTTGGAGCCGGAACCGGTGCTTGGGTCGGTGGAAAAACAGGTTTGATCCTTGGCGGTCTTGCGGGTGCAGGCGCGACATACCTTTATACGAAGAATGGCCGTAAATACTATCGAGCACGGAACCGTAAGGTCTATTCCGTAAGACGTTAGGCGTCGCGGCAAAAATCAATCTGTTGAAATCGGTAGGCGGACCGTGAAAACGGAGCCTGCCGATCTGCTGGACTCGACGTCGATTCGTCCGCCGTGAGCGCTAACAATTCCATAGCAAACCGAGAGTCCAAGCCCGGTGCCGCGGCCCGGCGGTTTTGTTGTAAAAAAAGGATCAAAGATCTGGCGAAGTTCTATTTCATCCATCCCGAGCCCACTATCCTCGATTCGTACACACGCAAAATTGCCTTCGCGATATAAACGGACATCAAGACGTCCGCCTTTGGGCATCGCGTCGCGAGCGTTGAGAAAAAGGTTCAGAAAAACCTGTTGCAACTGATCCGAATCTGCCAAGATCGTGCCAATTGATTGATCCGGCTCGAAATGCAAATGCAATTTCCGAAAGCCGGAATCCAGGCCGGCAAGCCTCAGACCAGTCTCAACGACCTGATTGAGATCCGTTGGCTTTCGCTCCGCGGGACGCTGTCGCGCAAAGTCGGTTAAGTCGCGGGTTACGCGGCTGATCCGTTCAATTTGTGTGGATATAAGGTCGAGCCGTTCGCGGGTTGCTTTATCTAACGAATCAGACTCGAGGATCATTTGGACCAAAGAAGAAATCGACGCTAGAGGATTATTAACCTCGTGTGCGACGCCCGCAGCCAAGGTTCCCATTGCCGCAAGCCGTTCAGCTCTTGCAAGCCGTTCATTGAGACTTTGAAGCCGCTCTATATCGAATGCCATCTTTCGACTCATCTCGTTAAACGACTCGGCGAGGAGTCCGAGTTCATCGTTGCTTCGCCGGAGATCGAGCTGTGTGCCGTAATTTCCCTGCGCAACGTGCACGGCCGCGAGGGTTAACCGCTGCAAAGGTCGCGAAATCGTCCTAACGATGAGCAGTACGAGTAAGAGATTCGGAACGAGCGCGAAAACGATGCTGAAAATAAGATATTTTCGCCACGCGTCGAAATCCAAACCGTCCCGAAATGACCACCAAACGATCGGGATTTGAAAAATCAGAAAGCTAATAACAGCAACCGATGCCACGCTTAAAGCGATTTTGTAGGTAATCGGGAAGAGGCGAAACTGATCCAAGGCAGTCTGAAGTGAGAAGAGGCGAAAATTTGAGATCGCGTACGCATAGATGACCACGCCCGGAAGCGTAAACAGGGAACTATATGGCAGCAGCCAGAGAACACCGAAAAAAGGAAAAATTACGTTTGCAAGCGATTTGAGGATTACTGTAATGCCAAGCGCGAGTAAGATTGCTGCAAGCTGCGATCCTTTTTGCGAGTCACGATAGAGTCGATATTTGCGATAAAGCTCAGCGGCTCCGTAAAAGAACAGAAAATAGACGTAGACAACGAACGCGTAGGCAATTGGCGTAACAGAAATTAGAAGTTGGCCGTCGCGGATATCGATGTTGTCCCAAAAGAATCCGCCAACGGCTGCGGCAGAAAAAACTGAGCCCGGAGCGAAGAGTGCTGCGGCTTTTCGCCTTGGGGTCCTGGCATTTTCCGGAAAAACCCACGCGAAAACGACGAGGGCGTACTGCATCAAAAGGGCGATTATGAAACTTACGGCAGCCCAGATTCCAGCAAAATCGCCGCTTCGGAAGAAATTCCAGAAAAAGAGGTCTTTCGTTGTCCAGAGACCAAGAAAGGCGATAAACGCTGCAAAGGTTTGATGTGCGCGGCTGCGCGGATCGGCTACAAAGACGTAAAATCCAAGCCAGACTAGTAGAAGCAGCGAAAGCAATTGCAGCAGTTCCAGCATTCAAGCGCTGATTCTAGAATCCACAATGCCTAAGATCAAACTGTTACGGCCGTTTCAGAGGTGAATTTTGATACTTACGCCAAGGGCGTTTACTGACCGAATCTGTCCGGATCGTGAGTCGCGGCGGAGGAAGTAAAAATCTGCCGCTGTGGATTTCGAGAGCTTTCGCGTGATTCCGACCGAAAATTCGTTCATTGACCAATCTTTTTCATGAAAATCGTAAAAAACTTCGTTTGCGAGGAAAGGGGAGAATACTTCCTTTTTGTCTTTTGGGACGCGAAACGCAAAGGTGAATTTGTTTCGATAGCGGACAATGTCTGGGCGCGAATTCCTAAACCGATATTCGACGCGGTTGCGGTCCTTAAGGGTGAAGTTTTTCCATTTATAGCCTGCTGTAAGGTCAAAAAATAGCCGATGCTCAAATTCTCGACGATTTCTCAGTGGTTCGCTGGTACGGTATAGGTAACCCGTAGAAACGGCAAAAAATCGATTGATCAGAAAATCGAAGCCGCCGCCCACTCTTTCATCTACGGGATAGAGGCGATTTTGCCCAAGCCGCAAGACGCCTAATAGGAAAACGGAAATGCGATCGAAGGATTTTCCCTTCGCGCTAGTTCCTTTCATTACGGGGAGTACGATCGTTACATCATTTCGAATCTGGAAATCCGACCTCGGAAGTGGATTTTGGGCAGCTACAACCGCGGCGTAAACGGGGGCAAGGACGATAAAGAGGAAAAAACAAAAAATTTTGCCGCCGGTTAGACCAGCTGGCAGTGAAATTCTAGAGCTTGTACGCATTTTCGGGCCGGTTAACAGTTGTTAACACAATGTTACGAAACCGCGGACGCGAATTCAAATGCGACGGGGACAAAACGATTGGCAATTTTCCGCCTTTCTGGCAGGTAGCTTTTTCGATGGGGTATTTTCCGAATGGCGATTAGTTTTTCAACTGCCCTTCAGGCCGCACGCTTCACTGCGCCGATCCACCGAATGAATAGACTGGCAAGTTTTGCGTCTCCGAAAAGTTCAGCGATCTCTCGAATTGGCTCGACGGCACCTTCATTTAGGTCGCCGGATTCAAGAAGTCTCAGAAGTTGATCGGAAAGCTCGGAGGATATTCTCCGAAAATGTCGTTCCATTTTCCAGCGATTTCTTCGTCCGAGACACTTTGCCGCAATTTTTGCGTCATCTCGGCCGGCCGCGGAAAAAAAGTCGGTATACGGCAAAGTTGATTCTTCGGTCAGCGAAAGGCCGACAGAGACGTAATCTTCGAAAAGCCTAGCTGATCGCGAGAATCTGCTCGGTCGATTAGCGTAAAAAGTATAAAAACGTTCAACTTGGCGGCAGATTTCGGCATCTAAGCTTTCGTCCGGTTTATTACCCAAATTTTTGAAATAAGAATGTGCCTTCAAAGCTGCCAGAACGATTATCCTTGGCAGCCAAATAAAAAGTTCGGCGGCGGCCAAAAACAGGCGAGCGGTGCGGCTCAGCCCGCTGCCTGGCCTGAAAGCCCTCAGGACTGCGAATGGCGAGCCAGCTGCGATGTAGATGATAAGTGCTTCGTGAAGGTACATAAAGTTGCTCTCAGCACTAGGCGCACAACGGCTTGAGGGCAAATTGCGTTCCGTAATTTCGGAGGTCGGTTTCGATAGGTGTATTTGATGCAATTAAAAGTAGTTAACCGCGATGGTGAAAATTTTGGGAACGGTGAACAGGTTATTTTCGTTAATTTCAGTTAGGTAAACTGCAAATCACGATTCGGAAATTCGCACAATGCAAAAGCGGGGGCGTTGATAGTGTTTTTTTTACGGCCGTTTGGCAAACGAGAACAGAAATTTCGTCAAGCGCTTAAAGACGACTTCTCTTGTGATTCGGAACTAAATTATCTTGTTCGCAAATCTTCTCCGCAACAAACTAATAGATTGCAAGGATGGTTGCAATGATAGAAAAAAAGAAAATCAAAGTAATAAAGAAAGATCAGGCGGCGGCGATTTCAAAGTCAAAACCAACAAAATCAAAACGGGTGGCGGCACGTCAAATCGTCGCAAACGTCGGCGAATGGGTTGCCGAACTGCAGGCCCGTAAAAAGCAGGAGACAAAACAGGCTCTTGAGCATTTTCTTGCGTCATCTCCAGCTCCAAGTGAACTCTAATTTTTTTCATTCGGTTTCGCGGCCGATTAATTGTCTTCAATTCCGAGTTGGCGCCAATTTACCGGACCGAGATAATTTGTCCTGAAAGACGGCTTTCGACAGCCGTTTTTCGTTTTTCGACCGTGAAGGGTTTGCTTAGATTTGCGAGCGGTTGGTATCCTAAGTGTCCATTGATTTCGAAGCGTTCAGTTCGGAGGGATGATTGGTGAAGTGAGTTTTAATTTATGTCTGACAAAGTAGTGATCATTACCGGCGCTAGCAGTGGAATCGGCCGGGCAACGGCTCTCGTATTTGCGCGAAACGGTTGGTCGGTAATTGCCGCCGGCCGAAACGAAATTGAACTCAACCGGCTACGTGACGATGCATTCGAACTTCAGGGGCAAATAAAACCGCATTTGGTGGACGTCTTGGAGCAAACGCAGGTCGATCGGCTGATAAATGACGCGGTGGAACAATTTGGTCGTATTGATTCGCTAATAAATGCTGCCGGAATAATTAAGTCAGGCACAATTGAAACAACGAGCCTCGGTGAATGGGATAAAATGTTAAATATAAATCTACGGGCCGTATTTTACATCATTCAGCGGGCTATACCGCATCTTGAAGCTGTGAGGGGTAACATCGTCAATATTTCAAGCGTCACGGGTAAGCGTGCATTTCCGGGTGTGCTCGCGTACTGTGTTTCCAAAGCGGGGCTGGATCAACTGACGCGCTGTGCTGCGCTTGAACTTGCGCCGAAAGGTGTCCGGGTAAATGCCGTTAATCCGGGCGTCGTAGAAACCAATTTGCATCGACGCGGCGGTATGTCGACACACGAATACCGAAATTTTCTGTCAAATGCCGCTCACACACATCCAATCGGCCGCCACGGTCAGCCCGAAGAAGTAGCCGAGCTTATTTACTTTCTCGCTTCAGAAAAGGCTGGCTGGATTACAGGAGTAACGTACGAAATTGATGGCGGTCGAAGTCAAACTTGTGCAAGGTGAACGGTTTCGACCGAAAAGTTTTAGCGAATCTCAAAGGAAATCTTAGGATGTGAAGTTACGACTCTTACCAAGTTCATTCCAAGTTGACGGCTCCGCGTCCAACCTTCAGCATCTGACAAGTTTTCTGATTGATGGTCGGGTCGCTATTGACGCCGGCAGTCTGGCGCTTAGTCTGTCGGCCGAGGAGCGAACGCAAATCCGCGATATAGTCCTCACGCATTCTCACCTTGACCACACTGCGGCTCTTCCACTTTTTATCGATGATCAATTTTCTGAGATTCGCGAGCCAATTAGGATCTATGCATCGCCGGCGGTGATCGACGTTCTAGAAACACATATTTTCAACTGGCTCGTTTATCCCCGATTTAGCGAAATTGAAAATAGTTTTGGGAAAATAATTGAGTACCGTCCGATAGACGACAGGCCTTTTGCTATCGAAAAATTACGACTTTCGCCACTGCCCGTAAACCATCGAGTACCGAGTTATGGCTTTGTGGTTGAAGATTCGATGGCGGCAATTGCGATAACGGGCGACACTGCGGATATGGACGAATTCTGGCGCCGACTTTCAGATTTCCAACATCTCGTCGCGCTACTTATTGAATGCGCTTTTCCCGACGAACTTGGCGACTTGGCGGCACTTTCGCATCACCTTACACCTTCGCGACTTGCCGGCGAGCTTGAAAAATTTCATCTAGAGGATTGTCCGGTATACGTGATCAATATGAAACCGGCGTACAGAAATAGAATTTCACAACAGTTAACCGAACTTGGAATCGAAAGGCTCCGAAAACTCGAGGTTGGTAAAATCTATGAGTTCTAGCCTTAACGGGTTTTGTTTTGGAGAAAATTGATCGGCTCGAAAGCACCCTCGCGATGTTCGTCCGGGAAATCGTAGAGCTCTACGCGCCCGTTCGGCAATACACGGCGAACACGATAGGTTCGCTCTTCGCGCGTTTTTCCCGGCATTATCTCCGCTCTGAAGACGACCTTCATTTCTGGCCGCGCCCAAACGTGCGTCGATTTGACAGCCATCGCTTTTTTTCTTCGCTTAAATATTGCCATCGATTACCTCGATCTTTTTTTTGTGCTTGGATTTGCGGCCCGAAGGGATACGTTTTTCGAGCGGCTTCGAATGTCCGATTTGTATGGTTGGCGGAGCGGTCGGTTTTCGTATTCGCCTAAAAATTCCAGGTTGTTTTACTTTTTGCTTTTTCTCCACCATAGTTGCCGGAAATTATATCAGAAAATCAGCGGGAACCGGGCCTCGTAATTGAAATTGACAAACCTGCGTAAAAAAGCTGAAGATACCAGTCAATCGGCTGCATCAGTCGCGACGGGCCAAAACGCATAAGAGAACGTCTTCTGCGGCTGGAAATCGCAATGGACCCAATTCGTAACACAAAGCGACGGGATTTGCGCCGGCTTTGGATGCCGGCAGCCGATTACTATTTCCTGTCCGCAGCGATTGCAATCGGCGTCTTTTTCATTATTTGGGCGATACTAATGGAGGCTAAGGAGGCGAATCCTTGGTTGCCAGCCGGTATAGCTGCGAGTGCACTGGCGGTAGGGGCCGCTGTACTGCGTGAAATCGTGCTTCGCCGACGCCGCAACGAAATTGCCAGAGCCGCGCGGCTTCTTGACCGCTCGCTTCTTCACGCAGCGGCAACGCGTCGGCCGTCAGATTTGCCGCGTTTTACGCTTGAGCAAAATGCTGTTCTAATCGCGGAGATCAAGCGAAAATCGGACGCGGCGAACGTTTTGGCACGGATTGCGGACAGCCATCGCGAAGTTTTTGAATTGTGCGATGTGTATCTACGGGCAGCTGAATCTGAGCTGCCGAAAATACGTCCAGGTTCGCCGAGGCTTGCTGCAATTCGGAAAGGGACCGAATACGCTGCCCGGGTGCATCGTTTTCATATGCTCCGCTGGGCTGAGCTGGAGTTGCAAGAATTTACGCAGAACGCGGCTGCCGAGGAAAAGCTGGCAGCAAAAATGTCCCTTACACGAGGGGCGCTGGACGTTATCCGGACTGCGCTGAGCCATTATCCGAGCGAGGTCGCGCTTTTGGAATCGCAGCGATTGCTACAAGATACGCTTACCGCAATGGAGGTTAACTCGCTCACCCAGCGTGCGAGCCGTTTGGCGGATTTGGGCCGTTTCAAAATTGCCAGGAAGCACTTTAAAAAAGCCTTGCAGTTAGTTAATGAAAGCAATTTGCCCGAGCAGAGGAGGATTGGCGTTGCGTCGGAAATCGAAGAGCGGATGAAGCAATTGGGGGGCTTGGACTGAGTAGTGAAAATTGATAAACTCCGTTGAACTAAAATACTGCAAGGTTTGAAAAAATATAAGTGTCCCCAATTTTTCAACAGCGCTGCCCGAGTTGCGGAAGCCGTCGAACGCGTAAAGGCTATCTCCCGAATCCCTTTTTCGCAAAGTTAGTATTTCGCTTCTATCTCCTTTGCGACGATTGCAATCGCGAATACCGAGGTTTCGCATTCCCGTGGCCGGGCCGACCAGCGAATCGCAAATTGCGTTCAGAAAAGAGACGAAGAGACACTGCGAAACAGTGAAGCGTCGGTGTAATAGAAAGCGGAGGTATTTCCTATTGTCGCAACTGCCGGGGCTTGCGGCATTTCTAGCTGTGTTTCTTGGCTTTAGCGGCGCGATTTGCCTCTATGCCCAATCGGGAAACGTTAAGGAAAAGTCGGCTGACGATCTCATCCATCAAGGAGACCGGATCGAAATCGACATAATGGGCAGCCTGGACTTCGATTGGCGCGGTGCGGTCGGGCCCGATGGCTATTTAGAAAATTACGACAAAATTGCCGAACCGATCTTCGCCCGCTGCGTCTCAACACACGATCTTGCAAGGAAAATAGAGTCCGCACTATCTAAAATTCTCCGTGACCCACGGGTTGAAGTGCGTATTCTTGATCGGAGCGGCCGCCCGCCAGCATTGATAGACGGAGCGATAAAACAGCCGCAAAGGCTTATTCTTAAAAGGCGAGCTCGCTTGCGTGAAATCATCGTACTTGCGGGCGGAATTACTGATAAAGCAAGCGGAAAGATTATCCTATTTCGTCCTCCCGGGCTTGGTTGCGCAGATTCGGTAGATTCACCAAAATCCTTGACGATAGAGCTTACAGAGCTCATCGCGGGCAGGCCAGAGGCCGATCCGGAAGTTCTTCCAGGCGATATCGTCACTGTCGAATCTGCGATGCCAGTTTACGTTATCGGCGGCGTCAGAGCTCCCGGCGCGGTCCTTTACCGGCCAGAGATGACTTTAACCAGGGCAGTTGCATCGGCTGGAGGTCTTTCGAAAGGTGCAGATGATTCTGCCGTAGTCATCTACCGTAAAGTCGATGGTAGGCAGGAGGTTATCGAGTCAGACCTTGGAGCGATTCTGGATAAAAAGCAACCGGACGTTCGTTTGAAGCCTTACGATACTGTCGAGGTTTCCGAAAAGGGACGTCCGCGAAAGCGACTTCCGCTTGAAGGATTTCAGCCGCGAGAAACGACGATTTCACCGCTGCCGGTACGCGTAGTCGATTAGCGGAGGTGTCCCAATGCCAAAATCGGGACTATTATAAACTAAAAAAAAATGGTTTAATGTTTCGAAGCGGAAAGTCCGCAAAGAGGGTCAATTATGCAGAAAATGTTTAAAAATCCCAGTAGGCGTTCTGTTTCGATCATTTGGACGCTTTTGGCGTCTGTCGTGATCGGTGTTTTGATTTATCTTGAGCAAATTTCATTGCTATATGTCCTTGCTAATCTTGGGCTTGTGCTTTTGTTATTGATTGTGGCGTTTTCGGACTTGGAAAACGTCGGCGTATCTGAGAATTCAAAAAAATAAGCGTTTTTAAGGAAAGATCTTTTGCCCGGGTCGGCGATGAAGTCAGCTAGTGGTGAAATCTTGATTTTTTGTCTGACACTCCTAATTGCGTTTGGCGGAAAGGTTACGGCTGAGCCAATATCGGGCCCGGATGTCCGTCTTCCGACAGGTACAATCAGATTTGCCATCTCGCCGTCGCTATTCGCCGAAAAACCGCCGTCGCTTTCCGCCGTTCGTGACCCAATTGGCATGGTCGAGCGAGCTGCAGAGCGTTGGCGGGCCGTGTCGGCTTTGCGGATAGATTTTCAGAGAACGCAAGCACTTTCGGTTAGTCCATCGGGTCCACGCGGCGATCGGATAAGTCTGATTACAGCCGCCGCAACGGCCGAAAATCTCGCGCTTTTTCCAGAGGGCGAAAAATCGCCGCCGGCAATCACTCGGGTATTCTTCAACAATTTAGGTCACATTACCGAGGCGGACATTGCGCTTAATCCATTTGTTCGCTTTTCGGATACTGCTGGTGATGGAATAGATTTAGAGGCTGTTTTGACTCATGAAATCGGGCACGCAATCGGTCTCGAACATAGTGCAGCTCCGACTTCGATTATGAATCCTGCATTTTATTCGGCAACTGCAGGTTTTTCAGGAGCCGTACGACTTGCGGAAATGGACAAATCGGCCGCACGTGGCAAATATGGCCCGGCGGGAGACTCAACAACCGAATGCTGCTCGGCAATTATCGGGACGATTGCCGCAACCAGTGGGCAAAAACTAGAGGCAGACATCTGGGTAGAGGATGCTTTCGGACGGTTGATCGCGTATACGCGGTCTTCGTCGGAAGGAGTGTTTGCTCTTCGAGGGCTCGAAGTCGGCACTTATTCCGTCTACGCGCAAGCTCCCGAAGCAGGTTATCCTGCAATGGAAATAGCTGGTCTTCGGCAGATTTCAAGTGGCGAGGTCGTTCAATTGCGTGGTAGGCTCGAGTCGGCCACAGATCTTGCGAACGTACGGTTGTTTGGTTTCAATGCCGGGCTGTCGCGTCGGCCAATTATACTTTCTGCTGGTTTGAACGGCCAACTCTTTCTTCATGGAGATGCTATCAAAGGCGGTCAAATCGCAGTCGGGTTTTCGACTGCTGCGATTTCGGCTTTGAACAACTCCCGCTTCGAAGCCGATTTCGACCAGTCGGTCTCGGCGGTTGTTGTGCCGATATTTGTAAATTTGAAAGTCGAAGCGGGCGAGTTCAACTTTTTTGTGCAAAATGCGGAATTGAAACGCGTCTACTGCATTGGTTGCGTAAAAATCCAGTAATCCGAAAAGTAGAGCTTCGCAATATCAAAAAAATCAGGGTTTTCCCGTAAGGAATCGGTTGTAAATCGCAATTCAAATACGGATAATCGGCTTGTTCACCTCCCCGGTGAACATTAGGCCGTGCGGGGTGAGGACGTACGGCCAAAAAGGGGCGACGGTGTGGGAGACGTCGCCCTTATTTTTGTGTATCGAGGAAAATTTGGAAGCCTCCTTGCAATGAATCAGTTCGCGTCGTATATTTTGAAGCTTGAGTTATTTGATGCCGAAGTCGATATTTTCCTAATCGGCGCGGGGGAACCAATCAGATGGGGCGAATCGGCAAAGTGCCGACGGT
>PSMA01000041.1:0-20510 GCA_040289905.1 Blastocatellia bacterium
GATTCCAAAAAATTATATATGGTGCAGCCATTCGTCGAAGAAGCGCCGGAAAACGATTCTGTTTCAAACGCTAAATCTTCCGGCGGCAAAACCGAACGCGGCGGCATCGTGACGATAACTTATACCATCACCGATACGGGCGAACGCAAACAGCTTTTCGGGCTGACGGCGCGACGCATCAAAACGCTGATGATTACTGAGCCTTCGCCGGACGCTTGCCAAAAAGACAAAACGCGAATGGAAACCGACGGCTGGTATGTTGATTTGGCGGGTTTCAGTTGTCCGCTCAACCGTCCGCAAATGCCGGCAATCGCGCAGCAAGCAGCGGGCGGGTGTCGGGACCGAACGCGCTATAAATCGAATAGCGGGGCGACAGCAAATCTTGGTTTCCCTCTGAATGTCGTAACGACAATTTTCGATGAAAACGGCAAAGTGGAAACGACGATGACGACCGAAACGCTCGAACTTTCGACAGCGACTCTCGACGCGGCGTTATTCGACATTCCGAAAGGTTACAGTCAAGCGAGGTCCGCGCAAGATCTATACAAATTCGACCCCGCTGAAATGATGCGCCAAATGACCGGCGACGATGATAATTCGAATAACGATAATGAAGACAACAACCCGGCGACTCGTTCAAATACAAATAATAATTCGGTCAACAATTCGGTGAAAAAAGCCGGGACAATTCGCATCGGCGTTTTGGATTTGTCAAACAAAAGCGGTCAAACAATTTCAATCGAAAATTTGCGCTCCGGTTTAATTGATAATCTTACAAGCGGAAACTTTGAAGCTATAGCGGTTGATTCGGTCGAGGACGCACAATCAAAATCGTGCGATTTCGTTCTTCACGCCGACATTACCAGGCTGAAACAATCAGCCGCCAACAAAATCGGCGGAATGTTTAGCAAGGCGACGGGAAGCGAAATGGTGAAAGAAAAATTTGAGGCGCAGATTGATTTTAAAGTAATTTCCGTCGCAAGTGGTCAGACGACCGTGCAGAACAAAATCGTGCAGAAAATTGAGGGAGATGCTGAAACAGTTGCACGAGCAATTCTCAGTCAGGTTGCGAAAATTATAATCCAGCTGATTCGAGCTGGGTGAGCTTTAGCCATTTTGAGGCGGACGAGTAAACCTCCGCGAATTGTTACCAATCTAAACGGGAGTTTTCGGGTTTTGGAGAAGCGCTCCGGATAAGGGGCGAGGAGCCGAGCCTCCGAGCGAGTCAAGGAGTCGGCGGCGGTTGTAGAAGTCGATCCACCGGGGAGGTCAGTTTCCTCACCTGGTTCAAACTTTCAAAGATGGACATATCGAGTATGGCCTGGCGATATCTCCTCTTGAATCTCTCGATAAAGCCTCTCTGTATCGGACGGCCGGGCACTATGAACTCGAGCTCGACGCCGGCCCAGCTCGGCCCAGTCCGCGGGCGGCTATGCTTGTAAACTTAGGGCCGTTGTCGAATCTGATCCGTTCGGGCAGCCCTCTCGTCTCGGCGATCCGGTCGAGCACTCTTACCACCCGGCCGCTGCCCAGGTTGACGTCGATCTCAATGGCCAGCACCTCGCGTCTGAGGTCGTCGATCACGTTGAAGGTGCGAAACCTTCGCCCCTCGCCGAGGCACGGTAAGTTTCTATTCTTACAAGCGGCGTTCTGGGCGTTATATTGTCCTCTACTGCTAATCGGTCGGCTCGATGAAGTTTGTTCGTACAAACCACTCCCAAAACGTAAAAGCGCTCATTGCTAGCATTACCAGAATCGTCGAAGTCATGGTTTCATTGACGTGCCAGTACAGCGTGACCCCGATCAGCAGATTTGCGACACCGCTCAGAAATCGCGAAAGGATCAGCGGCCTGGAATATGGTAAATTTTTCAAGTCCGCCCCGCGTGCGAGTTGATAACCGGCGACCGCGATGCAAAATACGCCAAAGGCAGAAAGGCCAATAGTGAAAATAACCGCAAAGTAATAAATACTGTCCATAAGTTGATCGTTTGACCAAACTAAGTCGTAGAGCTCAGACACTTTCTTAATCCATTTATTGAATTCGAGCTATTCGATAACCATGTTTGTCCGGCGTGTTGAAGAAATTTTCCCCCGGCAACAACCATTCCGCCTCCTGCGACACCTGCCGACTTGAGTCCATCAGATGCCACTACCAAGTTTGGCGATCTCACTGCATGGCCTCCTAAAAATCTACCGAGAAGAACCCCTCTTAACCGGCCTTAACGTATCGGGATTGTACCAGGTCTGATCTGTTCTGCCGTTGGCGTCGGTCGAGCGCGTCAATAGACCAGTATTAAAATCATACGTGGCCTTAGTAGTTATCCTAATAGGCGACAACGGATCGGCCGCACCCCGCGTACGAATAATCGGGTATGCATACTGTGAATCGACCCAGGACGTATTTGGATCATCGAAAAGAATTCTAGTCAGCTCACAACAAGAACTCGAGACACTTACCGTGTTTCCCGTAATGTCGTAACTACGGGTTTCACTTATCGCCCCCGTGCCGTTTTCTGCGTCTGTGTAGGTGGTGATTTTAGTGATATTTCCGCGTTTATCCGTAGCCGGATCGTAATTAGGACACATTTCGCAAATCCATTCAAGATTCTCGTCACTACCACACCCGATAGCAGATCCTGAGGAGCGGCACGCCCAATGACAATTACAAGTGTGTTGACCCACGTCGTAAGGATTGTGGCTCGCTAGATGCTGCACTACGCCGGGAGTATCTTCCATTGAGCTAACGTTATAATTGTCGTACTCATAGTCGGTCCGTGAAACCTTCACCCCGCCAGGTTTTTCGATGGTTGTCGAAGTTAAAAGATTAAAGATATGCCGACCGTCAAGAAACACGCCAGTCTCTGAGAAATTACCAGTATATGCAGCCGAATTGTCGAATTGTGCCGTAGAGCATTTCAGCAGGTCACCGTTATTGTCATAATCGCAGGACCGAGTTACCTGATTAAACTTATCTGTCTCGTAAAAATAATCGGTTGAAAGTTTATGGCCATTCTCATCGAAGATTTCAGCACGTTGAGGACGAGGAGAATTGTAATTTGAAGCCGGAGACCCCATAGACCACTGCACTGTGGACCGCGCTATCCGTTTGTAGTTTCCGGTCAGATCTAATTCCGGAAAGGAAAAAGTTCCGTCCGGATCGGGAATATAGGTCTCGTCCGCAAACACCAAGCCGTCGGTAAACTGATTCGGCGTGTTGTGAGAATATTGCTTACTTATCGCCCCGTTGGGATGAATGACAACCGTCGTTCGCGGATTCCCGTTTTGCTCAATCTTATATCTCGTAACAGCATCCTCCGATACATCGCGGCCTTCCCAGCCTTCCGTCAATGTGTCGTAAGTTGGGGCATCCGTCAAACTAACACCGTTGGTGCGACCAATTTCGTTTCGAGTCGTCAAAGGATAGTTGTATACGGCCTGTTTAGTCATTGTGCCTGGCGTGATGACGCCCTGTTCGTCCGGCCCTTCTGACCAGGCCATTCCACGTTGCTCGACGACCTTTGTCAACATTCCGTAAGAGGAATAGGAATCAGGATCGCCGAACCAATAGCCCGTTTGTGTTCCAGGGAGGTAAATTGCGTCGATAACCCAGGGAGTGCCATTTCTGACTATAGGACTTATCCCGGATGCAAACGCGTAATTTAGAGCTAGTTGCCTGTAGTGAAGCCTAACTATGATCCTAGTCTTACCGTCGCCGTAGCGCGGGTCTTGATCTTGCATTTTAGGAGCGCTGACGGAGATGAGGCGGTCCTGTGAATCGTAATGAAAAAAAATCACTCTACCCAGCGTATCGGTCACCGTTTCTATCTGGGATTTTGAAGGTCGGTATGTGATTGAAATATAATTACCCTGGGCATCAATAATCCGAGTTGGGTAAAGATGATCACTTCCGGCTACAATCGTCGAATATAAAATTTCGGTTCCGTTAGCGAGCTTTGCGCCGCCAAATCCTCCACCACCGTATGTGAACTGACATTTGTAATCAATAAAGGTTCCGTCTGTGGTATGTCCGGAAAATCTCATTCCGGAGCTCCAATTAAACAGCGACCCAGCGTATGAATGCCGGGTTCCGTCCGCGTCTATCATCATACAACCGCCTTGGCCCATGAAGACGATCTTTCCAAATCCAAAAGACCAACCCGGTGCGGGAAAACCTCGATCGATATCGAACGTTAGCTGAGCCCCTGCTTTATTCCACAACCGAGAATTATAATTAAGGTTCAGAGTCAAATCGATACCGCGCCCGGGCAGCGCGATAACTGGCACACTTAACTGAAAGTTGCCGCTCCCGGCCCCGTCATCGACAGGCCGTCCCGGCGGATCGCCCGGAGTGTTGCCGGGATCATCGGCTGAAGTCCAGTTTGTATCGTCCCATGTCTCCCCTGGCTGTAAACCAGATGTCACTTGAGTGCGTTCATACTTTTGAGGGCTATCCGAAACTTCCCTTGGTTTTCCGCTTCCGGTTAACGACGATACTCGAACTTCGCCAACGGCCGTCGCAGGGTCTTTCACGAGCGGGTTCGAATCATTCACTGGCGTAACAACCACCGATATGCTTGCCCGCACGTTGCCACTTCGTGCCGTGATAAAAAATAGCCCCGGAAGCTCAGCATTAAAGAATCCGCCTTCGAAACCCCTCGACGGAAACCTTTGCTCGGAATCCTCGACGCTCCATTGGAATGCAACCCCACTTAATTGCTCGCCTGCCGCATTGTATGCAACGGCAGCAAATACAAATTTGCTATACTGCGAAAGCGTAACCGGGCCCGGGAAAATGTCGATCCGCGCAACTGAATCCTGAGGCGTCTGTAAACTGATACCGCTTAAAAAGGGCATCGATTCGGCAGCGGATATTCGCGGAGCCGAGAGAGCAGCAAAACGCACCTCTCGATAAAATGCTATCGAATGGGCAGCAACTTCGGCGGTTACGTTAGGTGATGATACGGAAACGAGACTTAGTATCAATAACAACGCGAGAAGGCTCTGAATTTGCCGGCTAGGGAGCGACCGAGCAACGAATGGGAGCATAGCAAGCCCCCAGGTAAAATAAATATTTGACTCAGAAAAACTTCTATTGATTGGGCAACGCTAGCGCGCTTTTCTGAAAACTGTCAAGATTTTTTTTTTGGTGGTTTCGAAGGTGCTTTTCAGCGGCTGCGTTGTTTTTCGCTGGCTGCTGACGGTAGCCGAAGGCGTTTTATTGATTCGGTTTGAATTTCACCAAGCTACCGCCAGCGCTGATCTGCCGATTGCCGGCAACGCGTTCCGCCTCGGAAAATGCCCGCAGAAAATTCTCCCCGAGCACTTTTCTAATTTCCAACTCGTTGTAACCGCGACGCAGCATTTCATAAGTGACAAGAATTAGGTCCTCCATCCCATTCATCCCGTCAGGGAGTATCGGTACGCCGTCGAAATCTGAACCAAGCCCGACATAGTCTATTCCGGCGACATTTTTTATGTGGTCGATATGGTCGACTATTCGCGTGTACGGTGCGACGTAGATTGGGTTGGCTTCATAAAGTTTGCGAACGGCCTCGTTGTACGCCTGCCGATCCTTTTTGAATTGCTCTCGCAAAGCCTCGAGCTGTGGACGCAGTCTTGCCGCACGCTCGTTTTCTTCGCGGTTGGTGCGCTCATCGAGAAACGACGGGTAGAAATTTATCATCACAACTCCGCCGTTTTTAGCGATCCTGCGAAGGACGTCATCCGGCACATTTCGCGTATGGTCGGAAATGCCGCGGGCTCCGGAATGAGATGCAATGATCGGCGCTTTCGATACATCCAAAACGTCATTCATCACCTTTACCGAAACGTGGGAAATATCAATCAGCATCCCGAGGCGATTCATCTCTCGGACTACTTCTTTGCCAAAATCGGAGAGACCATTGTTTTTCGGGGTATCGCGGTGTGCATCGGCCCAATCATGGCTTACATTGTGGGTCAGCGTCATATACCGAATCCCGAGGCGATAAAAATTTCGCAGTGCATAAAGCGAATTCTCAATGGCATAACCGCCTTCGATGCCCATCAAGACGCACGTCTTTCCGATCCTCTTGGCTTGACGGATTTCGGCTGCCGTTGTGCAGAGCATCAGTTGTTTCGGGTGACGCTCTATTTCACGGTAGGTCGCATCGATCAAATCCATCGCCCGCACCATTGCACGCCCCTCGCGCCAAGTCTGACCCCCGACATAAATAGAAAAAAACTCGCCAGTGATCCCGCTCGCTTTCAGTCGGTTGAGATCGGTGTGAAACGGGTCACCGTCGGCTCGAAACCTACCGATTGAATTCGTGGAAAGATCGAAGTCCTCGTCGACCATCGGCGACGTGATGTCGTTGTGGCCGTCAACGATGATCGATCTGCGATGAATCGAAAGAGCTCGCTGCCAGAGTAGAGGATCGGCTCCCGCCGGCATCTTCTGCCCAAAAGTAGGCGACAAGGTTGGAACTAGGATTACCAAAATTAAACAGATAACGAGAGGTTTGAGTGCATTCATATCTTTTAGGTTTTTTTCAGGTCTTTTTTCAGCAACAGGAAATTACTAATAGCTTTTATGTTGTGCTTTAGTTTAACGCCGGATAATTAAAATTTCCACGATTCGGGCTCGCCGATTTAGCTTTTGGTGACTTCTGCGGCTTAGTAGCTTCAGAGTAGCAAAAGCTAAAGTTTTTCAACAGAGTCCTTTCATTTTCGATTGAATTGTGGTATCAAATTTTATGGCGAGTGTAAGGAGCACGCTTTCTCCCTGTCTTCTAAGCAACACAGCCCTTACCTCGTTGAAGTTCCGCTGAATCACTTTTATCGGTTGCTAATAGCCAGATTTCGAAAAAAGTTCCTAAATTACCTGGTTTACCGCTTAAAGGAGCCATCTATTAAATCTGCGCAAGATTGCAAAGCCGACTCAATTTATGCCTGAAAATCTATCCGCTTCCTCCCACGACAAGTCCTCATCACGGGCCACTATCTCGGCCGTCGGCGCGACGTTAACAGACCAGCACTATCGTAATTTTATCGAGAATTTGCCGGTCTTGTTTTATGCAGTTGACGCAACGCCTCCGTATTCGCCGATCTACGTCAGCCCGGCATTTTGCCGTTTCGGTTATCCGATCGAACAATGGACTTCGGATCCGCAAATGTGGCTAAGGGTAATTCATCCCGAAGATCGCGACTGGGTTTTTCGCGAGACCGTCGCATCGACCGAAACCGGAAACGAAGTAGATTATGAATACCGGATCATTGACGCCGCCGGAAAACTCCACTGGGTCAGAGACCGTGGCTGTCTTATCCGTAACGAGAGCGGCAATATCGTCTGTCGCGAGGGCGTGATCATCGACATCACAGAGCGAAAACTTGCCCAGGAAGAACTCCGGCTCGGCGAAGAAAGATTTCGAAATATATTTGATAACGCGAGCGATATAATTTATGTCCACGACCTGGAAGGTAATTACCTTTCAATAAACAAGGCGGGAGAGCGCATATTCGGCTATTCGCCCGAAGAAGCGACGGCTCTGAATATGACGGATGTCATCGCGCCGGACCAGCTAGAATTCGTCCGTGCTCAGTTGATGAAAAAATTGAGTGGCGATTGTAAGCAAACTTCCTATGAAGTTGATTGCATTCGAAAAGATGGAAGCCGCATTACGCTGGAAGTAAATAGCAGCATCATTACTAAAAACGGCGAGCCGATCGCAATACAGGGAATCGCACGCGACATCACCGAGCGCAAACGCGTCGAGGCCGCAATCCGCGAAAACGAGGAAAAATATCGCGATCTTTTCGAAAATGCAAACGACCTAATTTATACGCACGACCTTGCGGGCAATTTTACCTCAATAAACCGCGCCGGCGAGATAATAACTGGATACAGCCGCGAAGAGGCCGTTTCAATAAACATTTCACAGGTCGTCGCGCCGGAATACCTGGAACAAGCGCAGCAGATGACCGCAAAAAAACTCAATGGTGGCGGCCCGACCGCGTACGAGGTTGAAATCATAGCCAAAGATGGTCGGCGCGTTCCGCTCGAGCTCAGTACAAGGTTGATTTATCAGGACGGCCGTCCAATCGGAGTTCAGGGAATCGGCCGCGATATTACCGAGCGAAAAAAGGCGGAAGAGGCCCTTCGAGCAAGCGAGCTGAGGTATCGACAACTTGGCGAAGGCATCCTCCACCAAATATGGACAGCATTACCCGATGGAACGCTGGACTATGTGAACAAACGGACGCTCGATTATTTCGCCATCGAGTTTGAAACGATGATCGGGCGAGGTTGGCGCGACGTAATTCATCCGGACGACTACCAAGAAACACAGCGCCGCTGGCGTGAGAGCCTGCGTACCGGCGAGCCCTTTGAAATGGAGTTTCGTTTGCTTCGCAGCGATGGCCAGTATCGCTGGCACGTTTCCAAAGCGACCGCCGGACTCGACCAGGACGGCAAGATTGTTAAGTGGTTCGGAACGAATACAGATATCCACGAACAAAAGGAAAGCGAGGAAAAACTCAATTATTACGCGCGGCATGATCCGCTGACCGACTTGCCGAACCGAATGGAATTTATGCAGCACCTGAGGCAAGCGATCAAACGATCACAGCAGTCGGATGAATCGCGCTTCGCTGTTTTGTTCCTCGACCTTGACCGGTTCAAGGTGATTAACGACAGCCTTGGCCATGTCGTCGGCGACAAACTGCTCATCGGGATAGCTGAGCGGCTAAAATCAGCTTTACGGCCGGGCGACGTAGTTGCGCGTTTAGGCGGCGATGAGTTTACCGTTTTGCTCAACCGAACTGGCTCGCGAGATGATGTAATCAACGTCGTAGAACGCCTTCAGCAGCGAATAGCAGAGCCTTTTTCGATTGGCGGTTTCGAAGTGTTCACGACAGCGAGCGTTGGGATTATTCTTTCCGACGGAGCAGTTCGCGAGCCGGAAGAATATTTGCGAGACGCTGATTCAGCAATGTATCGGGCAAAAGATGGCGGCGCGGCTCGCTACGAGATTTTCGACCGCGAAATGCATGTCAAAAACCTGACGCTTCTACGGGTTGAAACCGATCTTCGGCACGCTGTCGAGCGCGAAGAATTCGAAGTGTTGTATCAGCCGATCGTAGATCTAGAATCTTTCGAAATAAGCGAATTTGAAGCACTGATTCGATGGCGTCATCCCGTTCTCGGTCTTATCTCGCCAAACGATTTCGTCAGCGTTGCTGAGGAAACTGGCCTGATCGTTCCAATCGGTACGTGGATAATTCGTGAGGCTTGCCGGCAGACAGCCGAATGGCAAATACAATTCGATCGTCAACTTTCCATTAGCGTAAATCTTTCAGCGCGCCAGCTGATGCATCCTTCGCTAACAGCACAAGTAACCGATACGCTCTGCAAAACGGGACTTTCTCCTTGGCAACTTAAGCTTGAAGTAACAGAAAGTACGGTGATGGAACACAAGGAAAAGTCCGAACGCGTCCTACGCGACCTGAGCGAATTTGGCATTCGGCTATCGACGGACGATTTTGGAACCGGTTATTCCAGCTTGAGTTATCTGCAGCAGTTTCCACTGCATAGAATGAAAATCGATCGTACGTTTATCGATAAGCTCGGGAGCGACCGACCCAGCGATGCGATCGTAAAGACTATTTTAATGCTGGGCGAGAATTTGGGAATAGAGGTGGTCGCCGAGGGCGTCGAGACTGTCGGACAAATGCAGATGCTGCAACAGCTCGGCTGCAAACTCGGTCAAGGATTTCTTTTCTCACGGCCGGTCGAGGCTCGGCTTGCACAGGTACTGCTACAGAAGAATAAAGCAGCGTTCGCGTCCCACGTATCGGAAACTTTGCCGCTCGACGAACAGACGCGACAATTTTCGGCGATTCAATAATCCGCGGTGAAATTCCCGACTGCTGCGCCAAGCTTGGCTAGTAGTTTATCGTGGATGCCATCAAAACCACCATTTGACATAATAACGACGACGTCGCCGTACTTTAATTCAGGCATTAGGTGCTCGATGATCGAGGCGGCATCGGACAAGGCGAAAGCCGGCTTGCCCTGCATTGCAAGGTCACCAACGAGTTCGTCCACATCCAATAGCTTGCCGAGCTCGCTGGCTTTTGCGGTATTGTAAACGCCCGAGACGATTACATAATCGGCAAATGCAAAGGCCTTTCCGTATAGCTCTTGAAAGACGGCAAGGCGCGAGGACCAAGACCTCGGTTCGAAGACAGCGATTACGCGCCGGCCCGGATATTTGAGCCGAATCGCTTTAAGGGTTTCCTCGACCGCTGTTGGGTGATGTGCAAAATCATCGATCACCGCGATTCCCCGGCAAACTCCGCGGACTTCCATTCTTCGCTTGACGGATTTGAAGGAATTAAAGGCCTGCTGAATCTTTTCTTTCGAAATGCGCCAGAAATCTGCGGCAATTATCACCGCTAGGCAGTTCCTGACATTGAATTCGCCGATCAAATCCATCTCAAATTCGCCCCAGGCTACCGAATCCCGAAACACCGTAAACCGCGTTTTATCGCCGCTAAAATCTAGATATCGCGCCTGCCATCGGGCATCCTCGCTTAGTCCGAAAGTCTCAATTTGCGTAAAAAGTTTACCCTTCATTTCACTGAGCACTTCGCGAACCGCGGGCGAATCGATCCCGCAAATCAGTTTTCCGTTACCTGGGACCAGATTCATCAGCCGCGAAAATTGAAATTTCACTTCCCTCAGGTCACGATAAATGTCCGCGTGATCGAATTCGATGTTTCCGATAATCGCAACTTCGGGAAGGTAATGCATAAACTTCGGCTTTTTGTCAAAATAAGCCGTGTCGTACTCATCGCCTTCGATTACGAAATAATCGCTGTCGGAAACACGAAAACTTGAATTGAAATTTTGTGCGATTCCCCCAATCAAAAATCCCGGATTTAGACCGCCGACTTCAAAGGTCCAGGCCGCTATGCTCGTAGTTGTTGTTTTCCCATGTGTTCCGGCAATTACAAGCGATCGGCGGCCGCGAATAAATTCTTCCTTTACAACCTCAGCCTGAGACCGGTAGAGCATTTTGCGGTTCAGTATTTCCTCGAGTTCTGGATTTCCGCGCGAAATCGCATTACCGACTACAACGACATCTGCACCTATATCGGCAGTCTCCGCTCGATAACCATTGATTACCTCGATTCCCAAAGCTTCGAGCTGCGTTGACATCGGTGGATAAACGTTTTGATCCGAACCAGTCACTCGGTGTCCACGTACCTGCAGCATTCCCGCCAGCGAGGCCATCGCTGTCCCGCATATTCCGATTAAATGATAGTGCATTATTTTCCGGTCAATTCCCGAATGAGCTCTTCGGCATCGTAAATCTTCCGCAACGCCTCCAAAATACCTGCAGAGTGCACACCCACCGCGCGAGAACCCTCGGATTCGTCGATGTACCAATATCGATTGGAGAGTTTTTGTAAGTTACTGTCAAAGTTTAGACCGACAAGTTCGCCTCTTTTATTGATCACCGGCGAGCCTGAATTGCCGCCAATCGTATCTGCGGTATAGACAAAATTCAGCGGGACGGCGAGATTCAGCCTTTCTCGACTCGCTTTTATCCGCTCCGGAAGGTCGAAAGGAGGTTTTTCGTTGAAACTCTGCGCGCGGTCAAACAGGCCAAAGAATGTAGTTTTGGAAGGAACGAGTGTTGTATCCTCCTCGTAGCCCTTGACGGTTCCATACGCAATACGCAATTGTGAATTGGCATCCGGCGGAATCGATTTGCCGTAAACTGCAAAGCGGGCTTCCGCGATACGCGTTCCGTTTGCCGTTTCAACGTCGACTATGTTCCGCTCGTTCCACGCCCGAAGCTCGCGCATTACAGGTTCGACAGCTCGGGCAAGCAAAATCATCGGATCTTTCGACTTTGAAAATTCATCGGCGGACCCGGAAAGAAGCCGCTGACGGAACGCGGGATCCTTAAGTGACGTACCGCGAACTGCGCGACTGGCTACTTCCGCCGGTTCGGCGCCACCAAGAGCGGCTCGGATAAACGGATCATCCGCTCCGAGAGTATTTCGCGCATCGCGGAGCCAGGCGGCAAGCAATGCTTCGTCCATAGCGACGTAAATCGGCGCCGGCGACAAAATGGAAGTTTCTATCGCCTTGAGTCGCTCGTCGCGAAACTCGGGCCATCGCTCCGCATTCGGTTTTGACATTTCGATTTTAAAATTTACGATTTGCAATGCGATCGTAGCCAATCGCGAGGCAGCAAGATTTGAAAAAGCGAGTCTTTCGGCCATCGAGGGCAATTTTGCATAGGCCGAGGCAATATTGTCCCAGGCAGATCCATAACGCTTTTCTAAATCAGCGTTCTGATTAACTGCCTGCCGAAGTGCCTTCTCTTCAGCTTCTTTTCGGGAAAAGTTTCTCGGATTCAGCAAGCCCTCCTGTTGCCCGTCAAGACGCTTTAATGAATTTGCAAATGAACGCATCGCGGGCCAGGCCTGTCGAAGCTCTTCGTCGCCGCGCCGCGAATACTCCTCAAGCGCGGCCCGCCGCAACTGCCAAACGTTCTTCTGCAAGGGATTTCCGACATCGCGCTGATAGGCAAGCTGAGCCACAGTCAGCAAGCGAGCCGTTGAGCCCGGATAACCGGAGACAACCACAAATTCGCCTTCCTCAGCTCCTGTTTCCGACCATTTGAAATAATTCGGAGTCGACGCCGGCCGCCCGTTTTCGTAAGCGCGAAGAAATGTAAAATCGAGATCGTGGCGCGGGTAGGTAAAATTGTCATAATCGCCGCCGAAAAAAGCGGCCTGCTCTTCCGGAGCCATTACGAGCCGGATATCGGTGTAAACCTTGAATCGATACAACCAGTATTCGCCGCCACTGTAAAAAGAGATGACCTCGCATCGAAGTTTCGTTTTTGCCGCACAGTCTTTTTCGATTGTGGCAATTTCCGCCGAGCGTTTCGCTGCTGCAGCGGCATCGGATGCTGCCGCTTCGACGGCTCCTTTTACGCGCTTTGTGACGTCTTCAAAGGATGCAAGTACGGACGCGCTAGCATCGGGAATTTTCAACTCTTCTTGGGGCGAACGCGCCAGAAAACCGGTTTTCATTAAGTTTCTCTCTTTCGTCGAAACGCGCTCGATGTAGCCGGCAGCGACGTGGTGGTTCGTCGCAATCAATCCGTTCGGCGAAACGAATCCCGCGGAAGCCCCGTTGACTTTCGGCGAAGAAAGCCGTACTCTGTCAAGCCAATCTACAGACGGATCGAAGCCATATTTTTCTTTCCATTGCCGAAGCGGCGGATTGTCAAATGTCCACATTCCCTCGTCCGCGCGGACAAGCGGAATCGTAGCTAGAAGAGAAAATACGAAGAGCAAAATGGCGAGTTTTTTCATAAGTTTTAATGGACGGCATTGAGCGCCGAGGTCCGGCTTTGACGAAACTTCGGTCGATTACAGTCTACTTTCGAATTACTAAAGCGTAAAATGGTAGTTCTCTCGCATTACGATGAAACGATGCGTCAGCAACGGTATCACAACTGCGTTTGAGCGGTTTTCTTGTAACCAGATCGAACGAGCGCGTCTGCTTTTCCAAAATGCGGCCGCTTCGCGATAAATAGATGAAGGTGCGCGCGATACAATTGCCGTAAAAAGTCCGCAACTCATCGGAAATTTTTGCGGTGCGCCCATCATCGTAGAAAACGTATTTGACATAACGTGCCCAATCTCCGGAAGGGCTACCGGACGAAATTGAAGTTACTACAAGATTCCGACCGCGAACCCAGTTGAGAGCAGCGGTGTAAACGGAATTATCCCGGGAAAACATATCCAATTCTTCTTCTGACGCGAAACGTTTCCATTCCGGGCGAGGCGAATCGTATTCTGCAATGTCGGCAATTGCGATCGCGCGCGTCTTGTTCGATCTGCTGTATCTGTCCGCAGCGCGCTCAAGATGGTCAATCTCGCGCAATTGTAACGTCTGCCCCGCTGTATCCGTCAAAAAAGCGACCGTGATGGCCGCAACAGCCGCGACAAAAAGACCTTTCGGTTGTAAAATACGCGCCTTGGCCGACATTTTTACCGATTCAGGACAGATCGAATTTTCTCAATTGCGGAATGGAGAATTCGGTCTTCACGCGCGATACAAATGCGTACATATGCGTCCCATCTCTCCGAATCCGCAAAAGCGCTTCCGGGCGTAAGGCCAACTCCGGCATCGCGCATCAGCATTTCGTTAAATGCAACTGCATCGCTAAATTGGCGAGGAATTCTTGCCCAGATGTAAAATGCTGAGCCGGATTCAAAGAGCTCGAAATCTAGCTGCCGAAGCTGGCTTGCGACGAATTCACGTTTTCCATTGAAAGATTCTTCCAATCGGTGATAGTAACCCGGATCCTTCATCAAAACTGAAGCCAGAGCCGATTGAAGCGGAGTCGCCGGACAGACATAGACGACATTAGCGATACTGTTGATTCGTGCGATATGCCGCTCCGGTCCGAATGTGTAACCAAGCCGCCAACCGGAGATATTCCAGGACTTGGAAAAGGAGTTTACTGTAATTGTCCGCTCGAACATATCCGGCAGAACAGCAATCGAAACATGCTGCTGCTCCGCGGTTACGTAATGCTCATAAACCTCGTCGGAGATTACCAATAGATCGAATTCTTGGGCTGCATCAGCGATGATTTGAAGCTCGGATTCCGTCATTACCTTTCCGGTCGGATTCGCCGGCGTGCATACTATAATTGCCGCCAACGGAAAATCTTTTCGCAGTTTAAGTTCGCGGCAACGCTCGAAAAACCTCTTTCCGTCAAATGCAAGCTCTTCATTGAGTTCAAAGGTTTCGGCACGGCTACCGAATTCTTCCAGAATCCTTCGGTGATATGGATAATACGGCTCGAACACCAACGCGGAATGCCCCGTCAAAAATGCTTGTGCTATGCCAATGAGCGCGCCCGTGCCGCCACTGGTGATCATCAGCTGCCTTTGAGCAGGATCAACTTTAACGCCGTTAAATCGCGCGATTTTTTCCGCAACCGCGTTTCGCAGGGCCGAATCGCCCTCGCTCGGGCCGTAATGGTTATTATTTGCTGCAATGACATAAGCAGCTTCTGCTGCAAGCGCCGGATCGATCGGAAGTTCCGATTGTCCCTGTACCAGATTTCCTTCAGGCGGGACGAGGCGCGTGATCGCCCGGATGTCGGGCTTAGCTCGTTTGATTCGCGTTTCGGTCATTTCCAAAGTAGATTACCAATTTTTCCGGCGTAAAAAAAGGAAGCTGCAGATTTCGGCCTCCCGCGTTCTTTCGGGGTCAGAAGACATCGGAAATTAAATGCCGATCGGGCGTCAACTGCCTTTCCTCCTCTGAATGCTGATATTTCGTCAATAATGGAAGACACAAAGCTTGCATCCTTACCGCTTTAGTTACGCGAACTTCGCAAAATCGGTCTGTATTTCGGGCTGGCAGAGGCCGCTTTTCGCAAAGCAAGCTTCCTTAATCGTAAACGTTAGGCCAGCAGAAATTGTTAAATCAGAAAAAAAACCAGATAAGACGAGATAAACGCGGCTCCCGTAATCGCTAATAAAAATGGTATGGCTGATCTAATTGGAGGAGTCTGGCAATTTGGGACGATTCTCGCTCCCATAAGAAAATTTCGCTGTCAGTTTGTGGTAAATTTTAGAAATGAAGATCGTCTCGCTTCTTCCGTCTGCGACGGAAATCGTCTGTGCTCTCGGCCTCGAGGATAAACTGGTCGCCGTCACTCACGAATGCGATTATCCTCCAGTGACCGCACGGCTCCCAAAAATAACTTCGAGCCGAATATCGCACGAAACAATGTCCAGCCGCGAGGTCGATCATTCGGTCCGAAGCCAGATCGACGGCCACGGAACTATTTACGATCTGAACACGGAATTACTCGCCAAGTTGCAGCCGGATTTAATCGTAACGCAGGAATTGTGCGACGTCTGCGCGGTAAATTATCAAACAATCGCTCGTGCGACCCGGATTTTCTCGGTCGATGCGCGCATTATTTCCCTTGAGCCAAATTCGATCGAAGATGTCTTTTCGACCATCTTAACCGTGGGCTCGCTTACCAGCTCCGAGGCAAATGCCGAACAGCTTGTCAAGCGTTTAAGGGAAAGGTTGCGTCAAGTAAAAAGCAAGACCGATTCGATAATTGCTCGTCCAAAAGTGATGATGCTTGAATGGCTCGACCCGCCCTTCGCTCCTGGCCATTGGGTGCCGGAACAGGTCGAAGCAGCGGGCGGAATCTGTCTTTTAGGAGAAAAAGGACAGCCTTCGAGGACAACAAGCTACGATCGAATAATCTCGGAAGATCCGGACGTGCTGGTACTAATCCCTTGCGGTTACTATATCGAGGATATTTTTCGCCAGATAAAAAGCGTCCGCTTTCCAGCGTCTTGGCGCTCGATGGCCGCAGTCTGCGCCGGCAAGATTTGGGCACTCGACGCAACCAGCTATTTCTCGCGACCCGGTCCGCGGCTGATCGACGGAGTAGAAATTCTCGCAAAGCTCCTTCACCCGGAGATCTTTGGCCTGCCGGAGCCTTCCAAAGCAGTAAAAATCGATTTAAATCTGATACAATTTGACGAATGATTTGCAAACGCTTTTTAGGCCGCCTGATTGCAGTAATCTGCTCGATTTCATTTTTGATTACGGCCGCGACTTTTGTTTTTGCTCAACCGCGATCGGAAATACTTGCAACGTCTAAATTCCGTTCGTTCACGACAGCTGACCTTAGCCCCGAGATCCGCGATGTATATTTGAATCGGCGGCGCGATACGCTTCGGCTCCGCGAAAGTCTGCTTTCTCAAATGCTTGCCGAAAAACTCCTCGACGTGGAGGCTAAATCTACCGGTTCCTCTGCCGAGAAGATTATCGAAAAAGTGCGAAACTCTGCGGGTCGACCAACAGATCGCCAAATCGCAGAGTTTTTTAATGCAAATGAAAAGCGGCTCGGCGGAGTGACGCTCGAAGAAAGCCGCGAGCAAATCATCGAATATATCACCGCGCAGATGGAGCAGAAAAAACTCGGCGAATTTATCGAAAGGCTTCGGGAGAAGTACCGAGCCGTCGTTTTCAAAGATATCAATTCGCCGAATTTGAAGTCGGCCGATGTCGTGGCCCGCGTCGGAGCAACTCCGATTACATTTGCCGAATACAATCGAAAGTTCCGAATTTTTCTCAACGATGAATTGCATTTTCGCTACGAAGACGTCCGAGCGGATTTGATAGCGGTAATCCTGAGCTTTTTAATCGAAAAGGAAGCCGAAGAAACCGGAACGGATGCCTCCGGCATAATTGCAAAAGAAATTACCGATAAAATGCGGGATTTTTCCGATGTCGAACGTGAACAGCTCGAATCGAATCTCAAAAATCGTCTATTTGCCAAATATAGCGTAAAGATTTTGCTGAAAGAGCCGCCGATCCTTCGACAGGACATCGCGACCAACAATTGTCCGTTCATCGGCGCGGCGTCGGCGCCAGTTGAGCTTGTAATGTTCAGCGATTTTCAATGCCCTGCTTGCGCGGCTGTACATCCGACGATTGCTCGGCTGCTTCAGCAATACAAAGGCAAGGTTCGGCTCGTCGTCAGAAACTTTCCGCTGAGCGACCGTCATCCGAATGCACTAGACGCAGCAAAAGCCGCCCTCGCGGCTGCCGAGCAAGGTAAGTTTTTCGAATACATCGATATTCTTTACCGAAATCAATCCCAACTGGATCAGGACGCACTTTTAGGTTACGCAAAGCAGCTCGGCTTGAACACGGAGAAATTTCGGGCCGACATGACCGCCGGAAATACGTACTCGCGAATTGAAAATGATATTGCAGACGGCGATCGTTACGGCGTAACCTCGACGCCAACGATTTTCGTCAATGGGGCGAAAGTTCATCGGCTTTCAGCCGAAGCGTTTCGCCGGGCGATCGATCGCGAACTTGCCCCGCCCGCATCGTCGGCGAGCGGCCCACGCCGACGGTAAGTAAGGATTAAGAGTCTTCCTATGAACTTTTCTCATTCGATGTCTGTCATTATGACTTTCCGTTATGCCCGCAACGGGATATTACTTGCCTTAGCCTTGCTTGCAGGTTGCAGCGGCAACGCAAAGTCGCCGGCGATTTCACCTGTAGCAACGCCGTCATCTATCCCCGTCCGCGATTTTACGTACAAAATCGTAAAAGCCTATCCGCATGATCCGAAGGCTTTTACCCAGGGGCTACAATACCATCAGGGTTTTCTTTATGAAGGCACCGGCGGCCGCGACGGCGATGATTTTTTTTCAAGCATTAGAAAAGTAGATCTCGAAAGTGGCCGCATTCTAAAAAAATACGACCTACCCCGCGATTATTTTGGCGAAGGAATCACGATTCTTGGCGATAAGCTTTATCAGCTTACCTGGCAGGAAATGACAGCATTTGTTTATGATTTGAACGATTTCAAGCTTTTACGCGAAATCCGCTATCCAGGCGAAGGCTGGGGTCTTACATCGGATGGCTCCGATTTGATTATGAGCGACGGCACGCATGTCTTGCGAGTCGTAGATCCGGAGTCTTTTAAGACAAAGCGTACAATCGTCGTCCGCGACGAGGCCGGCCGGCCACTGACACGACTGAATGAACTTGAATTTATCAAAGGCGAGATTTGGGCAAACGTCTGGGAGACGCCATTTATTGTCAGGATCGATCCCGAATCCGGAAAACTCCTCGGCCGCATTGATTTTACTGAGCTGGTATCGCAGATTCGCAATTCGAATCGAAAGGCCGACGTACTAAACGGGATCGCTTACGATAGCGCACGTGATCGAATTTTCATTACTGGAAAACTCTGGGATAAAGTTTTTGAAGTTCAGATTGAGCCGAAATGACGGGTGATGTTTCACGCTTTATGTTCCGGGCGATTGCGTTAGCTCGCCTAGGAATGGAGAACAATTCGGGCGGGCCGTTTGGCTGCATAATCACGCGCGGCAACGAGATTATTGCCGAAGGTTGCAATCGTGTAACGTCAACGAATGATCCTACAGCCCACGCTGAAATTGTCGCTATTCGGAGAGCCTGTGAAGTGCTCGAAAGTTTTCAACTCACAGGCTGCTCGCTATTTACGTCTTGCGAGCCGTGTCCGATGTGTCTCGGCGCAATCTATTGGGCACGGCCTGATCGGATTTACATAGCCGCGACCCGCTTTGATGCTGCCGAAGCGGGCTTTGACGATGCTTTTATTTACACCGAGCTTTGCAAAACAAATTCCACCGACCGACGAATTCCGATCGAGCAGCTTCATCGCGATGAAGCGGTTGAAGTCTTTCGGGAATGGATTTCAAAACCCGATAAAATCAATTATTAACAAATGAACACCGTGGTAATCTATATTCTGCTCGCACTGCTTGCCGGCGCAATGCTTCCAATCCAGGCAGCAGTCAATAATCGGATGGCAATCGCGGTCGGGAATCCGATTATTGCCGCTTTGATCTCGTTTCTGATTGGCACTTTGTCCCTGTTGGTTTATATTTTCGCGACTGGTACCCCAACTACTGGTCTTTTTGCAGCTCCGAGCGCGCCTCCAGTAGCGTGGATTGGAGGACTAATTGGCGCTTTTTTTGTTGCTTCAACGGTTGCGCTCATCCCGCGGCTCGGCGTTGCGATGACTTTCAGCCTTGTTATCGCTGGCCAAATGATTCTGACTCTTATTATCGATCATTTCGGCTTTTTAGGAGTTCCGGTTCGGGAAATATCGGCTTTCCGGATTATCGGCGCGATCCTTATTACCGCAGGCGTTATCTTGATACGCCGTTATTGATTCCACATCGATTCCGCTGCGTCGCGAAAAAATTCGCTCAGCGAGCATAAGTACCCGCGCCTACTGCCTTCTGCAAGCGATCGGCCGGTTTGTTTCTACCCGCCGGGAACGATTTCAAATTTTTTACGTCTATCATCAATGTTTACCCGATCTGGATCGGGCTGATCGAATGTTTGGCACCGGCTTAAAATTCCGCTCAACGGGAGAAACGCTCGATGTTAGAACAAATGGTAGAATCCGCAAATGTCGCCGGTAATAAACGCCGCAGTTACTTTATCCTCTCCGGAATCTCTGTAAGTATTGCGGCAATGGCCTTGCTTATTTTCGACATCTATACAGCCAACTTTGAAATCGGCGATCAAGGCCTTTTGTCTAACGATCTTTTATCGCCTATTGCTGTCCGCCCCCTCCAGCCGGAAAAAAAAACAGTTGCAACCCGGGCCATCCGCGGCTGCTCCAGTGGCTATTACACGCCCGATAAATCAAGCCCGAATCGAGGAATCGAAGTACGTACCGGAAGATTGGTCGGCGGAAGTTAACCGATACACCTCTCGGCCGAACCAGAATTTCATCGTCGCTCCATTTTTGAGCGATTCAATAGGTTCCGGATCGGGCAACAAAATACGCGGCACCTCTGCGTCAGGGCCAGGCGACGTCGCCGGAGATACACTTGGCAATACAGAGACGGATAAGCCGCCGCCATCGCCTCG